>JAIDXM010000001.1 GCA_029058745.1 Muribaculaceae bacterium
ACATGTGTATAAGCGACCGCCTGCACCGGAAGTACCCTTGTCCGACCCCTCTGTAGAGCCGTTTTTAGAAGAGAATTTAGAAGCAACGGAGCTTGTGGCTTTCTTACGTTCCTTTTCGGTCTTGGCAGCCTCCTCCTGTTTCAGTCGGCTCTCCTTTTTCTGGGTAATCTCGTTTCTGACCGGTTTGGGGTTAGGATCGGGTTTCGGACCCGGATCTACAATCTCGGCATTATCTTCCGGGGCGGGTTCCGGTTCACCTTTCAGGGTTGGAGCCGGCTTGTTTTGTTTGACGGCAGTTTCCTCTCCGAGTTCGACGAGTTCAGGTTCGATAAACTCCTCCTCTTCCAGCATGAGTTCCGGGGAAGTCGTCTCGGTTATAGCGTCACGCTTCCAGCTCACACTGCCGAACAGGAGAATGAGAAGAATTGCAGCCAGAATCAGCAACGTGATTAAAGCGGCCAGGGCGCGGTCTTTTCTGTTATTGTCCATCAGGTTTTTTCTGTGAGGAACGAGTGGCGAGCACAAGTTTCAGGTTGTTTCTTGCCGCAAGGTCGAGCACCTCTATAACGCGGGCATAAGCCACCGTGCTGTCGGCATAAAGAGCCACGGCCCTGAGGGAGTCCTGCTTCTGTATGAGCATCAGGTTTGCGAGGAGTTCATCGCGTGTCACGATTCTCGCCGTAGAATTCTCTTCTATGGAATCGTTTCTGTCGGCGACAAGATACAGCTTGTTTTCCGCATCGATATATACCTCCGTCACCGGTTTGAGAGAAGTCTGCTCGCTGCTCTGCGGAAGGTTGACATCGATTGCCGCCGGGAAAATCAAGGTGGAAGTCACCATGAAGAAAATGAGCAGAAGGAAAATCACGTCTGTCATCGACGACATTGAGAAAGTGTCGAGGGATTGGAAAGATTTTTTAAGGGCCATCTTATGTTGGATTACTCATAATTCAATTCATAATACATTAATTATTAAGTATTATGAATTATGAATTTAAAAAAAACAGAGTGTCAGGCTGGTTCGTTGAGGAGGTCCATGAATTCCATCGTCTTGGCCTCCATGGAGTTCATGATTCTGTTGACGCGAGACACGAGATAGTTGTAGGCAAAGAGGGCGGCGATTCCCACCACAAGACCAGCCACAGTCGTGACGAGGGCCTGGTAGATTCCTGACGACAGTACTGTTATGTTGGCGGCCGTCCCGGCGTTTGCAAGGGCGAAGAAAGCGTCGATCATACCCACCACGGTGCCCAGGAACCCGAGCATAGGAGCTCCGGCGGCTGTGGTGGAAAGCCACGTGAACCCTTTTCCGAGGTTGGCCACCTCAATGTTTCCGGTGTTTTCGATAGCCACGAGCACATCGTTCATCGGTCGGCCGATTCTGTTTACTCCTTTGAGGATAAGTCGTGAATAAGGGGTGTCGGTGCGTTTGCAGAGGTTTACTGCGTTTTCGGTGTCACCTTCCATGATATAGTCGCGTATGCGTTTCATGAAGGTGTCATCGTTTTTTGAAGCCCTGTGAAGGGCGAAGCAACGCTCAACGAAAATATATATACTTACTATCAGAAGAATAGCGAGCGGGATCATGATGTAGCCGCCGTCCATTACGAGCGACCAGAAAGAAAGTTTCTCCACTTTGTTGTCGGTTTTTTTAGATTGTTATAGTTTTTTGTGGGGAGGGATGAGGTCATTAAATCCAATAACGGCTTCAGTGACATTAGATATTGTCGGACAAGGCCTCGCGATACCGCCTGATTGTCTCCCCGATTCCGAGGTACAGGGCATCGGAAATGAGGGCGTGTCCTATGCTGACCTCGTCGAGGAGCGGCAGTTGCCTGTGGAAGTAGGCGAGATTCTCGAGGTTGAGGTCGTGTCCGGCGTTAAGTCCGATTCCGAGTTCGAGGGCTTTCGCGGAAGCTTTCACGAAAGGGGCTACCGCCTCCTCCGGGTCGGTAGGGAATCTGTCGGCATAGGGTTTGGTGTAAAGCTCGACACGTCGTGCACCCGCTTCGGCCGCGAGGGCCACCTGTCGCGGGTCGGCGTCTATGAAAATAGAGCTTCGGATGCCAGCGTCTGCGAGTTCGGAGCAAATCTGCCGTAGAAAATCGAGGTTCACACTCACGTCCCAACCGGCATTCGACGTTAGTTGCGAAGGAGAGTCGGGCACGAGAGTCACCTGGGCGGGACGCACCTCACAGACGAGCCTCATGAACTCAGGAGAAGGGAATCCTTCGATGTTGAATTCAGTGGCCACCACCTTGCGGAGGGCATATACATCGGCATGTGTGATGTGTCGCTCGTCGGGACGCGGATGTACTGTTATCCCCTGTGCTCCAAGTTTCTCGCAGTCAATTGCAAACTTGACGACATCCGGCACATTCTCGCCTCTGGCGTTGCGGAGGGTAGCAACCTTGTTTATGTTAACACTTAGCCTGGTCATTTTACGGGTTTGAAAAATTAAACAACAATTGTGGCGAAATGCCACATGTCGGAAATTCGGCATGGTATTTGCAGGATTCCCGATATCGGCCGGTGAAGCCATATGTTTTAACTCCCTAATAAGGGGATGGGTTCACGATATGCCGATTAAACTGCAAAAATATAAAAAAAGGTGCGCCTTGCAAAAAGTTTTGGTCAACTTCTCAATAAAAAGGTAGGGGAGTGGTGTTAAAAAAGTAGATTACCGCGCTAAAACAGGGCGCATATACGTTAATAATATGGAACAGGTTGAGAAATCAGCCAAAGAGAAAAGGAAAAAGGAATATGACAGCAAGAGAGATATTATCACCCGGCAAGACAGTTGCAGACAGCCAGCCCAAGCGCCTTATAGACGCCGACATGCCTCTGCTTGAGGTGTTGCCTCGTCTTCTCGACACTCCCGGCAGGGAAGTGGGGGTGCGCGACGGTGATGTCTCGCTTGGGGTGATTGACCAGGGCTCGATGCTCGAGGGTCTCGGGAAAATGCTTGCGGCCCGCGACGACTGCAGCATGGTGACAGTGGAATGCCGTCCGGAGGAGTATAGCGCGAGCCATCTTGCGCATGCCGTGGAAGACAGCGACGCCCATCTCGTTGACCTCTTCACGGTGCCTGCCGAAGACGGGATGTTGCGGGTCACCATGCGAATCAGGAGCCTTGACCCGACATCTGCCGTCCATAACCTGGAGCGTTATGACTACCATGTGGTGGAGGCATACGGAGGCGCGGGAGACTCGCGCTACGAGGGGGTGGCGTTCGAGCGCCTCATGTCATTGCAGACATTGCTTAACGTATGAACAATCTTATATCGATTTACGGAAGCCGACGGCAGGAGCCATATCTTGAGGAGCTTGCCGGGCTTTTCTCGTTTCTTTCGGGGGCGGGATTCAGGGTGGCGGTGCATCCCAAACTCGCGGGCTATCTGAGGGAGCGGGGAGTGGAGCTTTGTGGCGCTTATGTGGCGTCGCGGATGCCGGAGGACACCGGACTCGCGGTCAGCATCGGGGGCGACGGCACATTCCTGCGGGCATCCCGGTGGGTGGGGAGGAGTGAGGTGCCGATACTTGGCGTCAACACGGGACATCTCGGTTTTCTGGCCAGTTGCGCGCTTGAGGAGGTGACAGACATGCTCGGTGCGGTTTGCCGTGGCGATGTCATCGTGGAGCGGCGCATGATGCTGTGGGTGCAGAGCGACAGTCTCCCGGAAGGCACGTGGCCTTATGCGCTCAATGAGGTGGCTGTGCTCAAGGAGGAGACCGCGTCGATGATAAAGATACGCACCAATATCAATGGGCATTTCCTTGCCGATTACAGGGCCGACGGACTAATAGTCTCGACTCCGACAGGAAGCACGGCCTACAATCTTTCGGCCGGGGGCCCTATCCTTGAGCCGACGCTCGACTGCATCTCGCTTTCGCCGGTGGCTCCCCATACCCTTACGGTGCGTCCCCTTGTGGTGGGGGGTGATTCCGAACTGGAGCTTACGGTAGAGAGCCGCACGCGCGATTTCCGGATAAGTCTTGACGGGCGAAGCTATTCTCTTCCGGCCGGAGAAAGGATATGGATAAAGCGTGCGGGATTCTCGACTATGCTTGTGAGGCGGAAGGATACCAATTTCGCTACCATCCTACGCGACAAGCTCCTCTGGAACGCCCAGACCATCGACTGACCATGGCATCCGCCTGTTAATCTCTTCTTAGGGATTCATTACCTGGAGAATTCCGTCGGTATGTGGATGTTTTTCCCTTTTGTGTATGCTTTTAGTGATATATGTAGAAAAGCCGCATCGTAGTGGATGCGGCTTTTCTGTTGCTTATTGTAGAGTGTCGTTTTAGCCTCCGGATTAATTTGCCGGAGCCTGTGACGGCGCCGGGGTCTGTGCGGGCGCAGGCGCGGGAGCGCTGGTGGCTGCGGGAGCCGGGGCCATGCTCGACACGTTGATGGGTGTCTTGATTGCGAAAGATGCACAGATGCTTATCACACAGATGAAGATGGCGAGACTCCAGGTGGCTTTCTCGATGAAGTCGGTGGTCTTGCGATAGCCGAGATACTGGTTTCCCTGGGAGTAGTCGGATGCGAGACCTCCCCCTTTTGATTTCTGGATTAGCACCGCTCCGATGAGGAGAAGGCATGCGATCACGATAAGGATGCTGAGAAAGATGTACATTTTGATGTTGTTATTTATTGAGCCTTTGGGGCCGTTCAGTTAATTATCATGCGCTTGAATGAGAATCAGTTTTCTCAAGAAGCGTATTTGGTCTGCAAAGTAAATACTTTTTTCCGGATTATTCAAACTTAAATGCTGAATAATTTCCAAAGCGGCCTGATAGTCATGATTTTTTATAAGAATGCGGGCATTGGCCTCGGAAAAATCTGTTTTTGAGGCCGGCGCGGGGGAAGCCGGGGCAGAGGCGGCGAGGAACGAATCAATCGCGGCGGCTGTGTCATCGACGGCAGGAGAGGGGGCCATATCTGCGGTGGTTTCTTCCAGGGAATAGGTCATGGACTCCACCGGAATTTCGGCGGCGGCGCGGGGTGTGGGTGCGTCGGCGTTGCCGAAGTGGGAAAGGAATGAGTCGATAGTGTCGTTTGTGGATAGCGACGGGGAGAGCATGTCAGGATAGAATGAGGCGAATTCCTCCGGGTCGATGTCCAGGATACGGCGCAGGGCGGTTATATCTCCTACGTTTGCGGCCACAAATCGACGTAACCGTGAGAGTTCCTCATCCGTGAGAGATTGGTTGCCGGCGTTTTCCCGGCTCTCGCGCAGGGCCACCACCGCCGGGTATATGAAATATGGATATTTGTCTATGTCGCAGTTCATATTGTTGAAGGGTTGTTACCAGTTTCCGAGAGTGGCGTTGAAGATCAGGTCCACGAGTTCGTCGCAGATTTCGTTGCAGAGGTCGTCCTGCACGTCGGTGAGCATCAGAGAGCTTGAGAACTGCCTGTAGGCAGAGAAACTCTGGTCAACGTTGTTTGCGGGATTCTTGTTGTCGGTATATTTGACTCTCACTGTGATGGTTAGCCGGGTCTCAGTGGCGTAGGCATCTTCCCCGACGGATTGCGGGGAGAGTGAGTAGCCGGTGATTTCGCCGGTCATCTCGAGGTCGGAGTTCCCGTCTATTTCCTGCAGTCGGGTCTGTCGTGTCACGGCGTCGAGCAGCTTGTTTTCGAAAGTCTGCTGGAGAGGAGGATATACGAGGGCCGCGCGAATCGGGAATTCCGTGATGTCGATGGTCTTGTAGATATCGTAGTTCAGGGCCGAGCCGTTCAGCTTGTAGGATGGGATACACGCCGAGAGCACAGGAGTGAGCAAGCAAGCCACAATCCATAGAATAGTGCGGTTGCTTCGGCGCAACCTATAGGGTTGGAGTGAGGTGGTTTTCATTCTTCGTTGTTTTCAGAGTCGGCCCCCTCGTCGAGGTCGATTCCATATTCATGGATCTTCCTGTAGAGAGTGCGTTGTGAGATGTTGAGCTGTTCGGCGGCTTTTTTCTTGTTGCCGCCGTTTCGCCTCAAGGCTGCCGCCACGGCGTCTCGTTCGGAATCCTCGAGAGTGGGCACAGCCATTACGTCCTCTATTTCAGAACTCACCTGAGGCTGGTATTTTATGAGCGACTGGGTGGCGGCATGCGACTGGAAGTGAGGGTCTGGAGACTGTTTCCCGCCATCGATTTTTTTGCGAATGTCGGCGATTTCCTGCCGCAACGCATACACGAGTTGCCATAGCATCTCTCGCTCCGACTCATAGCTCACACCGGGCTGGCTTGTCACCAGCGAGGTTGACGAGGAGTGGTCGAGAGGCATGGCCTCCAGCATAGTGCGGCGCGAGATTTCGGTCCCGGCCTCGAATAGGGCAAGCTGCTCCACGATGTTCTTGAGCTGACGGACGTTGCCGGGCCACCGGTATAGCATCATGGCCCGTTGGGCTTCCTCAGAGAAAGAGATAGGTGCCGTGAGATATTTCTCGGCGAAGTCTGCCGCGAATTTCCGTGCGAGCAACGCGATGTCGTCACCTCGGTCGTGGAGGTTAGGCACGGCGATAACTACGGTTGACAGCCTGTAGTAGAGGTCTTCACGGAATTTACCCTTGGCGACTGCTTTCAGGAGGTCAACGTTGGTGGCGGCCACAATGCGGATGTCGGTTTTCTGCACCACGGAAGAGCCGACCTTCAGGAACTCCCCGGACTCAAGCACACGGAGCAACCGCGCCTGAGTCGTGAGCGGAAGTTCGGCAACCTCATCGAGGAAAATGGTTCCGCCGTCGGCTTCCTCGAAATAACCTTTCCGTGCAGTTATGGCCCCCGTGAAAGAGCCTTTCTCATGCCCGAATAGCTCGCTGTCGATAGTCCCTTCGGGAATGGCTCCGCAGTTGACGGCGATATATTTCTTGTGTTTCCTTGCTCCGAAGGCGTGTATTATCTTCGGAAAGAACTCCTTTCCGCTGCCGCTCTCACCGGTGACGAGTACCGAAAGGTCGATTGGGGCCACTTTCACGGCCCGTCCTATTGCCGCGATCAGGGCCGGAGAGTTGCCTATGATTGAGAATCGTTGTTTCGCTTTCTGGATGTCTTCCATGTCTGTCTATTTTATGGCTTTCAGGGCATAAGTCTCACCGCGCAGAAGGTCGGAGAGGGCTTCTACAGACTCACACCTGTTCTGACGTTCCACGGATATTGGGTCGCCGATTGATACATGTATCTCTCTTCCGTATGCCCGCATCACCTCTCTTGGAAGCCTCATGCTGCGGAGTCTCCAGTCTATGATTCCGAGAGCGTTGAAAATCCAGGAGTTATGACCATGGAAGAAAATAGGAATCACCGGCACCTGGAGCTGTTTGATAAGCCTGATTATGGATGGCTGCCATTCTCGGTCGCGCACGGTGAGCGACTTGTCGAGTTTCGACATCGCCCCGGCCGGGAAGAATCCGAGAGGATGTCCCGCTTTCACGTGCTTCATGGCCTCCCGTATCCCCTGCATGGTGATTTTCTTCTTCTCGGGGTCGTCAGTCTTGAGGGGATCGACGGCTATGAAGTTCTCACGCATCGCCTGTATGTTGTTGAGGATAAGGTTGACCATCACCTTGAAGTCGGGGCGGAATTCCCCGACGATGTCGAGAAGCAGGATTCCGTCATAGCTCCCGAACGGATGGTTGCTGACTGTGATGAATGGTTGTTCGGGGAATTGAGAGAGCACCTGCAGATTGTCAATGCGGAGTTTGAACTTGAATTCCTCTGAAATCAGTCGGTGGGCGAATTCAACTCCGGGAGTGTCGCAGTATGTGCTGTGTATCCTGTTGATTTCATCGAGCCGCAGGAAGTGGAGGAGTCTCTCCACGATTTTGGGGTGGCCGTCGAGGGCCGGCACCATCTTGCGGATGTCGTCGTATGTTATCACCTCCGGACGTATCGGGGGTCTGCTGTTGTCGGGAGTATTATTATCCATACCACAAAATTACAAAAAAAACGTGTATCTATAGCAAAAACAAGAGGTATATGTGCATTATTGAGTGTATGCACATCCCTTTGGCATGTCGGGTTGCATACTATGTAAATAAGTGTGGGGAGGGATTGGGAATAGGTATGACTTCCGCAACCCGCGAAAAAAACGGGATGACAGAGAATGAGTAGTGCATTCCCGGTCATCCCGATTTTTTGCGGAGTCGGTTACAGACTCGTTATTTCACAGAAAATGCGAAACGTATCGTGTGGCGGTATGTCTCACCCGGACGGAGTTCCTGGGATGGGAACTCCGGATGGTGTGGAGCGTCGGGGAATCCCTGCATCTCTATTGCCACGCCGTCATAGTCGTCATAGCTGCGCCCCGACTCGTTGAGGGGGCATCCCGCGAGCCAGTTGCCGGTGTATATCTGCACGCCGGGCTGAGTGGAGCCGACAGTGAGCACACGCCCGGAGGCGGGAGCCACGAGAGTCACGACATCTTCGATCATCTTCCCCTTCTCCCATCCGTCGATTACCCAGCAATGGTCATACCCCTTGCCGACAGCGAGAGGATGGAAGTCAGCCTTTATCTCCTTTCCGATTTCCTTGAAAGATGTGAAATCCATCGGAGTTCCGGCCACAGGCGCGAGTTCTCCGGTGGGAATCTGCGTGTCGTCGGTGGGGAGGTAGCGTGAGGCTTTGATTCTCATGGGATGTGCGAGCACGGATCCTGCGTCAGCCCCGTCAAGGTTGAAATACGCATGGTTCGTGAGGTTGACCACCGTGGCTTTGTCGGTAGTGGCCGAAAGATGGAGCGTCAGAGTGTTGTCGTCGCTCCAGTGGTATTCGGCCACGGCGGTAAGGTTGCCGGGGTATCCCTCCTCGCCATCGGCAGAGCGGTAGGAGAAGCGAACGCCGTCGGCGATTTCTTCCGCGTTCCAGATACGGTTCATGAACCCGGTTGGGCCTCCGTGGAGCGCGTTGGGGCCATTGTTGATTGCGAGTTTGTATGGTTCCCCGTCAATGGAGAGTTCCCCTTTCGCGATTCGGTTGGCGTATCTTCCCGGCACCTTTCCGAGGCAAGGGCCGTCGGCCACATATGAGGCCGGGTCGGCATATGAGAGCGCGACGTTCTCAATCTTCCCCTCCTTGTCGGGCACACACACTTTCACGATTCCGGCGCCGAGCGAAGAGAGCTCGACGGAAGCCCCGGAGGCGTTTGTGACGGTGAAGAGGGTTATCTCACCCAATTCACATGAGGCAGTGCGTTTTGTGATATTCATGCTTTCGGAGCTTCTTTAACGAGGCGTGCGCCATCGGAAATCACAACGTCGTAGATTTGTGGCTCATGGCCGTATTTCTCGTTGAAACGAGCTGTGGCGGTCTCGATGAATTTGTCGTGGAGGTCGTTGGGAAGGAGGTTGATTGTGCAACCGCCGAAACCACCGCCCATTATTCTGGAGCCGGTGACGCCCACTTCCTTTGCGATGTCGTTGAGGAAGTCGAGTTCCTCGCAGCTCACCTCGTAGTCTTTCGAGAGGCCGTTGTGGGTCTCATACATCTTCTTTCCGACAGTCTCATAGTCGCCGGCGTTGAGTGCGTCGCATACAGCGAGCACACGGTCTTTCTCCTCGATTACGAACTTTGCGCGGAAGAAGTCTTCTGCGGAGATGTCACCTTTGATTTTCTCAAGGTCGGCCATCTCGGCGTCGCGCAGGGTCTCGATTCCGAGACGTTTAGCCACTCTCTCGCAAGATTCGCGGCGCTTGTTGTAGGGGGAGTCGGCGAGTTCGTGTTTCACGCGGGAATCAACGAGCACGAGTCTGTAGCCTTCCGGATTGAATGGGAAGTACTCATATTCCATGGAGCGGCAGTCGAGACGCATGAGGTTGCCCTTGCGGCCGAATACGGATGCGAACTGGTCCATGATTCCGCAGTTTACGCCGCAGTAGTTGTGTTCGGTTGACTGTCCGATTTTTGCAAGCTCGAATTTGTCGATTTTGTTGCCGTTGAAGAGGTCGTTGAGTGCGAAAGCGAAGCAAGACTCAAGAGCGGCAGAAGAGCTGAGACCGGCGCCGAGGGGTACGTTTCCGGCGAATACAGCGTCGAACCCTTTCACTTCGCCTCCACGTTTCTGTATTTCGCGGCAGATGCCGAAAATATAGCGTGCCCAGGACTCTTTGGGAGCGTCTTCCTCATTGAGACCGAATTCCACATACTGGTCGATGTCGATAGAGAAAACTCTCACTTTCTCCATGCCGTTGGGACGGATTTCCGCCATAATCACTTTGTCGATGGCTCCCGGGAACACGAAACCTCCGTTGTAGTCGGTGTGCTCGCCGATGAGGTTGATTCGCCCTGCGGAGGCATACACGTTGCCTTCCCCTCCGAAGCGCTCGGAGAAGATTGTCTCAATTTTTTTCTGCATTTCTTCTGTAGTCATGATTCTTGATTTATTGGGTTAGTATGTTGTTGTTTGTAGTCACTTTGCTTTGACATCCGGGGTCGGTTGCCTGTCAACGCACCGGGATGGTGATGGAGGCCGGTTTCACACCTTTTGCCGTGGCAGTGAAAGTCACCTGTCCCGGTTTGTCGGAAGCCTGCACGATGGCTGTGGCGGCTCCTGAGAAGAGGTCCATCTCCGGGAGATGGAAGAGTCGGAGACTTGTGGGGTCGCCATTGGCGGTGGCGCGGAATTTTCCGGCCCCCTTGGTAGTGAATTTCACGGCCCGTTCATCGGTGGGGACAATGTTTCCATCCTTGTCGGCCACCTGTACGGTGATGTAGATTAGGTCCTCGCCGTCGGCGCTCATCTCCTGCCTGTTTGGCGTAAGCACGAGGTGATGGGGTTTCCCTGCGGTGCGTATTGTTTTTTCTCCGTGCAGGGAGCCGTCGGCGCCGTATGCCACGACTTTCAGTTCTCCGGGTTCATACACGGTGTTGTCCCACATCAGGCGGTAGCGTTCCATGTTGGAGCCACCGGTCTTTTTCTCTCTGACCCCCTGGCTTTTCCCGTTGATGAAGAGTTCGGCCTTCGGGGAGTCGGTATATACATACACGGGAGTCACTTCCCCCTCTCGTCCTTCCCAGTTCCAATGCGGGAGTATATGAAGGGTCTTGTCGTTCTTATTCCATTTCGAACGATAGAGATAATATCTGTCTTTGGGGATGGAAGCGAGGTCTATAATGCCGAAATAGGAACTGTGGGAAGGCCATGCGTCCGTGTCGTAGGGAGATGGCTCCCCGAGGTAGTCGAAGCCTGTCCATACGAACTGACCCATGTGGTACGGGAGGTTGTCTTCAGCCGCGAAGTCATCGTCAGGGATATTGCTCCAGGAACAGTGTTCCACGTCATATCCACTGCTCTGGTTGCCGGGACGCATCACCTGGGCGGCCTTCTTCACGGGGAAATAGTATTTTCCGCGAGAGGAGACCGTGGATGTGGTTTCGGAACCGAGGATGACGTTCTGCGGGAGCTTCGGGAAAGCCTCTTCATAAAGGTGGACACGATAGTTGAATCCAGGGACGTCGAGAGCCGCCGCGAATCCGTTCTCGGTGACGGCTTTCACCTGGTCCATGCCGCATGTGACAGGGCGCGTCGGGTCTTCCCGGTGTGCGATGTCCTGCAGGAATGTAAGCTCGGCCAGTCCGTCGGGGGCCCATTGCGAAGGCACCTCGTTGCCGATTGACCACATCACCACCGACGGGTTGTTGCGGTAGTGTCGTATCATGTTCACCATATCCTTCTCAGCCCACTCGTTGAAGAGGGTGCCGTATCCGTTCTTCGACTTCGGGCGGAATCCCCAGTCGTCGAAAGGCTCAATCATCATCATGAGACCGAGTTCGTCGCAAAGCTCCACGAGTTCCGGGGCGGGCATGTTGTGGGCGGTGCGGACAGCATCCGCGCCCATATCCTTGAGCATTTCAAGCTGGTGGCGGAGCGCGGCCTTGTTGACCGCCGCGCCGAGTGGCCCGAGGTCATGATGGTTGCATACCCCTTTGAACTGTCTTTTCTGGCCATTTAGGAAGAACCCTTCCCCGTTGCGAACCTCCACCGACCGTATCCCGAAACGGGTGGAGTAGGAGTCAACCGTCTTTCCGTCTTTCACTACGGAAGTCTCTGCCGTGTATAATGCCGGGGTCTCCGGGGTCCAGAGAGAGGGGTCACGTACAATGAAATTCTGCGACAGGGGTTGTCCCGGATAGATTTTGTAGGAATGTGTGTCGGAAGCGACGGTCTTGCCGTCCTTGTCGCGTATTACGGTGGTGAGGGTCACATTCTCCCCCTTGCTCACGCCGTCGAGTTCAGTCTTGAGGTTGACTGTGGCGTATTCCTTCGACACGTAGGGGGTGGTGAGATATGTGCCCCAAATGGGGATGTGAGTCTTGTCGCGGTCGATGAGATGCACGTTGCGGTAAAGTCCGGCACCCGGATACCATCTTGACGACTCCGGGAGGTTTTCAAGCGACACGACCACCTGGTTCTCTCCGGGATGTGCCACCCCGTCGATGTCGGCATAGAAGGAATTGTAGCCATAAGGCCAATAGGCCACCTGCTTTCCGTTGACATACACATGTGCATGGCTCATGGCCCCGTCGAAAAGGAGTGCGAGAGAGCGTCCGGCAGTGTCGGCCACGTTTATTGTCGTCTTATAGAAACCTTTGCCGACATATGGGAGACCGCCTGTGCGCCCTGTTTTCCAGGTTTCCTCGGTTTCGCCGTTTTGCTTTACAGCCACTTTCTGTAGGTCGTGGCTTCGGTCGAACGGCCCGTATATCGCCCAGTCGTGGGGAATTGAGACAGGTTTCCAGGAGGAGCTGTCGTTGGAGAACTGCCAGTCTTTTATCAGTATGTCAGATCTGACGGCACCGACAGCGGGGGCTGCCAGAGCCAATGAAAGCACGAATGCTAATGTCTTTGCCATTCTTTATGTATTGTTCTTTTTTGCGATTGTTGATGACATCTCCGGGTTTTTCATGACTTTGGAAGTGTTCCATGGGAGTTTGAAATGGTGTCGATGTCTGATTTATATCTACAAAAGTAGTTAAAAAAAGAGGTGTTTGCAATAGAGAGGGATGAAATGAATGAAATTTTATCTTAAATTAACCGAAACGTATCGTATGGTGAAATAACGTGAAGACGACACCATGGGGGAGAGGCAGGATATTGGCTTATCTGTTTTTGTAGTGGGGATGGTGTTCAAGCAGCTCGCGGCGTAGCCTGGAGCGGTCGAGATGTAGATAAAGCTCAGTGGTGGCAATCGATTCGTGTCCGAGCATTTCCTGGATGGCGCGTAAGTTGGCCCCCCCCTCGAGAAGGTGTGTGGCGAAGGAGTGGCGGAGTGTGTGCGGACTCACGGTCTTGGCGATTCCGGCAGCTGCCGCGAGGTCGCGTATTATGTAGAAAACCATCACTCTCGACAGCGGTGCGCCACGCCGGTTTAGGAATATGATGTCATCACCTTCCTTCTTGATGTTCAGGCGGTTTCTTTGAGGAAGGTATTCCCTGATTAAGGCCACGGATGTAGGCGACATTGGCACCATGCGCTGTTTGCTTCCCTTCCCTTCCACTATCAGCAGAGCGTCGTCGAGAGAAAGGCGCGAGAGTCTGGCCGCCGTGAGTTCCGACACACGAAGCCCCGAGCCATAGAGAGTTTCTATAATGGCGTGGTTTCTTGTGGATTCCTCTTTGTCGGGAGGTATGGCCGCTATCATGGCGTCGATTTCCTCAATCGAGAGCACGTCCGGAAGATGTTTGCCGAGTTGCGGAGACTCAATCAGTTCCGAGGGGTCGTCGGAGATGTAGCCCTCCATTTTCATGAATTTGAAGAACGCGCGCATGCCGGCAATCATACGGGCCTGTGTGCGTGGTGAGATTCCGAGGTCGTGGACAGAGGCGAGGAGTTGGTGTATCTCCTGTTCTGTGGTGTCGGCCGGCGATATACCGGAGTCTTTCAGGAAGTCGAGCAGGTGGGAAGTGTCGGTGAGATATGCCGATGCGGTGTTTGGCGACAGGCTTCTCTCCAGAAGAAGATAGGCCTCGAAATCCTGCATCAATGAATCGTTGTCTTTGACATCTCTGGTGGTCATCGGCTTGCGTTGTCAGAGTTTCATTTCATAATCCACGAAGGCCATGTCGGGATTGGGTATCGCAATTACAATCCTTTTCCCGTCGAAGCGGGTTCCGTTGTCGCGGAACGCCTCAATCGCATTCCTGATTTCCGGAGTTGGGCTGATGGCCATCACGGCGGCTCCAGAGATGAGACATTGGCGGATTATATCCGGGACGAGGCAATCATTGGGACATACTATGAAATCTCCATACCCGACATTGTTGCCATGGAGCCGGGAGAAAGTGACGCATGGTATCCCCACGGCTTCCGCCACAGCTTTGAATGTGGCGGGCGAGCCTTCCGGGCATAGGAGACGCCGGCTGCGAAGAGAGGCAAGCAGCCTGAGCAAAAGCATAGCGTCGCGCCTGAGGCGCGGATATTCGCCGGCACCCTCCGCAAGGAGGGCCCGGTCGATATCGTAATATCCGTAGTATCCGTATCTGCGTCCGGGTCTGACGGCCATCTTCACCAGGTTATAGGCGAAAGGGGAGTGGACGCCAAACCCTCTGGAATGGCGCCATCGCAGGTAGGAGTGTCCTATTGCCGACAGGGGGTTCATCAGTTGCGTGCGGAATCTGTGTTGTCATCTTTGCGCCTCTTCCCGAATGTGCGTACACCCCATAGGGCCAAGGCGGCCAGAGAAATCAGGTAGATGGCCACTACAGAGACCATAGCCACGGAGTTGGTGGCTCGGGTGCTTTTCGGGTCGAATACGAATTCGATGTCGTGTTCCCCCTTCGGCACACGAATGGCTCTCAGCACATAGTTCACGCGTCCCACCGGCACATTCTTGCCGTCGATGGTTGCTGTCCAACCCCAAGGGAAGTATATTTCGCTGAACACCGCGAGATTGTCTTTTGAAGCGCGGCTCTTGTATGTGAGCCGGTTGGGCGCATAAGAGGTCTCATAGATGGTGTCGCCGGGGTTTTTGGCAGAGACATTGCCGAGGAGCTTGTCGAAGGCCTTGTCGGCCACGGCATACCTGGCAGGTTTTATTGAGTCGAGGGCTACCATTTCATCGTTTGGAGAGGCCACGTAGGCAATCGAATCAACAAACCATGCGTTTCCAAGCGCGTCCGGATTCAGCTGATACTGGTTGCCGCTGAGGAAATATTTGGCGTTAAGCATATTCAGCACCTCCGGATTCCCCTTTGAAATCTGGTGTGTGATCAGGTCGTTGTAGCGGGTCAGTTTCGCCGCGTGGTATCCCCCTATGGTCTTGTGGAAATAGGAAGAGCGGGCGTCTCCGAATCCGGCCACGTCCATCACCCGGTAGTTTGTGGTGTCGGCGAGGATTGCCCTGTCGGCGTCGGTCATGCTGAAGGCGTCTTCCATCGGTGCGGGAGTGGTGAAGCTCTCAGTGCTGACATAGCGTTTGTTGAGCGGGAAGAGGTCGATTAGTGCCACGGCAGTGAGGCAGCAGACAAAGAGAGGTTTGTTGCGGAACGCGCCTTTGAGCCAGAGGAAAACCACGCCTGAGCCGAGAGCTATGAACAGCAATGAGCGCAAGGCGTCGGCCGACACCAGGCTGAGGCGTGTCTGTCTCACGGCATCCCAAAGCGGGGTGTATTGCGGGTCGTTGAAGACTCCGGCTTCAGTGAGTTGCGCCACCTCCTGCTGTGAGAAAGGAGAGCCGAATATCGATGGAGAGGCCCATGCTGTGAGGCATATCAAGGCGCCGCCTCCAAAGACAGTGATTACAGTCCATTTGTATTTCGACAGGAAATCGGGAGTGTCGAGCATCTTCTTTATGCACAACGCGGCGAGCAACGGCACGCAGAATTCAACAATCACCAGGATACTCGCCACGGCTCGGAATTTGTTGTAGCCGGGGAAGGAGTCGATGAAAAAATTGGTGAGGGGCGCGAAGTTGTGTCCCCAGGACAGGAAAATGGAGAGTATGGAAGCCGCGAAGAGAGCCCATTTCAAAGGGCCTTCCACCACAAATAGGGCGAGGATGGCTAAAAGAAGCACGAACGCCCCGACATATACCGGGCCGTTGGTCATGGGCTGGTCGCCGAAATATTGCGGGAATTGGCCGAGGTAGGCCCTGACTTCCGGTTGCAGGTACAGTTCGTCGGCTTTGTCGGTCTTGTCAACAGACAGGAGTTCGTTCTGTCCGGCTACAGGCTTTATCGTTGCGCCGCCTTTCACATTGGGAATCAGCAGTGAGAAGGTCTCGTCGAGTCCGTAGCTCCAGGCTGTGATAGCGTCGCGGTCCATCCCTGCTGATGCGTTTTCACCCGGCACGGTCAGTTCGGTGGCCTTTCCTCTCACGGTTTCCTTCGAGTATTCATAGGTGTTGTAGAGGCTCGGGGAGTTTGCCGCCAGGGCGAGGATTCCGGCGAACAGAGACAAGGCGGTGGCTACCGACCATTGCTTCATCCGGTGTTCCTTTATAGCTTTGTATAGCCATGCTAAAACCAGGGCAATAATCACCAGTCCGAAATAGTATGACATCTGCGGATGGTTGCTTTGTAGCTGTAAGGCGCCGAATAGAGCCGTCAGCGCGGTGCCGGCAATGTATTTGCCACGGTAGCACAATGCGAGGCCACCGATTGTTGGCGGTATATAGGCGAGAGTGACGAATTTCCAAATGTGTCCTGCGCCGATTATTATTATGAAGTAAGAAGAGAATCCCCAGGCCACAGCCGCGAATAGGGCGGTGTGCCATTTAAGCTTGAAACACAATGCCATGATGAAGAATCCGAGCATCATGGCAAACAGGAGGTTTGCGGGAGCCGGGAGCCAGAGGGAGAATGCGCGTCCGAGCCAGGATAGCGAGTCTGTGGCCGGGTAGGATGGCGCGATTTGGAAATTGGGCATTCCGGAGAACAGGGAGTTTGTCCATCGGGTTGTCTCTCCGGTTGCTTCATGGAATGCTTTCCCTTCCTGTCCGTTGGCAATTCCCTGCATCGTGTCGTGCTGTCGGAGCACATTCCCCTGCACATCGTCGGGGAAAAAAAAGAAGAAAGCCACCACGGCGAGGAACAAGGCGGCCAGAATGGAGTATATGTAGCTCTTTTTCATCATGGGACTGAGGATAATGGATTGAGCAAAGCAGGAAGTGCCCGGTGTTTAGGCGGGCACTTCCTGCTTTGGCGGGATTTTGTTATTTATCGACCTTGATGTATATCTGTCGGTTCATGCTCTGTTCGAGAGATATAAGCGTCTCGGTCTCAGTCACACCCGGGATGTGCTGGATTTGGTCGTTGAGGAGCTCCATGAGATGCTGGTTGTCTTTTGCATAGACCTTTATCAGCATTGAGTATGGGCCGGTTGTGTAGTGGCATTCCACCACTTCCGGTATTTTCTCCAGTTCTCCGACCACTTCCCTGTACATAGAGCCTTTTTCGAGGCTCACACCGATGTAGGTGCAGGTGTTGTAGCCAAGGGCTTTCGGATTCACGTTGTATCCGGAGCCGATTATGACTTTCATTTCGATAAGGCGCTGTATCCTTTGGTGGATGGCAGCCCTTGAAACGCCACATTCCAACGCAACGTCTTTAGATGCGATGCGGGCGTTCTTCATGATGATGTTTAGAATCTTTTTGTCTAAGGTGTCGATACGATCCATGGTTGAAGATTGTAGTTGGTTGTGCAAATTTATCAATAATTTGGGAAATGTGCAACTTTTAGTTAATATTTTTTGTGGCAATCTGTCTAAACCATGAGTCGGTATTGGAAAAATGTTTGCTTTTGCGCTTATGGGCGCGGAGATATCCTTGAGCGTGCGAATGCTGCGGCCAGGGAAGCGGTGGCAATCCCGATAGCCACCGCGGGCGCTGCTGCTATGAAAATGTCTGTCCACACCACCTTGACGGGGTATGCGCTCACCACGAGCGAGTCGGGGTCGCCGGCAAGTTTTATGAGGCCGAGATGCTGCTGTGCGAGGCATAGCGCGAGTCCGAGAATCAGGCCGCCGATACATCCTGAGGCTGAGACAAATATGCTTTCCCACCAGAATGTTCTCCCTATTGTGCTTCTGTTCATCCCTATTGCGGAGAGGGTTGACATGGACGGCTGCTTGTCGATTATGAGCATGCACATCGTGCTCACGATATTGAAGGAGGCGATTATCATTATGAACACGAGAAGAAGGAAAGTGACCCATTTCTCGATAGAAACCATCCTGAAGCTTATTTCCTGTTGGCGGAATCGGTCTTTGACGGAGACTCCGCCTCCAAGCCTGCCGGCAATGTCTTCAGCCACTTTCGAGATGTCGGCTCCCGGCGATGTCTTCACCTCGATGGCTGTGGCCTCCGTGTCATATTGGAAAAGGTCGCGGGCGGTGGATATGTCGCATATCACGGTTTTCTCGTCATAGTCGCTCTGCATCGCCTGGAAGACGTCGGCCACCGTCACCGAGTCTGTTATGAACGATGCGACAGGATTCGCCAGATTCACCCTGCCCTCACGGCGCGGCGCGAATATGAACATCGTCTCCCCCGGAGAGTGTATGCCGAGCTGGTTGGCCACCCCCACCGAGGCCAGGACAATGCCAGGGGCGAGGGTGGTGGCTGAAGTCTCCCCGAATGTGATTGAATCCACTGATGTGATTCGGGCGTATAATGCCGGGTCCACGCCTCTGAGGGTGACGGGCATCTCTTTTGAGTTTACGATGGCCAGGGCGTTGTCGATTACCGATGGCATCACGGTTTCCACCCCTTCGGTGGCGGCCACAATTCCGGCAATGGAGTCGGCGTCGGCGAATGTTTTCCCTATGGCAGGAGTGACAAGGACGTCTGGGGCGAGTATGTCAAGTTTTTCGGAGAGGAGGGAGTGAAAGCCGTTGAATACCGCCAGGACACAAACAATGGCGGCGGTGGCGACAGCCACCCCCACCACAGAGACTATTGATATTGCGCTGACCGCGCTGTATGATTTCGGGGCACGCAGATAGCGGAGGGCAATGCGTGCCGGGAGAGACGCCGGGATCATTCGTCGTTGTTGTCCGCTTCGGCGTTTTTTGAGCCGGGTCCAAGAAGACGGTCAATGTTCTCGATATAGTCGAGCGAGTCGTCGAGGTAGAACTGCAGGTCAGGACATTTGCGTAGCACCTGTTTTACGGCCTGTGCGAGTTCGTATCTCACGGTTTTCGACTGTTTCTGGATGTTGCCGAGGATATCGTGCGACTTTTCCGGCGGGAATATGCTGAGGTATGCCTTGGCGATGCTGAGGTCGGGGGATACCCTCACTGCGCTCACAGATACGATCACGCCGCCGAGCGCGGCTGTCTGCTTGCGGAAAATCTCACTGAGCTCTTTCTGTATGAGCCTCGATATCTTTGCTTGTCTTTTACTTTCCATAATGAATGTTTCAGGTTATATGTTTTCCGGTTTTTGGTGCCGTCCGGCCTCGTGGTCCGGTATTTAAATAACGTTGCCGGCGGCGTTATCGTTTATCAGTTCCTTTCCGGCGGGGAGTTTCCTTATGATGGTCAGTCCGTCGCGCAGGGGGACTATCGTTTTCTCTACGGCAGGGTCTTCTGCGACGGTGTCGTTGAAATCTATTATCCCTTGGGTCTGCGGAGAGTGCCTTCCTGGCTCCACCACGTGTCCGTCCCATAGGGTGTTGTCGGCGATTATGAACCCTTCCGGTCTGAGAATCCTCATCGCCTCATGATAATAGGCGGTGTAGTCGCGTTTGTCGGCATCGATGAAAATCATGTCGAATGTCTCCGGCGGCCACTGTCTCATTGTCTCGAGGGCGTCGCCGATGTGGAGGGTCACTTTTTTGCCGTGGGGCGAAGAGGCGAGGTTTTTGCGGATGAAGTCCTCAAGTTCGTCGTCGGCCTCGACAGTGTGTAGCGTTGCCCCGTCGGCGAGGGCTTCCGCTATGCATAGAGCGGAATATCCGGAGAATGTCCCGAGTTCAAGGGCCATCCTGGGCTTCGCCATGCTTGTGAGCATCTTCAGGAGTCTTCCCTGGATGTGTCCGGAACACATCCTCCCATTCAGGAGACGGAGGTTTGACTCACGGTCGATCCTGTAAAGCTCCTCCGGTTCCTTGTCGATGTGCCTGTCGATGTAGTCTTCGAGAGTCTGGTCCATGTCAGGAGTTTCCGTTGCTGTCAGAAGTTGTCTGGTTGAGGGATATAATCGCCAGTCTGTATCCTTGCAGTCCGAATCCGGTTAGCATCCCCTTGCAGTAGGGAGCGGTGACTGATTTGTGCCGGAATTCGTCGCGTGCGTGTATGTTTGAGATATGCACCTCCACCACGGGGGTGTTGATTGAGGCCACGGCGTCGGCTATCGCATATGAATAGTGGGCGAAGGCCCCCGGGTTCATCACGATTCCTGAACATTCAGGTGTCTCGTAGCCGAGTTTGTGTAGCTTGTCGATTATTTCCCCCTCATGGTTTGACTGGAAATATTCGATTTCAGTGTCGTGAAATTCCCTGCGGAGCTCCTCAAGGAATGATTCAAATGAGCGGGAGCCGTATATTTCGGGTTGTCTTTTCCCGAGGAGGTTCAGGTTGGGGCCGTTGATTATGCAGATCATATCTGATGGTATTGGTTGTAGTGTTACGAGGATAAGGTGGAGTTGTGTTCAGAATGGGTGAGGGGAGTATATACGAAAAAAGAGCAGCAGGAAACCTAAGTTTACGCTGCTGCTCTTCCTCTCTCCTCGGCGGTGCGGACGGGACTCGAACCCGCGACCCCATGCGTGACAGGCATGTATTCTAACCAGGCTGAACTACCGCACCAGAGTTGTTGTCTTTGCTATCGTTTCGTTTCTGTCGTTGTTTGTTTCCCGATTGCGAGTGCAAAGTTATAACGTTTTTTTGTTTCCTCCAAATTTTTTGGAAAGAAATTTTAAAAAAAAATTCAATAAAAGATTTAACTTGCATAAAATCAATTAGAAAAATTTTTAATTTTTTTTGATTGAAATGAGCCCTCAGAAGTGGTTTTGCTACGATTTTTGGACGTGAGAGTCTTTTGAGAAATTGAATTTTCAGGTTTTTTCTTGTGAGTGAGGTCTCGTTTAGAGCTTCCTTAAAATTTCGCGGGCTTAAAATAATATGAAAAAATATATATCGATACTGGCATCCGCACTTGCAGTGCTCTTACTTGTTTCTTGCAGCAAGGACACGGAAGGTCTTACTCAGGTGACATATTACGCGGTGATTGAACTTGCGGGGCCTGTCTATGACCAGGCAGAGGCGGGCCCCCTATGTTGTTTCCGGATATTCCGCAACACTTCCACCGTCGATCTTGCCGGAGAATGGATGGTGACGATTGATGCTGATGGATATTCCGACGGCCCGTTCATGTTTATAACCTATAATTCCAACAAGAACGACGGGCAAGAAATCTGGCTTGACGATCTTGGCAACTTCTGGGGAACCAAGGTGAAGGTGTCTTGCAACGTTGCGTCCCTCACATTCGGGAGTGAGACTCCGGCAGAGAATGTGGATTATGACCCGATTACAGTGAAGGTGGCTGACGGGAAGATGACGTTCGGAGGTACAAAGACTACATCGGGAGCCGTGGCGGATGCCATCGAGTTTAAGCTTGAGTACAGCGACGACCCTGGAGTGGTCTATACGGCTCATGGATACAGACGTACCGGTTTGCAAGGGGGAGAAGAATGACCTGTTGTGTCGGTATAGATTGATTTGGGATAAGTTATTATCTTATTCGGGAGGATGCGCTGAGATGGCGTGTCCTCTTTCTTTTTATAATTGTTGTCCTCGCCTGATTTTGGGGCAATTCTGGTTCTTTCCTTATGGGGTGGTGGTTTATGCTATGTAAAAAAACGGATGTCGCTTGAAAAGCGACATCCGTTTACTCAGTCGGGGTGACAAGATTCGAACTTGCGACCACACGCCCCCCAGACGCGTACTCTAAACCGGGCTGAGCTACACCCCGTATTATAAGCTTAATCAAGACCAACCGGTATCCGGGGGAGCCTTTCGGCTTTTGCCTTACCCTTGAGGCTGATACCATCGCAAAATGCTTGCGCTTATTGCGGGGGTGCTTGATTAAAGCGATGCAAAGTTACGCATTTCTGCGATTTTATGCAAATTTTTCAAATAAAAAAATAGGGAATTACAGAAGTTGGGGATAGTAAGGCGTTTATTTACAAAGCTATGTATTTGTGTTAAAAAATGTTTATAAGAGAGAGGTGGTAAATGTAGGTCTGAGACGGAGTGGAAAAAATTTATGGCAGTGCTTATTCCTGTCGGGGATATGCACTGCCATCAGTGGCTATTCGCGTAGCCGAGAGTCGATGATGATGGTGACTGGGCCATCGTTGATGAGTTCCACCTGCATGTCCGCTCCGAATACACCGGTGGCAACCTGTTTGCCGATAGTTTCGGAAAGCCGTCGGCAGTACATATCGTAAAGAGGGACGGCGATGTCGTGTCCTGCGGCGTGTATGTAGCTTGGGCGGTTACCTTTTTTCGTGGAGGCGGTCAGAGTGAACTGGCTGACAGCAAGTGCTTCGCCACCTATATCTATAAGAGACCGGTTCATCACCCCGTTCTCGTCAGGGAATATCCTCATTGCGGCAGTCTTTGCCACGAGCCATTCCACGTCGGCGGATGTGTCGCCGTTCGCGACACCCACCAGAATCATCAGTCCGCGTCCAATGGCGCCGTGAGTCTCGCCGGATATGCAAACAGATGCCCGGCTCACCCGTTGAATCACTAATCTCATATACTCACAGAGTCGGTACAACGGGTTTGATTGTGCCGTCGGGATTGAATTCGAGACGGTCTATGCAGACTTCGCGGTGTACGCCCGGCCCTTTCTCCTTTTCGATGTAGTCCTTGTTTATACGGTGATATACTATGAGCCATTCATCTGTGCCGGGGAGCTGTATCACAGAATTGTGGGCCGTTCCGTATATCTCCTTCTCCGGGTTCTGTATGAGGACAATCGGCTGGTCGGCCACTTTTATGGGGCCGAGAGGGTTGTCGGAGGTTCCATATGCCACATGATAGTTTGGCGACCCTGTGTCATCGACCGACCACATGAAATAGTATGTCCCGTTGCGGAAGAACACGTATGGTGCTTCGCGGTAGGCGTAGTCCTGAAGAGTCCCCCCCTTTGGAGTCATCACGGTGATGGTCTCTTGCTTGATGGAGGTCAGGTCGTCGTTGAGTTTCGCTCCGGCCATGTATCCGTTGCCCCAATAGAGGAAATATTTTCCGGACACCGGGTCTTGGAAAACATCCACGTCAATCTGCTGTCCGCGTCCCACGGGCGAGTCTGTCACTATAGGGTGTCCCAGGTCGGTGAACGGGCCGGAAGGGTCATCGCTTACGGCCACGCCTATTGTCTTGCGGTTGAACTCCGGATTATGGCCGCTGAAATAGAAATAATATTTGTAGCCGTTCCCTTCCTTGCGCTCAATGATGGCCGGAGCCCAGGCGTTTCCCGAAGCCCACTTCACCTGGTCGCCCTTGAGGTCGAGCATTATGCCGTCGTCTGTCCAGTCCTTTAGGTTGTCCGAAGAGAACACATGGAAATAGTGTCCTCCCCATCCGGGTGTGCCGTCGGTGGTGGAATAGATATGATACTTCCCGGTTTTGTTGGAATATAGGATTTCCGGGTCGGCGTGGAAACCCGGAAGCACCGGGTTTGATGCCTGCGAAAGAGATGGAATCATGATTGCGCCCAAAAGCAGGGCGCGGGTCAGCAGATTTTTCATTATGTCATTTGTTGATGAATACGATATATTCTCCCGGATTCAGACTCTCCGGGATGGCGGCGTCCACCCCTGAGAAGAAGTCCTTCATACCGGCCACGGCAGGAGCGTCGGCGCTGAATTCCAGAGATGTCTTCTCATTTCCGAGGTTCGCGGCCACCACCACTTTTGAGCCGTCTTTCTCACGCGAGAACGCGATTATGTCGTCGCTTTTTGCCGGATAGCTTATGAGCTTGCCCCCCTCGGTTCCTGCCGCCAAGGCTTTCTGCGTGTGCTTCAGGTTGTTGAGGTTCTGATAGAATGTGAAATACTCGTTGCGGGGTTCCCATTGCGGGGCCTTGTCCTTCTCGAAGAACTCGAAAGCACGGTTCATCCCAGTTTCCTGCCCTGTGTATATCAGCGGCATGCCCGGAAGAGTGTATGACAGCACCGCGAACGCCGGGGTGAGGTTGCCGAGTCGCTCGAACTCCGTCCCTTCCCAGGAGTTGAGGTCATGGTTTGTGACCATGTTCATGAGATATGTGTCTTTCGGGTATTCAGAGTCCTGTGCTTCGAGAAGCTTCACGATGTCGGAAGCGTGTTTTTCCGGAAATTCGCGCACTTTTCCGTCACTTCCCTTGAATGAATATTGTCCGGAAGTAGCGGCAATCTCGCTGAAGAGGTCCTTCATTGGCCAGTTGTAGCCCATATCGAACCCGTTTTTCTGCAATTCCGGTTTGCTTGCCTCCGCGAGCATGAATAAGCCCGGTTTTGCCTCTTCGAGCTGCGGGCGGGCCTCGTCCCAGAAGTCGGTGGGCACTTCTCCTGCCACATCGCATCGGAACCCGTCGATGTCAACGTCGGTGAGCCAGAATTTCATGGCGTCGATCATCCCCTTGCGCATCTGAGGGTTGGAATAGTCGAACACATACACGTCAGTCCAGTCATACACCCCCTTCATGTTGCCGAGGGAATCCTTTTCATACCAGTCCGGGTGTTCCGTCACCCATTTGTTGTCGCGTCCCGAATGATTGGGCACCCAGTCGATTATCACCTTCATACCCTGGTCGTGTGCCTTTTTCACCATCTCCTTGAATTCGGGAAGAGTGCCGAATTCAGGATTGAAAGCGGTGTAGTCGGCCACCGCATAGTAGCTCCCGAGAGAACCCTTGCGGTCTTTCTTGCTGATAGGGTGTATGGGCATCATCCACAGGATGTCAACACCCAGGTCTTTGAGACGCGGGAGGTCGCGGGTGAAAGAGGCCACGTTCCCGGAGTCGGAATACTGGCGGAGGTTCACCTCATATATCACCGCGTCGCGGCTCCATTCCGGGTGTTTCACGTTGGTGAAAGTGGAGTCGCGCAGGACGTTACCGTTGTCGGCGACTTTCCCCTTTCCGGTGCATCCTGAGAAAATCAAGGCGCCGATCATGCCCAAGGCAGAGAATAATCTTTTCATTGTCTGTAAGAACTTTTAGTTGAGTTTTCATGACAAAGATAGGGAAAAACCGTCATAAATGAAAAAAAGAGATGAAAATGTTTTGAAGATAGAATTGTATAATATATCTTTGCATCATAATAATATCAAAATAATATCATGGTTATGAATCAGGATAAGAACAAGGAGTTCCCTTACGAGGGGAAGGTGTATAATGGATTCGGGATGTTGGCGTTGACGTTGCTGGCTATTCCCGCGATAGTGTTGGCACTTTTTATTGTGTTGCCGATGTATCTGTACTGGATTGCCGGGATAGTCGCAGGAGTGGGGTTTATAGGGATGAGTATCCTCTCCGCAGGTTTCTTCATTCTTCAACCCAATCAGGCGAGAGTCATGATATTCTTCGGGGAGTATCGCGGCACGTATCGCGAAACCGGCTATTTCTGGGTTAACCCGTTCATGACAAAGAAGAAGGTATCGCTCCGTATAAGGAATATGGACATCGCTCCGATAAAGGTTAACGACAAGGTTGGGAACCCGGTGATGATAGGTATGGTGCTTGTATGGAAGGTGAAAGACACCTATCGCGCCGTGTTTGACGTGGATGCCGGAGATATGCCGGCGTTCGCGGTGAGCAACGACGGCAAGAATGCCCAGACCCAGCTTGCCGGTGACTCAGTAGCAAAGGCCCTCAATGCATTCGTGGGGATACAGAGCGATGCCGCCCTCAGGGAAGTTACCGGAAGATATGCATATGATGAAGAGACCGGAAACGACGATGAGATTACACTCCGCAGCGATGGTCATGAGGTGAACGAACAGCTTGAGAGGAAGCTCAATGAGCGTCTTGCCATGGCCGGCATAGAGGTTGTGGAGGCGAGGCTTAACTATCTTGCATACGCCCCGGAGATTGCCGCCGTGATGCTCCGTCGTCAGCAGGCGTCGGCGATTATCTCCGCTCGCGAGAAGATTGTGGAGGGAGCGGTGTCGATGGTGAAGATGGCGCTTGACCAGCTGAAGGATGAGCAGGTGGTGGAACTCGACGAGGAGAAGAAAGCCACTATGGTGAGCAACCTTCTGGTGGTGCTCTGTGCCGATGAGCCCGCGCAGCCAGTCCTTAACACAGGCACTCTTTATCAGTAACGGCAGGGAGAATGGCAAAGCAACCGAACAAGGGATTCCTATTGCGTCTTGATTCCGCCACAATGGAACTTGTAGAGAAATGGGCGGCGCAGGAATTCCGCTCTGTCAACGGTCAGATTCAGTGGATTATAGCCGAGTCGTTGCGCCGACATGGGCGTATGCCGAAGAAGGAAGGCGGAGAACTGGATGCCACGGAGTAAGGGGTAATGATTGTATGGAAGAAAAATGGAACTGACAGAACGGATATTGTGCTATATGGTGCTTTCCGCATTTATATGCTATCTTGTCCACGGCTGCTACAAGACCGGAAGGGATATGGTTGCGTATGCCAATATGGGAAGCCGCATGCCGGTCATGATTTGTGGCGCGGTATTGATTTTTCTACTTTCCGGCATAGCCTTGTCGGCGTTCACGATTTACGCTGTTTGGAGTGGAGACATGCCCGGAGAGTTTGGGGTGATAAAGACATGGTTGCGCCCTGTGTTTAGCGTTGTCACTTCTGGCGTGATTTTGTTTTTTGTGGCGTGTGTGGCGATTGACCTTGTGGGCTGTGTCAGGGTAGGCAACCGGAGGGAAATCCTTATCGCCGCAGGAAAGATGGTGGCAATGTTGGGAATCGGGACTTGGCTTCTGATGGAGAAATGGGAATGGATATTCGAATGAGTATGAGGGTGTATCAAAATTAAGATGCGCCCTCTTTTCATAAACTGCTGTAAAACATAAAACAAAGCCCTGACTTTCA
>JAIDXM010000010.1 GCA_029058745.1 Muribaculaceae bacterium
GTATTCAGTTCATCGTATTCTCTGGCAGCTTAAAAAAGGAGGGTGTGCCAAAAACTTAATTTTGACACACCCCCATTATTTTGGTGAAGTGTCCTGGCTCTTCATCACCGTCAAGTGCCATACACATTATATGAATTGTCGCGCAGATTAAACACAAACATCTTCCCTTGCAATGTGGCTCCGGAACCTGTTATGTATTTTATGGCTTCCGCTGATTGAACCGAAGCGCATAATGCGGCTGCAGGACCAATCACTCCCGACAAAGAACAAGGAAGCACTCCCCCATCTCCGATACTATCGAAAAAGTCTGTAAAACGCATGTCGCCCGGCAATATTGTCATGACCTGACCATGAAATCCAGACACCCCGGCAATACAACATGGCTTACTGAGGATTCCACTCACCTCCTCTATCATGGCCTTCGACGAGGGATTGTCTGTGGCATCTATGACGAAATCCACATCCGCCAACAGGTTCAGGGCAAATTCCTTATCAACAAGACGGTCGAACGCCTCGACACATACCCCGGGATTAAGCCTGCGGATACGGTCTGCAAGAATCTCCGACTTACGTCTTCCAGCATCAGCGGTGTCAAAGAAATACTGTCTCTGAAGATTTGAGATATCAACCGTGTCATAATCAGCAATTACAAGCTTGCCTACGCCGGCTCCGGCAAGCTGCATGGCCACCATCGAACCCAACGCCCCGCAACCGACAACCGCGACCTTTGAAGACAGTAGCTTCTCCTGCCCTTCAAGTCCGAATCCATCCAGAGACACTTGTCTCGAATACCTTTGTTTCTCTTCCTGATCCATAGCAGTGCCCAAAAGCCTATTCAAATTTGCACATCCCTTTCGGCACATCCGTGAGATGAACGTCAAGTTGCGGGAAGGGGAAGGAGAATCCATTCTCCGGCAATTCATTGTAGAACCGCTCGTTCATACGGAAAAATACAGTCCAATAATCGGACGATTTCACCCAAGCCCTCACCGTGAACGCTATGCTGCTGTCAGCGAGCTCTCCCAGTCCCACAAACGCGGCCATACCGGGGTTGTCCTTTATCACCAAATCCTCTTCAGCCAGCATTGACAGTATCACATCTTTCGCCTTCGCCGAATCATTGCCATACGAAAGACACACTTTCCAGTCAACCCTTCGGAAATCCTCCTTTGAATAATTGTTGATGGTTCCTGTAGATAATCCTCCGTTAGGTATAATGATTTGCTTGTTATCCGCTGTGTTTATCACTGTATTGAATATCTGTATCTCCTTTACAGTCCCGGTAAATCCCTGAACCTCTATCAGGTCTCCAACCTTATACGGCTTCAATATCAAAATCAACACGCCACCGGCAAAATTCTGGAGTGTCCCGCTCAATGCCATACCAATGGCGACACCGGCTGATGCGAATATCGCTATAAAAGAGCTTGTCTCTATACCAAGTATTCCTATTATCGTGATTATCAATATAAAGAACAACAGCATATTGACCAGCGACAACACGAAAGTAGTGAGCGACGCATCAACCTTGCGGTTCACCATAATAGAATGAACAAGCCCATATAATTTCTTGATTATAAACTTGCCGACATAAAACACTAATATAGCTATCAGCAATTTAAACGAAAAATGCACGATTCCGTTTGCAATCGTGGATAGAGCGTCATCAAAACTCAATCCCTTCAAGGAATCGAATATCCCTTTTGATTCACTCACGGTTTCCGGCAGGGAAACTCCCGGCAGATTTTCTGTCTGTATCATTTGTATTTCTATCGTTTATTGAGTTTTCATTTCGCATAAACTCTCTTGTACCAGTCAAGAGTCTTATAATAATTGGATTTGTCGGTATTCGACGTGGCATCGAACACATGGCATGACACCCCGGAATAATTTTCTTCAGGAATAGGTCTGTAATTGAAATCCTGTGGTGTGGCCGCACTCCATATAACGAATTCAGTCATGGCTTTGTTGAAATCCGACATGTCCGGAGTTTCCTGTCCCAAGACAGCCATCCGTTCCGTATATTGACCGAAATCGTAAAACGGGCCTATGCGCCCTCGCGAATAACACTGCAACCCTACAGTGCCAACCGCCGACTCCACTCCCGAGTAAGCGGCCTTGCAACATTCCGCCACAGCCTCTATTTGCCTCTCCGACAATACAGATATCGTAGCAACTCGGTAGCCTGAACTCGGATGTTCCGAATAATATCTGAAAAACTGTTGAGCCGCTCCAACAAGGTCAGACTCTTCTCTCAATATATATGGCAACGTAAGGTCATAGGGCATACCGGGAGTGAATACCTCTGTCGGATACCCTACGAAATAGTCACACTTGTCCCTGAATTCATAGGCTGTCTCTATTCCGGCCATGTAACATGCGTCAAACCATATAAAGCTGAACAGGCCTTCGGGAATGGCATCTGCAAGCTCGTCTATGTCTATTTCGTCATAGTACGACGGATTCTTGTCTTTATCGTTGTCTGAACCAAAAGAATACACACCAGGAATTGGCCTTTCCACAACACCGTCTCCCCTTGTGGCATGTGTAGAAAAAGATGGGTCGATTCCTGTCCCATGCGACCAGAAAATCAATCCATACGACTCTGCATCCCTCTCTTGAACCATATCGGACACCACTTGCGTGATACGTCTTGGATCGGTGGAATAATATTCCTTATCATATTCCTTGACCACCTCAAAGACACATTCTCCGGAAGGTGTCCTCACAATCTCCGATAAGACCGGATTGCCATATCTTGTCACCTCATAGACAAGCATCGACACGCCCTCAAGGTCCATTCCTGACGCAGCCGACAGCATCTCTACTTTATCGTCAAGCAGATTATCATATAAATTATTGGAAGCCACGGCATAAAGCAATACAGTCTTCTTTCGACAGACTCGACCGGCACCCGGCTCATCTGGTTTGTTATTATCCCTGTCACACGATGTAAAAGAGATGGATAATAACATAGTCGCCAATACGCCTGGCAATATTACTGTTCTCATATTTAATTTACTGTCAATTCTTTTCACGTGCCATCCTCAAGCAAAAAGAATCCCTTATAAATTTCACACTACTTTCACACCATATTAACGTCTGAATTACCACAAGATTATATCATTCATTATTTTTCTGCCTCACTTCAATGACAAATGAGGTTAAAGTTTTTTGAACCCAATGTAAAACATGAGGAAATATTCAATCCCGCCGCATCAGAGCCTTTTTCTTAACATGCCCTTAAATCAAATATTTTTTTTGTGAAAACATATTATTTTCACATTTAATTGTTAAATTTGCACTCGAATGTTAAAATCGCTAATAAACATTGTGCGGTTTTAATTGTTAAATCTATGTAACAAATATGGAATTGGGTTAAGTCGGCTCTTTTCCTCTTAATATAAAATGAGATGAAGAAATCGATAATCTGGCTTCTGACAATTGTCATGTCGATCACATTCGGAGCACTACTCTATTTTCAGATCATGTATCTTGAGAACATGGTCAATATGAGAGATGCGCAATTCTCCGAAATTGTGATGAGATCGCTGTCTTCCACTTCATCCTTCCTTGAGAAAAAGGAGACACTCCATTTTCTCGAGGAAGACGTCAATATTATAGAATCAAGCATTTTCGACAAATCGCCGGCTTCTTCCGGCGGTGAGAATCTCAGATATACGATAGAGCACCCTGACGGGACTGTAACAAAGTACACACTTGCCGCCGAAACCGACCGGTCGAAGCAAGATCCGTCAAAAATGACCTTCCCCTCTCCCACCGGAAGTGTCCAAAGCCACTATCGTGACATGCAGGAGGTCATCAGATCTCAATATCTCTATCAGAGGGAACTTCTTAACGAGGTTATCCTGTCTATACTTAGGGATGCCGGACTACGCCCCGTTTTCGAACGGGCAGACTCGACTGTTATCAAAAACTATCTTGCGTCTGAACTCGCAAGCTATGGCCTTGACGTTCCTTTTGCATTCGCAGTGACAAGTGCGAAGGGCGCGATTATATATGCCACTGACGGTTATGAGGAAAACGACGGAAAACCTCAATATTCGCAGGTGCTCTTCCCCAACACCGACAATCAGCTACGCCTTAATGTGGAATTCCCGACGAAGAGTTCCTATATTTTCTCCTCAGTTAGATTCATAATCCCTACCCTGGCATTCACCCTGATTCTCCTTGTGATTTTCCTTTACACAATCATACTCGCGTTCCGTCAGAAAAAACTTACAGAAATGAAGACTGACTTCATCAACAATATGACCCATGAACTTAAGACACCCATTTCAACTATATCTCTGGCCGCCCAAATGCTCAATGACGATTCTGTAAGGAAATCCCCGTCTTCTCTGAAGCACCTATCTCAAGTGATTGGAGACGAGTCGAAAAGACTAAGATTTCAGGTAGAGAAGGTATTGCAGATGTCTGTGTTCGACAACTCAGGGTCTGCCTTGAAATTCACCGACATAGACGCAAATATGATTATACAGAATGTGGTGAACACTTTCAAGATAAAAGTTGAGAAATACGGTGGCTCAATAACCACAAATCTCAATGCCGAGGATTCTGTTGTAAATGTTGATGAAATGCATTTCACCAACATAATCTACAATCTCCTTGACAATGCGGTGAAATACATGAAAGAGGATGAGGAACCAAAGCTTTCCATCTCCACTCGCAACACTGAGGCAGGCAAGTTCGAGATAAGGATTGCCGACAACGGAATCGGCATCAAAAAAGAGGATCTCAAGAGAATCTTTGAAAAATTCTACCGTGTATCTACCGGCAACCGTCATGATGTCAAAGGATTCGGTCTCGGTCTCGCATACGTGAAAAAGATGGTCACAATATTTGATGGAGCCATTAATGCGGAAAGCGAACTCGGGAAAGGATCCACGTTCATCATTACGCTTCCCCTCTCCAAACCATCTGAATCATAATTCTATATATCTGAAATATTTTAAATTACATATTGTTATGGAAGATAAACTGAAAATACTGCTTTGCGAGGACGACGAAAACCTGGGCATGTTGCTGAGAGAATTCCTACAAGCCAAGGGTTTCAACGCCGACCTATATCCCGATGGAGAAAAAGGGTATAAAGCCTTCCTTAAAGGGAAATACGATTTGTGTGTGCTCGATGTGATGATGCCTAAGAAAGATGGCTTCACTCTTGCACAAGAAATCAGAAACGTCAACGGTGAGGTGCCCATTATTTTCCTTACCGCGAAAGCCCTGAAGGAAGATGTACTCGAGGGATTCAAACTCGGTGCGGATGACTACATCACCAAACCCTTCTCAATGGAGGAACTCGTTTTTCGCATCGGAGCGATTCTACGTCGCGTGAAAGGAAAGAAGGATAAAGAAATAACTCTTTATAAAATCGGGAAATACACTTTCGACACTCAAAAACAGGTGCTGATTTCCGACAGCAAGACTCAGAAGTTGACCACCAAGGAATCTGAACTCCTTGCCCTCCTTTGCTCTCACGTCAACGAAATCCTTGAACGCAACTTTGCACTAAAGTCAATCTGGATTGACGACAATTATTTCAACGCGAGAAGTATGGACGTGTATATCACGAAACTACGGAAGCTTCTGAAAGATGACCCGAACATCGAAATCATCAACATCCACGGCAAAGGTTATAAGCTGATTGCTCCGGATGGCTCTTCCTCCGAAGATGCCTGACATCTTATGGGTAAACTCTCCAATTATTCACACAGGGAGTTTTCCTACAAAGTCCGTTCCTTAAAATCAAGGTCAGTGTCACGTCGCCTATTATAATATGGCAAGCCGCTATCCATGATTTTAAGGAACGCTTTTGTAGGAAGATTCCAACTGTATTCCTGATTGGACTACCACTGAAAAATATTTTTTCTTAACTTTGCAACATGAAAGCATTCTACAGAATATATCAATGGCTCATAGCAGCTCCGATTTTTATTGCCGTCACATTTGTCACCGCAATAATCACAAGCCTGGGGTCTCTGTTCTCCGGCACACATTTCTGGGGGTATTACCCGGCCCACATCTGGGCGCGTTTCTGTTGTTGGCTCGCGCTTGTAAGAGTGAAAGTGAATGGGAGGGAAAACATCGACAAGGACACCTCTTATATTTTTGTGGCAAACCATCAGGGAGCATTCGACATATGGTCAATCTACGGGTATCTTGACCACAACTTCAAATGGCTCATGAAAAAGGAGCTTGAGAGAATATTCATGGTAGGTCCGGCTTGTAAACGAGCCGGACACATATTCGTGGATGATTCCAACCTGCATGCCATCAAACAGACCATAGCAGAAGCGGAAAACACTCTCAAAGACGGAATGTCACTGGTTATATTCCCGGAAGGAAGCAGGTCGTGGGACGGAAAGATGATTCCTTTTAAAAGAGGTGCTTTCATGCTCGCGTCTGAGTTCAAGCTTCCGGTGGTGCCAATCACTATCGACGGCAGCTTTGCAAGGATGCCTCGATTCTCTTACAATATTTCACCCGGCAAAATTAATCTTACGATTCACAAACCTATCTTTCCCGAAGGCAGAGGATTCAACACTAAGGCCCTGATGAAGCAATGCCGGGAAGCGATAAATTCCGCCTTGCCTTCTCAAGACAGGGATCCTGAATAAATCCCCCAATCTGAATTTACTCATATACGCTGTCCCCTGAAAATTAATCTCCTGAAATAATCAATCAATAAAAATAAATCTTCCTAATAATTGTAATTTATCGGATTTTATTCGTAACTTTGCCCTCGAAGCAGGGGTGCCCTACCATTCGGGCTGAGATTATACCCTGTGAACCTGATGCGGATAATACCGATGAAGGGAGCTTCTTTAAAGTCGTCTTTTTATTTTTTTGCGACATAAGGAAACGGTCCGACTCAGGTTGAACCGTTTTTTTATGCAATGAAAGATAAACTGATTTCGATACTGACAATCGCAGGCTCCGACTCTTCCGGGGGAGCCGGGATACAAGCTGACATAAAAGCAGCCGACCTTTGCAACGTGTATGCATCTTCGGCCATTACCGCTGTCACCGCACAAAGCACGTCGCGTGTGAATCGGGTTATCCCCATATCAGAGCGAGACCTCCGCGCACAACTGGACTCAATCATTGAAGACGGTTATCCTGATGCCATAAAAATCGGAATGACCGGCTCGCCGCAGAATGCCTTGGCAATCGACTCCTTCCTTGACAAGGCTACCTCCATTCCGATTGTCATCGACCCAGTATTGTCATCCACAAGCGGAGCGGACCTCAATCTGCAGCAGAAACAGGTCATCAGTATTTACAACAACCGATTATTCCCAAAGGCTTCCGTTGTCACCCCTAATCTTATCGAGGCGGCAGTCTTCCTTGGTGAAAACCGCGACATGTTTCTCGACCTTGATGAAGACGGGATAACGGAGATCGCAACACGATTTCTGAAAATGAGCAAGAGCTGTGGCGTGGTTCTAAAAGGCGGACATCTCTCCGGCGACACAGTCACCGATGTGTTGGCATGCTATGATGACAATGGACGTGTCCAGACCACGAAACACTCATCTGTTAAAATAGACTGTCGCAACCTTCACGGATCCGGATGCACCTTATCAACTCTGCTCGCATGCGAACTCGCGAAAGGCTCTGACTACGAATCCGCCTTCCATAAGGCAGAGCGTATGATGAACAATATAATAGAGCGAAGCATTGGATATGAATACGGCACATCATCATATGGGCCTTTAAATGTAAACAACTACTTAACAAGATAGCATATGAACATAATTCTCAACAACACCCCAGCCACACTGCCACACGATAATATGAGTCTGGAAGACCTTATAGTATGGAAAGGATGGAAGCGTGAAGGCACGGCCATTGCAGTCAATGACATACTCATCACGAGAGAGAAATGGAAACTGACAAAGCTTTCTAATCTCGACCGAGTCACAGTCATAACCGCCGCTTTCGGAGGATAACTAAAATAGAAAGACATGAGACATGGACTCCTTATAATAGCGATCACCCCACCCTTCCATTATCCCGACGAGGCCGAGAGAATTATGGAGCTTCTCGATTCCGGAGAAGCTGATTTTGTACACATCCGCAAGCCTCAATGGGGAGCATCCGAAATCTCTGAGCTTCTGGAGGGTATCCCTGTGAGTTATCACGAGAGAATCAAGCTCCACGACCACTTTGAACTAATTGAATCCTCGCATATCGGAGGAGTCCATCTTAATAGCAGAAATCCGATTCCCCCGACATCCGCGAAATCAGTGAGCTGTTCTTTCCATTCAATTGAACAACTTGCCTCCGCAACGCATTACGATTATGTAACCTTATCGCCAATCTTCGACTCCATATCCAAACATGGCTATAAAAGCGCATTCTCGCTTGAGGAACTCAAAGATAAAGTGAAAGGGAAAAATGTCGTGGCGCTCGGAGGTGTAACTCCAGAAAAACTACCCGAAATCGCCGCCGCAGGCTTCTTCGGGGCTGCGATGCTCGGTCATTTCTGGCCTTCGGGAAACGGCATCAATTATGAATAATCACATAATTTTGAATCAAACAAATAATATAACTGACTATGTTGCAATACATCACAAACACTGACTGCAAGGTGCCTGTCACTGAACAGGTATTTGCGGTAATAGAAGGAGGTTGCCGGTGGGTGCAGATAAGGATGAAGGACGCTCCAGACGATGAAATAAGGAGTGTTGTCGAGACTATCATGCCTAAATGCATTGAAAAGCAGGTATTCCTTATATTGAACGACCGTGTGGAACTTGCGAAAGAGCTTAATGTGGGCGGTGTGCATCTTGGAAAAGAAGATATGCCATGCAGCAAAGCCCGTATGATTCTCGGGCCTGCAGCAGTGATTGGAGTCACTGCCAACACCATATCCGATGTTATCGCCGTGAGCAATCTCGACATAGACTATTATGGACTCGGCCCATTTGCCAACACGACCACGAAGAAAAAACTGTCGCCTGTGCTCGGGTTGGAAGGCATACGGAAACTGTGCTTCGAGATGGCTGAGAAGGAAATCAATATCCCACATGTCGCGGTGGGTGGAATCACGTGCGACGATGTAATCCCTCTTATCGAATCAGGAGTCAATGGAATCGCAGTAAGCGGGGCAATCGCCTTCGCGCCTGATATCGTAAAGGCAACAGAACATTTCATGTCCCTTCTCCCCAAAACCGAATAAACATCCTATCATAGCCATACGGCACCGTATGGCTATGATACCCCTATTGTACGATTATAACCTGACATACTTATGAATGATACCCTAAAAATCGGAGAAAAGACATTCTCTTCCCGACTTTTCGTCGGCACCGGGAAATTCCCATCTCCACAGATAATGCTTGACGCTATTGTCGCATCCGGGTCACAGATGATAACTGTAGCCATGAAGCGTGTAAACATGATGAACGAGGCTTCTGACGATATGCTGACCCACATCAACCGCGACAGCGTTCAACTGCTTCCCAACACCTCCGGAGTGAGAAACGCCCGCGAAGCAATAACAGCCGCTATGATGAGCAGGGAGATTTTCGGCACAGGATTCATAAAACTCGAGATTCATCCCGACCCCAAATACCTTATGCCTGACCCAATCGAGACTCTCAAAGCAACCGAGGCTCTTGCCAAGGAGGGGTTCACCGTGCTTCCTTATATCCAGGCCGACCCTGTTCTGTGTAAACTTCTCGAGGAGGCCGGAGCGGCGGCAGTGATGCCATTAGGCGCTCCCATCGGAACCAATAAAGGGCTTGTGACACGCGACTTGCTTGAAATTATTATTGAACAAAGCAACCTCCCGGTAATAATCGACGCCGGGCTCGGGGCTCCGTCGCATGCCGCAGAGGCTATGGAAATGGGTGCCGATGCGGTGCTCGTGAACACTGCGATTGCAGTAGCCGGCGACCCCGTTATGATGGCCGGCGCGTTCCGGAGCGCAGTGGTTGCCGGACGTGAGGCTTTCATTGCCGGTCTTGGAGAAGTGAGTTCCCATGCCGTGGCAACAAGCCCGCTCACTTCGTTCCTTGACTGAACCAGACTATCAAACAGCACACCGTAAACATAAATTCAAACGCCTAAATGGAAATACACAATATAAACGTCTCCTCATACCCCAATTCAAAAAAGAAATTCATCGACGGGAAACTATATCCTATAAGAGTGGCGATGAGGGAGATTTCATTATACCCTACCGTCAGAATAGAAAATGGACGACGTGTGGAATATCCAAACGCTCCTGTCACCGTATATGACACAAGCGGGCCATACACCGATCCTGACATTTCAATCGATTTTAACAAGGGACTTCCGAGAACACGTGAGGCTTGGATAAGCCAACGGAACGACACTGTCACCCTTGATGACATAACCAGTGAATACGGACGCAAGAGGCGCGACATGTGCCAACTCGACGCGATAAGATTCCCTACTTTCCATAAACCAAGAATCGCACAAGACGGAAAACGCGTAACCCAGATGCACTATGCAAAAAAAGGAATCATCACTCCGGAGATGGAATATGTGGCAATACGTGAAAACCTTGACAATCAGTCCAAGGGGATAGAAAGCTACATAACGCCCGAATTCGTGCGCGACGAGATTGCAGCCGGAAGAGCAATCATAGCCGCCAACATCAACCATCCGGAAGCCGAACCTATGATTATAGGAAAAGCGTTTTCCGTAAAAATCAATACCAACATCGGAAATTCAGCCCTCTCTTCCGGCATCGAGGAAGAAGTGGCGAAAGCGGTTTGGAGCTGCTATTGGGGAGGAGATACAATTATGGATCTCTCCACAGGCGACAACATACATGAGACTCGGGAATGGATTATACGCAACTGTCCGGTGCCGATGGGGACAGTCCCCATCTATCAAGCCCTTGAGAAAGTGAATGGGAATGTCGCTGAACTCACCTGGGAGATCTATCGCGACACTCTCATCGAACAGTGTGAACAAGGTGTTGACTACTTTACAATCCACGCGGGAGTGCTGAGGAAGCATGCCGACCTCGTGTCTGACAGACTGACAGGGTGTGTATCGCGTGGTGGTTCCATCATGACGCAATGGTGTGTCATTCACAACGAGGAGAGCTTCCTATATACCCACTTCGATGAGATATGCGAGATTCTTAACAAATATGACGTGGCCGTATCCTTAGGCGACGGAATGCGTCCCGGCTCAATTCATGACGCCAACGACAAGGCTCAATTCCTGGAACTTGACGTACTCGGAGAACTGACAGAAATCGCATGGAGACATGATGTGCAGGTTATTATAGAAGGACCGGGACATGTGCCTATGAACAAAATCAAAGCCAACATGGAGAAGCAGGAAACGGTGTGCCATGAGGCTCCATTTTATACTCTCGGCCCTCTCACCACGGATATCGCTCCCGGCTACGACCACATAACATCGGCAATCGGCGCGGCTATCATCTCTAATCTCGGCACTGCCATGATTTGCTACGTCACACCCAAGGAGCATCTATCGCTCCCAGACTTGAATGACGTGAGAGAAGGTGTCATCGCCTACAAAATAGCGGCTCACGCCGCCGACCTCGCAAAAGGATTCCCCGGAGCGAATGTAAGAGACGATGCATTGAGCAAGGCGAGATATGACTTCCGCTGGAAGGACCAGTTCAATCTTTCTCTCGACCCTGAAAAGGCAAAAAGGTATTATCTTGAGGCAAGACGTGACGCTCCCGACGCCGATGACCGTTTCTGCACCATGTGCGGCCCGAATTTCTGCGCTATGAGAATATCTCAAAACATCGCTGACAAATGCAAAGAATGAGCTCTGACCCATCCCCGGATGCAATTTTCGGCCATGGATTCGCCGAAGTAATTGACATGTATGACTGGGACGAGACAATCCGGATGGTGATGGAAGCATCGGTTGGAGATGTTGACAGGGTGCTCTCAAAGGCCGGAAGTAATAAAAAACCGCTTTCCCCGGAAGATTTTGCAATTCTGGTTTCTCCTGCGGCATCCCGTAGAATCGAGGAAATGGCTGCGCTCAGCAACCGGTTCACCACTGAACGTTTCGGCAAGACCATCTCCCTCTATATACCTATGTATGTGGGAAACGCCTGCACCAACAAATGTGTATATTGCGGATTCAACCACGACAATCCATATGAAAGGACTGTTCTCGACATGTCGCAGGTGGAACAGGAATGCCTGGCTATAAAACGCCTCGGGCCGTTTGAGAATCTCTTGATTGTAGCGGGAGAATATCCATCACTCTGCGGCGTGGATTATATGGAACGTGTGATTCAGACATGCCGCCCTCATTTCCACAATCTCTCTATTGAGGTGCAACCAATGCGTGCCGCCGACTATAAGCGCCTCTCTGAGTCCGGATTGAACGGGGTGGTATGTTTCCAGGAGACATACCATAAGGAAGCCTATCGCGGGTATCACCCCAAAGGGATGAAGAGCCATTTCGACTGGAGACTTAACGGTTTCGACAGGATGGGTGAGGCTGGAATCCACAAAATAGGACTCGGAGTCCTATTGGGACTTGAAAACTGGCATGCAGATGTGGTAATGATGGCCAGACACTTGCGGTATCTCCAAAAAAAGTACTGGAGAACACGTTATGCCGTCAATTTCCCGAGAATGCGTCCTTCTGAAAGCGGATTCCAACCTAAATGCGTGATCTCCGACCGGGAACTCGCCCAACTCACCTTCGCGTTCAGGATATTCGACCATGACATCGACATATCGTATTCCACCAGAGAGGCTCCAGACTTCCGCGACAACATGATACCCCTGGGCGTGACATCCATGAGCGCGGGGAGCAAGACAGACCCGGGAGGATACGCATCCACGCCAGATTCTCTGGAACAGTTTGAAGTGTCGGACGAACGTCATCCGAAAGATGTGGAGACCGCCATACGCCGGAAAGGTTATGACCCTGTGTGGAAAGACTGGGACAGCGTGTTCGACTGAACAATAAATCCTTGTTATTGTTGTACAATTAGGATATGTCTATAACGACAATCCTAATTGTACCTAAATATATTATCTTATGAAATTTACACAGCCACGTCTCCCATACGCTCCGGATGCGTTGTCACCGGTGATTTCTCCGGTGACAATCGAATACCACTATGGCAAGCATGAGAGAGCTTATATCGACATGCTCAACAAGCTTATAGAAGGAACCGATTTCGCCGACATGTCGCTGGAGGATATCATAATCAAAAGCGACGGCAAACTCTTCAACAATGCGTCTCAGGCCTGGAATCATATCTTTTACTTCTTCCAGTTCTCTCCCGACGGACTCAAGGAGCCCTCTGGGAAGTTGAGGCAACAGATTGAGGCCCAATTCAATTCCCTTGAAGAATTCAAGAGCAAATTCGAGGAAGCGGGAGCCACACTATTTGGCTCCGGATGGGTGTGGCTCGCTGCGGACTCTGATGGCAAACTATTCATAATCCAAGGGAAAAACGCGGAAAATCCCCTTAAAAGCGGTTTGAAGCCTATACTTGTTTTCGATGTCTGGGAACACGCATATTATCTCGACTACCAGAACCTCAGGGGTGAGTATCTACACAAACTGTGGGACATAATAGACTGGGACACTATCGAAACAAGATATGGAGAATAATCCTCCGCATCACCACACAGAATGCTCAATCTCTTTGGAGTTTGGGCATTTTTTCGTAACTTCGCATTGTTTTTGACAGCTGTCCGGATGAATCGCATGCATGCACTAACAATTGAAGATCAATGACCTTTGATTTGGGCTTATGCTTTTAATAATGGCCGGCATCTGTGTCACAGCTGGACAGACGCTCATTTTTACAGATACTTAACATTACATTGATAAAATTGGCTCAACTTTTGTTATTATCTGTAGAGTCTGTAGTTGACACATCTCAACCAGACCCAACTTAGCCTGCATCTTGAGTCCGGACCGCTTCTGGTCTGTTAAACTCTGATTTGGCCTTCACTGTATAATCTTTAACTCAAATAATTTATAATGCACGGATTTTCAGACATCCAGAATAATATTATTGAAGCGATAACCGACAAGAAAGGGAAAAAAATCGCTGTCATCGACCTCTCTGAAATTGACGGGGCATCTACAGACCGCCTCATAATATGCCAGGGAAACAGCACGTCTCAAGTAGCAGCCATAGCGGACTCTGTCAGAGAAAGACTGCTCGATGAATGCAAGATTAAGCCTATGAATTACGAAGGATATCGCAACTCTCAATGGATTGTCATTGATTATGGCGACACCATGGTGCATGTTTTCCTTCCGGATTTCAGAGAATTCTACAGCCTTGAATCCTTATGGAACGATGCTCCTGCATCATGGATTCCGGATGTTGACTGAGTCTCGTTCCGTAATATTTTATTGTGTAATCTTCCACCATTATGTTAAAATACACCAAATCACCCAAGCCAGGCAATCAGAACAAACGTCCTTTGTTCAACATGTATTGGATGTACGGCATTATTCTTATCTCTCTCTTTGCCCTGTTTTATTTCCAGGACGCTTCACAGACAAAGGATGTTGACTGGACTGATTTCGAAAAGGCAGCCCTTGCCGGAGACATCGACAAAATAAAAGTCTATGCCGAGACAAACATCGCAGAAGGATACATGACTGACGCCGGCGCGAAAAAGAATGGTTTCGATGCCTCCGACTCTTTCGAAGGCGACAAAAAAATCAAGACCACAATACCCTCTTCAGGCAAAATACAGGAAAAAATCGACTCCTGGAATGCCGTACTCTCATCCGAAGGTAAACCGGTGATTAGAGTGAACTATGAAAAAGGGTCTGACCTGATGAAGCTTTTCTGGTATTTCGGTCCCATCCTTCTCCTTGTAATATTCATGATTTACATGTCGAAAAGGATGAGTGGAGGCGCCGGTGGCGGAGGCATATTCAATGTCGGCAAATCGCGTGCCACAGTTTTCGACAAAGACAACGGCAATACAGTCACATTCAAGGATGTTGCAGGTCTTGCTGAAGCGAAAGTCGAGATTGAGGAGATTGTCGAATTCCTCAAAAACCCGCAAAGATATACCGAACTTGGCGCTAAGATTCCAAAGGGAGCCCTTCTGGTAGGCCCTCCGGGCACCGGCAAGACTCTGCTTGCCAAAGCTGTGGCCGGCGAGGCCAACGTTCCTTTCCTGTCAATGTCCGGCTCCGACTTCGTGGAAATGTTCGTCGGTGTCGGTGCCGCCCGTGTGCGAGATTTATTCAAGCAAGCCAAGGAGAAGGCTCCGTGCATTGTGTTTATCGATGAGATTGATGCCGTAGGACGTGCCCGTGGCAAGAACCCCAACATGGGTTCCAACGATGAACGTGAGAATACGCTAAACCAGATGCTTACTGAAATGGACGGATTCGGTTCCAACAATGGTGTCATAATCCTTGCCGCCACAAACCGCGCTGACATGCTTGACAAGGCATTGCTTCGTCCTGGACGATTTGACCGTCAGATTTATGTTGACCTCCCGGAATTAACAGACCGCGTGGAGATTTTCAACGTGCATCTGCGCAACTTGAAAGTGAACAGCAAGCTCGATGTGGAACAGCTTGCCCGACAGACTCAAGGATTCTCTGGTGCCGACATCGCGAATGTATGCAATGAGGCGGCTCTCATAGCTGCCAGAAACAACAAGCAGTCTGTTGACTGGAATGATTTTATGGCGGCTATTGACCGAATTGTAGGAGGCCTTGAAAAGCGTTCCCGCATCATCACTGATGAGGAGAAACTCTCAATTGCCACCCACGAGGCCGGACATGCCACAATAAGCTGGATGACACAATACGGCAATCCTCTTGTGAAAGTGACAATCGTGCCACGCGGAAGAGCCCTCGGAGCAGCATGGTATGCGCCGGAAGCACGACAGATAATTCCTACTCAAGCCCTTCTCGACACAATGTGTGGACTTCTTGCCGGACGTGCCGCAGAAGATCTATTCACCGGACAGATTGGCACCGGGGCGAGTGATGACCTTGAGAAATGCACCAAGATTGCACGCTCACTTGTATTAATCTACGGCATGAGCGACAAACTCCCCAACATAAACTACAGCGACTCTTCAGGTCAAGATTATGGATTCACAAAACCATATTCCGACGAGACAGCCAAAGTAATTGATGAGGAGGTGAAACGAATTGTCAACGAACAGTATGCACGTGCAAAGGATATTCTCAGCAAATATGCCAAAGAACACAACAGAATCAGAGATCTTCTTGTGGAGAGGGAAGTGATTTTCCATGATGATGTAGAAAGGATTCTGGGTCCGCGTAAATGGAAAAGCCGTACCGATGAGATAATCGAGCTTAACAAAAAGGAGGAAGCAAAAAGACTTGATTTCAAAAATGGGAAAGAGTCAGAAAATTCCACACACCCTGATGTGGATGGAGACAATGATTCTGACACCCCTCCTCCTTTCAACAAAGACTGACCGAAATTAAAACAGACACGCCCATGGAGACAGACGATTTTCGAAAAGTCCTCATGGGCTGTTTTATTTCTTACCCCTAAAAACATGCAATCCACAAAACCGCAATCATGCTCAAAGTTTTCCAAACCGAACAAAATTTGGTCAAAATTTCCACAATCAACAGATTATTAACTGTCATGATTCCTTTTTTTATTAACTTTGCACGTTTTTAGGACTCATAATAATTTCTGTTTAGGTGGCTTCTTCCAGGCAACAATGTCTGGATTTTCACGAAGAATCCACTGTAACCGAATCCATGTTATTACATAATAATCTGAAGGTAAAAACAATTAGTAATATGAAAATCGAAAAGATTTATGTGCTGGCGTTCCTGCTGGCATCCGGAGGTCTTATGCTTCCTTCTTGCAAAGGTAAATCCGAACAGCAAATGGGTGGACAGGCTCCCGCCCTGGCAGTAATGACCGTATCATCCGGCGACGTTTCCCTACAGACCGGGTTCCCGACTACTCTCGAAGGAGAAAACGATGTCGAGATACGTCCGCAGGTATCAGGGTTTCTGACAAAAGTGAATGTTGAGGAGGGTCAGCATGTAGGCAAAGGGCAAGTGCTCTTCATAATCGACCAGGTGCAGCTACAAGCCGCTGTTGATCAGGCACAAGCTGCTGTCGCCGTGGCTCAGGCGAATGTAAACACCGCGACAACCAATGCCAACAACAACAAGATACTTCTTGACAAGAATATAATCAGCTCCTCCGCATATCAGACATCGATTGATGGACTAAACTCAGCTAAGGCGCAGCTTCAGCAGGCTCAGGCCGCTCTAACATCCGCCAAAAAGAATCTCTCCTACAGCACGGTGACCGCCCCCGTCGCAGGTGTCGTAGGCACTATCCCTTATAAAGAAGGAACACTCGTGAGTCCTTCCACTCTTCTCACAGTGCTTTCAAACAATTCCGACATGGAAGCGAATTTTTCTCTCACAGAGAAAGAGGTGCTCGCATATTCCCAGTCGGGAAAGTCATTCCAGGAAGCAATCAAATCTCTTCCCGAGGTTGAACTTAAACTCGCGAGCGGAGAGATTTACCCATACAAAGGAAAAATCGTTTCCGTATCCGGTGTGCTGAACTCTTCCACAGGCAGCGCGAACGCGAAAGCTCTGTTCCCCAATCCCGATGGTCTTCTCAGAAGCGGCAACACCGGACAGATTCTTCTTCCCACCATCTATAACAATGCGTTGCAAATTCCACAGAGCGCGACATATGAGATTCAGGATATGAAATTCTGCTATGTCGTGGGTGATTCCGCCAAGGTACATGCCACTCCCATCACTGTAGCTCCACTCGACAATGGGCAGAATTACATCGTCACCTCCGGTCTTAAGGAAGGTGATGTTGTTGTCACCGAGGGTGTCGGCATCAGCATTCAAGACGGCATGACCATCAATCCTCAGAATGCGGCGACTGCACAGCCGAAACAATAATTCATTCTCCTAATCAAATAGGATTACTTTCTTTAAGAATTTATTATGAAACTTGACAGATTCATAAACCGTCCGGTGCTTTCCACCGTAATCTCGATTTTCATCGTGGTTTTCGGTATCCTCGGGCTTCTCAGTCTTCCGATTGAACAGTACCCTGACATCGCACCTCCCACAGTCAGGGTCACAACCACATATACCGGTGCGAACGCACAGACGGTGCTCAACTCTGTGATAGCCCCCCTTGAGGAGCAAATCAACGGTGCAGAGAACATGGACTACATGGTGTCGTCGGCCACCAACAATGGCGCCGCCACTATAGAGGTCTATTTCAAACAAGGCACAGACCCCGACATCGCCGCCGTTGACGTACAGAACCGTGTTTCGAAAGCAGCGTCTTTCCTCCCTACCGAGGTGAATCAGGTGGGTGTCATCACTCAGAAAAGACAGACATCAATGCTCATGGTGTTGGGTATGTACGACCCTGAGGATAAATACACCACCCAATTCATCGACAACTACATGAACATCAACATCATACCGCAAATCAAGCGTGTGCCGGGTGTTGGTGAGGCCATGGCATTCGGAGCCGATTACTCAATGCGTATATGGTTGAAGCCCGACAAGATGGCGCAATACGGCCTTATGCCGTCTGACATATCTGCCGCCCTTGCGGAACAGAATATCGAAGCGGCTCCCGGTCAGTTTGGAGAACAGGGCGAACAGTCTTTCCAGTATGTGCTTAGATATAAAGGACGCCTCTCGGAGGCAAAGGAATTCGAGGACATCATCCTGAAAGCCACTTCCGACGGACAGATTCTTCGTCTGAGCGATGTGGCGGATGTTGAACTCGGACGCCTGTCATATGGTTTCCAGAACCTAAATAACGGTCATTTCGGAAGTTCCGCAATCATATTCCAGTCGGCCGGCTCCAACGCGACTGAGGTTATCAACGAAATCGAGAAACTTATGGATGACGCGAGAAAGACACTTCCGGCAGGCATGGTGCTTGAGACCACAATGAGTGTCAACGAGTTCCTATTCGCGTCGATACACGAGGTAATCAAGACCCTCATTGAGGCGTTTGTTCTCGTGTTCCTTGTGGTGTTTGTCTTCCTCCAGGATTTCCGCTCCACACTTATCCCTATGATTGCGATTCCGGTGGCCCTTATCGGTACATTCTTCCTCCTCTACATATTTGGCTTTACAATCAACCTTCTCACCCTCTCCGCTCTCGTGCTTGCGATTGCGATTGTGGTCGATGACGCGATTGTGGTAGTCGAGGCAGTCCACGCCAAACTTGACCAAGGGTATAAATCTCCGCGAAAGGCTTCTATCGATGCCATGAGCGAGATTTCCGGTGCGCTGATTTCTATCACGCTTGTCATGATGCTCGTGTTTATCCCGGTGTCTTTCCTTGGCGGCACGTCCGGTATCTTCTATCGCCAGTTCGGTCTTACTATGGCAATGTCCATCGGACTCTCCGCTATCAACGCGTTGACACTCTCTCCCGCATTGTGTGCCCTTTTCCTTAAAGGCCATGACGACAAGAACCTCAAAGAGCGCATGAGCGATGCCTATAGCGTTGCAGCTAAAACTGTCGCGGCAAATTATAAGAAACGCTTCACGCTTCCTCCGCTTGTCACCACAATCTTCCTGATTGCCGCCATCGTTTTCCTTGTGCTCGGATGGTACACTTTTGAAAATGTAGCTCTGAGCTGTATCGCCATAGCGGTGGCCATCGTAGCCTTGATTGGCATATTCACGAAGTCATTCATCGATGCGTTCAACAAATCATTCAATAAACTGCTCTCCGTATATCAGGTTGCGGTAAGCTGGTTTGCCGCCCATAAAATCACAAGTTTCGGTCTTGTGGCGGCTTCCATTGCAGTGCTTGTATGGCTCATGTCGATAACGCCGTCTTCTTTGGTTCCCACTGAGGACACCGGTACAATCATGGGTGCCGTATCTCTTCCTCCTGCCACATCACAGGAGCGTACGCAGGCTGTCATGGACCAGGTTGACAGTATCATAGGTTCTATTCCAGCCGTGAAAAGCCGGACAGCCATCACAGGCTATAGCTTTGTCGGCGGACAAGGAAATACCTACGGCTCATTCATCATCAAACTTCGTCCTTGGGATGAGCGCGATGAAAACACCGAAAGTGCATCAGCCGTACTTGGACAGTTGTTTATGAAGACCGGAATCGTGAAGGATGCCCGAGTGATGTTCTTCCAGCCTCCTATGATTTCAGGTTATTCTGTCACCAACGGCTTTGAGGTGAAGTTGCAGGACCGTACCGGCGGAAGCCTCGATAAGTTCTTTGGAGTTTATCAGAAATTCATCGCCGCGCTCAATGCCGACCCCGCGATTCAGATGGCATATTCAAACTTCAACCCCACCTATCCTCAGTATCTTGTGGAAATCGATGTGGCGAAAGTGAAACAGGCCGGACTTACCCAGAATGCCATTCTTTCAGCGCTTCAGGGTTACTACGGCGGTATGTATATCTCCAACTTCAACAGCTACGGCAAGCTCTACCGTGTCATGATGCAGGCTGAGCCGAGCGCGAGGGTATCTCCTGAGACTCTTAAGCAAATCAAAATCCGCAACGGTGCGGAAATGGCACCAATCGACAACTTCGTCAAGCTTACGAGAGTGTACGGACCCGACATGATTGACAGATTCAACATGTACACCGCAATCTCCGTCACCGGAACCCCCGCTCCGGGAGTTTCATCCGGCGACGCGATCGCGACAATCAACCGTATCGCCGAAGAGACACTTCCTTCCGGCTACAGTTTCGAATATTCCGGCATGACGCGTGAGGAAGCCTCCGGTTCAAGCGGTTCCACAGGATATGTCTTCATCCTTGTGTTGATGTTCGTATATCTTATTCTTTCAGCCCAATATGAAAGCTACATACTTCCGTGGGCGGTTATACTTTCCGTGCCTTTCGGACTTATGGGTACATTCATTTTCGCCCATATCATGGATATCGACAACAATATCTATCTACAGATTGCACTCATCATGCTTATCGGACTTCTCGCCAAGAACGCCATCCTTATCGTGGAATTCGCGCTTGACCGCCGCAAGACGGGCATGAGCATCCTGAATTCGGCAAAACATGGTGCCAAGGCGCGTCTCCGTCCGATTCTTATGACTTCTCTCGCCATGATTATCGGTCTTCTACCTATGATGTTCGCCCACGGAGCCGGAAAGAACGGCAACCAGGCCCTGGGTTCCGGTGCAATCGGTGGTATGCTCATCGGTATGATTCTACAGGTTGTCATAGTGCCTGCATTGTTTGTGGCGTTCCAGGCTCTCCAGGAAAAGATTTCTCCTTACAAGTGGAAAGACACCGACAATTCAGGGATATCCTCAGAACTTGAGCAGTATTCTATGCCTCACGATTGAACCGTCCATTAAATAGATTTGTCACAAATGAACAAGATAAAGATTTGCGCCGCCGGCGCAGTTATGGCTTTCGCTTTCTCAAGCTGCCATATCTACAAAAAATATGAGCTTCCCGTAGAGGAGAGTCAAATTGCGGCCGATTTCAATAAGGCCGCTCAGGAGAGGGTGGATTCCACCGCCCTCCCCTTCCTCGGGTGGGAAGACATTTTCAAGGATCCCAAGCTACAGACTCTGATAAGACTCGCGCTTGCCAACAACAAGGACCTTGAAAACGCCAAGCTTAACGTTGACATAGCGAATGCGCAGTTGCAGGGAGCCAAGCTGAGCTATTTTCCCTCGCTTGCGTTCACTCCGAACGGAGGCACTTCCAGCATCGGGGGTTCCCACATGCAATGGAGCTACACCCTTCCCTTGGCGGCACAATGGGAAATCGACGCTTTCGCTAAAATACTTAACCGTAAGAGAGGAGCCAAGATGAGTGTGGAGATGGCTCAGGCATATGAACAGGCCACCAGGTCGCAGATTGTATGTGGTGTCGCCAACATCTACTACAGTCTTGTAATGCTCTACCAGCAGATTGACCTTACAAGACGCACCGCTGAAATCTGGAAAGAACAGGTGGAGTCGATGGAACTGCTCAAAGAGGCCGGAAGGACAAACGAAGCCGCCGTGGTGCAGAGCCGTGCCAACCTCTACAACATACAGGCATCCATCCCTACGATGGAGAATTCTGTCAACACTCTTCAGAATTCGCTGTCACTCCTGCTAAACACTTATCCCCAGACCTGGGATGTCTCCTCTGAGATGTCGTTCGATGTCCCGTCGGAAGTTGTGGCAGGCATTCCGATGTCATATCTTTCGGCAAGACCTGATGTCAGGGCCGCAGAAAGGAATCTTGCGGTAGCCTACTATGCAACCAACAGTGCCAGGGCCGCTTTCTACCCGTCAATCATGATTTCCGCACAAGGCGGATTCACCAACCTGATTGGAAGCATGATTAAGAATCCGGGGGAATGGTTCATACAACTTGCAGGACAGCTCACTGCGCCAATATTCTCAAGGGGACAGAACATAGCATCCCTGAAAGCCGCAAAAGCACAGCAAGCTCAGGCTCTGAACAATTTCGAGTATTCTGTGCTTGCCGCAAGCGCTGATGTCAGCGATGCTCTCGTGTCATATAACAAGAGCGAGGAAAAAAGACAACTGCTCGAACTTCAGGTTGACCAACTCGAAAAATCGGTTGACTATACCAACGAGCTTTTCATGTATAACCCCGGCACCACATATCTGGAAGTGCTGACGGCTCGGTCCGGCCTCCTTAACGCACAGCTCGCATGCATAGCCAACTGGCATGAGAAGGCCGCCGCGCTGATTTCACTCTATCAGGCTGTCGGTGGCGGCAGATAATGTTTCACCTTAAATATCTGAGCTATGGCTATTGTAAACAATCTTGCATACGTACATCCGGAGGCACGCCTCGCTGATGATGTAGTCGTAGATGCCTTTGTCTATATCGACAAAGATGTCGTAATCGATTCAGGATGTCACATCCACTCACATGCAAGCGTACTCGCAGGCGCGCGCATCGGTAAGAACAACACCATCTATGAGGCCGCCATTATCGCCGCGACACCGCAGGATTTCAGATGGAAAGGAGAGAATTCTCTCGTCGTAATAGGCGACAACAACAAGATTCGCGAGCAGGTAATCATCAACCGGAGCATACATGAGGGAGGAAAGACCGTTATCGGCAACAATTCATTCATCATGGCACAGTCGCATATCGGGCATGACTCTATAATCGGAGACTACTGCGTTGTCGGCAATTCCGTAAAAATTGCCGGGGATGTGAGAATTGACAATTACACGATTCTCTCTTCCCATGCACTTGTCCATGAGAACTGTCACATCGGCCCATGGGTGCTTATAAAGGGTGGATGCAGGGTTAACGGAAATGTTCCGCCATTCGTTGTGATGGCACACAACCCAATCTCCTACTACGGAGTCAATGCCTATGTCCTCAAGAAAGGGAAGAAAAGCGAAGCTATTATAGATGACATCGCCAAGTGCTATCGTCATGTATATCAGAACAGTGCTTCTGTTTTCAATGCGTTGCGACGTATCAGGGAAGATATCGACCCCTCTCCAGAGAGAGATGCCGTCATTGCCTTCATTGAAGGGCATGACAAAAAGATTGCAGCTCTTCCCCTGGTTGATGTTGAATGATTTAACAACTTTGACACTTGAGGCGGGAGTCAACCATAAGACGGTTGGCTCCCGCCTCTTTTAATTGTCAGGACACATAAAATGCAAGATTCGTAAAAACTTTAAACCTCCAATGGGCAATTCTCTCGTTATTTTTGTTTAATTTTGCAAAAACAACCACCTTTTTTCAGATGAATGCCAAGAAACTAATTATTCGTTCCCTCTCCGGAATTGCATACATAGCCATAATCATAGGATGCATCATGTGGGGTATCATACCGTTTTCATGTATGGCCGCGCTCTTCGGTGTGATTGCCATCATTGAATTCGAGAGAATAACACATGAACTCCGGCCGGCCACAATCCCGGCATTGATTGCAGACATGGCAGGCGCGGTGGCGCTCGCGTTCGCATGGATGCTCTACCCTCTTGTCATCTGGTTGTTCATTCTCCTGTGCCGTATGACAATTGAACTTTATCTACGTAGCGACTCCCCTCTCGCCGACCTCTCCCGATCTCTCATGACCCAGCTCTACATTGCATTGCCTCTCGGCCTGATGACATGTATCGGCGAATGGTGGGGACTGAATATAGTTCTCGCCATATTCCTCATGATATGGCTCAACGACACTGGGGCGTTCCTTGTGGGTAGCGCGTTCGGACGACACAGACTGTTTGAGAGAATATCTCCGAAAAAATCTTGGGAAGGATTCTTTGGTGGACTCCTGTTCAATCTTGTAGCCGCCGCTCTTTTCTGCTATCCGGGTGCCCATATCTTCGACATCACCGGGACAGGATACTCCGGCGATACTCTTGGCATTTGGATTGGACTCGCTATTGTGGTTACAGTTTTCGCAACATGGGGAGACCTTGTGGAGTCCATGATTAAACGGAATCTAAAAATCAAGGACAGCGGAAATATCATTCCGGGACATGGAGGCATCCTTGACAGAATCGATTCTTTGCTGTTTGTTATGCCGGCCTCTCTTCTATACATATTCCTTATGAAAACCATGTTCTGAAACATTCACAAACCAAAAGGGGGATGACAAAATTGTCATCCCCCTTTTTGGTTTACGATAAGCTCCTGTCTTATTTAATTCTGAACCAATACCCCAATGTGGCCGAAAGTGTCATCTGGTTTGAGGCACTGTAAGTGTCAGACCGTCTTGAAGGGAAGATATTTCCGAGGCCGAAATAAAACCGGGTCTCAAAAGACAGGGAATTCCTTTTGTTGATATTGAACTCTGCTCCGAGGCCGGCCGATATGCCATAATCGATCTTCTGAGTCACAGACATAAGCATCTGCTCATTCATTCTGTTGGTGTATGGGAAATCAGGAAGTGTAGCCATTTCTGACGGATTAAAATTGGACTTCGCGGATTCTCCAAGAAACAGAGCGACCTCAGGTCCGGCATTGAAGAAGAATTTGCCACGACGTCCGAAATAAATATGCGCCAGAAGTGGCAGTTCTATGTAGTTGAGAGTCCTTCTATAATTGTAAGGTGCCTCCTCAAAGTTTTCCGCCCATCCTCTCTGCACAAAATTCAACTCAGCAATAAGTCCGAAATGGTTTTCCTCAATATATCTGAACATTACTCCGCCAGTGACTCCTGGAGCGAATTTCTGACGGACAGACGGATTGAAGAATACCTGCGACATGTCCACACCGCCCCTGACACCAAACGAGACATTCGAGTTGTAGTGTGTCTGAGCCGTCGCCGGAATATATACGGCAAACACCGCAAACGTTGCCACAAGCATCCTCCGGAGTCTTCTCCCTAACGGATTCTCATTCATAGCCCGGACTAAATTATTTCTGAACAACTTTTTCATTGGTTACTGACAATAGCGATTTCATCGACAACTCCTGATGGACGGTAGAGAAGAAGATAAACCACAGGATTCAGGAAGCCTCCCCAGTTGCTGACTCGCTTGAGCCTGAAATCTGTCTGTATCCCTTTTCCGTCAATGTCGGAATCCTTATTGAAATCACCTCCGTTACGGGCTGTCGAATTTACGAAATAATTAGCTATATCATAACCGCTTGCCGCGAAATTAGGAAATGATTTGACCGGACTCTGTTCATACAAGGCTTCAAACCTGTCGTTAAATTCCTTAACTTCAGACCGTTCTCCATCAAGATGGCAACGTGCCGGTATGATGATGTCGCAATCATTATACTGGTCCTTGAATGTGTCCTCAATGGTGACCCAACTGGGGCGGCCCACTATAGCTATATCCGCCACCGGATGCGCTTCATGTATATTCTTGACTGTAGCAAGCACTTCGCTCACCTCATTCCGCTTCTGTGGGAATGCATAGATTAGATAGGAGCCGTCGTCAGTAAGATTGAATTCCGCAAGCGACGACAATGATAAATTCCTGACTTTTCCCTCCGGGAAACCTGCAGCAACAAGATCGGCTATCGCGTCATTCTCATCTTTCACTCCCACCATCAGAAGCTCCCTGTCGGAATAATCTGATATGATTCTGCCTGAAACCTGTTCGTTGAATAGTGAGGATGGTGGCAATATCTGTATCATCGACGGATTATCTTCATACAGCTCATTCCTGACATCGAACACATTCACGACCTCAAGGCTGTTGGTCTCGCCATAATCGGCCAAGAATGCAGGGAAAGCCTTATCAGCGGTAGCGACAAGCAGATTGGGGCCAAATTCGTCAAGTTCCTCTGTAACTGAAGTTGATGACTTCCTGCCATCCACCACCTTCATGCTCACCTTGAATGGAGCCTCCTTCATGCCGTCGAGAGCCAGGAGGAAACCTCTTGTGAAGTCAACATCTTTTCTGGATGTCGGCTCATCAAGAAGCAACGCGACACGAACTTCATGAAGTTGCTCCACCGAGGAATCGATATTATGGATTGAGTCATATATCTCCCGTATCCCGTCGGCACTAAGCTCCCTGGGGTCTTCTCTGACCACCTCTTTTTCCACTTTGACGGTCTCAACCACTGGGATGTTGATTACTTCATTCTTTTCCGGCTTGACAGTGTCCTCGTTAGCTTCCTTAAGAGTCTCCACATCCACTCCGGTTTTCTTCGATATCGACTTCCAGGTGTCATTCTTCTTCACCTTATAACTGTCGATACTCGCGAGTCGCTCCTCCTCAACAAGCTCTGTATGATATCTTGTGGCGTTCGAATTGACGGCAACCCTTATGGTATCACCAATCCTGAAACTCCTCTCCGAAACTCCGGGATTGGCCTTGAGAATATCCTCTACGCTCGTATGATAACGTTTCGCAAGAGAATAAAGGGTGTCGCCGGGTTTGACCACATAATATAGATACCTGCCGGAAACCTGCTCTGGCGACTGCTGGAACTCAAGTGTCTCTCCAGCCTTTATCCCATATTTTGCCTGGGGATAAGCGGCATATATAGTCTCCAACGGAACATTATACTTCTTTGAGATGCCATACACAGTCTCCCCTTTCTTCACCACATGTCGAATCGGCTCATACACACTGTCGGCGACCTGCGGCAGTGCCTCGTCAGTAACCTCAGAGACAACCGTCACCCTACCCGTAGGATAATACAGACGCGACCCCTTCTTCATATCAGACGCGGAGTTGGGGTTCAGACGCACAAGCTCTTCAAGATCCCAGCCATACTGCTTGGCAATCCCATATATCGACTCACCTTTCTTTATGTCATGATAATAATATTCCTTGCCCAGAATCTCCACCTTCGGAAGACCCGGGTCTGAAGCTACCGCCGGCAACACGGCTGCCATTAATCCCACAATCGGGAAGAGACGAGAATTGATTTTCATTTTTCATTAGCGCCACGGACAAAACGTAGCGACTACAAAATTAATCATTTTTTCCCGAATCCCCCCAACTCATGCTCTAAACATAGTCAAACCTCCCCCTTTTTTCACATTACACACTCCTGTGGATGTTATGGCGCTTCAGAATCCCGTTTTCCAGAGGTTGTATAATTCCCACTCGCCATATCTTTGCGGAGGCAATTGTCTGATTACTCCTTTCCCGATTCATTCACCTCCTTTCCAAATCATTCACTCAGATGTGTCCTAATCGGTCAGATTAGGCACAAATCGTTCTTTATTATCGTAGCATCCTCTTTTCTCCCCCAAAAACTTGTCGGCATTCCCGATATATGTTAACTTTGAATCTGAAACCAGGATTTATGCTCATCCCGAATCCCGGCATCCCATATTTCCTGACCACATCCTCTTTCCTGAATAACCATATATTAAAACCCTAAATCTAAAAACATTATTTATCATGAACCGATTTCTTATCATGGCTTTGCTCGGTGCGACTTCTTTGTCGATGACAGCACAGTCATTTAAAGAATGGCAAGACCCGGAGGTGAACGCCGTCAACCGTTCCCCGATGAGATCCGCAAACTTCGCCTTTAAGAAAGGTGAACAGGCTTTGAACAGCCAAAACCGTAAGGCATCTTCCAACTACATGAGCCTTAACGGCACCTGGAAATTCAATTGGGTTAACGATGCCTCATCACGTCCTACTGATTTCTGGAAAAAGGATTTCAACGACAAAGGATGGGACAATATCCAGGTTCCGGGCGTCTGGGAGCTCAACGGATATGGCGACCCTCTTTATGTCAATAACCTCTATCCCTGGAGAAATAATTTTGAAAGCCGTCCTCCAATTGTACCCACCCGCGACAATAATGTCGGGACATACCGCCGTGAGATTAAGGTGCCGGCCGACTGGAAAGGGAAAGAGATTTTCGCCCATTTCGGTTCCGTCACATCCAACATGTACCTTTGGGTAAACGGAAAGTATGTGGGCTACAGTGAAGACAGCAAGCTTGAGGCTGAATTCAACCTCACACCCTACCTTATCCCCGGAAAAGAGAACCTCATCTGCTTCCAAGTGTTCCGCTGGTGTGATGGCTCCTACCTTGAAGACCAAGACTTCTTCCGTTTCAGCGGAGTTGGCAGAGACTGCTATCTTTACGCACGCGACAAAAAACGGGTCGTTGATGTCAGAGTAACCCCGGACCTTGAGAATAATTACACTGACGGTGTCCTGAATATCGACCTCACGCTTTCCGCAAACGCACCCGTAGAGCTCACGTTGAAAGACGCCGACGGGAACAGCGTGGCAACAGCCACCGCTTCAAAAAGCGGCAGGACTGTTATGAGAATAGATAATCCTAAGAAATGGTCGGCCGAAGACCCGTATCTCTACACTCTCACCGCATCCATGAAGGGGAACGATGAGATTGTGCCTGTCAATGTCGGGTTCCGCAAAATCGAACTTACCAAAGGTCAGATTCTTGTCAACGGTAAACCTGTGCTTTTCAAAGGAGCCGACCGTCACGAGCTCGACCCTGACGGAGGCTATGTGGTGTCGCCGGAACGCATGCTGCAGGATATACAGCTTATGAAGAAGCTCAACATGAACGCGGTGCGCACATGCCATTATCCCGACGACAAACTATGGTATGACCTTTGCGACAAATATGGCATATATGTCGTGGCGGAAGCGAATATCGAAAGCCATGGAATGGGATACGGCGACAAGACACTTGCCAAAGACCGTAAATACGCCAAAGCCCACATGGAGCGCAACGAGAGGAATGTGCAAAGGAATTTCAATCATCCCTCAATCATTTTCTGGAGTCTTGGTAATGAGGCAGGATATGGCCCGAACTTTGAAGATGCCTATAAGTGGGTCAAGAACGAAGATCCCAGCCGTGCCGTACAATATGAGCAGGCCGGAATGGACAAGATGACAGACATATTCTGCCCGATGTACTATGGATATGAGGGAATGAAGAAATACGCCGAGAACAAACCCTCCGACAAGCCACTCATTCAGTGTGAATACGCACATGCAATGGGCAACTCTATGGGAGGTTTCAAGGAATATTGGGACCTCATACGTGAATACCCGAACCTTCAGGGTGGCTTTATCTGGGATTTCGTTGACCAGGCTGTCAGAACAAAAGGGAAAAACGGAGTAGAAATATTCGCATATGGGGGCGATTTCAACACCCACGACCCTTCTGACGGCAATTTCTGTGTGAACGGTGTGGTAAGCCCTGACCGCGTCCCGAACCCTCACGCCGATGAGGTCTCTTATTTCTATCAGAACATTTGGACCACTCCTTCCGACCTCCCCGCCGGGAAGGTGAATGTATATAACGAGAACTTTTTCCGCGACCTTTCTGATGTAAATCTCGACTGGACGCTGCTCAATAATGGAGTGCCCGTTCGCGATGGAAGAATCAGCAAGATTGATGTGGAACCCGGGAAGACAACAGAAGTCACGATACCCTACGGAAAGATTTCCGACCAGGGGGAATGGACTCTCAACATCAGCTATTCGCTTAAACAGGCCGACGGTCTGCTGCCGGCCGGCCATTGCATCGCGAGAGAGCAATTCATTCTTAATGACGGCTTCCACGCCAACCTTGACATCAAAACCACGGCACAGGTGAATTCAGGCTCCCAAGTGCCGTCAATCGATGACTCTCATTCCGTCTTCCTTACGGTAAAGGGTGATAATTTCATCATCGAATTCAACCGTAGCAACGGCTATATGTGCAAGTATGATGTCGCGGGAACCGAGATGCTTTCCGAAGGAGGGTTGCTCACCCCTAACTTCTGGCGTGCCCCGACCGACAATGACTACGGCGCGAATCTCCAGAATAAGTATGCAGCTTGGAAAAAGCCTGAGATTAAACTACTTTCGCTCAATTCGGAAATATCCGATGGAATCGCATTGGTATCCGCAGAGTATTCCATGCCTGAAGTAAAAGCCTCGCTAAAGATTTCCTATGCCATCAACGGCGCGGGTGATGTGAAAGTGTCGCAAATATTGACTGCCGATAAGAATGCGGAGGTATCAGATATGTTCCGTTTTGGAATGCAGATGCAGATGCCTGAATCGTTCAGCAATATCGAATACTATGGACGTGGTCCTGGCGAGAATTACTCCGACCGCAATCATTCCACATTCATAGGGCTGTACAATCAGAAAGTGTCCGACCAGTTTTATCCCTATATCCGGCCCCAGGAAACCGGTACCAAGACTGATATCAGATTCTGGAAACAGCTTAACAATGCCGGAAACGGGTTGGAGTTTATGGCAGAAACTCCATTCTCGGCTTCTGCCCTCAACTATAGCATCGAGAGTCTTGACGGCGGTCCTTCAAAAAGGAACGACCATTCTCCTGAGATAGAGAAAGCCGGATACACCAATTTCCTTATCGACAAGGCTCAGCTTGGACTCGGATGCGTAAACAGCTGGGGAGCGCTACCATTGAAAGAATACCGCCTCCCTTATGGCGACTATTCATTCTCTTTCATCATGAAGCCTGTGTTCCATCAGCTACACAACTGACTCCCAACGATATTCTTTATGAATAAGAAAACAGATAAGGTGGCATTCCTGCCATTGGAATGCCACCTTGTCTGTTTTCTATCAAAACCTACGGAAGGAATCCGGAAATAATTCATGACCCCGCATTTTCCATCAATGTCGCTTCCTCAAGTTCCTCCAGGGTGGCTATCTTATATTCTTTCTCAAATCCACTCCGGTTGCATCTGTAACGATACACAAGGTCAACACCCGCTTTTGCCGCAAGCGTCAACAACGAATCTCCTCTAATATCCTTATTGAGCACCAGGGTGACGGCGTCATTGTTCCACTGCGAAATCTCGTCCTCCACTTTTGTATATGACTTCTGATTCTCATCTATCTCATAACAGTAAGCGAGATGATGTGACTCAACCACGATTTTTTCAAGCCTTATAGCAGGATCCGGAGTCTTCATATTTGAGATTTTCAGATCTGCCACCATCTCTTCAAGCAAAGTATGCGCATCATCACGAAGCCGTTCGATTTCCGCAACACCCTTCTTCACATTCTCTATATCGTGAGGCGTCATCCGGATATCAAATCCATCGCCCGGCATATTATCATATATCCGCCAACAAATCTCATGACCATGCTTGATGGCATATTCTATTACATCCGGGAATATTCCCGCCATATCTACCTTAAATTCATCCTTGGCCTCCTCATCACGCCATAATTTCTTTATCTCCTCTCCTGTCCGCTTTCCATAGAGCTCATGGTCCAAGGTTGCATATACATAAATTACCCCCTCGTAATATTCCGTAGCTAAAATCAAATACTGTTTCTTTGCCAACGGAAGGAAACGGTTCATGTATCCTACTTCTTTTCTCGTTTTATTTATGGATGGAGAATTCTTTGTGGAGATGACGGGTATCGCGATAAATGATATGAATATCGTCACCAGATAGGAATACAAAATAATCGTGGCATCAGTCCTGTATGCTCTTCTTTGAGATTTAGGGAACCTTATACCCACCAATTCACTCCTATTGAAATATACCAGCCATACCCAGTCAAGCAATACGAAAAATCCGGATATCAAAAGCCATACCACATAGCCGCTCTTTAAGATAATCAGAAAGACAAATCCAACAAAAGAGATTAGATGAAACATGAGGCACAACCCGACATATGCCTTTGAAAGAAACACAGCGTTTCTCCATCTAAGACATATCGCCGCCATAGCATATACTCCCAACACTAATGGAGACACCATCAGAGCCTTCAAATCCCACGAAACCTTAGGCAACTGATACACTACAGCCAAAACATACAAAATACTGATTCCACAATACAATAAAAAAACTGTGAGCCATCCCCTTATTTCGGGATCTTTCCATTCCGGGTCTCTGAAATCAACCGGCTCAACCCATACTCTCCTAAAGATGTCTTCCATATAAAAACATGATTTATTATCCGTTGCAAAGAAATAGTTTTTTCATGAAACTGGCAACTCTATCGACATGTTGTACAACATCATCATCGACATCATTTAGAGACTTTTCTTTCTTCCACCTCACGAGGCCATTATCCAGAATATGATGTTTCCGTATTTTTCGGATGCAATATCGGTGTGGGAGAATATACAGACCAGACATCCCACGCGGCAACTCAGCGCGTGGGATGTCTGGTTATGCAAACTATATGAGGTAAAATCGTCAGTTCTCCTTTATCACCGGATCTGGCATGTCGTTGTCCTTAACGACAACATCGCCACATCCGTTGAATAAGAGTTCCGCACTCTTTATTCCGGTGACAGTGTTTCCCTCGAATAATATAGGGCCTGCGCTCTTCGCACGAATCACCGGACGCTCAATCATCCGGAATATGTTGTCGGTTATCCGGATGTTACGGTGCACCGGATGATTCCTATCCATAACGCTGTTGCTCGGATTGATTCCGATCACAGCCCCCGAAGGATTGTCTGCCGTATTATTGTAGCCACACTCTATAAATGTGTTTCCTGTTATGGTGACATCATTGCATGGGCCTGACTCAAACCAATACCTTGAGTCTCCCTCAATAAGAATGCCAGACATCCCGGTCCTGTCGAATGTGTTTCCCTTGATTACCACCTTCCGTGGAGTCGTGACAAGTATCCCTCTTGTGTCAATCCTGGAAAAATAATTGTCCGCAATCTCAACCTCCGGTGTCCACGTAAGATTCTCGACACACCATTCATCCACAACGGCATTCACAGGGAAATCCCTGTCAAACGAAACCTCGACAAGACGTTCGTCTATACGTTTCACTCCGGCCACAACAGCTGTGTCAACTCGCAACATGGTAAGAGGATTGACAAACGCGACAGAATCCCCCTTCCAGAAAGCATTGAATCCATAGCTCTGATGATGCATGAATCGTAAACGTGCCTTTCTCTTGCCAAGCCGCTCCACTATCCTCAAGTTTGTGCCATGGATATTGATTCCATCATCCTGCGCTCCCACAAACCGTCCGCCACTCACTGTCACCTTTCCTCCGCAACCGGAAAACTGCATGAAATCATTTGCGGCCGCAAGCAATCTTCCCCGACTTGGCTCACATCTCACATCCTGGAATGTAAGGTTTCTGGAGTACTGACTCACAAATCCCATTCCATGCATGTAATGCATCGTCACCCCCTCTACCCTGACATCGCTACTCTCTGTTATAAACGCTCCAAGTTCATCGCGTATAACGTCCCGAAGATTTATTGAAGTGCCTTTCACCGGCTTGAATCCAGCCGGTGTCCTGAACCTGAGGACTCCAGGGCGAAGTTCCTCGACAGGACAACTGCGTAGAACCTTCCAGTCGCCGCTGTAAGTGTAATAGCCTGTTGCAGGATCATAAGCTATACATTGCATGGGAAACCCCTCTGTCGAAAACCCCTCTGCCACAAACGCTATCCGGGTTCCGGGAAGTATGTCATAATGAGTGTCATGATGCGTCGTTACCGTGACGTAACCATCCACAACATCAGTATATGTGAACTCAAACCCGCCGGGACGCTCAAAATCGACTGTCAAATTACGTACAGTCACATCCTTGCAACCATCGATAACCATAGGAGTCATACGGCCATGCATCATCAGCAATGCCCCTTTCCCCTCTACAGTCACGTCTTCAGCATCTTTGAGATGAATACCAATATACTTGGTCTTGTCTGGCCATTCTTTCTCATCAGTAGTATTCGACACATAGTAATCCCCTTTCGCACAATCCTCCCTCCATATGTCATACCGTCCCGGAGGTATCAGCAGCACACTGCCGGGACGTCGGCTGCATTCGGCCGCCGCTGCCTTGAAAGCGGCAGCCGAATTGCGATGAGTATTCGCCACAGCTCCATAATCTGCCACATTTATCGTGTCGCAGACTGAGGAATGCGCCGACGGAGCTATCATAGAAAACACCACATAACCCAGATAATACTTCAATTGTGTTTTATTCAATTTCATCGTACATTAAATAAATTGATTTGTATTTGCATTCGGAGACATGCACGCTCCCTTGTTCCTCTGCCGACAAGCCTACTCCTTCAGAGTAAACCTCAACGTGGATAGACGCTCGCTGTCCGGTCCTACCATGACCAGAAACTCTCCGGGTTCAGCCACATACTCAAGATTGTAGTCATAGAACTTCAAATCATCCGGAGTGATATGGAAACTCACCTTCCTGCTCTCGCCTGGCATCAGGCTTATGCGCTCGAAATGTTTAAGGGTCTTGACAGGTTGCGACACGCTCGCCTCAAGGTCGCGTGTGTAGAACTGGACAATCTCATCCCCCTTGCGGTCACCCTTGTTGGTGACTGTCACTGTAGCTATTATTTCTCCGTTGTCCGACAATTCTGTTGAGGAGATATTGAAATCAGAGTACTCAAATTCAGTATAGCTCAGACCATATCCGAAAGGATAGAGTGGCCTGTGGTCTTTATCTATATAATTGCTCCTGAACACCTGGAATCCCTTCCAGTCATTCCCTGCCGGGCGGCCAAGAGGGAGATGGTTATAATACACCGGAATCTGCCCCACACTCCGTGGCATTGACACCGAGAGTTTGCCTGACGGAGCGACATCACCAAACACCACATCCGCAATCGCATCTCCGGTCTCTGACCCTCCATGCCATACATTCATAATCGCCGGGACATGTTCCGATTCCCAGTCCATCACGGTGGCCCGTCCTGAGAAATTGAGCATCACCACGGGTTTCCCAGTTGCGAGAAGTGCCTCAAGAAGCCTCTTCTGCGTTTCGGGGAGTGTCAGCTCACATCGTGAAGCAGATTCCCCGCTTGCCTGCATTCCTTCTCCAAGCGCGGCAACTATAACATCCACATCCTTCGCCACCTCGACAGCCTCCGCTATTAGCTCCTCCTCAGTGCGCTCATCTTTCAGCGACGCACTATAAGGAGAAAACCATCTGTCAACTTTCCGGTCTTCATGAAAATTACAACCTTTCGCATAGACAACCTCCCCACTATTGCCCACCGCGTCGCGGAAACCCTGAAGCAGCGACTTGTATTTCGACGGAACGGCCATCATGCTCCATGTGCCGCAGATGTCGCGTCTGTTATCTGCCATCGGACCGATTAGCGCAATCTTTCCTTTTTTCTGGAGTGGCAACACATTGCCTTCATTCTTCAGAAGCACGAATGTCTTTGCGGCAATCTCTCGGGCTGACTTACGGTTCTCTTCTGTATATAGCTCCTTCTTTTCTCTCTCCGGATCGATATATTTATACGGATCCTGGAAAAGTCCTAATTTGTATTTGGCCTCAAGCACGCGGCGCACAGCCACATCGATATCCGCCTCTGTCACTTTCCCCTCCTTCACAGCTGTCTCCAGATGGTCGAGAAAAGCATGCGACGACATGTCCATATCCGTGCCGGCCTTCAGAGCGAGAGATGCAGCCTTGGCTCCTTTCCCCACCCCATGTTTAGCCATCTCGTAGATTGACTCATAATCCGTCACCACAAAACCATCAAAACCCCATTGATTGCGAAGCACATCAGTCACAAGCCAACGGTTGGCCGTTGCGGGAATCCCATCCACAGTGTTGAAAGATGTCATCACACTCCCTACTCCGGCATCAACAGCCGCCTTATACGGAGGGAAATAATAATTATACATACTTTGCCTGCTCATATCCACCGTATTATAGTCGCGGCCACCTTCTGCCGCACCATATAACGCGAAATGCTTCACACAGGCCATTATCTCATCGTTCCCTTTCATACCGTCGCCCTGATACCCCTTCACCATGGCTGCCGCCATGGCAGAGCCGAGACAGGGATCCTCGCCACAGCCTTCTGCCATGCGACCCCAGCGGGGATCCCTCGCTATGTCAACCATCGGACTGAAAGTCCAGCACACACCTGCCGCTGATGCCTCCTTTGCGGAAATTCTTGCCACCTTCTCTACAGCGGCAACATCCCATGAGCAGGAAAGACCTAATGGGATGGGGAACACCGTCTGATAACCATGGATGACATCCATACCGAATATCAACGGGATTCCAAGACGGGTCTTCTCCAAAGCAAGCTTCTGGAGTGCCTTAGTCTTCTCCGCGCCCATTATGTTGAACGTGCCTCCAGCCTCACCCTTAGCAACGATAGCCCCAAGATTCGATGCCTGAGGATTTCCGGTCACTATATCCTCTCCGGGATGAAGATTGAGCTGTCCCAATTTCTCATGCAAGGTCATCCTCGAGATGAGGTTGCCTATGAACATGTCCATTTCCTTTGTGTCTTTTTCTGCAAATGCCGGCACAACCGATGCCAGAAGGCATGCAGCAATGAATAAGCGTTTACTTTCAGTCATATGTAGTTGTTTATTTCAGTATATCCTACCTTCCGGTTCCTCTCCCCGGTTGTTGCCTGGATAGATTCTTATCATCACGACCCCATGGGATGGAACATTGGCGGTGAATTTCTCCTTGGCCTCCTTCTTCCAGACATCCTGCTGGCGCCAGAGGTCGCGGATGGTCTGCTCTCCACGGATTCCGAAATCAGAAGGAGATATTGTCATGTCAAGTGGCTTGTCGCCATAATTGAACAATCCTACCGCCATGCTGCCGTCAACCAAAGGCTTGGCATACACCACACTCCTCTCATCCCTGAAGAATGGCATTCCCTGATAGCCCAACTCATCCTGATGCACATCTATTATCTCGCTATTGCGCAGAAGACTCAGGGTGAAATCGTCAAGTTGCTGCATGTCGCATCCGAGAAACATCGGGGAGGCAAGTATAGTCCACAGTGATACGTGGGTGTATTGCTCATCAGGGGTAAGGCGGGAATGATGGAGTTCTCCGTCCCATCCGACAACACCAATCACCATCATGTCGGCATCGGCCCAATGTCCGGGGACATTAAACGGTGCCCATTTGTCCTGCTGCTTGAATCCGATGCGACTCATATTGTTCCAAGTGTCGCGGATGTCTCCTGTCGTGCGGTAGCAATTGGGGTATCTCGCCCATTGGGGGGCATCGCCCCAGTGCGCCGCATTCGACATTCCGAACAAGATGTCTCGGTCTGTAGAACGCAAAGCGTCAACCATCTCCTTCACATAATACAGCTGATTAGGTGTCCAGTCATACTTGAGGTAATCTATTCCCCAGTCTTGCCATTGCCTCACATCATTCTTTACAAATGAATACTTCGCATTGCGGAAATTGTAATATCTTGCGGGCCATCCCTCCTGGAATCCAGGAAGGCTGTCTCTCACTGTCCATTCATAGCGTCCCTCGGGATTGTCGCAATAGCTTCCTATATAGCCGGCATAACTGCCAACCCAGGGAGCCGAATAGATTCCAAGCCGAAGTCCTTCTGAATGCAATTCATCAGCCATCCTTTTCATATCCGGGAATTTTTCAGGATTGGGTTGTATGGCATTGTGTTTGCCGCCTCTCACGCCTTGCCATCCATCGTCTATGTTGATATAGCTCCAACCATAATTGACAAGGTCGTTATCCACCATCGAACTGGCTGTCTCCTTCACAAGACTCTCGTCGATAAGCAAGCCCCAGCAATTCCAGCTGCTCCAGCCCAATGGTGGCGTCAGGGCAAGTTCCTCCCCTATCTTGATTGTGAAGTCGCGTGTGGCCGTGCCCTTTGCATTACGTGCGGTCAGTTTCACAGGATATTCCCCGGCTTTCTTGACCACTCCTGTGATTAATCCGGTTGACGAGTCGAGTTTCAACCCTTTCGGAAGTCCCTCTGCCGAGAATTCCATAGGCCTCTCCCCTGTGCATGGGATGCGATAAAGGAATTTGGAACCAGGACGGGCGCCAAACACCTTGGCTCCGTTTATTTTCGGAGTCGCAGGAGCAGGAGGTGTTAGTATATACTTTGAATTGTCTATCTTGGGAAGAGTGTCCCTTTCGATAGGGCATTTTGCGGACACTGACATAGGAATCAGACAAAATGCTATGATTGAAAAGAAGGTTAATCTCATTTTATCAGTTTTTTGTGGAAAAGTTTTTCTGACGCAGAGTGCCGGGCAAACCCGGACACTCTGCTCTGATGCAGGTATATAAGGGAATATATCCCCTTATATAACGTCAAATCAGACAATATATTAGAACGAACCAATCTGACGACGTGTTCCATCCGCTTGGACTGCATAGAGATGACAGCCTGTCAAATCAAGATTGGAAGGCACTTCGAAATCAAGGAAATTACTGAAATAAACAAGGTTGCCAGTCTCGTTATTCTTCCTCACCTCAATTGTCACCGCCTCTGACCCATCCTTCACTGTGACTTTGCGTCCCGAAATATTCGCTGATATCGACGATGACAGTTTCAGATTTTTCTGATAAGTCTCAAAGAAACCCAAGTCTCCGATATCCGACCGATCGAAATCGCCGTCAAGATATCCCACCATCTTACGATCCTCGATATACTCCATAGCATGTTTGGGCTTTGGGAACTGACTCATATATTCAAGAGTCTCATCCACCATGGGCTTGGTGATTATCATCCCCTTTATCTCGTTGTTCTTGCTTACAGTGACGAAGAATCCCCATAGACTGAAGAAATCGGTGAGGTCTTCTCCTGATGCCCGGCAACATGCCTTCGCGAATTCAAGCTGCTTACGGCCGGAATCTCCAGAGGGCTCGATATGCACCTCCCTCATCTCCTTGAAGACATTCTTCCAAAAATCAGTCTTCCCGAGCACCTTATGATAATATACATAAAGTTGCCACCACATACGGTTGTTGATATTGTTATAGCGGTCAGCACATTGGGCGATATAGCTCCACGATGCGTCGCTCTGCTCTGCCCTAAGCCATGCAAGACGCCGCATACCAGGTCCATGGGAGGTGTACTTTCCTAATCTCTCATTGATATAATGGGGGAAGATATTGGCTGATGTCTCTGTCGAGGGTTCCCAGTTAATTGCCTGTTGGTGGACATGCCCCATCTCATGAGCCACACCCCACGTCCCTCCGATACGGTTGCGCACGGTTTCCAAATCTGTGATAATCTCACCAAGTACTGTCCATATAAACGCCATACGGTTTTCCGACGCCCACAGGAACATCTGGCCGTTGCTGGCTTCCGGCGACATTCCGAACATGTGGTTATTGAAAAGCTTCCCTTCTCCACGAAATTCGTCAATACCGCAGAATTCCTGTTCCCACTTTACCAAGGTATCCCACAGGTTTATCGCATCTACAATCTTTGTCTGAGGCATCTTGACTCTGCTGAAATACATTATAAAGTCATTACCCTTAACACAGAAATATTTATGCTTCGCCTTCCCTATTATTTCCGAATACCTGTCATCTGTCTTATGACGCTGCAAATTGAAATATCCCGTCACGTTCGACCCTCCTATCGGGAAATGAACTCTGATAGGCTTTGCTTCGGGGGAGGTTATGTCAGCGACGTTATACATCACGAACAGCTGTCCCTCATTCTTTATCTTTAACTTGTTGACACCCTCCTTGAGCATATAGATATCGCCCGAATCCGCCGGTTGCCAATAGTCTCCCTTTTCATGGGTCACCTTTTCCTCTCCTATACACTGTAGCGACACTGTCTGCCCATGGGTATCTCCTACACAGACAATAACTTCCTCTCCAGCCACCACATATATACCTGTCGGATTGTCAAGGACTGTATATGCCCGTGTCATAAGCTTGTCGCGCCATTCCGTAGCTATTGAATACGCCTCATAGTCTTGAATACGGAAATCTTTCTCGTATTCGTCATATGTCCCGTCACGGAGAGCCCGTGCCACTCTGCTGAAGTATTCCCCAAGGTTCTCAATCTGCGCATCGGTGACTCCAGGCTTGAGTTCCGAACAAGACAAGTCTGTAAATACTGTCTGGAGGCTGTCATTCAACGGATTTGCCGAATTCGATCTATAGAATTCCATCTCCGCGCAACTCGCGAATCCTCCAAAACCATTCAGCACCTCAAACTTGATTCCGGTGGGTTTCAATCCGCCGGGTATCTGAACAACGGAAGGAGTACTCTTCTCTCCGAAATCATAATCGCCCAGTTTCTCATATGTCAGCCCGACATCCGTGGCAACATACACAATGACCTTTCCGAAATTGCCATTGCCATTACGCGTGTAATACACAAGATAGTCGATTATCTCTGTTCCCGAAAACCTATACTCAAGTGTAACCGGGAATTTTGTCCCATTCCAAGGTGAATGATAATGCGTGCTGAAGTCTCCGTCTATAGAATATTCTATGCCTTGTTTGGAATAGCTCGTTTCCCATGCGGAAGCCTCCGCAGAAATAGGCTTAATCTTCACATCTTCAGGCACTACAACTGTGCTCTTGCCATACTGTACCAAAGTTATTGTCTTGGATACCAGCTTCGATACGGTTTTCACCGTGATAGTACCGGTCCTTTTATCGCCGGTGGTGTTTTCACGCACTTTTATTTCCACCACAACCCCCTTATCCTGGCTCTCCTTGACAGCAGCCACAAACCATGTGCCTGACTGTTCTACGGTCAGGTCGCCACTTGACAGATTGGTTATCAAGGGAACCTCAAGTGTGGCAGATGCCCTGTCAACCTCGATATTCCTGTATGTGGCGTCAATATCGAGTTGTTCCTTTACTACGGCAGCCGGTTCGTCTTTTTCCTTACACGACTGCAGGGCCGGTGTCTGCAAAAACAGCAGACCACTCAACATAATTAAAAATGATAGTCGTCGCATAATATCGGTTTTTGATTAATAAAAACAGCGGGTGATGGATGAAACTCCCTCACCCGCTTCACGGATTTTAGATTGTCACCTTTCTCTGAAACCCTTTTTTACCTAAAAAACATCTATGATACCTGATTACAATACCTGTTATTTTCCATAGACGACAATCTCTCCGCACGACCAGAAAGCGGTGGTCTTCCCTACCAGAGAGCCACCATCGGCTTCTATAACGCTATATCTGAACTTATTGAACTTGAAAGGACAGTGAAATGAACCGAACTGGCCTACATCCATTCTGTCAAGCAGTATCTTCCCATATGCGTCGCAATCGGCAAACAAAACCCAGTCTTCACCATCCCACGCATAAAGCTGAACCCTCTTGACGTGTCCGTTATTATAGCTCTGACGGTTGGCATGGTCGAACCCAATTTCCTGAATCTCTTTCGGCAATGTGAACTCCACATACGACCCGAATTTGTCGAAATTCCTCGCATTGCTTCCATACCAACTGTGGAAGTGGGTCGAGAAGTCGCCGTCACAAAGACCCGGAACTCCCTTGCCGTCGCCACTGTAGCAGTCATTGGCATAAAGCATATCGGCGGTTATGTCAATCTTATATTTGCTTGCATTGTCAATACCAATCAATGCAGTCGATTCTCCGATTTCAAAACCGTCAAGACTGAGTGTTGTGATTCGCAACGGTATGGCATTTCTGAATCCAGCTTTGTCTAAATCTACATTGACAGTCACAGTGGCATACTCATCTCCTTGATTGATTGCCACGTCCCCTACTCCGGCATATGCGTCGGCCGACATTAGGCCAAGGCTCGTTCCCTCATTGGAGTTGTAGTCTTCAAGAACAGTAGGATCCACCTCAATCTTTGCCGTCAAATCCCATTCACTCTCAAATGGAAGTCCAACCTTCAACGTATATGACGTTTCTCCATCCTCAAGCATACAGACACCTCCGTTAAGGAAGCTAACCGTAGGCTCCTTATAATCCGGGATGATGAACATCTCGCTGTTGTCTATGTCTATAAGACCGTCCTTGCTCTCAAGCACCAAAGGAATCACCGGTTTCCTTGAGGCATCGGTATATGATTCCATGAAAGAGCCAACCGCAGGAGGGAATACATTCAACGACAACACCTTGTAGCCCTCTCCGCCATTGAAGTCGAGCGACATCTCAAGCGACTGTCCCTCTGACGACAATGAATAACAGTTGTTGGGAAGGTAACTGTAGCCGGCTCCGGACTCAAGCAACCAGTCATTGAACTCCTCTTCCGTCATAACTCTCACCCTGGCTTCTGACGATGACTGAGGGTCCCACCCTCCTTTCATCACAGATATTGGGAACGTCGATACCGAATGCGGAGAGTAGATTGTGAAATCGTGGGCCCCGCTGTCTTTGAACATCATCACCTTGGAATATTCCTCCGGATAGATGTCATAGTTCTCGGAGCATGACACACTTGCGAAAAGCAGTGCAAGTGATGCCGATGCCAGATATATAGTTTTCATAAGTATTTTTCACTATTTTGGTTTAAACTTGCTGTTTAATCTCTCGGATTAGAATCCGGGGTTCTGTACACACTGCGGATTGGCATATACCTCCTTCTCGGGAAGCGGATAGAGATAAAGCTTGTTGCCCCAGGTATAAGGATAAGGAAGAGAGATTGGCTTGTTGAACTCCTCAAAAGAAGGGAACTCCTTCTCAAGAGAGTTGAGACCCATACGCTTTCCATATCCGAGATACTTCTCGCCCTGGACATAGCGACGAATGTCGAAATATCGGTGACACTCTCCGAAGAACTCAATGCGACGCTCATTGAGCACCCAGTCAAGGAGCGACATGCCACCCTTGCCTATCATCTCACTCTTCAGGAGTTTTGCCCCGGCACGGTTGCGGATTACGTTCACGTCTGAAATCGCCTGTTCCGTCTTCCCAAGCTGAGCCGCAGCCTCCGCTCTATTGAGATACATCTCACCGAGTCTGATTATCTTGATTGAAGACTCCGTATATCCAGAATATGACCAGCTCCCTTCCGGAATCATCATAGTGACATACTGAAATTTCTGGCAAAGATAACCGGTGGCGCAGTTGTCTCGGTTACCCTTAGTCTGCTGATAACCATGATAGCCTACCAAATCACTTGGATTGTTAGGATTATATCTCTCAAGGAGATTCAGATGGATTGGTTTACCATTGGCAAGACGAAGTGTATAGTCCCCTCCGTCAAATCCTATCCACGCATAAAATCGAGGCTCCCTATGAACATGCAGGTTGATAATCTTGTCACGGCGAAGACCCTCGTCCGGAAGTCCGGCACTCTTAAACCAGTCTGACTCCGGTGTGAATTCATCGTCGTTCTCAGGAATTAGTCCGTTGTCAGTGAGGAAGTGTGTGACAGCATTCAACGTCGGATTATATCCACTGAATCCAGAACGCACCGCACCGCCTGACATTGCGAACTGTGCGGGCCATGATGCGAACATCGTACTTTTAAGCGAGCCTGTACTCTCTCTCATATCCCATATGGCCTCACGGTTCCCCTCTCCTTCGCACGCATACATAAGATAACGCATTCTAAGGACAGCCTTCTTGAAATCGTCATCGACATTTCCAGGCACATAAAGTTCATCAAGGCTTATGCCTGCGCTTTCATAATAATCGTCCATATAGATCGCTCTCCCGCCTACAGTCTCCGCATATTTTATCGCCTCATCGGCGGCGTCGTATGCCCTCTGCCATTTGGAAGCGTCATAGGAACGGCTCACAAGCTCAAGGCCATATCCCGGAGTCTCAAAATTCGTGTTCTTGAAATTCGCATAAGGGAATTCCCCATTCCATAGTGGAGACGCGGCAAGAAGCAACACCTGTGCCTTGATGGCCTTACAGATAGTGGATGTCATCCGTCCATGCTCTGCATCGACACGTGTGGCAGGCAAATCTTTGGCTGCCTCATCAAGCTTGTCGCATATCCAGTCCACACAGTAGTCGAAATGGTAACGACCGGGGAAGCCGGTAGTGGGCGTGTCAAGTCCGGGCTGATTCTCAAGTATCACAATCGGACCATATCGGCGAAGAAGCATGAAATGATAGTATGCTATCAGTGCATTTGCCTCCGCTTTCCATTCTATAGCCTCAGATTCGTTGATGATTCCTCGCCCCACAAGATTCGTCTCATCTATTTTTTCCATAAACAGAAGACACTGGCCTATCCCCTTGTACATGAAGTTCCATACATTGTGATTGTTGGACGCTGACACGGTGTTGAGAAGGATAAGTCCGACATATCCGTTGACACCAGCATCTGTACTCCAGCCATAAGGGTTGATGATGTCATCGGCAGTGACATTCAGGTCGCTTAGGTTCCATAGATAAGGCAGGTCGCTGTCCTCATTGTTCATCATAAAGCTATAGCATGAATACAGGAATCCTCTCGCGGTGTTGATATTCTCCATCGCATCGTTTACGCCTACCTGTTCCGGTGGCACAACGTCGAGATAGTTGCAGGATGTGACTCCCATGGAGCTGGCCAAAAGGAGTGATATTGCCGCTTTACTTAATATATTCTTAATTTCCATAATATTATATTTTTAAAGGTTGAACTGAACACCTACTGTCACCGACTTCTGGGTAGGATATTTGTTCCATGATGACATTTCCGGATCCCAATATTTGAATGGAGTGAAGAGGAGAAGATTCGTACCCTGTACGTAAATACGTCCCAACGGGAATGTCCATCCCAATTCAAGATTCCTAAGGCGCAGGAACGAGCCATCTCGCAACCAATAAGATGAATTGACACGGTTGTTCTCTATCTCGCCGACATTCACGCCCATTCTGGGATATTCTGCGTCAAAGTTTCCTAATTCAGGATCAAAGTGGCTTTCGTAAACCCATTGGAACATATTGCATGGCTCGGCACCGAAATTCTTGTTGAACGGGTCAATCTGGTTAATGAGGATTTTTCTCTTTGCCGATCCCGTGAAGAAGAAGCCAAAGTCCCAGTTCTTCCAATTTACAGTGGCGCCGAATCCGTACTGAAGACGAGGTGTGGTGCCATATTCGGAAATCATCGTCTGGTCATCTGATGTAATCTGGCCGTCGCCATTGAGGTCTCGGTATTTGATATCTCCTACCATCACTGTAGAACCAAGGTTCTGGACCGGACTGTTGTCTATCTCTTCCTGCGACCTGAAAAGCCCCTCCGCTATGTATCCACGAGTATAGTCCAAAGGAAGACCTGTGGAGAACAACCACGGATACCTGTAGCTTAACTCGTCACCGTCAACCAATTTATTCCTATTGTAGGTGAAGTTTCCATTGAATGACACTGAAAGGTCTGATGTTAAGGCTTTCGTATAGGTGATGCTACCCTCGAAACCTCTGTTATCAACACGTCCCACAGGACCATAAGGCACTGCCACTCCATAACCGAGAGAGCCGGGCCATGACTGACGCTGCATCAGGATATCATATCGGCGGTCATAGAAATAGTCGAGTGTTATGTTAATGTCGTCAAACAGACGTAGGTCAATACCTATGTCAAGCTTCTTTACCTTCTCCCATCCAAGGGTCGGAAGCGCGTAATAACTCATCTCCGGACCACCGGCTCCTCCGGCAGACCCTAATGAACCACCGGCTCCCGGTGTCCACGAAAGATAACCTATGTCGTTATTGGTAATCTGGTCATAATAGAAGAAATAATAGCTTGATCCCGGAGGGGTTAGCTCATCAGAGCCGACAAGGCCATACGAACCACGTATCTTAAAGTAAGAAACCACATTAGATATAGGCTCCCAGAAGTTCTCACCTGACGCTACCCAACCGATTGAACCCGCCGGGAAGAATCCGAATCTGTATCCCTTGGCCAGACGTTCGGTTCCGTTATATCCGAAATTAAACTCAGCAAGGTATTTATGACCATAGTCATATGTAACTCTTCCGGAGAATCCCTGATTACGGTTTGGCAACACACTATTGCGGTATTCCCGCATCCTGTACAACAAGACGGCACTAATCTCATGGTCGTTGAAATCGCGTGTCCAATTAAGGTTAGCCTGAAGCTCAAACGTGTTGTCCGAACCTTTTGATATCCCCGACTGGCTTATGTATTTGCTTCCCAACGGGGTTGCCTGGGCAACAGGGAATATGGGATTCTGCCAGTCCTCGACATCATAGTTGGCCACATAATAGGTGTAGGGGGTTATCGATTTCGTATAGCTACTTGTGGAATAGCTCTTGAAATTCACCCATGCGTTGAAATTCAATCCCTTTGTTACCATATCAAGATCCTGGTTCAACTTAACCACGGTGTTGATAGTATTGGCATTGAACTGCCAGTAGCTTGTCTGCATCTGAGCGTACGGATTTGCCTGGTACTGGTTGCCTCCTTTGTCGTAGGTTCCATACATGATATGGTCATAACCGTCTCGTCCGGGATATGTCGGTGTCATATTCACCGGGTTGGTATTCAACGCGTAAGCGAAGAAGGTATTCGAATTCACATTCGGCTGTGCCTTCTGCTGAATCTGCGCGTTCATGTTCATTGAGATGGTTGTTGTCGGAGTCAGCTTGTAGGAGATATTGTTCTGGAAATTATATCTGTAATTCTGCAACTGGTTGTTCCAGGAATATAGCTTCTCCGTCTTATAGTGGCCAGTCTCGTGTATGAAATCGAGCGACATATAATACTTGACTTTACTGCCACCGCCTGATACATTGACATTCGCTCTCTGGCGCATCGCCATGTTCTTGAACAGGACATCCTGCCAGTTGACATCTGGATATAGATACGGGTTGATTCCTGAACGGGTCCGCTCTATCATCTCCTCGGAATACCTCGGCGTAACTCCGGGACTACGCATCTGTTCCGCCTTGTCGTACATTTCCATATAGGTAGCTCCATCCACGAAATCAGGGAGCCTCCCCATAAAGTTGAAGGAGTTTTCTACGCTTACATTGATATTGGTCTTTGTGTTATAGTCTCCCCCCTTCGTGGTTATAATCATAACACCGTTAGCACCGCGTGCTCCATAGATTGCTGTCGCGGAAGCATCCTTCAACACAGAAAAACTCTTGATATTCTCGGCAGGAATATTGTTGAGGTCGCCTGATGAAATCTCCACGTCATCAAGAAGAATCAGTGGCGTGGCGCTCTTCCCCGCGAAATTCGAGATACCGCGGATATAGAAATCCGCACCGTCGCCTGGCTGTCCTGACGTGTTGTTGGCATATACGCCTGCGAACTTGCCTGCAAGATTCTGCGTAAGTGTAGAGGATGACAATTTGAGCTGCTCTCCGCTCACCGAAGAGATTGCCCCTGTCACTGAGACCTTCTTCTGAACGCCGGTTCCGGTCACCACCACCTCATTGAGCGACTGTTCTGACGGGTCAAGCTCTATTCTGACATTTCCGAGGTCTTCCACCGGCACTTCCTTTGTCTTGTATCCGATATAGCTTACAAGAAGAACCGGGTCTTTGACGGCCTTGAATGTCAGCGAAAAATTACCTTCCACGTCAGTCACGATTCCGGTGCCGGGCTGTCCCTTAACCTGGATTGTGGCTCCAATCAACGGCTCGTTGTCATTCTTTCCATAGACACTGCCGGTGATTGTCCGGGTCCCTTTTGTTGACGGGGCCGACAAGGCTGCCGATACTGCCGATTCTCTTGATGCGGCTTCTGAATTTACTTCTCCCGATATTGTATTTGCATTAACATCGAGTCCTTGCAACAAGGAAAGTGAAATCGTCGCCGCCAAGGTTAGTTTGAATTCCTTTCTCATGGCGAGATCTTGTTTTGTGTTTGTAATTATTGACACCGCAAATTTACCGCCTACAAAACCACATCGGGGACGGTTTCGTACATTTATGATTTCTATCTTTATTTTTTTGCGTGCGTTATAATACAATTCATGACCTCATTCGTACACTCACCTCCCTATTCACTAAACATCAATTAGTTAAAAACCTCCACACATGCATCTTCAGACCCTTTCAATCTTTAAAATTTCTAAAAACAGTCTAAAAAACACAATCGGACAGAGTGTGACTGCCGGCATGGCTCGCCACATTCTGCCCGAATGAGCATTAATCAAAACTATCTTACTTGTCAGCCTGGATATTCCACATGGATATTGGCTCTGCGGTTGTGGGCATCATCGCCAAATGCCGTAGATGCTCCGTAAGGAACAACCTTGACATGGCTCTTGGGCACACCGTGTGCTATCAGATAATTCGCGACATTGTTGGCGCGCTTCTCACTCAAGGCCTTATTATATGACGTATTGCCTGTTTTGCTTGCGAATGCTGAGACCACTACATCTGCCCCTGTCTCCTCCACATTATCCGCCACCTGGTCAAGCACAGCATTGGAGGGCACAGCCGACTTGTCATTTCCGAAGTAATACACATATTCTGTCGGCAAAGAATTGGCCAACCCTTTCACTCCCAAACCGAAGGTACCTGTCAATGACTTCGCCCCCGAGAGTTCCACCTGCTTTTTCGGCATTGTGTTGGCATATCCGGCATCTCTATTGTCGTTCCGGAAGCCGAAGTAAAATCCTGCCCCTATTATACAAAGGCATAGCAGACCTGCCACAAGCCATGCCCACCATCCGGAGGAACGAGATGGCTCTGCCATTACGGCGGCGGGAGCCGCCGCCTCAACATTATGATTCTCTATCAATCCCTGGGGATGATCCTCTATGAGGTGTTGAGGATGGTCTTCTATGAGACGTTGCTCATAGCTCCTCCCCTCTCTGACACTGCATGAATCGCCTTCATATACCCGTGTCCTGTATCTTCCGCGTGTTTTCATAGTTTTCTTGATTTATGGTTTTATAAATTCTTTGACGTAAAAACAATCTTATTCATCCTTTATTTCATCACAAAGTCTAAAAAGGAAACATTCTTTAACAAAAATCCACCACATACCTCAATTAGAAAACAATTCTTTAAAATTCCAAACACTTTGATTACATTCCAGAGGTTACTGAAACACCACCTCGACTTTTGAACTACACCTCCCCTACCCGCCGCAATATCGGACGCACCAGGTGGGTCACTACTTTTATGTGTGGTTGATATAAACAGTCGGGTACTATTTCCCAAGACTGCAAAAGCCCGTGATTATTGTTTTTTCTCTGTTCCAATGCCCTAATTCCCTGAAAAAGAATTCAAAAACACTTTTAAAATTATCTACGGACATAAGACGATTTAGTTACTCTTAAAATTCGATATATGAAATAATTGTTGTAATTTTGTAATCTAACAGTACGGAATTATGTCAGAACAGGAAATGAACTCATACCGCTTCACTTCTGGTCAAGAACCGAGTGACGAGATGTTAGAACAGCTTATGAAAGAGGTTGCCCATGATGCCAAGGAGCGTCAGGAGCAGGCAACCGCCGCTTATTTCTCTGAAATGCGACGGAATGCCGAGGCGAAAAAAGCTAAATGGGCAGATCGCATAAACAGTGTGATAAATGGTTAAAGGTGGAAGAAAGTCGGAACTCATAGTAATAGCCGGACCTAATGGGTCCGGCAAGACGTCTGTTACCCAGAAATTTCTTCATCACGAGTGGGCTGATGGAACAGTATATATCAATCCCGACCAGATAGCCAATGACAAGTTCGGCGATTGGAACTCCAGGGAGGCTGTACTTCAGGCAGCCAACCATTGCGCTGAATGGCGTGAGCAATGTCTCCGCGATAAAGTGAGCTTCGTGTTCGAGACAGTCTTCTCGGCGGAAGACAAGATTGACTTCCTTGTACGTGCGAAGGAAGCCGGCTTTTTCATCCGCGTATTCTTTATATCCACAAGTCATCCGTCCATCAACGCCTCCAGAATAGCAAAGAGGGTTATGGAGGGTGGACATGACGTGCCAATCAGGAAGATTATATCACGATATACGAAGTCAATTGAGAACTGCGAGATTATAGCCCGCATGGTTGACCGTTTATACGTATATGACAACTCGGTCAATGACCGCGACGCTCAGATTCAATTCAGATTGACTAACGGCAGACTTGAAAAGATGTATGTCGAGGAACTTCCGTCATGGGCCCGAAATATCATACCTGATCAATAATGAAAATCACCAACATATCAGACGAACAGATCCACGCTCTTGAACAGGCAATTCGTTCCGCCGTTCAGGAGCGCATCGATACAGACCCGGATGTAGCCGACTGCTACCTTCGTATAAACCCGGACAACTGGCTTGTCCAAGTCATGTATATTGAAGAAAGCAATCTGACCGCACCCAACCGCGATGTCGCTCTACTCAACCTCATGTACGACCCCCTAATCTGCCTTGTTCCATGCTTGTGATGCCTGATATTTGAAGATAAATTTATTCAAAAACATTTAACCGTACAAATGTACGACTCCTTAAACGACTGGGATTAACTATGAATATCCTTAAATCTATATTCAGAAGGCTATTTTCAGATGAGATATCTTCTCTTGAAAAGCAGGTTCAGTCAAAGCAGAAAGCATTGGCTGGAAAGGAAGCTACCATTAAAGGAATCCGACGCGAGAAGCAACGATTAGTTTCACAGTTGGACTCCTGTAAGCAAGAAATTTCCAATCTGGAAAATCAGGCAAATATACTCCAAGGGACAATATCCGGTAGGGATGACGAATTGTCGACTAAGAATCAGAGAATCATTGTTCTGGAAAGAAGCTTGGCAGAAAAGAAAACGGAATCAGAGAACGATAAGGAACTTATTAAAGAATATCGTCAGCATATCGATAGCCTTAAGTCTGCAAAAAATGAATTGGAAAGACTTATTGACAGTCAGAAGCAACAAATTAAAGATAATGAAATTCAAATACAGCAGTTTGAGAATCGCTCAAGACTTGCCTCAGAACAAACTGAGAGCCTAAACTCTCATAAATCAGTTCTTGAAATCAAAATACAAGAGTTGACTCATAAGTTAAATGAAGCTCAGAGAACAGCTGTCGAAACAGAGAAAGTGCTTGCCGAAAAATCAGATAATCTTCAATCCAAAGAATCTGAGTTGACCGTAGTAAAAGAAGCGGGTAAGACTCTTGAAGACGAAGTGAACAGATTGACCGGTTTATTGTCTGAAAGAAAAGAACAGATTGATTCTCTTACATCAAGAAATGATGGGTTAGAGGCTGAGAAACAAAGTTTGTTAGCTAAACTTAATGAGCAACAAAATAAATCCGCAGATGAGGAGTTGCTGACAGCTCTGAAAAATGACGTTAAACAAAAGCAGGAGTCAATCTCAGTTCTTGAATCAGATATTCAACAACTGAATGAAGAACTTTCTTCAATACGCCTTAAAAATAGTGAAGCGAACAATATTCTCAATGAGAAGATTGTGGAGTGTGAGGAGTTGAAAAAGGACTTGCAATCAATCACTGCGCAATATGAAGAAGCTCTAAGCAAAGATAAATCTCTAGGTCAGTTGGAAAAGCGAATTGCAGAGTTGGAGAACTCCTTAAAGAATGCGCCTACGCTCAATGAGTTGATAAAAAGGGATAGGGAAATAGAGAGGTTAAAAGCAAAGATTCGGGAATATGAGGCTAAAATAAATGTATTAGTATCACGCACACCCGCTACAGAAGAACCGAATCCTACTCAGGCTGAACCATCTGCTTCCGGAAGTGAACCGACCGGGAACCCAGATACACCTCAAAAAACTGAACCTACAACATATAAGACACGTCCAGTATACAGAAAACCGAAATTTCCCTATCGCAAAAAGCCGATAGCTCCTTCAAAAGATGTTGTCACTGTAGACTTTCCAGTAATCGAAAATGATAACGTCTATTCTCAGACATCCAGGTTGATTGACAAAGTATTCAATCATCGTTCAAACTCATTTATTACAGCTAATGATATTTTCCTTCACAAGTCAGTAGAAGAAATATCGCGTATGAGGTTTGAACTTGAAGATGCAACAAGAACCGGAGTTCCATACCTGACCTGCCCATGCTGTGGCAACATGGTGAAGATTTCAAGTCGAAGTGTAGGATTTGGATTAAAGAGTAAGGAAGTTCAATTCTTTTCTCATGCTGTGAAAAACGTACCTTGCGATCTCAAACGAGATAATTCTTATTCACAGACTATTGATGATGGTGAGAATGGTGAGAATGATTTTTCATATCTGAAGGAATTGCGGAACCTATTGGCAAATTCGTTAAGGTCCGAAATAAGTTTGAATAAGGGTCTATCGAATGTCGAAGATGGTGTGTACATACACTCAGGTGAGTTGCCAATAATGAAAAGGCGCCTTGCAGATGTGGCAGCACGATACAATGATATTGATATTGTATTCGAGCTGGTAACTCCGACAACTCATGTTGCTCGTGTGCATGATAGAGATATTTTCTATCTGATCAATCACAAGCAAGTCTTTTGGATTTTTGGTCTGGAGTCAATAGTAGACTACAATGAATTGAGGCGATCAGTTTCTAAGGATATTTTCTTTACAAATAAGCGAAATGTATTTGTATTTGACCTTGAAGCACAAGAAGAATCAAAGTGCCGAGGGGAATTGATGCTTAAATGTAACTGGTTGGACGAGGATGGTGCCTGGTATTATCAGGTTGAAAAGAATGGCAAGAATGGCATTCTTATTTCTATTGATCAGATACATTTTGAACAAGATAGTTGCCGACCTTATTTTTATGATGCGGACGAGCCATTCTATCTTAAGCATCCTACGGCAGAACGTCCTCCTAAACTTTCAAGAGAGAAACTTAAAGAGGATATTATAGAGGCATGGAGCTACGAACAGGAAAGAAAACGTGCCATAGAACGGATGTTGAGGGAAAACCGTAGTGTGGTGGCGTTTTTTGATGGTCAAAAATGGGGCTTTAAGTTTGAAGATATTATATTCATCGAGCCAGTTTTTGATTCTAAACCTCTTATGCTCGGTGATTTCGCCAAAGTTGAAAAAGATGGCAAGTATGGTGTTGTCAACAAATACGGCGAATATCGATTGCAGACAGAATATGACAAAGTTAGTCTGCTACAGAATGGATATATTTTATATGCCTCTAAAGGTAACTGGTACTTGTTCGGTGTAATTGATCCGCTTACGTCATTTGCTACAAATGATGAAGTTGTTGTTTCAACAATTTCTAAGTCATCTTCTATCTATCACCTCATTATAAAGAAATACCTTTTTGAGGGTCAACAGCCGGAAGAGTTTTATTTTGTCGGCAATGAGATATTCAAAAAGAATAGCAGTTCTAGTAAGTGGAGCTTATGGCAGTCGAATGGGGAGAAAGTTACAGATATTTCTTGGGACAGTCTCGAATTTACATCAGATGATATGATTAAAGTGTCATCGAATGGTCGTACACAGTTATTGGCTCTTGATGGGACAGTCATTAAGGAACAGAAATACAAATCTGAATCAAAGCTGTCAAACGGCTATTTGATTGTGGAAACATTCGATGAATATTGGGGTATTACAGATAGTAATGGTCTTGAAATAGTATTACCTCAATATGATGTCATAGTTGCCATTGATGATAATTTCCTGAAAGCTAAAAAGGGAAACAAGTGGGGTATAATTTCTTCAACAGGACAATTGATAGCCGCTACCTTATATAGTTCCATTGATGGCTTTGATGGCAAATATTTTGTCGTTACGAAGCCTAACGAAACAAGAGGTTGGGGACATTTGTCAGGTAAATTAGATTATAACGGCAACCCCGTGTCTGAGATTGTTTCACAGGTACAAAATGGTATCGCGATAACTAAATCCTTTGAAAAAATTGGTTTAGAGGCAAATGGTAATGTCTTTATTCCTCACATCTATGATTATCTCTCTAAATGGGACGACGATAAATATATTGCGCAAAAGGATAACAATTTTGGCATTATTGATTGCCACAATAAGGTTCTACTGAACTTTGAGTATTCCTCTATTACCCCTCTTAAAGAAGGAAAAAGTACGGTCAAGAAAGGCTCTTCGCAGCATGATATTGACGCTAATCTAAAGATTGTTGAGGACATCGTAATTAATCTTCAGGAAGGCTACAAAAAAGTTAAACTTGGAGGGAAGTGGGGTGTCCTTAATCCTAAAGGTCAAGTTATCGTGGATTATCTCTATGATGAGATAACCACCTTTAGAGGACGATTGGTGGGGATCATAAATGGCCGTCTTATAAAGCTCAATGCCTACTATCCTTATCGTTTGGCAATGAAGGCTATAAATATTGGGATAGTAGAATCCAGAGATCTGATTTATTCAGGAGGAGTGAAATTCCAGAATTTCAAAAGACGTATTAGTCCACAAAAAGATCAGGAAATTTCTGTTGCGCTCATAAATTGGACCACAACGATGAAGTATCCGATTGTTCTTCCGTATGACAAAGGCAAACATACTGTCCGAGTTAAGCATGTCGACAAGCCTACTGACTTTTTGATTGGTGATAGCTTTGACGTTAAAGTAAAATCAATCATAAAAGGATCCGCCAAGAACAAGCGCAAAGGTGTTGGAATAGTTTTACCCAATGGTCTTAAATCATACATTTTTAAGAAAGATTTCAACACTGTTGGAATTGATCTCGATACTGTAAATATTGGTGACAGTTTCCATGTGACTAAACTTGGCTTCGACGAGGAACTTGACCGTACACAGTGGAGAGTGAAAAGAATATAATGACGAAGTTGCGCGGAGTGGTTGAGCATATCACTTATCAGAATCCGGAGAACGGATGGTCGGTGATGAAAGTCAAGGTCAAGGATTATAAGGATCTGGTGACTTTGACCGGGTCGTTGCTTGACGTGCCGGTAGGCAGTGTGCTTCTCTGTGAGGGGAACTGGAGAGTTGATGCCCGCTATGGTCAGCAGTTTGTAGTTGAATCGTGGGAGGAGGTCATGCCCGCCACGATTTACGGTATCGAGAAGTATCTCGGCAGCGGACTTGTCAAGGGTATCGGTCCGGTGTATGCCAAGGCGATAGTCAGTCGTTTCGGACTGGAGACAATTGATGTTATCGAGAATGACATCGAGCGGTTGCTTGAAGTGCCTCGCCTCGGCAGGAAGCGTATGGAGAAGATACGCGAGAGTTGGGAGAAACAGAAGGACATCAAAGAGGTGATGGTATTTCTTCAGGGCTATGGCGTGAGCACGGCTTACGCCGCCAAGATTTATCGCCAGTACCAGAAGGATGCGATCAAGACAGTCAAGGATAATCCTTACAAACTTGCCGATGACATCTGGGGAATCGGGTTCAAGACCGCCGACGGCATAGCGTCGAAGATGGGATATGAGAACAACGACCCTCGCCGTTGCCGGAGCGGTATTCTTTACACCCTTAATCAGCTCGCCGAAGACGGGCATGTTTTCGCCGAGCCGGAACAACTTGTGACGGCGGCAAAGGAACTGCTACAGGCTGATGAGGAGCCGATACGCAAGGCAATGGCTGAAATGATTGCCGCCAACGACCTGATAGCGGACAACGAGGTGGTCTATCTACCTCCCTTTTATCATGCCGAGAACGGTTCGGCGAAACGACTTACAACATTGCTTGTAAGCAATGTGTCTGACAGTATAGCGGCTGAGCCGGAACTGGCTTACGGTGCACAGCAATCAACCGGGATTGTCTATGACGAGGTGCAGCAGGCGGCAATCAATCAGGCTTTAGACTCCAAGGTGATGGTACTGACCGGAGGGCCAGGAACTGGAAAGACTACCACAACACAAGGCATTATCGCCGCTTTCAAGGCTAAAGGAAAACTGATTGTCCTCTCCGCGCCTACCGGACGTGCCGCCAAGCGCATGACCGAGGCTACCGGAATGGAAGCCAAGACAATCCACCGTCTTTTGGAATATAACCCGATGGACGGTTACAAGCGCAATGATGAGAATCCGCTGGAGGGCGATGTGCTGATTGTGGATGAGTGTTCGATGATTGACATCATGCTCTTCTACAATCTGATGAAAGCCATTCCGGAGAATATGCGCCTGATACTCGTTGGCGACATCGACCAGTTGCCGAGTGTCGGGGCCGGAAACGTGTTGCGCGACATCATCGACTCCCGACAGATTCCGGTGGTAAGACTTACACGGATATTCCGTCAGGCACAGTCGAGCCGTATAGTGATGAACGCCCACTCCATCAATGCCGGACAGTTCCCGAATATCAGCAATGGCAGGAACACCGATTTCTTCTTCATCAAGGCTGAGGATGCGGAGGCGATTCCGCAACTGATAGTAAGTCTTGTGCGCGACCGCCTGTCAAAGACCTACGGCTACAAGCCGAAAGAGATACAGGTGCTGACACCGATGCAGCGGGGCAATGTCGGTGCCGGAAATCTGAACACGGAGTTGCAGACCGCATTGAATCCCTCCGGACCAGCCCTGACTCGTGGCGGCTACACATTCCGTCTGGGTGACAAGGTTATGCAGATACGTAACAATTACGACAAGAACGTGTTTAACGGCGACATCGGATTTATCAGTGCCGTTGATACGGCGGAGCGCACACTTTCCGTTATATATGACGGGCGTGTCATTGAATATGACGTGTCGGAGCTTGATGAACTGACCCTCGCATACGCCATAACCATCCACAAGAGCCAAGGCTCGGAATTCCCGGTTGTGGTGATGCCTGTGACGATGAAGCACTTCGTCATGCTCCAGCGCAACCTCATATACACAGGCATAACCCGTGCAAAGAAAATCTGTGTACTCGTCGGCACCACCAAAGCCCTCGCATACGCCATCCACAACCAGACCGTCTCCAAGCGCAACACCAAGCTTAAAGAGCGGCTAAACAACAAATAAATCATGAGAAAAGTTAATAAAATTATTGCATTCGCAATCATATCATTGATGTTCTTCTCCTGTTCGACGGCACATAGGGATAACGGTTGGTATCCGATGGATAATTCCGATAATATCGAGGGTGAGGCAATCGTAACGACAGATGATTTTGAAAGGGTGTCTCTCGATACACTGACTGCTCCTGACATATTCTTAATCCAAGGCGTTTTGAAGCAGGATAAGATTCCTGTCTGGGCCGATGAGACAGAACAAAGAATCGGTAAACGTATCGGTTTTGTTTACAAGGATTCTGTAATCATGGCACCCACTGTAAACTGCCGCATAGAAAGTGGTAGTTTTTCAATCAACAGTTCCGACAAACAGCTCATAATTGAAATCTACAATTCTCTTGATTGTGATAAAATTGAGACACCTTA
>JAIDXM010000100.1 GCA_029058745.1 Muribaculaceae bacterium
TAATCGTTACCCAACCGTTACCATTTTGGATTTTAAAAAAAGTGGTAACGAGTTGGTAACGAATGGCTGTCCGTAGCGGTCTTTTTTCTGTCCGATGACGGTCCTGAGTCGTCATTTTTAGGCACTAAAAAACCGCAGAATACATTGATATTCTGCGGTTTAGTCTTGTTTAGACTTTTGTTGGCCGGAATCTGTCCGACCCGCTAAGTGGAGGTGGAGGGGATTGAACCCTCGTCCAATCACGGAACCGATAAGCTTTCTACATGCTTAGTCATTGACTTGGTTTTCATGGTGTGACAGGCTCACGACTACCAATCACACCCATATCCTTTAATCTTCAATCAACGGTCAAGGCTCCCGTTAATATATTTCCGAATTTCTCTGCACCATCTTGTCCAAACGTCTCGGAACAGGGCAATGGGATGATGTCTCGTTTGCATCACTTTGATGCAAATAAAGCCAACTTACTATACTTCAGTTTAGGCAGCGAGAGCGTAATTGTTATTTTCGCCAATTATAGTTCGATGCGTTGTTATTATAGAGCTTGCACATCAAAGCTCTGCATGCTTACTTACCGTCTCTACGTGCTGTCAAATCCAGTCACCCCCGACAGTAGTAACCTTTTTTTAAAGGTTTTGCAAAGTTACTAAATGTCATGCGAATATGCAAATATTCACATGACATTTAGTAACTTTTAACATATTGCTAAAAATATGGCGATTAATTATCGTCTCTGTCTATAATATATGCCGATATGTTTCGCAATAAGGGATAGTCAGGAAAATTCTACTTTGTAGATTTTTTTTGTTCCTTTGCCCAAGTATCCTTCAGTCCAATTGTCTTATTGAAAACAATATGATCGGCAGTGGTGTCGGGATCAACGGTATAGTATCCAAGCCTTGTAAACTGGAAGTGTGCTTCTTCCTTCACATTTTCAGCTGCCCAAGGCTCTATCATGACATTGTTTCTTGTTATAAGGGAGTTGGGGTTGAGTAAATCCCGGAAATCACCTTCTTCCGCTGAAGGATTTTCAACGGCGAAGAGTCTGTCATAATCCCGGACTTCGACAGCCTTGGCATAAGGTACAGATACCCAGTGTAATGTGCCTTTGACCTTTCTGTCGCTACCTGGCAAGCCACTCCTTGTCTCAGGATCGTACTCAGCATAAATCTCTTCGATTTCTCCGTTCTCGTTTTTTTTGTAGCCAGTGCATCTTACGATATAAGCACTTTTTAAACGGACCTCTTTATCAGGAGACATACGGAAAAACTTTTTAGGTGGATTTTCCATGAAGTCTTCTCGCTCAATCCATAATTCCCTTGTGAAAGGCATTTCATGCTTGCCTTCTTCAAGATTTTCAGGATTATTATCCATCAGGAATCTTTCTTCCTTGTCTTCAGGATAGTTTGTGATTATAAGTTTTACAGGATTTACGACAGCGCTGACGCGAGTCGCTGTTTTGTTGAGATCTTCTCTGACGGCATGTTCAAGTAGCTCAATATGATTAAGGGCCTCGTACTTTGTATATCCGATACGGTTGACAAAATCCTTGATTGCGGAAGGGGTGTACCCGCGTCTTCTCAAGCCACACAGGGTAGGCATACGGGGATCATCCCAGCCATTGACAAGATTCTCTTTAACCAACTGCAGAAGCTTCCTTTTGCTCATTACGGTATAAGTCAGATTGAGCCGATTGAATTCAATCTGTCTTGGACAATATGACTCATCTGCAAGTTCTTTTACAAAGTATTCATATAGCGGACGGTGAGGAACGAATTCAAGAGTGCAAATAGAGTGGGTGACTCCCTCAAAATAATCGCTTTGACCATGGGCAAAATCGTACATCGGATAAACCTTCCAGGTGGTGCCCGTACGCCAATGCGGAGTCTTAATTATGCGATACATTATCGGGTCGCGGAAATGCATATTGCTGTTTGCCATGTCAATCTTAGCACGCAACACCATAGAGCCTTCATCAAATTCACCGGCATTCATTCTGGCAAATAAATCAAGGTTCTCCTCAACGGGGCGGTCTCGGAAAGGGGAATTAGTTCCAGGTTCAGTTGGTGTTCCTTTCTGGGATGCAATTTGCTCACTTGTCTGTTCGTCCACATATGCCTTGCCTTCCTTGATCATGCGCACCGCAAGGTCGTACAACTGCTGGAAATAGTCGCTTGCATAATACAGTCGGTTGCCCCAATCATATCCCAGCCAGTGAATATCACGCATAATTGCGTTTACATATTCAGTATCCTCCTTTTGTGGATTAGTGTCATCAAAACGCAGGTTGCATGTCCCACCGAATTTTTCGGCGACCCCAAAGTCCATGATAAAAGCCTTGGCATGTCCTATATGTAGGTATCCGTTTGGTTCTGGAGGGAAGCGCGTGCTCAGTCTTCCACCGTTTTTCCCGGCGGCAAGGTCATCCTTTATTTCCTGTTCTACAAAATTCAGGCCTCCTTCGCTTACGATACTTTCTTCAATGATTTCGGTCATATGTTTATTCTATTGTAACAGCGTCTGTAACCAGACGTGTGTGATGAAAGCGCAAATTTAATAAAAAAAAAGCAAAATAAATATATGGCAGATTAAATCATGTTCCAAATCACTGTAAAATCACAGCCTTTGTCAAAACTTTGCGCCAAACCAAGTCAAAAGGCAGTAGTCAACCTATATAAGGATGTTGCTCATGTCATTCTTTTTTCCGTTTATCGGGATTATACATAAACAGGTTATATAATAGATTGATGGAGCCAAATATAAAGAACAGATATGATATAATTCTTTCGTTGAATATAAGCGACGCTATTAATGCCGCGAATATCAACAAAATGGAAGCCGCGATTCCAGTGGTTCCGAGAGTTTTCATATACATGATTCTGAGATATGCTGAGTGTTGGGAAAGAGGATTCAAAGCGTTATTCTATGTGTCGGAGTCATACTAATGTCGCAACCGCAGTCAGGAAATGGCAATGACTATTACGATTGTCTGCCATTAGTTTGATATGATGAAGGAATACCCGACATTTGCGAGATTTGTATATACTCGTGCAAATTGACGAACAAACATTAAAGAAGACTGACGGGGGGATTTGTTGATATTGCCTCGAGCATCAGGCATTATGGGGGATGAGGTAGAATCGTTTGTCATAGGCAACAAGGTCTGTGAGTTCATAACTATGAGGATTGTCAGAATGGCGTATAACCAAACAAAGGCGCTACGTCTCATATTAGAAACGTGCAATCACCGTCTTTATTTTAAGAAATTTTCAAAAATAATGATAATCAAGCTATGCTACAACCAGACGATTGCACTTTTATTTTTTTGAGTAATTTGGTTCTGATTATGGATTCGGGCAACATCAAGTCATCAGGAGGTTGATATTCTTATAAGAGAATTCAAATGTTAAGAACATAAAGGAAGGTGCAATCATATTTGCGATTGCACCTTCCTTTATGACTTGGCAATAATATAGAATATCAAGGTTCAACCAGGAAGCATCACATAATCTTAGTTTGTCAGCACGATGTCTTTCTCGGTGGCTATTCTCCTGAGATTAAGAATAGCATATCTCATGCGTCCTAAGGCGGTATTTATGCTCACTCCCGTTATTTCAGCTATCTCCTTAAAAGATAAATTCTGGTAATATCTCATGTTAAGCACCTCTCTTTGCAGGTGGGGTAGCTCTTTAATGAGATACTTTACGTCCTCACGTATTTGGTCAGATATTATTGCATCCTCAATTGTTTCTTCACATAGTTCCTTTCTGTTCAAAACATCGACATCATCAATGTCGGAGCTTTGAACATTCTCGGATTTCTCTTGTCTGTAATAGTCGATGATCAGGTTGTGGGCAATGCGCGAAATCCATGCAGGGAACTTTCCGTTTTCGGTGTAACGTCCCTGTTTGATTGTAAGGATAGCTTTGACAAAAGTCTCCTGAAATATATCATTTGCTATATCCTCATTCTTTATAATCCGAAGGATATAGTTGTAGATGCGTTCCTGATGCCTTTTCAGAAGTATGTCAAACGCTTCGTTGCTTCCTTGCGCATAAGCCGAGACGAGTTGCTCATCGGCCATGCATGAATATTTTGCCATTCTGTCTTTCTTTTATCGTTAAGTAGAGTCCGTCGATAGGCAGTTTTTATTATGGGTTACGTTTAATATTGCTTTTGTTTTCATCACAAAAGTAATCAATTTAGAAGCCGAAACCAAATAATTGGCAAAATTTAATTGTTAAAAAACACTAATCCTACAATAACACTTAGATATTTCAGTTATATGTTAATCAGTTTTAACAAGCCTTAAGGCCACCCAATCGTTGTCAACAATATAACCGTCGTATATAAGTCCGAATTTTGAGGCGGCATCAATCACAACCGGAATGTCAGATTCATAAAAACCACTCAAAAACATCAATCCGTTATCTTTGAGTTTTGAGGCGTAATACGCGATATCATGAGTAATGATATTCCTATTTATATTAGCAAGGAAGCAATCGCATAAAGGCAGACAGGCCAAGCATGAAGCGTCTCCGCAAATCATTTCTACTGCCACATTATTGAGAGCGGCATTTTCCACAGCATTTTCATGGGCGAAGGGGTCTATTTCAACTCCATAAACACGGTCTGCCCCTTTCATCTTGCAAAGTATGGCGAGTATACCTGTTCCGGTTCCCATGTCGATAACAGTCTTGCCCGCCAATTCATTGTTGAGTATATGACGCATCATCTGGCTCGTAGTGGAATGATGACCGGTTCCAAAAGCCATTTTGGGATCTATGACGATATCAAAGCGTGCGGCGGGAACATTATGATGAAAGGAAGAATGGACCACACATTCATCTCCAATGACAATAGGTTTGAAATAGTTCTTTTCCCACTCCTCATTCCAATCCTCGCCTTTTACGGTTTCGATTCCGGTTGAAAGAGTTGTTTCCAAAGGAAATCCATCTATAATGTCAGTTACCGCGTTCTCATCGTAGGCGTGAGCCTGGATATATGCGGTGAGCCCATTCTCATCAGGGGAAAAAGACTCATATCCTACATCACAAAGAAAGGCCGCGAGAAGGTCAGTGATTGTTTCACTACATGGATTCGCATCAATTCTCAAAGCTATATAATCCTGCATAAATCTGTTTGTTTAACAATATTGCTGATATATGCCAGATGATTCCGTTTTACATGGACAATACTAATCTATGATTAAGTCATGTAACCAGAATTCCGGCAGATTCGATATGAAATAACACGGTTGGCGAACATGTCCAACAGTATGATATCGGCACAAAATTAGTGATAACATTCGTAATTTCAAATATAAGTGCTAATTTTGCATCGAAATGAAGAAAATCACATTTAAATTATGCTTTGACTCCAACTACTTACCACTCTGCATGTATGCCCTGAGATTGCTCGGAGATAAAGAGGAATCTGAAGATATTGTTCAGACTGCGTTTGCATCGGCTTGGGATAAACTGCAGAATGGAGATGAGATTGGAAATCTGCGGTCATATCTTTATGGCACAGTAAGGAATCTTGTATATTCTCATATACGTAATAATAATGCAGAGGCATCCTTACTGACAGAGATTACAGACAGAGAGGATTTTCCAGAGGAAGAAATAGACACCTCTGAAAGAGATGCCCGATTGTGGAAAGCTATTGCAGGGTTGCCGGAAAAATGCCGGAGAGTATTTCTGATGAGTAAACGTGATGGAATGACAAACAAAGAGATAGCAGATGAGATGAATATTTCGATAAAGACGGTAGAGAATCAAATGACAAAAGCTTATTCTCGTTTGAGAGAAGCATTGTTGCCAAAGGGGCAGAGAGTATTCTTCTTGCCATATCTTTGAATGTACGCACAAATCTATTGAATGCTCCATCAAAATGAAATTTATTACATCGGGTCACCCCTTGGAGAGTGTATGAACTATTTTAGTGATTTCATTTACTTTATTGCATACTTAAATCAAAATCCTCAAAAAAAGATAAAATAGAGTAGGGGATTATTTCTGCTTATGACACATATGAGTGATTTAATAAGACAAAATCATATGCAAGAAAAAAGCAGGTATAACGAAAGCGTCAGTTTTGTAGCCAAAAATTATGAGGAAGGCTTTTTTTCAGAGAAAAAAGCCTGGAGAAAATTGATGCCATCAAATCATGTATTTAGTCTAAGGCACATTGCGGCTGCTTCAGTGGCAGTTGCCGTAGTTACAGCCTCAGCATTTATATATAATGCAGTTGTATCAGAGAGAGAGACTTCGGAATGTGTGATTGAAGACAGGCAAGAAACACAGCAACCAATTCCTGACAGGTATTTCAGTACCAGAATTGAGTTTAAGGATACCCCGATTAAGGAAGTTGTGGAAAAGATAAAAGAGGTGTATCATGTAGATATCATCAATGTTCCGGACTCGGAACTTTGTCTGACGTTAAATTATGAAGGTACTGCAGAAGAATTAATCGCATTGATTAATGAATTGACCGGTGCAGAAATGGAGGTGTTGCGATGAAGCGTTTATTAGTGGCATTAATTGCTTCTGGATTTTGTATGTCCGTTGCAGGACAGAATGTATCCGTAAATGCAAAAAACGTTGATGCGGAAAGGGTCTTTGAGTCAATCATGAAACAGACAGGTAAGAATTTTGTCTATCCGTCTGGCCTCCTTAAGAATGTCAAGGTAAGCGTATTTGCAAAAGATGAACCGCTGTATCGAGTAATTGAGAAGATGTTTTCCAACACTTCCATATCCTATAAAATAAAGGGAAACAATGTTATTCTATCAAGAATGCCCAAAGAAAATAAAATCACAATAAGCGGGTATGTATGTGAGTCAGAAACCGGAGAAGCTTTGATAGGCGCGATAGTCAGAGATAAAAAAAGCGGGAGATTATCCGTAACTAATGCTGCGGGATTCTACTCTATAAGAATAGAGCCGGGGCAGGCAGAGATATCCGCGTCATTTCCAACATTCGAGACAGTCATTGTCAATAAAGACATAAAGAAATCGGAGAAGCTTGATTTCTTTATGAAAGAATCGACAAATGAAGATGGTCAGACCCTAAATGAGGTGACTATTATTGCTGATAGAAACAAGTCCCTCGCAATGGAATCCACAGACATAGGGCGGCTTAACCTAAGCCGCAACGATATTCAATCCACCCCGACTCTATTTGGAGAATCGGATGTTGTAAAAACACTTCAGCTACAACCAGGGGTATCTGCCGGGACAGAGGGCCTTGCAGGAATGTATGTTCATGGAGGCGGAAATGATGAGAATCTTTATATGCTTGATAATGTGCCGCTCTATCAAGTAAACCATTTCGGTGGCTTATTTTCCGCCTTCAATACGGAGGCCATCAAGAATGTTGATTTCTATAAATCTACATTTCCGGCGAAATACGATGGACGGCTTTCAAGCATAATGGAAGTACATACAAAAGACGGCGACAAGTATAGTCATCATGGCTCATTTAAACTGGGCCTGACGTCCGGGGCATTTCAGATTGACGGACCTATTCAAAAGGAGCGCACAACCTATTCGTTGGCGTTTCGCAGGTCATGGTACGATGTGCTTACAATACCGACAGTCGCCATATATAATGCAGTGCGACAAGACAAGGAAAACAAACTCATCGCGGGCTACGCTTTCATGGACATCAATGCAAAGATTACCCATCGTTTCAACACAAGGAGTTCAGTTCACGCAATGTTTTATTTCGGGGAGGATTATCTGAAAGGAGGTTCAGAAGAGAACTATGTGGAAATAGATGATGGCGATACATTCAACCGTGATGTCTCCACATTAAGATGGGGAAATTTAGTGGGGGCATTAGGATGGAACTATGAATTCTCCAACAAATTGTTTGGTGAGTTTACCTTATCATATACGCATTATAAATCGTCATTACGTAGAGAAGATGTGTCACGAATAACGGTGACATCCGGAGAGAACATTAGGGATGATTTCCGTGATTACAAATCGTCTAACGGAATTACCGATTGGTCTGTCAGAGCTGACTTCGGATGGAATCCATTCGACGTATGCAAGATTGATTTCGGGATGAACGCCACACATCATTCCTTTTTGCCTCAGAACATAAAGTCGGAGCTGAGGAAGAAAGGAGAGATAGTGAACGCCGCATCTGTCAATAGTCGCGTGAATGCCATGTCATCGTCATTATATATCAATGGTAGCTGTGATATTGCGGATGCTTTCCGATTGAATGCCGGGGTCAACCTTGGCATGTTCCGTGTGCCTGGCACTACTCATGTCGCCTTCGACCCGAGGCTTTCATTTTTATGGCAGATTACAAAATCCACAAATATCAAAGCCGGGTGGAGCAGGATGACTCAAAATGTGCATCAACTGACTGAGAGCGCAATTTCTCTACCAACCGACCAATGGGTGCCGGTGTCTGCAGGTTTTAAGCCGCAGAGAAGCGACAAAATCTCATTATCAGCCAATTATTGCATGGAAAATGGACTAATATTCTCTCTTGAGGGCTACTGGAAATGGATGAGGCATATAATTGATTATCGCGATGACTATTATCTGTATCCGACAGGCACTCTATGGACCTCGCTTTTATGTTCAGGGAATGGAATTGCCAAAGGCGTTGATTTTAAGGTGTCGAAGTCGTTCGGTAAAATTTCCGGATACATAAGCTATTCACTGCTATGGGCAGACAGACAATTCGATGAAAAGAATAATGGACGGAGATTTCCTGCAAGATATGACAACCGTCATAAAATCAATATTGCCGCAAACTGGGAGGTCAATCAAAAATGGTCAATAAACGCAGCATGGACAGGCATGAGCGGCAATATGACAACACTGCAGACACAATGCTATGACATACTTGACACTCCGGGCATTCCATTTTACACCAGCGGGATAATTACATCCGTCGGACAATCCCACTACTACGGGAGCATTGACATGGGTAGTGGAATAAATAATTACAGGCTACCTTTCTATCATAGACTGGATATAAGTGCAACCCGAAAAACAAAACATGGAATGTGGACATTCTCGCTATACAATGCCTATTGCAACATGAATGTAATTTCAATTAAGAAAAATGACAATATCTGGAAAGATGATAAGCCCTTCCAGAAATTCCGTCTGATTCCAGTCATTCCATCAGTATCATATACATGGTTTTTCTAAATTATTTCGAATGAAAAAATATAAATTTATTCTTCTATCAGTGTCTGCCTTAGTCTCCTCATGTGGAGAGTCGTTCGACCCGGACTTCGATATAGAGCCAATTGCGGTGCTCAATTCAATGGTGATGCCCGGAAATGAGGTGACAGCCACAATATCCCATTCATATGTCAGTAGCAGTGGCTCAATGTCTCCATCGGCTGTCGCCGACCGGATAATAAAAGATGCCATAGTAGAACTGTATGTCAACGACGTATATGTCGGGAATATGGAATATGATGCAACTGAGAGCCGATACATCTCGCAAACCATGATAAATTCAGGTGATTTGGTCAAGATTAAGGCCGCTACTTCCCGCTATGGAAATGCGATAGGCTCAACATGTCTGCCGCGAGAGATGAATAATGCGTCATGGTCGTTCACCGTTACGACGGAAACAGATTATGACACTTCCATGATATCTCCAGATGGAAGCATCACACATCCAAAGTCAAGAATATTCAATTATGCCATAACGTTTACAGATCCAGCGGATGATGAAAACTATTATTTTCTGATGTCAGAGTCTTTCGATTTTGAATGTGATGATCCAATCATGGGGGAGAATGATTCCCCACTTGACGCGGTGTATTCAAATAATTCACGCTACTTAATATTTTCAGACAGATCAATATCCGGTAAGCAATATACAATCAACTGTAAATTCAAGAAAAATACTTCCAGCTGGTGGGATGTGGAGAGCGTGAATAATTTATGCCTATATTCCATATCAAAAGACTACTACCTCTATCTGCTTTCTATATACAAGAAATATGAAGGACTTAACGGGGCTCTTGAGAGTGTCGGGCTTGCTGAACCAAAATTCGTATATTCAAATGTAAACCCAGGAGTAGGCATTGTCGCATCACAGACTCCCGTGCTTGATATAAGACATGATATAAGTGAATATCTTGAAGAGGAATGATATATGAAATTTCAAAAGAGGATATATAAAGCAATTAATATATCGTCGCCCGCTCAAACATAATTTTTCAGGTTTTGAAACTGAATTAAGTATGATTGGCAACATGTAGATTAATAGTGCTGATGCGGTCAACATTCAGTTGGCCGCATCCGTTATAATAATAAAATTCCACAATATGTCAAGACCATTTACATTCGACCGTGTTGTAAGGATGATTATTGCGCTTGCAATAACCGGAATAGCCATATGGTTGACCGGCATCTTATATAATGTACTATTGCCTTTTTGTCTCGCGTGTCTGCTGTCGTATATACTTGACCCATTTGTAGAATTCAATCAACGTCTTCTTAAAGTGAGGACACGCGGATTAGCTGTGCTTATCACCATTCTTGATTGTACAATAGTAATTGGGTCACTTATATATTTCATGCTCCCATCCATAAGCGAGGAGATTCATGGCATGGAAGAGATGATATCTGAGTTTTCAAAAAACAACACATCCATTCCGTTTATACCCGAGGATTGGACAGAATACCTTAGAAAAAAATTCGACTTCACCCAATTGGTAAATCAGCTGAGTCACAGCAACAGCTTTCTCAATAAAGGAGAAAGTATCATAAGTGTCTCGGTGGAGTTTGTGGTCCATTCGCTGGAATGGTTACTGACTTTCATCTATATTATATTCATACTTCTTGATTATGACAAAATGGGGGAGGGGTTCCGTCTTCTTGTCCCTGACAAATATAAAGCTTCTGTATTCCAGATTGCCAATGACGTTAAGGAAAGTATGAATAAGTATTTCAGAAGTCAATTGCTGATAGCCTCTTGCGCCGCAGTGTTCTATTGCATTGGCTTTTCAATCGTGGGTATTCCCCTTGCCATTATTATGGGCATACTCGTGGGCATACTCTACATGATACCATATTTCCAATATATCACCTTAATCCCGATTATAGCTATATGCTTTATAGATTCGCTTGACGGACATGTGGAATTTTGGGCAGAACTTGGAGCCTGCGGACTTGTGTATATAGTAAGCCAATGTATTTGTGACTACATATTGACACCCAAGATAATGGGGAAGTCATTAGGTCTCAATCCTGCTATAATATTGTTGTCTCTCTCAATCTGGGGAACTTTGCTTGGCATTATCGGAATGATAATAGCACTTCCCCTGACCACATTATTGCTTGCATACTACAGAAAAGTCATTATCGAGCATAAGCCATTATCAGCCCCTACTTTCACGGATGAATAATATGGGAATATCCGGAAACAAAGAGAACGGCAGGAAAACCAACGTGTCTTCTGCCGTTCTCTTTTGTATAGATAATGAGAATCAAATCTCAGAATTCGCTCGAAAAATGGAAGCGTATATCAGGGAAATCAGCTCTTGCCATCTGAAGCACGTAGTTCGAATCTGCAAGAAACACATCTCGTCCTTCCTTATCGGTGGCCATAAACTGATGTTTTCTTTTCTTAAAGGACGCCAGGGCGGCTTCATCATCACTTTCTATCCAGCAAGCCTTGTATAAGCTAATGGGTTCCCATCTGCATTGTGCCCCATATTCGTGGAGCAACCTATACTGAATCACCTCAAACTGCAACTGTCCAACTGTGCCGATAATCTTACGGCCATTAAAACTGTTGGTAAACATCTGTGCCACCCCTTCGTCCATCAGTTGACGTATTCCTTTGTCAAGCTGTTTGGCCTTCATCGGGTCTGCATTTTCTATATACTTGAACATCTCAGGAGAGAAAGAAGGAAGACCTTTGAAATGAAGCAGTTCACCGGAAGTCAAGGTGTCTCCAATCTTGAAATTTCCTGTGTCCGGAATTCCGACAATGTCTCCCGGATAAGCTTCATCAACAATATTCTTTTTCTGAGCCATGAATGCAGTGGGAGCGGCAAACCTCATCATCTTGTCACTTCTCACATGCCTATAGTTTACGTTGCGTTCAAACTTACCAGAACATATTTTTACAAAAGCAATACAAGAGCGGTGATTGGGATCCATATTTGCATGAATCTTGAAAACGAAACCGGTGAATCCTTCTTCTTCCGGATTCACTACTCTCTCAACCGCTTCGATTGGCTGTGGAGAAGGGGCAATTTTGACGAAACAGTCAAGAAGCTCCTTCACACCAAAAGTATTGAGAGCGGATCCAAAGAAAACCGGAGCGACATTACCTTCAAGATACTCATGCGGGTTGAACTCCGGGTACACCCCGTCTATAAGTTCAAGATCTTCCCTGAGCTTATCAGCATCGGCGGACCCGATTAATTCATCCACGAGAGGAGAATTGACATCATCAATTTCGACACGTTCACTGATTGTCTGCTTTGAAGGAGTAAAGAGGTCAAGCCCGTGTTCATATATATTATATACCCCTTTGAATTTAGCTCCGATATTAATAGGCCAAGAGAGCGGTCGCACACTGATTTTGAGTTCCTGTTCAAGTTCATCAAGAATGTCGAATGGATCACGGCCCTCACGGTCAAGTTTGTTGACAAATATTATCACAGGGGTGTTACGCATACGGCACACCTCCATGAGTCTTCTTGTCTGTGTCTCCACACCTTTAGCCACATCGACAACAATAATCACAGAATCCACGGCAGTGAGAGTGCGAAATGTGTCTTCGGCAAAATCTTGATGGCCAGGAGTGTCGAGAATATTTATTTTATAATCTCCATAGTTGAATCCCATTACAGACGTGGCCACAGAAATACCTCTCTGTTTCTCAATTTCCATCCAATCAGATGTAGCTGTCTTCTTGATTTTATTGCTTTTTACAGCACCTGCCACATGTATTGCACCTCCGAACAACAACAGTTTCTCGGTAAGAGTGGTCTTTCCGGCGTCTGGATGCGATATTATCGCAAATGTTCTTCTTTTGGCTATCTCCTTATTAAGTTCCTCACTCATTGTTATAATGTTGTTATGATAGGATATAATGCCTTCCTCAACGCTTTTCGTTAGGCAGATTGCATATGGATAAAGCTTTAAGTAAGGTCAATCCTTGAATAGTTCGTTATTGTAGTCGAGTTTATAATAATGCGACAACAAGGCGAGGAACTTTGAGATCTGTGAAGCCGCTTGCATTGTCTCGTCAGAAATATCCTTACCTTGTAACCTCAACATGAGAATGCCATATAAAGCGTTAAAACAGGTCTCAATCTCTCCTGCCTTTTTTTCGCCCGCCTTGGCACGCAGTTCTACGATAATCGGAAGAGTATGATAAAACTGGGCGGAATAGGAAGCATATTTTTGGTCGGCCAGCAACCTGCGATGCAAATCGTCAAGGGAAATAATTATATTCTTATTCAATTGCAGATGGCCTTTATCTACGACATCTTCACGTCTCATCATGTCAATCAATGATTCATACCAATCTTCCATGTCTTTTTTTTGAGAATCAGAAAGGCCACTATACTGGTCAATAATATTAGATTTGATTTTTTCAATATCAAGTCCGTTTGCTCGTATCAGATCCTCTATCTGCCACATGTATAGCAGATATTCCGCGATATTCTCTCTTTTTTTCAATGAAGCTGTTATCATAATCTCGATCTTTCAGAATGCAAAATTAATTATAATTAGGTGAGTAGGCAACATTAATCTCAACTTTTGCAATATGGCACCTAACTTCATTTCTCTTTCGTGACAATATGGCTTATTACCCGGCCTTTCATGTCGGTTTTATCATCTTCCTTCTCAAAGGAACGCTCCTTGCCATCGACAATCGGACAAGAATCCCCTTCAATTCTGGAAGAATCCGGATGTATGGGGTTTTCAATATTCAGTATGTCCGGAGATAAAGGATTACTTACAGGTGTCTGAATGACCCGATTGAAGGACAATTGAAAAAACAGAAGCACAGCTGCCCCGACAATCAGCTGAACAGTCAACAGCAAACAGAACTTATAGCACTTCTGCTTGATTCCATGGCCAATCCTTATTATCGAGATTACAAGTACAGCCACGAAAAACACCCATACCACCCAAAAAGAGAAAAGTGTGCACGCCGTACAGATATCAATAAGTATAGGCAGTGTAAGAATCCATGATAGGGTGAACAGTGTGTCGCAATGATTGAATACGGGTTTCTCCATAATATAACCAGATAAATGCAGGAAATCTGCTGATTTTGTTGTTCCGCAAATCGTTTCTTGAAAGAATAAATCTCAGATCCGACTGCTTACATAAGTAAACAAACTCACAAACCTTATGTTTCGTACTCAATTGGTATAAATTCGCAATGCCGGGAGGAAAGCTCTCCTCTGGTCCGAACATGTTTGATATCGGGAATAATTCTTGCTTATAGACGTTATATAGAAAATTATCATCAAAATTAAGAGTTATGGAAATCGTTTATATCTGGCATGACTGTTTCGTTGTATATACTGATAGTGTGACCTTAATATTTGATTATTGGAAAGACACTTTGGTTTGTGACGATTCTTTACCACTGTTTATTAGGGAAATCAACCGGGAGAATCCTGTATATGTATTTGTCAGTCATCATCATAAAGATCACTATACAACAAAAATTTTCGATTGGATAGACCTTTTCCCAAAAATTCGCTACATTCTCAGCAAGGACACTTCAAAGTTCTCCAGACATATCCTAAGCCCTAATTCAATCTATGCTAAGAAAAAACCATCGCCAGAGCAGGTTACAGTAATGTCCCCCGGAGACCGATTTGAAGATAAGTATATAGCAGTTGAGGCATTTGGCTCTACGGATATAGGTAACTCTTATATTGTGACGGTCAATGGTGACACGGTGTTTCACGCGGGAGACCTTAACGCATGGATATGGAGAGATGAATCCACAGAAGAAGAGGTGTCGCAAGCATTATCAGCTTTCCGGGTAATCCTTGATGGAATTTCCATGAAGCACCCTTCAATTGATTACGCAATGTTCCCGGTGGATTCAAGAATCGGTTCAGAGTATTACACCGGAGCTAAGATATTTGTAAAAGAGATTTATGTGAAACACTTTTTCCCTATGCATTTCGGATTGGGCACTACCCATATGGACCAGATTAAATATCAATTAGATGCTGCCCGAATCAATGACTATGCAAACTCTGAGAGGGGAGAATACATATGTTTGCAGTCGCCATACAGCAGTTTTAGGTCATCTCCGATTCCTGAAGATCCTTGCATAGAGAAGGGGAGTGCTGTCTGATTGTTTTCTCAACAGAAAAGACGTGATCCCTCCGTCGGGAAAATCACAACGAAGAAGCTGTGTGTCCATCCCATATCTTGCCTCATTTAGGAAAGACAGTTCAAGACGTTTCACATAGAAGGTGTCATGCTCATCAAGAGAAAATCTGTTGAGCAACAGAGATACATATCTGACGGTATTCACATGACGATAGAAGTCAATATCGCAATATTTGAACCGATAATCAAATATAGGAGCGGTAGCCAGCATTGCACCTCCGGAGCCTTCTTGGTTGGTATCTTCGACGATAATGCAGTGTCGTGCTTGCCTGTCGATGGGAGGCACGGTCCCGTCAATCAACTCATCTCTAAGCGAGAGATGAGTCAAACCGACATTTGTGTGTTGGATATAATCCATTACCATCCATGTTGAACGTGCGTACCCCAAAGTCTCTCCATGTTCCGATAATATAGAGAAGGCGCGTTCTGAAAAATGACGGTTGAATGTCTCTATCCACGTTGACACTGTATAATATTCATTCGCCTTTGGATAACGAAACATCTCAATCGTGAGTCTTGAAAGTATCCAGCCCGCGTTGATATTTTCCATGGAAGGATTACCTATTCCAAGGGAATTGGCATGATCGGTCGCTATATCTATCAGTTTTGATGTCAAGACAGTAAGGGATAGTTCCTGTTCGGCATTTGTCTCACCCGCAGATAGGAAAAATGTTTCTTTATATATAGCATTCATATGAAATAGAATTAGAATCCTCTACCTTTATATCCATGTTCTTCTACATTGTTCATCCATGTAGAAGAACATGGATTACATACTACAAAATTAATAATTTTAACTAACAATGCCACAGACCATGAAACTTATAGTTGAACATATAAGATAAATATGGAGATAACTTGCTATAGACTCATTGGTTACATGATTCGAAGCCTTAATTACCGATATACCTCCACCCGTAGAATGGTCATAAATTTCTTAAGGTCAACATATAGCCGAAGCCACGCTGATTGATGATGGAGATTGAGGAGTCGTGACGCAGGGCTCGGCGGAGTTTGTGGATGTAGCCGTGGAGAGAGTTGCGGTTGCTTTGTTCATCGCGCTGCCATACGGCAATCATCAATTCTGAGGCATCGACAGTCTTGCCGATATTTGTGGCCAGACGCTCAAGTATCTTGGCTTCAAAGTGAGACAGCGCTGTCTCTTTGTCGCCAAATGACAATGTCTGGGTCGTTACGTTAAAAGTGTAGGCTCCAATTGCAAACCGTATGTCC
>JAIDXM010000101.1 GCA_029058745.1 Muribaculaceae bacterium
TCGGTCAAATACAGCTATGACCCGTTCGGACGGCTTGAGAAGGCGATATTGACAGGCGACGGGATTCCGGCGGAGGGCAAGCTCCTCACGGAAGTGTCGTTCGATGCGGTTGGGAACCCGTCGGGATTCAAGAGCGAGGGGAACAATGTGAGAACCGTGAGGAGGGATATACGCGGAAGGATATCATCGTGGAGTTGCCCGTTCATCTCACAGGAGCTTGGCTACGGGTATTCGGGAGAGAATGCTGACTGGACGGGTAGAATCACCTGGCGCAAGACGACTGCGGAGGGTGTTGACCGACGTTATGACTATGTTTATTCCCCGGAAGGTTTCCTCACATCGGCCGCTTATTCCTCCAAGCTACGGCCTCGCGACGATTTCTCGGCGACATATACATATGACCTTAACGGTAACGTGCTTACCGCGAGTAGGAAGAGTCCGGACGTTTTGTCAAGGAGTGCGGCGTTGTCCGGGAGTGTTGCGTCATATGACGGTAACAGGATTTCGCGACTGTCGGGAGAAGAGGATTCCTCCGCACCGTCGGAGGGACGTATGAGGAAGAACGGCATTGACCGGGGAGGCGTGTATTATGACGACAACGGGAATCTTGATTTCGACGGTCCGCGTGGGATAGAGCGAATAGTTTACAACGATATTGGCCGGCCTGAGATAATCGAGACCGCAATAGGCGACCAGGTGCACATCAGCTGTCTTGCCGACGGACGGAAGTTCAGGGAGCTTTACCTCAGTGCCGACGGGATGTCAGACAAGGAACGGAATATGGTCAACGGGTTCGAATTCTCCGACGGACGGTTCGTCCGGTTCGAGACACCGTTCGGGTATATCGACAGCTCCGATGTGCTACATGTCTATATTCCGGATTATCAGGGTAATATCGTTGGTGTGATAAACACGTCAGCCGGAACGCTTGAGCAGTTTACGGATTACTATCCCTATGGGATGCCGCATACTGATGCGATAGGTGCGGATAAGAGCCGCAGGAAATTCGTATCGAAGGAGCTTACCACGGAGTATGGGATTGACCTTTATGATTTCGAGCAGCGTTACCTGAACCTTGATATCCCATGCTTCCTGTCGCCAGACCGGCTGGCCTATGAGACACCCCACATCACCCCATATTCCTACTGTAACGGAGACCCGATAAACTATATTGACCCGACCGGACTATACCGGACTCAGGAGGAAGCTATCCTCAACAGCGGGAATCTTGCGGAGGGAGCGGAGATTCTTTTCGATGAGCACCGGGGAGAGTGGTACATAGCCCTCGATGAATTCGGTATCGGTCCATATTGGGGAGTGGGTAACATGACGAAGTATTACGGAGAAGGTGATATGGCAGTTGTGAATGATGTGTCAGAAAGAATGGGCAAGATATCGATATTTTCGTCTATGGTCAGTGCGCCAATGGGCTTTATGGAGAATTCATTTGAATATGCGGCCAAAAATGAGCTTAAGGTAAAAGGCGCCCCTAAATTGAAGGGTACCGAGGCTGTCTATAAGGCTCTTGGCAAAGAGGCGGGAGCAATGTTCCGTTTTTTCAAAGGAGTGGGGATTGCTGGTGTTTTTACAACTGCTTTCACAACTTTTAATTCATTTAAGAATTATCGTGAAAGGGGAGGGGACGATTGGAGAGTATATGCAAAAGGTACTTTGGACGTTGCAATGACAGCCGCAGGGACTTTTGGAGGGCCGTTCGGATTTGGTATAAGTACGTTGTATTTCTTTGTTGATGTTGGCACCGGTGGCTTTGGTATTACATATTCCACGCGTAAAGTCAATAAATGATATAGAAAGTAAAAATGGATAAGAAATAAAATTCAAATAATATGGAACTTTTTAAGACACTGATATGTAACTTCATCTATCATCATCGTCATAGTGGATTATTTGGACATAGAGATATGCCAATAACGTATTCATTCTTGATGATATGGCTTTGCTGCTTTTTTTTAATAGCAGGCTCTTATTTTATTATTGATTCATTTGTAACACTTCCGAGGTTCATCTACCTTTATGGATCCGAAATTATTTTCATTATTCCATTTTTTATTGTCGGATACCTCTATTATCGGATAATTTGTGGTAAAAGGTATATTGGTATTTTAAAAAATCCTAAGTACTATACAAAAAAGAGGAAAATCTTTTCTTATTGCTTTTATTGGGGTTGCCTTTTGTATTTAGTTTTCTCCGTTTACATAATGTGGGCAGACAGTAATGGACTGATATAATCAGATTGTATGTATTCCTATGCAGGACGATATATTGGTGAAGGTATGCCATCTGTTTATAAAGGTCATAGTATTGATAATATATTTAGCTGGTTTGGGGTGGATTTGGATGAGTATAAAAAATAGAAGAATGTAAATTATAGTCAACACATAAAATAAATGAGCATTTTATATCTTTGTGAATACCGGAATATCAGTCGGGAACCCACTCCAACATGCCGAAGGCATGTCCCGGCATCTGAGGGTTTCACCAATCCTATTTCAGGAATACATGTGGCAATATGCACCCAATGTCGAGACAACCACCCAATGCCAGGAATCCGCTCAACGTAGGGACATGCCTTCGGCATGTGTCAAGGTTCCCGCTTGATATTTCGGTATTTACAGAGCCGAAACACAATCAAACATGCCGAAGGTATGTCCCTACCCTCAGAAATGCACAAATGCTTTCTGTTCCGACTATAAAATTAGAAACAATAAAATTAGAAAGAGAGATAAGTAACGATTCAAAATTATTTTATGTATTTAAGCCACGATGCTATAATTGACTCTGTATCCATCTCCAATTCCG
>JAIDXM010000102.1 GCA_029058745.1 Muribaculaceae bacterium
ATCCTCAAAGAATAAGTGTCTGAAATTTCGACTGATGCTTGTTTTTTATTAACATTTGTTTTTAAACAAACTCTAAAGGAAGTTTCGTTCTTGTATGGAGAATTAAGTCTTTGTTCTGTAACATACGATCCTTATAACAATATATTTTGGAGGAAGGAATGGTTTTCATGGACTAATAAACTTGAAAAGGTATTCCTTGACAGGGAACTGTATTACGATTTGCCGGTGCCAAATTTGAAGGAGCTGACCATTGGTGAGCATATGACCAAACTACAAGTTATAGATATTGACGAGTGTAATCAGCTTGAAAGCATTGTTAGCTATGCAATGACACCTCCAACAGTTTCAAGATTTTCTAATTCCCAATATCTAAATGTTGTCGTTAAAGTTCCAACAGAGGCGCTGGAGGCTTATCAGAAAGATTCTGTATGGGGAAATTTCTGGAACCTTCAGGGATTCGACACCTCTGGAATAGGTGATGTTGAAATGGATCCCGTCGGGAAGACTGTAGTAGGCCGTTATGATCTCAATGGCAGGGCAGTAAATGAGGATTACAAGGGCATAACCATCGTTCGCTTCTCCGACGGCTCGACAAAGAAGATGGTTTTGTAGAAACCGCGTTTGTCCGAAAGTCGGGCTATATATCGGGATTCGATAAATAAAGACATCTCAGAGGATATTGAGAAAATTCGAATAATTCTTAATGCAGGGACATGCCTCCGGCAGTCAGTATTTGCTAATCAGATTGTTAATCAAACATGCCGGAGGCATGTCCCTACATTCTATCGGGTTTGCAATATCCTCTGACGAAAAACACATTTATGTAAAAATGTTATGAAGTTCAAAATCATCATTCTATTGACCATTCTGTCGTTATGGGTTTCATCGTGCAGTGACGATGAAGCCTCTCTCTCGGCTATTGACTCGGTTGAGGCCAAATTTACGGTTTTTATGAGAGCGGATTGGCTAAGGTATTTTGATATCAAGGTCTATTACGGTGCCGAAAGCGCGCAATTGGAGTCGAACGGTCAGTCTTCGATTTATTGGTACGACAACATCACATACGTGAAATGGCAAGACAAAGAGGGTTATCCAAGACTATCTACCAAGATGACATACCTCACCGTTAGAGTGTCTCTCAAAGATGGTGTCAACTTGTCTAAGATTGATCCGGATGCAGAACTTGACTTCTCCTATGATATAAGTGCCGAGGTTTTCGGGTGTAAAAACAACCAGATTGTATATTCATATTCCGATGTGAAGGAAGATAAGAGGAAAATCAAGATCAAAGGCTCGGAGTTAAGGGACTTTGTGGCAAGCCTTGATAATCCGTTCTTTAATTTCAGCTATTCATGGGAGGAGTCGGGAGTCTTAATGTGCGATATAAATTCAATTAAATGATATAAACAACAATGAAAAAGAGAATTCTATTTTACGCAATGGCTTTCGGGATGATTGCCATTGGCGTGTCATCATGCAGCGATGACAAAAACGGTGACGAACCCGGGCAACCTTCGGTGGCTATGGTGCTTACAGAAATGCGTGGCAATTATGTTAATGTCTCCTACAACACTGACGGGGTTGTATTCCAAGCGAAATACGATGCACAGGGAAGAATTACTGAAACAAGGAACGGAGAGAATGGCAGTTGGGAAAAGTATGTCTATACCGATTCACAGATTACCTGCGGTCTTTCCATGTATGAGGTTTCCGGCGGCAAGATTGTTGATGGCGACAGATACAAGTATGATTCATCGAATCAGCTTACCGCTATCGGAAGTTGTTCGCTGACATGGACTGACGGCAATATCACTGCCACATCTTATAGCGGTTTGGGAGGTAATGAAAAGACTTCGTTGACTTATACCGACAAACCAAATGTAGGTAATCTCAACTGGATGTTGAACCTGGCATATTCCACATGTTTCCCCGGAGAAATGGCATACGTTCAGCCGGAACTTGCTGTAAGCGGATATTTCGGTGTCCCCTGTAAGAACTTGTGCAAGAGCATCAGCTGGAACGGAACACTCGACCGCACTTTCGATTACCTCGACTATAATGAAAACGGTTATCCTACTACTCTTAAGATAACGGATGCCGACGGCGACGTTCAGGAATATTCCCTTACCTGGACAAAACTTTAATACGGATCCGAAATTTCATTAATTATATAAAACCGATAAACAGGGACATGCCTCCGGCAGTCAGTATTTGAGAATCAGATTGTTAATCAAACATACCGGAGGTATGTTCTTACATCCAACCCGCTTCGCATCGGTCTTAATTCTACATCAAAACATATCCGACAAGTGTTCACAGCCTGTCGGATATGCGGTAGCGGGGACGGCGTTTCACCTCTATGTAGATTTTGCCGATGTATTCACCGATTATGCCAAGTCCCATGAGGAGGATGCCCGTGCAGAACCATATGGAGAGCATCAGCGATGTCCAGCCTTCGATGGTCTCCCCGGTGAAGTGACGTATCAGGACATACACTCCAATGCCCAGGGCCGTGAGCATGAAAGCCAGTCCAATCCAGAAAAGCATCCTGACAGGACGCACCGAAAACGATGTGATGCCACCTACGGCAAAATCAAGCATACGGAGAAACGGGTATTTCGATTCCCCTCCGGCACGCTCTTTCCTTTCATACTCCACACTCTCCTGCCGATAACCGAGAAGCGGCACAAGTCCACGCAAAAAAAGGTTGCGCTCGCCATATTCCAAAAGGTCGGCGACTGCCCGCGATGACATGAGGCGGAAATCGGCATGGTTGGCCACACACTCCGCTCCCAGGGAATGCATAGTGCCGTAGAACCACCTCGCGGTGGTACGCTTGAACCAAGAGTCGCTACTCCTGTCTTTCCTAACCCCATACACGATGTCGGCTCCCTCCACATATAGCCTCACCATCTCCGGAATCACCTCCACATCATCCTGGAGGTCTGCGTCAATGGTGACACAGATGTCAGAGTCCCCCACGGCGCTCTCCATCCCTGCAAGCAGGGCCTCCTGATGGCCGAAACGGCGGCTCAGCCGCAATCCTCTCACCAGGCCGCTATACTCGGATGCAAGCTCTGAAATCATGTTCCAGGTATTGTCGAGACTCCCGTCATCAACATAGAGTATGAAACTGCCTTCGGCCGCCAATCCGCGTTCCTGAAGACCGCGAATCACACGCACCAGCGACGAGGTTGTGGCCTCCAGGACCATCCCTTCGTTATGGCATGGGGATATTATCGCAAGCTTAGGACTCTGTATGCTCATTTCCTAAAACGGTCTTTGTCTCTTGTACTCTTCTTCTCAAGCGACGCACGGAACGCCTCAGTGAGGTCAACGCCTGTCTGGTTGGCCAGGCACATGAGCACCCACAGCACATCGGCCATCTCCTCGGCAAGACCCTTCCGGAGGTCGCCTTCCTTGGCCACCTGGTCGCCATAGACACGCGCCATGACCCGGGCAAGCTCTCCAGTCTCTTCTGTGAGCAGAGCCATGTTTGTCAGTTCGGAGAAATACCTGCCGCCTATGGTCCGTATCCATCCGTCAACCATCCCCTGTGCTTCCTTTATCGTGATATTCCCGTTTTCCATATATCTACAAATGTCTATACGATTGTCTCAAGTCTTACCTCCTCCGAAGTGACAGTAAGCCTTACTTCCGCACCCTCGACAAGAGGATAGTTCTCATCCACATGCCCCACCGGGAAACCGAACGCCACCGGCATATCCTGGATTCCGGACCTCCGCAACAACGAATCAATCATCTCCTCCATGGTTGAGTGATTCCTGTCTCCCCGATATTCGGTGAACTGTCCCACAATCAATCCCCTCAGCCTATGCAACGTCCCGGAAAGCGACAGACGTATAAGCATGCGCTCCACCGCATATATCGCCTCGGAGATGTCCTCTATGAACAGTATCACGCCATCCCCGATGTGTGGCGTGAGAAGGTCGTAGGGGGTAGCGGCAAGCCCGTTGAGCACCGCAAGATTCCCTCCCAGGAGCATTCCCTCCGCCTTGCCTTCCCGGTTGTAAGGACTCCCCGGAAAAACATACCGCATATCAGGGGATTCCGTCAACAAGGTGAGCAACCACCGCACACATGGGTCGCACACCCCTTTCTCTGCCATGTGCTTGGCCATAGGGCCATGGATAGAAGCCACTCCGGCCTTATGCCACAGCGCATGAAGTGCCGAGACATCGGAAAATCCGATAAGCCATTTGGCGTTGGCCCGTATCTCCTCTGGCGTGAACCGAGGCAGGAGATGCACACATCCATAGCCCCCCCGCGCACATAATATGGCCTTGACTGAACGGTCGCGGAGTGCGTCCCGAAGGTCGGAGACACGCCCTTCCTCCGACGACGCGTAGGAACCGCAAGCCGGCCCGTTGGCGTGAGGCATGACAACCGAGACGAGGCCCGCTTCCCGAATCATGTCGGAAGCCCGCTCCACATATTCCTGTCTGACCGTTGTGGCGGGTGAGATAATCGCAATCTTGTCGCCCGGTTTTAATTTCTCAGGATATATCATTTCTGTTTCTTTTATCGGGGGATTACTTAACCGGTGACTATGACCTTTATCCCGGTTTCCGCCTCTATCCGTCGGCCTATGGACTCAAGCTCGGCTTTCTCCACTTTCACAAGGTTCTCTTCCGGAGTGGAACGGTCAAGGCTGTAGAGCATGATTTCGCGGGGCATTATCCTTCGGTAGGCTTCAATCAGGGTGGCCACCTCTTCCCAGGTGGTGTTGTCAACCTTCCTGCCTCCGTGTTCCCCACGGAGCATCATAGTCTGGACAATACCGGTGCCTTTGAACCGGCAAAGGGCCTCCACGACACGCTCCACGGTGAACTGCGAGGATGTAGGCTTGTCAATCAGACGCATAGTCTCCTCCACTGCAGAGTCAAGCTTGAGGATGTTGTTGTCAACCTTACCCAAAGCCTCAGCCACCTCCGGAGAGAATATCCTCGTGGAATTGGTAAGCACCGACACCTTGGCCTGAGGGTAATAGCGGTCGCGCAAACCTATGACATCGTCTATGATGCCGGGAAAATCGGGATTGAGGGTAGGCTCTCCGTTTCCGGAAAAGGTGATGACGTCGAGTGGATCACCGGCTTCCTTCATGCTCTTTAGTTTCGACTCAAGGTCGTGTCTCACCTTCTGCCGCGAGGGAAGGCCAGTAGTGCCGATGCCCTGGGAATTGAACCCCGCCTCGCAATATATACAGTCGAATGAACAAACCTTACCGTCGTCAGGACTCAGATTGATTCCAAGCGACACTCCGAGCCTGCGGCTCCGGATAGGTCCGAAAACCGTGGAGTGGAACAATACTGTCTGATCTTTTGCCATATCAATATTCTTTAGTCTCTGCAGCGACGACACATTGCCATCACAAGCCAGACATAAACTTACGATTCAAAATAAGAGTTATCAAGCATCCATCCGGATTACCCTTTTCTTCAGAAGAGACAGTAGCCGACCTGCCATATGCCGTTGAAAAAGGATGATTATGCAAAGATAACGATTATTCCGATATTCATGAAGAAAACAAGCGAATCTATTGCCGTCAGTATCGCCTCCCGACAAATTAACGCCGCCTCACCAAATAGCTGCGGGCCGGATTTGGTGTGTGGCCGCTTTTTTTGTAATTTTGCATCATGACCGGAAGGGACGACATATCTTCGGAAATCTGCCCGACACCTCAAAGGCTTACCCTGAGGAAAGGGGAGAAGCTCAGGCACCGCTCTCTCGTGGAACCACTTTTCAGGGAGGGTCAGACTCTCTATGACTTCCCGCTTAGGCTGACATGGCGAAAGCTGAGCGCCGCTGAACTCGACGCCACTTTCCGCGACCATGTGCCTGAGCCAGTGGATTCCTTACAGATGCTTATCACGGTGCCTAAAAAGAAACGGCGCCATGCCGTTGACCGTGTACTCATGCGACGGAGAATCAGAGAGGCATACCGGCTAAACAGACTGCCGCTTAAAGCTACCGTGGAGGAAGCGCCTGACGTGAGAACCCTCGGGATGGCGATAATATATCTCCACGACAAAAACCTCCCGTACTCAACAATCGAGAACAAAATGAGGTTATTATTGAAGAAACTCGCAAAAAAGATCAATCCCGGAATACAGTCGTCCCCGCAAACGGAGAACAATACCCGAGAATGACATCTCCAATAAAACACCCGACCCCTCATGCGAAAGGCAATGTCTAAAATAATGGTGGCTCTTATACGCTTCTATCAGGGAGCCATATCACCCATGACTCCCGCCGCATGCCGTTTCCAGCCAACATGCAGCCAATATGCGGTGGAGGCAATACAGAAACACGGCCCTCTGAAAGGATTATTGCTCGCGGTGAAAAGAATCTCAAGATGTCATCCCTGGGGCGGCAGCGGATACGACCCGGTTCCGTGACTCTCTTTTTCCCATCTTCAATACCGGACTATATGAACAGGATTACAGACATACACACTCATCATGCCGCTCCGCAGCCGGAGGCTGTGGTATGCTCATCTCCTGAATTGTTTGCCCCCGTAGAGGGACAGCTTTATTCAATCGGGATACACCCTTGGGACATTCCGCAAGATATATCCAAGGTGGATTGGGAAAAATTTTTGGCATTGTGTTCCCATCCTCAGGTGTGCGCCATAGGGGAGTGTGGCATCGACAAGGCGAAAGGCGGCCCCCTTTTTTTGCAGATGCAGGTATTGAAACAACAGATTGAAATATCCGAACGGCTCAAGAAACCGCTCGTAATCCATGATGTCAAGGCTCATGACATAATCATTGGCATGAAAAAGGAATTCCGTCCATCGCAGAAATGGGTGGTGCACGGGTTCAACGGAAAACCTTCCGTGGCAAAGATGCTTATAGACGCCGGAATATGGCTCTCATTTGGCCCGCGTTTCAATCCGGACTCTGTGAAATCTGTCCCGGAAATGATGATGCTCGCGGAGACTGATGACTCCGACGCCACTATCCGGGATGTAATCTCAAGCCTGTCCGTCGTCCGTGGAACCGACATTTCCGATACTATAGCCCTCAATGCATCGAGGTTCTTGTCTCAATCCGACTGAATACGAAACAAATCATTCTCCACTATGAAACGATATCTCCTGTCTTGCACGGCAATAGCCGCTTCACTCTGCTCACATGCCCTCACCCTCGAACCCATAAGGTTTGCCGACTTCTCGCAATGGGTGGCACGCGACATCACCGAGTCCAAAGTCATCGGAGGAAACCATAAGACAATCTACGAAATCGCCCCTTCCGCACAAATAGAGGGCAACAAACCTTATTCCAACGCGGGAGGGTCTCCATGGGCCACAAGCAATGTGTATGCCAAAGTGGCCGGTGTCGTAAAAGGTTCCAACACGGTGACTCCTTACGACCGGAACGGCGACACGTGCGCCAAGATGGTGGCTAAAATGGAGGAGGTCAAGGTGCTCGGGCTCGTCAACATGGATGTAATGGTGGCTGGCTCGATATTCCTCGGAAGGGTGTTTGAGCCGATAACATCCACAAAAGGGCCGTTCTCTAAAATGGAAATGGGGGTGCCTTATACAAAGCGTCCAAAAGCCCTCGTATATGATTTCCAAGTGGATATGCCCGACTCTGACTCAAGGACAAAATCCACCGGCTTCTCTTCCAAAAAGACTCTTCCGGGACGCGACAATGCCGAAGTCTATGTGATACTTCAGAAACGGTGGGAAGACTCCAACGGCAAACTGTATGCCCAGAGGGTCGGCACAGGACGTGAGAGGTATTCCTCGTCAGTGCCTTGGACAAAAGGACACCAGTTGACCATTCACTATGGCGATATAACACGTGAGCCGTTCTATAAGCCTTGGATGGGTCTTCTCGCCGGCGAGAATGCTTATTACGCACGCAATTCCAAAGGGAAGCTCGTGCCGGTGGAGGAAGTGGGATGGGCACCGGCCGACGCTGTCCCGACCCACGTGCTGATGATGGCCTCATCTACATGTGGGGAGCCGTTTGTAGGCACAGAGGGACTGACACTAATGATAGACAACATCGCTTTCGGATTCTGACCAATGCCGGACTGCGATTGAGCATCGCATCCGAAATCAGCATTATCAGGCTCCATTAGAATAAAAATCAAACGAACAACGTTATAATATCAAGACAAACAGCCGTTACGGACAGAATACATGTAATTGGGTAGAAATCCGCAACGAAAAATAAGACTAAATAGGGAATAATATGAAACTGGCAATTATAGGATACGGAAAGATGGGGCATCTCATCAAGGAAATAGCTGAGAATCGCGGCCATAAGATTGTCTGCACCATAGATGCAGACAATACTGACGCTTTCAATTCCGACGAGTTCAAAAGCGCCGACGTGGCTATAGAATTCACCACCCCCGGAACAGCCGTTGACAATATCCTCGCTTCTTTCGCCGCCGGTGTTCCGGTTGTGTGCGGGACTACCGGATGGCTCGACGCGTTGCCCGACATCAAAGACATGTGTCTAAAAGGACGCGGAACCCTATTGTATGGCTCCAATTTCTCGATAGGTGTGAATATCTTCATGGCTGTCAACCGTTATCTCGCAAAAGTGATGAACGATTTCCCGGAATATGCTCCATCCATGGTGGAGATTCACCATATCCACAAACTCGACCATCCCTCCGGAACCGCAATCACCCTCGCCGACGACCTCGTGGCGGAAGTCAACCGTATCGACAAATGGGATGAACCGGCTCCCGGAAAAGAACTCAAAAACAATGTCATGCCTATAGACCATGTCAGGGAGGGAGAGGTGCCGGGCACTCACATAATCACCTGGAACTCTGACGTTGACAAGATTACAATCGGACATGAGGCGAAAAGCCGTCAGGGATTCGCTTTGGGCGCCGTAAAAGCCGCTGAATGGCTGAAAGGGAAAAGGGGATACTTCACAATCGGCGATATGCTCTCCGATGTCACCCACACCACAGGACTTTTCGTCTGACACAAACCTATCAACTACCAACTATCGACTATCGACAACAAGATGAATCTGAATCTTAACAACACGAAACCAATCCCCTCTGAAAAGGGGACCAGATCATTGCATCAGCGAATCAGCGAAATAAAACCAACCAGATGGATAAGATTCGGAATCGTATCTGTTCTGTTTTTCCTTTGGGTTTTCTGGATGGGGAACCCGTGGCTCGGACTTCTGTGGCTTATCCTGCTCGACATATACATAACGGCATATATACCTTGGACATGGTGGAAGAATTCAAAGGGACCTGTAAGAGCCGTAATGGCTTGGGTGGACGCCATAATATACGCCCTCGTGCTGGTGTATTTCATTTTCGCGTTCATCGGACAGAATTATAAGATTCCTTCCTCAAGCCTGGAGAAGTCGCTGCTCGTGGGAGACTACCTGTGGGTCAACAAGACTCTATACGGCCCGCGTGTGCCGCAGACCCCGCTACATTTCCCTCTCGCACAGCACACTATGCCCGTAATCAACACCAAAAGCTATATCGAAAACCCTCAGATAAGCTATCACAGGCTCCCCGGAATAAGAGAAATCAAGCGCGGCGATATCGTGGTGTTCAACTATCCGCAGGGCGACACAGTGGCCTTGAAAATCCAGAATCCAGACTACTATCAGATTTCCAGCGACCTACGCAAGAACGGGATTGACAATCCTCTGGAATATATGAAACAGAATAAAGAGGTGTTCGGTGATATAGTATGGCGGCCGGTTGACAGGCGTGAGAATTATGTGAAACGAGCAATAGGACTCCCGGGTGAGCGACTGGAAATACGCAACGACACGATTCTCATCAACGGTGTCGCAATCCCTGACCCCGATAACGTTCAGTTCAACTACATCATCCCTGTGAGCGGCACAATCCCCGACGAGAAATGGATGGAAATCGGAGTGAGGGCTGACGACAGGGGTAACGGCCCAATAACCAATGACCTGAGCGGATTCAAATTCTATGACGTCCCTCTCACCGCAGAGATGAAGAAGACCGTAGAGTCATGGCCGGAAGTCTCCGGCCCTCTACGCAAGGAAAGTTCCATGGGCATATATGACCTTTCCGGAATGTTCCCGACAGAAGCCGACTACGGATGGACACGTCCGGACATGGGTGAGTTCTGGATTCCAAAACGCGGGAGCACACTGCATCTCACTCTCGACAACCTCCCGATATATGAGCGTGCAATAAGGGTATATGAGGGGAACGACCTGAAGGTGAAGGATGGGAAAATATACATCAACGGTCAACAGACCGACTATTACACCTTCAAGCTCGACTATTACTGGATGATGGGCGACAACCGCGACCGTTCGGCCGACTCCCGCTATTGGGGATTCGTGCCGGAAGACCATATCGTGGGTTCGCCGATGTTCATAATCGCATCATTCGACGAGGAGCGCGGATGGACCGACGGCAAAGTGCGCTGGAACAGGATTCTCCGCGATGCCAATCCCGATGACAAATGGTGACAAATGGATACAATACCATACATACCCTCCGCAGCATGGTATGCCTGTTGGCTTAAAGCCCGATCGCTCAACATGTCCGACCAGGAAGCCATTGTATTCGCCAACCGGAGCGTCGGCTCTGATGGCAAGGATTTCGCTCGTTGCCGTATTGCCGGAAACGTCTCCCCGACATTACTGAGCGTAGCCGTGGAGGGGGGAGCGGCAAGGTTGCGTGCAAAGGGAGCTGCCCGGACCGCCAGGCTATCATCTCACGGCAACTGGCCTCATGTGCACTTAGGAGCTCTTGAAGCCGCGTATGGACGCTCGCCATATTATCAGCACATAATGCCGCCTATCCGACAGGCTCTGTCGCACACTCCCATTCTCCTCTCCGACCTCAACAAGCGCATACATGACGTGGTTTCGGAATTCCTCGACATCCCTCCGTCAGGGATTGAAATCCCCAGTGAACGGTGTCTTGAAATAGCTGATTCAATCAACGCGGACCTCAGCGTGGCTGACGCACTGATGCGCCTGGGGCCAGAGGCCTCTCTCGGCCTGCTCTCAATCGCGGCTCCAACCCTTATCTGAATAATACTCTCAAAAAATCCTCAAATATGCTCCCGTTTGCCAGAAGAAATATAGCCGTAGCCACAATCATAATCGCAGGATTGGGAGGCACGGCCGCGCATGCCGAAGACCATAGCCGACTTCTTCCCCTTCCGGTAAATCCGGAACTGAAAATACAGGCCTACAAGGGATTCTACCGGTTCGTTGATGAATATGGCGACACCGTGAGGATGACTGTATTCAACGATTTCTATGTGTATCCGCCAATGAAATTCAAAAACAGGAAACAGGAAGAATTCTATTGGAGGACAGTGAGAGATGTGAGAAAAACTCTTCCCTATGCAAAACTCGCGTTTGCGGCTCTCACGGAGACCTATGAGTATATCCAGACCCTCCCCGACAAGAAAACAAGGGAGAGGCATCTAAAACAGCTTGAAAAAGATATCGTGGAACAATACAAGCCTGTAGTAAAAAGCATGACCAAAGGACAAGGCAAGATTTTGCTAAAGCTTATCACCCGCGAGACAGACCAGAACTCCTATCATATCGTCAAGGCTTTCCTCGGCTCTTTCCGTGCCGGGTTCTATCAGGCAGTGGGAAGGATATTCGGGATGAACATGAAGTCGGGGTTCAATCCCGACAAGAATGAGGAAGACGCCATCATCGACCGTATCGCGACTCTTATTGAGCAAGGCTCGCTTTAAAACACCGCAGCATCGGACTTCCTCAGATCTGCACACAACCCATTAACGCAAGCGCTGCATAAAGCATAAAAAGGGCGGTCCCATAAGGAACCGCCCTTTTATATTTCCGTAGTATATCCGGATTAGAGGCTGTTGAGATTGAACTTGGAGAACTCCAGGTCATCCTTTGCCTGCTTCAGCATGTTGCTGTCGAGGCTGATTGCCTTGCGGAGATTGCTGAGTACAGCGCTCTCGTTGTTAGTGCGTGCTCCGATGATAGCGGCAAGATAGTAGGTTGTCGCATCAGGATTGGGAACTGCGTTGAGCACTGACTGTGCGGCAGAATAATCCTTTGAAAGAATCTTGGCGAGAGCCGCATTGTTGGTCTTGGCATTGCCGAATGCAGTGTTGGCCTTGGCCACCTCACCCTGGGTGAGATAATAAACACCGAGTGCGTCAGCGGTCTCAGGAACACCGGCGGCTGCGCCGAGGAGCTCGTTGGCCTTGCTGTAGTTGCCGTCAAGGAGCTGTACGAGACCAAGGTTCATGTCAACTTCCTTAGAATTGGGAGCAAGCTTCTTAGCCTTTGCGAAGTCTGCGGCCGCGGCTGCATAGTCGCCGGCCTCATACTTGGTCATACCAAGGTTGTTGAACGCACGGTAGCTGTTGGGATATACCTGGGTTGCTTTCTGATATACCTCCATCTTGCGGGTGTTGTCGTTAGTGAGAGTAGCGACATAAAGGATCTCATCCTCTGTAAGCTTGGAAGGATCAGTATTGAAGAGGTTGATCATCTCCTCATCGCTCTTGCCAATCACGTTGATTGAAGCCTGGATTTTTGAATAACGGAGCTGCGGAAGTATCTGGTCTGCGAGCTCATTGAACACGCCTGACAGATTGCGGATTTCCTTCTCCCTCTGCTCGGGATCCTTATACATCGAGAGCACACCGAGGATAAGGTCCTTGTCCTGGATATTGCTCTTTGACACGAGCTCCTGGAAACCCTCCCAGTCCTCAGGGGTGAATGAAGAGGTCAGCTCACCGAATTCTGTAATCTTATCTTTCTTAAGCTGGTTCTCCATGAAGTTGGTGGTGTTCTTCTCACGCTTCTCTGCAAGCTCAGTGTTGAATTCGAGAGAACCGTCGGGAGAAGCATATGATGCGATGTTGACACCGGCGATTTCCTTATTGGGAGCCTCATTGGCAGCGAGAAGCTGATTGTTGAGGTCAACATATCCCTGTGACTTCACCTGGTTGGCGCGGATGTTCGCCTGGTTGATAAGGAAGCGGATATCTGCTGAATACTTCTCGTTGATGATACGCTGGAAGTTATCCTTCGCAATAGCGGGCTGTACGGTTGCCGCAGACGCAAGGGTAGATGTGGCGATGATGCCCTCTCCAACCTTAACGCGGGGAAGAGCGTAAAGCTTACCCTTCTGGTCAACCTGGAAATCAAGATAGAGATCCGATTCGGCCATCTCCGGCTTGTACTCGGTGTTGAATGGAATCTGAACAGTGCCGCCATTGTCATAGCTTACAACCTGGCCATTGGCACGCACGTTCTCACCCTGGATGGTGACAGGAGTACCCTGAACAGACCCTCCGGCATATTCAAGCACGGGAGTCGCGGTCACCTTGGCATTCTTTACCATGAATTTTGCAGGGATGTTGCCGGTGATTGTTGCAGGAACATTGTTGCCTACAGTCTCCAACGGGGTGGGGGTTGTGTTGAAATAGTTGCTCTGGAATTCACCGAGCTTCTTCGAGCAGCTTGTGGTTCCCAACAGGGCAACGCCCAGAGCAAGATAAAGAACTTTGTTGTTCATAACTTGTGATTGATATTAAGGGTTAATTCTTATGTTTAACAATCGGTTCGGGGCTGGAAGCACCCCGATGAAAACCATACGCAGGTATGGCTTTCGCAAATATTGTGTAAAGATAGATAAAAAACTGCAGAAGACAGCCATATTTACGTAAAAATCGTTTGGATTTTGAAAAATTATAAAAAACACGAAAAAAAACACGAAAAAATTTGCACACTTCAAAAATTAGCCTTAACTTTGCACCGCAATTCGGAAATAAAGCCAACGCTCCGATTGCAAATCAATGACTCCGTGGCTCAGTTGGTAGAGCAAATGACTCTTAATCATTGGGTCGTGGGTTCGAGCCCCACCGGGG
>JAIDXM010000103.1 GCA_029058745.1 Muribaculaceae bacterium
ACTTCATGACGTCGCCCGATTCGTGGTGACACAGAACTATAACCATCATTCATCAGAACCGATCCCAGACACGGTACAAGCAACTCATGACTCTCGCCGTGGCTCCAATACTACGGGATGACGACAGCTATATGATAGCGGAGACCGACAGCCACCTTCTCAGGGTCATGAACGCCCTCGGCATCGAGACCCGACAGATAGGAAATACGCTCATTTACCTTGCATCTGAGACAATCCCGGTATGCTCAAGCAAAAAAGGGCTAACCAAATTCTACCAAAGGTATTATCCCCTTCTTGCCGCATCGTAGCCCTCATCGGCCATACTACACAAAAGGGTACAAATAACCTTTAAAATCAAAGAAATACACTTTTGTGTTAGGAGAACTCCTCATTACGGTAGTAATTTTGCAGCATAAAATTAAAACATAGAAAAATGAACCCACAATTAATCAGCCTTTTAATAGCATTTACAAGTATTGTATCTGCAAAGGCAGCTCAGTATTCGGGAGTAGTTCTGGATTCAGAAAAACAACCGTTGGAATATGCGAATATTGCTTTGCTTCATCCGCAGGACTCAACCCTCATTGCGGGCGGCATGACATATAGTGATGGTTCCTTTTGTTTCGCCACAAAAGAATCTCCGGTCATTGTCCGTGTTTCATATCCTGGATATAATCCTTTATATAAGGATGCCACTGAAAAAAATGTAGGTATTATCTCAATGACGGAGGGAGCTATGCTTGCAGAGGTGACAGTAACTGCAAATAGAGGTAAGCTGATTTCACAGAAAGTCGATAGACTAATATATGATGTGGAGAATGATCCGTTTGCCTCAAATAAAACAGCAATTCAACTCTTGGAGCAAACACCACGCATAATGGTAAATCAAAAGGAGGCCTCCTTGAGTATGGTTGGACGGGAAGGTGCGAACGTCATGATTGACGGCAGAATCCTTTCAGGAGAGGAATCAAAAAGCTTTCTTTCCAACCTAAGAGCCGAAGAGATTTCTTCCATTGAGGTAATTCCGATACCTCCTGCCAAGTACAATTCTGAGCGAAATATAGGGTTGGTCAATATTCGTCTCAAACCGAATCCTTCAATTGGCTTCCAAGGAGACCTGAATCTTAACTATGATCAGGGACACAAAGATAGCTGGTTCCCGTCGGCTACCCTTAATTGGCAAAAGAATAAATGGTCAGCCCGCATCGGACTAACACCTCGTATTATGCGAGGGAAACAGAACTCCTCTGAAACATTTAAAGCTGACACATATCAATATGAGAGAACCTCAGAGTTGGAAACAGATTTGAGGGACTATGCTGCCAATGCGATATTCAAATATAATCCATCTTCAAAAGTTGAATTGGGAACAATTCTTGAAGGAGGTGTGGAAAATAACCAATTTGACATGAACCTTTTTTCGGGATCCGCAGAAATTCCCAACGGCAGTAAAACGGCGCAGATTAGGAACCCTAAGAATCACAGGTTCAATGTATCCGTATTTGGTGATATTAACCTTGATGAGTCAGGGAAAACACTGACGCTCACCTATAACTCTCACTTCCGTAAAAGAGGAATCAACGACTCTTTCCACTCAATGGATAACTCAGATTCAAATTTGGTCTCTACCGGAATGTATTATTACAGAACCAATTCGTTTCTTGCGGATATTGTACTTCCTTATAGTTTCGCAAGAATAGAAGCTGGGGTTAGTGGTCAGATGGTTGATAACACCACGTATCTTAACAGCATATGGTCTGAAACCAAGCAGTCGGAGTCCGAATATAGATACGACGAGAATATCTATTCGGCTTATGTGTCAGCATCTCGTCCATTGGGAAGTGCAGTCTATGCCAAACTTGGCGTGCGTTATGAATATACCGATGTAAAAGGAACTAGTCGCAGTATCAAGGAATCAACGCATGGTAATTATGGGAATTTTTTCCCCTCGGCATTTGTTATATGGAACGTAAACAACAATAATGCTATCAGTCTGAATTACGCATATAGAATACAGCGACCGTACTTCGAAGATCTGAATCCATTTGTGAGATATTATGATTTTAATAATTTTCATCAAGGCAATCCGAATTTACGTCCCAGTAAATCTCACAATATAGAATTAAACTATTCATACAAAGGAAACCTGAATGTGACATTCTGGGGCAATGCCATCAACGATAACATTGAATACATCCCTCTTTTATTGGACAATGGAAATCAGACTCAACTATCCCTGAATGCTTCCAATATAAGAAAAGGTGGAATTTCAGTAAGCTACTATTTTGCTCCGTTGGAATGGTTTTCTCTCTCGGCTCAGGCATCCGGGTTCTATAACCATAGCCATTGCTATATCCCGGAGCTATCCATCAAAGATCTTGATGGATGGGGAGGCAATTTCAATCTTTATGCCAATTTCTTTTTAAACCGGTCTAAGTCCATGCGTGGAGGAGTTTCTTACTGGCAGACGCTTCCCTCATATGACGGATTACAAAAGATGAACGGCGTTGGAGCATTGAGCATAGATTACTCTTATTCCTTGATGAACGATCGGCTTGTGCTTTCAGCAGGAATAAACGATATTTTTAATCAGAATATATCCAAATCAAAGCGATTCTATCAAGATTATACCTACAAGTCTGTAACCAATGGATTCCAAAGAAGTATTTGGATCGGCGTGACATGGAAGTTCGGAAAACGTACAGTTAGTGACGTAGAAGGATATGCGAAAGATGTCTTGGGCGGACGAGGAATATGATAATAGGAAGATAATCAATATAATGATCAAGCGCACACTAATATTAACCCTTTTAGTTTTTGTGCATTGCTTAAGCAATGCACAAAAACTAAACTATGCATTAGAAACGGGTTATACCTATAATCATCTTTCTGTTAGTCAATATAATTCTTCTGGCCGAAATGGATTTAAGGTTGGCGGACTTATAGATTTTACCATAAACAACAATCTATCATTTGAATCAGGTTTATCGTACATAAGGAAGGGTGGTAGCACTTATGGGAACTATCTTCTATGTTCAGACATTAGTAGAATTAAATTTTCATCAATGGATTATCTTCAAATTCCTTTGATGACAGGATATATCTTTAATTTTCCTCAAAAATTTTCAATTAAACCAGAGTTAGGAGCTTATTATGCTGTCGGTTTATCAGGCGATTCCTATATAACTGGCATAGATAACTTTGGGCAACCTTACGAGGCAAGAGTATCTACATTCTCCGATGGGTATGGCAAACCCTATAGGCCTTGTAATCGTAACGATGTCGGTCTTTCCTTTTCCGTTAATATATCATATAAACACGTCGGAATCAAGCTTGGTTATGACATGGGATTGACAAATGCGACATATTATGGAAACGGAAAACATCGTACATTGTCCATGTCCGCTATTTACTGGATAAAACAATAATCGAATACGTTCCTTGCAGTGTTTTAAACGGCCGTTTTTGAGATTGTCCGGCTACCGGGCTTCAGACTGCCAAAAACAAGGAAATATCCGTCTCAAAACCCATATCTAAATCAAGTTATCTTTTCGTGAGAGAAACTTGGTTTTAGAGACTCCCTAAACCGACTTCTTGCCCAAAGTGGGTTAAAAATACCACTTTTGGCAAGAAGTCGGTCTATAAATAGAATCATCAACACTCAAATTTACCACCATACGCCATATTTACCACCCCTGCAGTGGTAAATTCAATCTACGACTTTTAGCTATAAGTGGTAAAATATCCACTTATAGCTAAAAGTCGTTTTGCCAATACCCCTCAGACTCCCATCTCATGCTCATACAAGTAATATTTCCGGTATTATTGTTTCGTTTGTTGGAAACAATTTAGTAACTTTGCAACGTTATAATAAAAGAATGATGGAAGCGAACAAAGTTAATATCTTTCTGAGTGACGAAGCCAAGGCGTTTGTCCGCTCTCTCCCCGAAAAGGCTAAAAAGAAAATTACCTTCAATATCCGTAAGGTCGAGGAAGGAGAAATGGATAAAGACCTTTTCAAGAAACTCAACGATAATATTTGGGAGCTTCGCACATCTTATAACGGAATGTGTTACCGTCTATTAGCCTTTTGGGATAAAGAACGTCGGGCGTTGATTATCGCCACTCACGGATTTGTCAAAAAGACGTGGAAAGTACCACAAAAGGAGATAGACAGGGCGGAAGCGTTTATGAAACAATATTACAGCAACGAATAATTACTTAAGATATGGCAAGAATGAATTTGACCCCTGCAAGTGAACTTGTTGATGAAGTCTGGGGAAAAGTCGGAACCCCGGCGCGTGACGAGATGGAAGCGCAGTTAAAGGAGGAACTCAACGCCTACTTTGTCGGCGAAGCCATAAAGAAAGCACGCCAAGCACAGAACCTCACTCAAGAAGAATTGGGAGAGCGCATAGGCGTACAGCGCGCGCAGATTTCAAGACTGGAAAAAGGCAAGAGCGTTATAACTCTTCCAACAATGAGCCGTGTATTTAAGGCATTAGGTATCAAATCCGGTGTTCTTGATTTAGGGGCAGTTGGGAAGGTAGCACTTTGGTAAAACCTTAGCCTTTTACACTTTAAAGTGTAACGATCTTTTTGCCGTACTTTATTTGTGCTTTTTGTGTAGATAAAGTACGGCAATATCTCTTTCTCATAATACATTCACAAAAGACACCATGACCATAGGATATGCAAGGGTATCGACATCCGGACAGAACCTTGACGGACAGTGCGACAGTCTCCGGCAAGCCGGATGCGAGAGGATATACAGCGAGAAAATATCCGGAGCCAAGGCGCAGCGTCCGGAACTGGAGCGGATGCTCGACTTTTTTCTTCAGACCGAGAGCTTCCGTAACCTTAGCCCATATCTGTTTGAAGAAGCCGGCTATCCGCATCCCGCACATGGAGATTAACCAGTCGTTCCCATTTCCCTCCTTCTTGATTATGACCTCCTGACAATATTTTTCCGGAATCCTTTTCCCATTGGAGGGGTCTTTCCAAGGATACGGTTCAAACGTCACCGACCCGCCATTTAATATGTAGTCCTGACACTTCGGGTCAGACACCCCTATGATGACAAGCTCACGCAAGAGCCTTGTCTCCTCGGGATGCCTCCGTTCCAAAGCCGAATGCACTCCTGAAACTGTTTTCTCCAACAGCTTCTTGTCTGCCTCGGCAAAAGTTATTAAATCATGTTTAAACTTTTTCCCGTTTGTCATGTCACATTTCAGGGGGAAGAAAATTCCACGACACTCAGGTTACTTCTCCCGACACACAGAATTTACTATATAGATTATGAACTTAAGATTTCTGATGCCCTTATGCGCGGGCATCATACCTCTTGCGACATATGCGGCCGGCGATGTCTCCGGCAAGGTCATCAATAAAGAATCCGGAGCTCCTATGGATTTCGCGACAGTGCAACTCGTTGACGCAAACACAGGCAAGCCACTCCCGATAGGCACCAACACCGATGAGGACGGAGCCTTCATACTCAAAGGAGTGAAAGACGGCACATATATTGTCCGCGTATCCAATATAGGCAGCGTGGCACAGGAACGCCAAGTCAATGTCAAAGGAGGAGATGTCAGTATTGGCACGATAATCATGGCCGACGACACTAAGCTACTACAGGAAGTTGTGGTGGAAGGGGTGAGAAGCCAGATGCGTTTCGAACTTGACAGGAAAGTCTTCACCGTTGACGCAAACGTCACAGCCGCCGGACAGTCCGCCTCCGAACTGCTGGAATCAATCCCTTCCGTCGAAGTAGATCAGGACGGTGAAGTTTCGCTCAGAGGGAACTCCTCTGTCACTGTCTGGATCAACGGTAAAGAGTCTGGTCTTACTGCCGACAACAGGGCACAGATTCTCGAGCAGATTCCGGCTGAGACAATCGACCGTATTGAAGTCATCACTAATCCCTCGGCCAAATATAGTCCGGAAGGGACTGCCGGAATCATCAACATAGTACTCAAGAAAGACCGCAAGGCCGGATATTATGGAAGCGCTGAAATCGGTGTCAACTCGAGAGGGGGAGGCAACCTTGGCGCCAACATAAATCTCAATTCTTCAAAAGTGGATGCATATGCCGGCGTGGGGTTCAGAATGAGACACGCAAAGGGAGGCTCAGCCATGAACCGCGTGTTTGATGACGGCACATTCACCAACTCCTCAGGAGAAAGTCCAAGCCATGGCAACGGACTGTTCTTCCGTCTCGGGGCAACATATCACCTCACCGATAAAGATGACATATATGCCAACGGATTCGGAATGCTCGGTCACAACTGGGGACGCTCAACAACACTCTACTCATCGAACGTGCCAGGCAACTGGACGCTCAACAACGATATCTCAAGAAACCGTCGGGACAATCATGGAATGCATATCGAAGCCGGATACTCCCACAAATGGTCGGACTCCCACACCCTCGACGTCAACGGCGCCTACAACAACTGGGGCGGCCCGAACTGGAGGTCATATTTTGAGGATATCGAATATACCGACCGTAAGGAAGAAAAGTACCAGGAGCAGAACATGGATATGGGCACACGTTCATGGGAAGCCAAAGTGGATTACACCAACCAGATGACGGAATGGCTGAAACTGGAAGCGGGATACAACGGCAACTATAATTACGAGAATACTCCCACTGACACTTATTCCGGCACCTCACAGGCAGATATGGTACAGAACCAAGCCCTTTACAACCGATTCATATATCGCAATAATATATCAGCATTCTATGCGACACTGGGTGGAAAAGTAGATAAGTTCAGCTTCTCGGCAGGCCTTCGCGCGGAATCCTGGCAGGTAAGGACCCGTTCCCTCTCATTCGGAGAAAAGGAAAGTGATGTGGATGAGTTCCGCAAAAACAATTTTGCCCTCTTTCCAAGCGCATTCGTGTCATGGTCGTTGCCACACGACAACGAAATGCAACTTAACTTCACACGACGCATACGTCGTCCATGGGGAGGGCAACTCAACTCGTTCCGTGACATATCCAACCCCACCAATATCTCCTACGGCAATCCGGAACTACAGCCTCAGTATTCAAATGCTTTCGAGCTTAATTACATCAAAAGCTGGACTTTCCATATGGTCAGTCTGTCGGCATACATGCGCACAAGTACCGACATGATGAACCGTATAAGCTATCTGGACGGTGATGTGATGTACACCACCTGGGCAAACGTAGCCGACGAATTGAACTCCGGTTGTGAGATTGTGGCGAAAAATTCCCTTTTCAGAAGTCGCCTCGACCTTACCACCACTGTGAATCTCTATAACAACCATATCAGCGCATGGAACTACGACTTCAAATCGGAAAGCGGCAACCTGATTCCGTTGAACGGAGAGAAACAGAACAGCTTCGCCTGGGATGCCCGCATGATGGCGAATGTGCGTCTCCCTTGGTCGATATCTTTCCAGGCTACAGGCAACTACAATTCCAAGATGCTCTCCGCACAGGGTTCCCGTCAAGGTGGATGGAGTGTTGACCTCGGTGTCCGCAGAGTGTTCGGTCCATGGTCTCTTTCGCTTAACTGCCGCGACCTGTTCGATTCCCGTAAATTCAAAAGCACAACCACCGGGCCCGACTATACCCAATACGACGAACGATGGAGAAACGGACGAACCGTACGCCTCACTCTAAAATTCTCATTCGGAAACATGAATGCCAAGCAGGGACGCGACCAGGGCGGTGAGGCCATGGATGCCAACAGCAGCTATGGCGACGGTGGAGAAATCTGATTACGGTAAATTACAGCGGACACAAGTTATATCCCAAAACGAATCATCCGAATTGTTACAATTCGGATGATTCGTTTTGGGATATAACCACTATAGATTGAAATAAAACGTGCCAAACGATAGCGGCACATAAAAATCATAGGTATTCCCATTGATATAATAGCTCGTGTTGTAGGCTGGTTGGTTTATTCCACGAATCCAGGATTGCGTCGTTGGATTCCAAGCATTTATAACAGTCACGTCATAATCTACCCCATTGAAATAATACCCAACGTGAAGCGGTATGGTTCTCCATATTCCTCGCACGCCATATCCACATGCCATTACATTCAAAGTACCACGGTTAGTCCAAGATGGTGAATTCACCACAATCGTAGGCGAGGCACTCCATCCGGGACCCCATGGACTTCCCCACGATGCCGGTGGCGGCGGACCGGGATTGCCAATCATTCCGGGGCCGGGGCCCACACCGCCTCCCCAGCCTCCTCCTGAGCCAAATCCTCCTATCGGGGCGGGATTATAGCTTCCCCCCGAACCGGGTGCCGGAAGACTGTTCTGTGCGGATACTCCGAACACGAAAGCCGCAACTGAAAAAAGGATTGCCATAATCCTTGGCATCATCGTTTTTCTCCTTCCATTTATTTCCATGTTTTTCATAGCTTCACTGTCTTTTGCTGTGATTCAGACATGTCGCATTGCCACACTCCGCATCACAATATTCTTATAATTAAAACAATAAGCAGGCCTATAAAGTTGCAAAGTTGCCACCTGCCGTCTGTTGTAACATTATCTATTCCACTACCCTGACAAACCTGACAATATTTCAACAATAACATGCAAACAACCGGTTCATACAATAAAATGACCTTCCCATACATCACACCTGAACTTTTTTGGATTACGGCATGATGTGTGGCTAACTTTGCATCGTCTTTGAAAATCGAAGATAGAAGATTTCAAAAATGAAGCTTCTTATTTACACAATCAAACAATCAAAAAAATGAAAACTTATTTTTCCAAGATGATCTCTATCATCATGCTCACAGTAGCATTCTTCGCAACATCCAACGCGCAGGCAACATCTATAATGCCCAATTCTATTGTGGTAGAGCAGACTGCGACTCTCAGCAACGGTAAATCCGTGACCATCTACTACCAGAAAGACGGCAACGACATCGAGGTATATTCCGAGGATGAGCTGAATGGATACTCAATCAACGACCTATGCACACTGCAGTCAACAAGCTTACGAATCGTGAGCCAGGTGAAAGGGAAACGAGTTTATCACACCACAATGGCAAATGCACTTGGAATCATCAATAATCAGAAAGGCATTGCCGGTCAACTCATGTCAATGCTGCCGACTTCGATTGTGGTGGAACAGACCGCGACTCTCAACAATGGCAAATCCATGACCATCTACTACAAAAAAGATGGCGAACACTGCGAGGTATTTTCAGAGGATAATCTGGATGGATACTCAGTCAACGATCTCAGCAAAGTTCAGTCAACGAGCTTACGCATCGTGAGTCAGGCGAAAGGGAAACGCGTTTACCATGACACAATGGCAAATGCACACCGAATCTTCAAAAGGCTTGTAAACACTTATCTGTAAGCGATAGGAAGCATTTATAATCCAACAGACAATTATAAGGAATGAGTGCCGTTACCTAATATATGGAATGGCTTAAAATCACTACATCTACCGAACTTGTAAGGGTTGCCGTTGACGAAATAGTATATATCATCGCCGACGGCAACTACTGCGACCTTATGCTTGCCAACGGCACATCACACAAGATGACGTTCCAGCTTCACTATTTCGAGGATTATTTCCAAAAGTTGAGCCATAACACCTTTTCCAGAGTAGGAAGAAGCCTGATTGTCAACAAACGACATATACGCGTGATAAACGTGCCGGAAAGGGTGATACGTTTCGGCGGACACACCGTTGACTCAAAAATACCCACACTGCGTCTGGCTAAACTCGGACGGGTTTCATTAAAGACTCTTAAAGACGAAATGACAGAATATGAAGACCGACCAAAGACTGATTGATATTGACGATGAGAACCGTCATGATGACCGTCCTGTGGAAGTGCCGGTATTCTCCATTGAATCCTCCGGCACAACTGCCGATAAAACAGCATCCGAATCAATAGGACAACATATAAAGAAACTACCTTATATCATCTCCATCGTGTCTGCATTGGCATTATCCCTATGCGTAGCGTGGATTCTGGCCAATCGCCATTGGGGTCAGTTAATCGACACTGAGTCTTCGGTGTCCGACAAAGAGAACATCGTCAGGCTCCGACAAGACTATCGCGCCGTCGCGAAAGGCACTGAAATGACTTCTGACAGTGTGTTTGGCGTAGCATTTGACATGTATTCTATCGAAGGACTCAAAGCATCTCTTGAACGGGAATTCCCCGACACCACTGATGGAAGTCTCGTGCTGTTCATGCGCAGTTCTGACTATCATCCCGACAAAAGCTGGATTGGGGATGTGGTGATTGACGGAGTGAGACACAAGGACAAAGAGAAGAACCGTGCCGCATATGTTGCCATCTCCCAAAGTGGATACCCAGTGATAGGCATTTCCATTAACGACGATGTAATTGGCCATGTAGAGAAGTATGGTGGTCACTTCTTCCGTCAGTTCGTATTATTAGGAAACGGGGAGCTCCCATCAAAGTTCTCACTACATGGGAAAGTGGAACGTGCCGCTATCGGGAGGAAAGAAGATGGAAAACTATACTATATTATGACACGCCACCGCGAAACCATGTATGACTTCGCCGATGCACTACGCGAATACGGATTTATGGACGCTGTGTATATAACCGGAGGGAACAGCTATTCCTTCTATCGCGACAAGCAAGGAGCGGCACACGTAACGGATAAGGTAAGAGAAAAATATTCTGAATATAAAGATTCCACACCTCCTGCCCCTCTGCTCGTATTCCGCAATAAATAGATGGGGAATGAATGGCAAGTTCTGTCCATGCATCCTCAAATTACAGAATCAGGGAAATGATATAATCAAGCCCCTCTTAATCGACATTCACATCATCTCATATCAAAGAGGGAATCCACCGCATCAAGGAGCGAGTCAATATCCATATACCTGTTGCCGTTCAGGCGGATTTCCGATTCATCTACATATACCTTGTTAATATTATTTCCAGATTCCGCTGAAACGCCATGACGAGCGAGTGCCTTCCTCACCATGTTTGCGACTGGTCCCTTACCCTCAAGGGTGACAGAATAGGTCAGTTTATGGTCAATCTTGAATAAGCCGCTTTCAATATCGAAAGTCACTCCCTTCCGGTGGAAATATTTCGTCATATCTCCTTTCAGGGCAAGATCCTCTGGCGTACCGATTGTCACGCCATGTGGTTTGTCAAGAAGCCATACCTTATCTGCTATCTGAAGTGCAAGTTCAAGGTCGTGGGTAGATAGAAAAACTGTCTTATCCCTTTCTCGCGAAAGACCCTGAAGCAACTGCATAATCTCAACCTTACTTGGATAGTCAAGAAAGGCGGTTGGCTCATCAAGAAAAATCACTGGCGTCTCCTGAGCAAGAGCCTTGGCTATCATCACCTTCTGGCGTTCCCCATCGCTAAGAGTCCGCACCATACGTCCGCGAAGACCCTCAACCCCAACTAACGAGATGGATTCATCTACCTTCTGCCTGTCATAAGCCGACATATGCCCCCAAAACCCGGTATATGGGCTTCTTCCCATACCTACAAGCTCATCGACCGACATGTTGTCGATGCTCAGGCGTTCGGTGAGAACGACTCCAATCACCTTCGCCATGTCAGTTTCAGAATAGGCATTCAATGGTCTCCCTTCGATGATGATATCTCCCTTCAAAGGTGGCAGAAACGATGTCAGAGTCTTAAGGAGTGTTGACTTGCCGGCTCCGTTCGGGCCCAAGAGACAAGTAAGCTCCCTTGAATACAGAGAGGCGTTGATATCACTCGTAATCACCGTCCTATTCTTCCTGTCTGAGTAACCTGTATCAAGATTTATTATCTTTACGGTTTCTTCCTTTTTCATCACACTTCGTTTTTACGCTTATTATGCAATTCCCTCATCACCAAGGCAGCCATGACAAGCGCCATGACAGAATTGACCAAATAACATCGCGGCAACAGTAAAACGTACCCTGCTCTCCAAATGCCCTTCCATCGGTCTTAACGACAGAGACATCTTGTCGCTGAGTTTTATAGGAATCTCAGTAGCAGGACTGTCACCTATTTTCCCTATAACAGTCATCGCACAAAATAAATGTGCATCTTATACCCGTGCGAATCCTACATGCCAAAGGCATGTCCCTACCCTCAGAAATGCACAAATGCTTTCTGCGGCGACTATAATCACGTCGCCGCGAACCAAAATATGACGCTAAGTTACATCTTTTTTATTAAACACCAAATCTATATTCGAAAACATATCCATCCGTCGGTCACAGTGTCTGTGAGCCATATTCTCTCACGCTCCAAAATCCGGGTATCACGGTCTTGTCCTCACACCATTTAGCATTTCCTAGAGTTTCAAGGTCGTAGTAGCCGTAAAATCCTAAGAAACACATCCTTTTGGCACAATTAGAATCCACACGTGAAAAATATCCCTTTTGCGATGCCATTTCGTGCATCACAAAAGGGATATACAAACTCATACATTAAAAACCTGCAAACGACACGGCTGGATGTCATATCGCAAACCCCCGTCCATTACATTGCCACTTCACTTCTCAATTATTGTTTACAATTACCTTCCGGCCTCCAGAAACATATACGCCATCAGGAAGACTCTCCGGCAATTCTCCATCCGGGCCTACCGTACCTTCCCTTACTCCAGACAAGGTATATATCCCTTCTCCAGGAACAAATCCTTCCACACCAGTGTCTGATATGGAACCCACCGACGCGCTGTCTCCTGATGCATCGAGCACCCATGCTTCCAGACTCTTGACCCGCACTATGGAATCTGAATATACTTCTATCCCGTCGGCATCTTTCTCTGTGGGGAAAACACGTATCGATGTAGCCCATCTGTCATTGACGAATATATCTATTATAGAATGGTCGATATACATATTGATTTTCAATTCTGACCCGATGGCAGGATGCTCCGGAAGCGGACAGCGATATATCCCGTCGTACACCCCTCCATCATTTACAAGACGACGCAATCCTGTGAAATCCACTACAAGTTCTCCCGTGGCAGGGACATATCTGACGATACCTTCACCTCTGTCACTTTTAAATATCTTAAATCCGAATCCGGCATTCCCTACCTCAAAAACACCGCAAACCTCCACCGAACGTCCACTCACGGGTTCGAGTCCATAATGTCCCGACAATTCAAACTCTCGCTCAGAATATGATGTCCCTGTCCTCATTCCCCTCAGTCCCTCATACGGCTTCTGTAATAAAAGACCGTCAGAAGAAAGTTGCCATTCGCGTGGCAACGAATAGCAATGTGCCCATCCAAGATGCCAATTGTCGGCCGATGACAGTTTATCAGGCACGATTCCGAGCGCAATCGTCTTTCCATCATGGTTATAGACGGTGGGCGAAAGCATACCGAACCCTTCTCTTGAATTCAACTCCACGGCGCGAGGCTCGGATGAATGCACATCCGCCACGAATCTTCCGTCATCTCCAATTCCGCCAGTCCAATAAAGAGTCCTCACGCCTCTCGATGTCTCAAGTGGAGTAGCCGTGAAAAGCCATTTTCCGTCAGACATCTGGGTAACATTCGGCATCTCCCAAAATCGGCCGTCTGTCGCCGCATTCTTACCTGTGAAGAACTGTCCCTCTGATATCCAATTGCCGGCAGAAGCATTATATCTGTGCAGAGTAGTGGTCCCCACTCCGTTAGATGAAGAGCCCACTATGATATACCCGTTTTCTCCCTTTCTAAAGAAATACGGATCGCGAAAATCATCCGACAGCCCGGACGGACGACCATTTATTATCGGGTTCCTGTCATATTTCACCCAATTGTCGAGAGACTCTGTCTCAGGCATAGCCTGTGCCACCATAGCCTTGGCATAGTCAACGGCAGTATATATTATATTTGGCTGTCCGCCAGTGACAACCTCATCGGAGAACACACACCCGCTCCAACATCCTTTTATGTCATACCAGTCGCCTGGGGCAAGAGCAATTTTCTCTTCACGCCAATCATACAGGTTCTCGCTTGATATGTGTCCCCAATGAAGACGTGCCATGTAAGGGCCATCGCCATTCTTTTGGAAAAACAGATGATAACGCCCCTCTGAATAATACATGCCATGGCATTCATTAGTCCAGCCGGCCGCCGGCATGCCATGAAAACGCGGACGTAAAAGGTCTTCAGCGAACCTTGAATCCGGTATGTCAAGATTCGGGTCATTCTCTGCCTTCCAACCTTTGATTTCATCCAAAGACTTTGCCTCATCCCATACAGAGATGTCATCTAAGAGGCCATTGAAAGACATCAACTCAAATGGCCCGGACATATTGGATTCGACACCTTGCCCCATATAAAAAGAGCAGGGTGAATAGGATATGCTTCCCGTAGCACGGCCAGCACCGACCTCCACTCCATTATTATAGAGTTTCACATACCTTGCATCGCAATCTACAACCGCAACAAGATTGTTCCATTGATATGTGGGAAGAGGAGTATCCACATCTATATTTACAGGCCAGCCGCCAAGAAACATACGGAATGAATACTTTCCGTTAAATCCGATATAAAATCCGAACCCGGTTTTGGAATCGGTATCCAGGCAGGTGGCTATTGCAGTTTTTTCCTGTGTGTCAGTGTCAATCTTTATAATCGGATAACTCGGGACCGCCACCCACATAGACACTGTCACCTGTTTTGAGCCGGAAGGAAGTATATCGCCCAGACTTCCCTTTATATGGGAAGTGTAACCATCAAACCTCAAAGCCTCACCAACAGCTCCGGGCAGATTTTCCGGCGCGAAATTACCTTCAACAGCAAATTTTTCACCACTCACGCTCTCCACTATCTCTCCTGATATCACATCCATCGGGAAATGAGCGACAAGCTTTGAGTTGGCTTCGAATGCCCCCAGAAAGGCAGACATAATCATAAATGATTTAAATATGTTCATAATGTCATTATATTACAATATTAAAACGTGTGCCTCCTTTCTTTATGAGAAAGTGGCACACGTTTTTATAAAAACTGAATTACTTCAGATACTCGATTATATTCTCAGTGAGTTTCTCCACATTATGCTGATATGGATTCCTTCCTGAATTCTGATTCCATTCATAAGCGGCGAAGCCGTTAGCAACGCATCTCCCATGCTGGTTATTGGGATTGAAATCCACAAGACCGGCAACACAATGGTCACGCACGTGTCCCCAGGTTGCAAGAACCAAGGAATTGGTTGTCACCTCAAAGTTCTTTATTACGTCTGGCTGATTTCCACGTCCGTAGATATTGCAATCCCACAGGCAATTGTGATCCTCTCTCTGGCCAGGTCCAATTAAAGGAAGATTCTCATATCCATATCCGTTGGGATCTTCAAATGTCAACCCTTTATATATGGCGTGGGTGGTGCGATCGTAGAATCCCTGATCGCTTCCGTCACGGAAATCCCATCCGAGATAGGGATTGATTACCCACACATCATTGCCCGAACCGCCATCTCCATTGCCATAAACGGTTGGCGCCATATTGTCGGGGACAATGTTCAATGGAACCGTCAGCTGCGTGGCCATGTTTGCAAGATACAGGTTGCCTCCTTCTGCTGTATATCTGCGGAGCGCGGAAATCGTGGCTTCCCCACTGAATTCTGAAGGAAGATTCTCCCATCCGAGAGGCAAACCTACTCTGTCAATCTCTATCCAGAGCACGGAATACTCCTCGGCATTAAGATTGGGTAGTTCATTGGGAGTCACGAATTTTCCTTTCGCAGTCACCACATACCGGGTATAGAACCATTCGGCCGCCGCACGTTCATCGTCATCGGGAAGATCGGAATATGAATCAGCCGCCAGAAGGAAAGCCGCTTTCGCTTCCACTTCTTCAATCGTCACAGGCTCAGCATTGACTCCTGTAGAGGTATAATAGGTGTCATAAACCACGGCAACCCCATAACTTATGGTCTCCCCCATCGGCTGCGACTTCAATACAACTGTCGTAGGTTGACCTTCATAAAGCGTGGCGGCATCGATGTCGCCGTTGGCATACACTTTCACTCCGGTTATATCACTCTCTGAAGGAAGTGTCCACGTAAGCGTCACATTCCGACCCTCAACTTCCGCCTTAAGGTTGCTCACGTCTTCCAGTTTCTTCTCGGGGAGAGTTGCACCTATGGTGACACCTTCTGAAACATAACGGTCGTCATACTTCAATTTAACGGTATAAAGATTTTCCACACCCATAGGAGCCCCTTCCACCGTGTATGATATAGCCGAGGGGCCAAGCGATACCGGATTCTTGCCATCAGCGTTTCTGATAAGCATGACATCAGTGATATCTCCCGAAGGAAGTGTCCAGGAAAGATTAACTTTCAATCCATTAACTTCGGCCTTAAGATTATTGACCTTGTCGAGGTCTGGAACCGTCTCATACCCTTTAGGTTCAAAATCGGAGCAGGACGAGAACAATCCGGAGATTGCCATGACTGCCGTGACGAACCCTGTCTTCAATATATTTTTCATGTCAGAAATTCAGTTTTTGATTTTTTGTTTAGTCATAAAGGTTGCCAGCATTATCTTTCTGGCTCAAAGGAACCGGGAAATACAACTCATCGGCAGACAAAGAAGCCCCCTTATAATAAGGTTGGAATCTTGACTCGAATTCATAATACTTGTTGACAGTCTCAACAACCGTACCCCAACGCACGAGGTCAAACCATCTGTGCCCCTCCATTGCAAGTTCCACACGGCGCTCATGGCGCACTGCCATGCGTGCATAATCCTGATTCCATCCTGTCGCCGGATACTCCCCTACGGAGTATGAGGCCACCATCGGATTGCAGTCAACCGGAGTATAGGAGGGGTCAACCGAACGAGCCGCCTTCGCACGGACTGAATTAATCAAAGTTCTTGCCTCATCAAGATTCTTATTCTGTTCTATAAGGGCTTCCGCCTTCATAAGCATCACATCGGCATAACGGATTATAATATAGTTGAGCGAGGATGCTCCCCAGGGAACGATGCCGGTAGTGACATATGGTGAATCGGGCGACGGGTAAGGCTTCTTCCCGGAATACTGTCCGTAGAGTTCGAGGTTGCGACACCACTTCTCATTGTAGTTGTAACCTCGCCACGGCATACCGATACGTCCGAGCGTGAAGTCGAGACGCGGATCAACATTTCCGGCATAGTCCGCAGAGGTAACGTCCTCACTGTTTGAGCTTCCATCGAGAAACGGGAGCCCATTAGCGTCTGTACGGAAAGAGTTTACCAGGTCCTGCGAGGCAAGATAGAAATCATCTCCGTTTCCATAGAGGTTGCCCTCTGAATATGTGCAGTTAAGACAGTTGTTGAAATTGAACTGGTCGGGAGAATTGGCGGAAGAGAACTGCACTGCCATCACAGACTCATATTGATTATTTAGTTCAGGCTTGGAAATATCCAGGAAATTAGGATAAAGCTGATATTTACCGCTTTCTATCACATATCCGGCATATTTCTCAGCCTCTGCCCAATCTGATGAGAAAAGGTCAACCCTTGCAAGAATGGCAGCAGCCACATATCTGTTGAACCGACCTATCTCCTCCTGGGTTTCAGGCAGATTGTTGTAAGCCTCACGCAGATCGTCCTTGATAAATCCGAGAATCTGTTCGCGTGTATATTCGCTTGCGCTCACCTGAGATGGGTCGCTGACGGTCTCATCGAAATAAGGGAATTTCTGAAACAGTCTGTACATGTCGAAATAATAGTAGGCACGCAGTGTCTTCATCTCAGATATAAACGACTGTTTGGTCTTCTCGTCGAGGGCTCCAGCCGAAAGAATGCTCTTGATAGCAGTGTTGCAACGTGCGATAGAGAAATAGTTGTTGCGCCACTTGAAGTCTATCACAGCGTTGTCGCTCTGCACATTTCCAATCTCAAGCTGATGCATATACCCCTCCATAGTGACACCATCACCGCCCTTCAGGGCATCATCGGAACGGACATCGATAACCCAGTTGTTGATAGGGCCGGCAAACGACTCATTGTTTCCGAAATAGTGGCAAAGCAACGTTGCGTAGGCCGGAGTCATCATGTCGAGAGCCTCATCCTCACCAATCTGTTCGGATGTAAATACACCCTGAGGCCTTGTGTCGAGCATATCGTCGCACGATACAGCCACTGTGGCGAGCGATGACAGCGCTGCCAGTAAAGCAGTGTTTCTTATATATGATTTTATACTTTTCATTTTTTCTTTGGGATTAGAAATTGATGTTGACACCGAAAGTGAATGTGCGTGGACGCGGATAAGCTCCGTTGTCGATGATTGAGCCATATTCCCCAGGAAGAATCTCTGGATCAAGACCTTTGTAGTTGGTCAAAGTGAACACATTCTCAACTTGGCCAAAGAGATCCACGCCATGGCTTCCGATTACCCTTGTAATACTTTCGGGAAGTGAGTATGAGAGTTTAAGGTATTTCATCTTTAGATAAGATCCGTTCTCAACATAATATGATGAGAAACGTGCCTCATTGTTGTCATCGCTCAGAGATATCGCCGGAATCTCGCTACCGGTGTTCTCCGGTGTCCATGCATTGAGTATATCCTTAGCCCTGTTGGTGGCGAGGATTCCATAACTCATGGAATAAAGCTGACGTTTCATATGGTTGATGATATCCTGCCCGAAGTCTCCGGAGAAAAACATATCCAAAGTGAATGCCTTATATCTGAAAGCGAGATTCAAACCGAGAGACAAGTCAGGATTGGGATTGCCGATGATGCAACGGTCATTGTCATCGATGGTTCCATTGCCGTCAAGATCGCGATACATGAGACGTCCGGGGGCAGCCCCTTGCTGGAATGCATGGTTAGCCACTTCAGTCTCGTTTTGGAAAATCCCGTCGCATACATATCCATAATATACACCCATTGACTCTCCGGGAATAAGACGCACGTCTCCGCCGATGAATTTCTGACGAGAATTAAGAGTCACGAGTTTGTTGCGGTATTGGGAAAGATTAAGTGAGCCGTTCCAGGAGAAATCTCCATAAGATGGGCTACTGTAGGCCACCGACACTTCCCATCCTGTGTTTTTCATGTCGCCCGTATTGAGCCATATTGCCGCATTCTCACCTGCCACGTCAAGCGCGGGTGGGATTGTGAGCATGTTTTTGGTTTTCTTGACATACCAGTCGGCAGTGACGTTGATAGCCCCGTTAAGGAACTGCAAGTCAACACCAATATTGTTCTGATATGTGGTCTCCCATGTCAGGTCAGGGTTTCCGGAGGCTGCCAGAGTAATTCCTGGACGTGTCTGTGAATTAGTGCCTGTTATGTCATATGCACCATTTCCAGTATTGTAGATATAAGTGGAATAAGAAGGATAGAGAGGTGGGATGTTTGCATTTCCGTTCTGACCCCAGGAATAACGAATCTTCAAATCCGATAGCACCTCATTCTGTGGGAAGAAAGCCTCCCGCGATGGACGCCAGGCAAACGAGAATGCCGGGAACACTCCCGCACGATGCCCTTTAGCGAAACGGGAGTTCTCGTCCCGCCGTATGGTGAAAGAGGCAAGATAACGGTCATCAAAATTATAGTCAATCTTACCGAAAAGAGAGAATACCGCCCATTGTGTCTTTCCGCCACCGTTATTGCGGTTGCCTGAGCCTGAGCCAATCTGCATGAAATCAGAATCTTCAAACATATAATCCTCTCGAGAGGCTGAAAGGTCGCGGAAAGTGTAGCTAATCGCCTCTGTCCCTATAAGAGCGGTCAAGTGATGCCTGTCGGCAAAAGTCCTCCTGTAATTGGCAGTGTTAGTCCAGGTCCAGGTGTCGCCCTGTCCATATACCGAACTCATCGAATTGACATCGCCGGGATTTATACGTCGGCCAAGAGTATTGTTGAAATACTGGCTGTGTTCAATACCTATGTTCGATTTCAGTACAAGCCCTTCCACGGGACGCACCTCAAGATAGGCGTTTCCGAGTATTCTCCAGTTTGAAAGGTCGTTGTCCTCTGCATTCCTGATAATCTGAACCGGATTGGCAAGGTCTGACCCGATAAGCCCCTGAGGACGCATCCAGTCGCCGTCAACGCCCGTTACCGGCAACGCGGGAAGCTGACTCATCGCAGTAAATGGAATTCCCCTGTCACCGGCCACGTCAACACCACGGTTTTTCCAATGGGCAAGGACAAGATTCTCTCCTACGGATATATACTTGTTGAAGTCGTAGCGGCTGTTGATTCTTCCTGAGAAGCGGCGATAGAAAGAAGACACTATATTTCCAGACTGGTTGATATAGTTCAACGAAAGCATAGCAGAACCTTTCTCTGTATTGTTTGAGACAGAAGCAGTAAGGTTGTTGGTCCATGCAGTCCGGTACACCTCGTCCTGCCAGTCGGTGTCGGCTGTAGGGAAATTGGTATTGCCAGCCACATACGGCAGCAGCTCCGGAGTCGTTCCTGTTCCATAAAGCTGTGGGAAGGCCGGTGTGATATTCGCGTTGCGTGCCGCTGTCCAATAAGCCTGTCCCCATTCCTGGGCATTCATCATCTCATATCTTTTCGCTATCGTCTGCGCGGATATGGCATAGTTAAGATTGATTGAAATCCTGTCGCCCTTTCCTTGCTTTGTGGTAATGACAACCACACCGTTTGCCGCACGTGAGCCATATATAGATGCTGACGCGGCATCCTTTAGAACCTGCATTGACTCGATATCTCCAGGATTGATGCAGTTGATATTGTCGGTGGGAACACCGTCAATTATATAAAGGGGATCGTTGCTGGAGTTTGCGGTTGACATACCTCGCACTCTTATTGAACCGGTTCCTCCGGGAGCAGCGTCTGGCACTACGTTAACCCCAGGAAGTTTCCCTGCCATTGAGTTCATTATATTCCCCGAATTCTCACTCAACGGTTCTTTCATGTTCATCACAGAGACAGCTCCCGTGAGGTCAGCCTTGCGGACTGTCTGGTAACCCACCACTACGAGCTCGTCAAGAAGTCCGGCATCCTCGTCCATGGCAATTGTCATTTCAGGGAGAGCCTTTACCTCAAGAGTCTGATAACCCACATAGGAAACCTTAAGGATAGAACCCTCTGGCACTTTAAGTATGAATTTACCATCAATATCGGTGGCGGTTCCTTTTTTGGTCACCTCACATTGAACCGTAACCCCAATAAGGGGTTCATTGTCAACACGCGAGACAACCGTTCCCTGCACAGTGATTTCACGTGCATACGCGGAGGCCACTATCACAAGTAGCATAAACGCGGTCAGGATTGCTTTTTTCATGTTGTGTTAGTATTGGTTAATATTTCTGCCGCAAAGTTAACAACTCCACTAATACCAGCATATAACGCATGTTGTGACTGTTATAAAAAATCGTGGAATGCATGATTTGTCATACATTCCACAACATATATAATATCACATGTGCTTTTTCTTATCTATTTCGCATTAGTCCTACAAGAGCCGCCTGAGCGCACCTCATGTCAACTCCCCCGTCCTCCAAGCCGTGTACGTGTCTCCGTAGGAGTCTCTCCATAAGCCTCACGATAGCATTTCGTGAAATAGGCGGGAGTGGAGAATCCGGCGTCATATGCGATCTCGCTTATATTCTTTTCAGTCGAGGTTATGAGATTCCGGGCATGCTTCAACCGGAGACTGCGCATAAGCTCCACCGGAGAATAATTCGTGATAGCCTTGATTTTTCTATAGAACTGAGTCCGCTCGAGCCCCATCTTTGACGCTATACTGTCAACACTAACATCTACATTGCCTATATCCGATGTGAAAATATCAAGGAAACGGCGGTAAAACTCATTGTCAATATCAACCGCACCTACGGAGTCGGACAACTGTTTATCCAATGGCTTCCTTGGCTCTTCTTCCGACATACGTCCTGTCCAAAGTTCTTTTATCCTTTTACGGTTGGATATTAGGCTGGCACACCTCGACAGAAGCACCTTTGTGCTGAATGGCTTCGAAAGATACCCGTCGGCTCCGCTTTCATATCCCTGCACTCTCTGCTCATCCATTGAGCAGGACGTGAGCATCAACACAGGGATATGGGATGTAACCATCTCCTCCTTAAGCCTACGGCAACATTCCAAACCATCCATAACAGGCATCATCACATCGCATATAATCAGGTCGGGCACATATTTCACCGCCTTCTTTATACCATCGGCCCCGTTCAAGGCTGTCATTACATTATAGCTGTCCCTAAGAAGTTCACATGCCAATTTCTGTATGTCAATATTATCATCAACTACAAGCACAAGGGGCTTATCGGAGTCAAGAACATTTTTACTCTCTATTTCACCGAGTTCAGCAAGCACATCAGTTGAGTTGTATTGTTTCTCAACCTCCTGTGGTGTGTCGGACACATGCCTTATAGGAAGCTCAACGGTAAACACAGACCCTTTGCCAAGCTTACTGTCCACCGTAATGCGGCCACCATGCATCTCCACAAAGGCTTTTGTTAGGGAAAGACCTATTCCCGACCCCTTGGGATGCACCTGGTCAACCTGGAAGAACCGGTCGAATATGTTTCCCAAATCTCGTTCACTTATACCCTCGCCTGTATCAGACACACTGAATACGAGACAGCCCCGCTCTATGCCGTATCCAACGGTTATCGAACCATTGGATGGCGTATATTTGAAAGCATTTGACACAAGATTGAAAAACACCCTCTCCATTTTCTCAGCATCGAGAGCAAGAACAATACCCTTTTCCTCAGGTTCATGTAGTGACAATCTTATGTCATGTTCTTTGGCTATCTCATAAAACGACTCCATCCACTCCTCGACCGCCTTGCCGAAGTCCATCTCTACGAGACGCAACGTGAGTTTGTCATTCTCATATTTACGGAAATCAAGTATCTGATTGATGAGTCTCTGCAGAATCCGCACATTCTTGTCGGCAATCCTCACGAGTGTACGCTGTTGCGGTGTCAGGTTCTCGGAAGCGGCAAGTTGAGAAACCGGCACGGATATCAATGTCAATGGCGTACGTAAATCATGGGAGACATTCGTGAAAAACACAAGCTTCGATTGTGTGGCCTCCTGCAACTTCTTATTGAGAGTCTCCTGTTTATCGCGTTCCTCTTCAAGCATACGGTTTTGCTCTACAAGTGCTGACTGATGCCGCTTGTGTTGCCAGAACGCCCTCAGTACAAGAAAACAGACACACAACAAAAGCACTATAATGACAATGCTTGCATAAAACAGCGATGTCTGCGATGAATGCCGTGCCCAGTAGTCGTCGATACGAGCCTTCAACAAGCGCATTTTCCCGGTCTCATCCTTGAGGGTTTCATTCTGGAGAAGCAGAATATCGGCATTGCTCGAATCGACTGCCGACGACACAGGAAGTATCTTTTCCTTATCGTATGGCTCCCCCCTGAGAATTGCGAGAGCCGTCCGTATCAGACGGTGTCCCTCTGTAGGATAAAGGAAGGTTGCGTCAATAACACTGTCGGCTACCGCCTGGATTCCAATATTCGGAGCCGCGTCGATACCGATTATCCGTATTCCATCACGCCCCAAACTGTCAGCCACTTCCGAGGCTCCGATTGCCATACGGTCGTTATGGGCGAATATCAAATCCACATCATTATAAATACGCAACAATGAGTCAACCACAGGAACAGCGTCTTCCTTGTTCCAATTAGCCTCCTCACTCGCAAGAAGTTTTCCCCCTCCGGCTATAAATTCCTCCGCAAACCCTTTATGCCGGTCTTCCGCCGGAGTGGAACCCCGCAGGCCGTATATCTCAATCGCCTTCATGCCGCTCCCCCCAAGGTGTAGCGCATAATGAGCCGCCGACCGCCCCAACCCTTCGTCATCAACGCCAATACGGGCAGTATAAGTATCTCCTATTATATTACGATCGAAGATTATCACCGGCATCCCCTTTTCATATACATCCTTTATGGCCGGAGTGAGTTCTGCCGCCTCATTGGGCGACACAATCACGATATCGAATCCGTTATCCACGAAATATCTGATATCCTCTACCTGCCGTGCATTATCGTCATTTGCTGAACGGATTTCCACCTTGACATCCTCATGAAACATCGCCTCCCGCTCAATCTCATCGTTCATCTTGCTTCGCCAGTCATCCTGACTGCATTGCGACACCCCTATCTTATACACACGGTCCTCCTTGCAACCGACCATCACAAGAAAAGCAAGCAACAGGATTGTGATAGTCGATCCATCTTTAATTGTCCTCATTTTTCAAGTATTAGTTGAATTTCTTTGCAAAGTTAATCACATCTACATGAAAAACAGTGCAATTTCTATAAAAAATAATGAGATGCAACAAATATAATAGCTTTTGCACTGTTATTTATAACCGTTTTTTCTTTATTGTTGTAGCTTTGCACTGTCAAGACCTGATATGCACATCGGCGTTCAGATTGTCAGGACAGGTTATAAAATCCTTTCAGGTAAAAAAGATTGTTTCAAGGTTCTTTCCATGATTTTAACCTTCATTGAACTAATGACGACATATAATATGACAAAGACCAAAACCGCAACAAGCGCTATTCTTATAGCCGCCGCCCTCTCTATGGCACATATGCCTCTATACGCCAACAAGAATGGGGTGGAGATTGAACACCTCGGAGTCAACAACACACTTGTAAGGGTGACAGGAGAGGGGAAATATCTTCTTCTCCCGATTCAGGAATCAAACGACGAGGCCACTATCAATGTCATCATTGATGGCAAGCTCCAGAAATCCATCAACGCGAGACTTGCCAAATCAAAAGTGGATTACACTGTACCCCTATATATAGAGGACTTCAAAGGGAAAAACATTGTTCTGAACATTGTCACCTCGCAAGGACGCTCTTCCGTGAGAGAGGCAAAAGAAGATGCCTGCTGGCCTATTTTCGAGGTCACGGACTCCTTCAACACCGCCAACCGGGAAAAGTATCGCCCCGCATATCATCACACCCCTCTCTGGGGATGGATGAACGACCCCAACGGAATGGTCTATAAGGACGGGAAATGGCATCTCTGTTATCAATGGAACCCTTACGGCTCAAAATGGCAGAATCTTTCTTGGGGACAGTCAACGAGCGAAGACCTTGTGCATTGGGAACATCAGGAACTGCCGGCTTTAGAACCTGACGGACTCGGCATGATTTTCAGTGGAAGCTCTGCCATAGATAAGACTGGAAGCGCCGGCTTCGGCAAAGATGCAATCGTCACGATGTTCACGTCTGCGGCGGCAAGCCAGATTCAGAGTCTCGCATCAAGCACCGATGGAGGAAGGACATATGACGTATATCCGGGTAATCCCGTACTGACATTGGAAAGCGAAGCCCGCGACCCGAATATGTTCTGGGACGAGAAAGCAGGACAATGGGTTTTGACACTCGCCCACGCTCTCGACCATGAAATGTTGATTTTCACCTCACCCGATATGAAAGAGTGGACGCTTCAGAGCAGATTTGGCCAAGGACTCGGAGCTCAGGACGGCGTGTGGGAATGTCCCGACCTTTTCGAGATACCAATAGCCGGCACTGACGAAAAGAAATGGGTACTGCTATGCAACATCAACCCCGGAGGCCCGTTCGGAGGGAGCGCGACCCAATATTTCGTAGGCGACTTTGACGGGAAGGTCTTCACTCCCGACACCGACAAAGATGGCAATGTCAAGACAAAATGGCTCGATTATGGGAAAGACCATTATGCTACCGTCAGCTTTAGCGATGCTCCTGACAATCGACGCACTGTGATAGGATGGATGAGCAACTGGCAATATGCAGCAGAAGTGCCAACCATGCAGTTCAGGAGTGCCAACACCCTGCCGCGAGAGATAGGGCTGTTCCGTGCCGCAGACGGCGAACTATACGCATCGAGCGCACCTTCTCCTGAACTTGACGCCATACGTGGGAAACTCGCGGTAAACGCAGGTAAGACATCCATCGGAAAAAAAGGGAAACAATTCCAGCTTCCCGCCGCAAATGACGGAATCTGTGAAATTATCGCTGAATTCAACGCCTTGAAATCTGACTCGGTAACTCTCACCCTTACCAACACGGCTGGCGAAAAGGTAGCTATGACCTACAATAACTTGGACCGGACTATGTCGTTCGACCGCCGTCACAGCGGAATCACAGATTTCAGCGAGAATTTCCCGGCTGTGACTGTTTCTCCAACATTTGAAAACGACGGTAAGGTATCCCTAAGAATCTTCATCGACCGATCAAGTATTGAGATGTTTGGCAACAACGGACAATTCGTGATGACAAATCTTGTATTTCCCAATAAGCCATATTCTACCCTTACAGTGTCGGCTAACGGTGGGAACGCACGCCTCAACAGCCTAAAAATATACTCTCTCAACGTAAACTGAAAACAAATTATAACTGATTAACGGAAATGACCCAATCATCTATAGCCACTGACAAGAAGTCATTTATCATCCAGATTCTCCCTGTGATGCTCTGCTTCTTCGCTATGGGATTCGTAGATCTTGTCGGCACTGCCTCCAACTATGTGCAGAAAGACCTTAATCTAACCGATTCCCAAGCCAATCTATTCCCTTCGCTCGTATTTTTCTGGTTCCTGATATTTTCTGTGCCCACAGGCATGCTCATGAACAAAATCGGACGTAAGAAAACCGTACTCATAAGCCTTATCATAACAGCCGTGTCCCTTATTTTCCCTATCACTGGCGACAGCTATGCTATTATGCTTTGCTCTTTCTCGCTTCTCGGAATAGGCAATGCTGTTATGCAGACATCTCTGAATCCTCTCGTCACTAACCTGATAAGTGGTGATAAGCTCGCCTCTACACTCACATTCGGCCAATTTGTGAAAGCCATCGCATCATTCCTCGCACCAATTCTTGCAGCATGGGGCGCCACAACTTATTTCCCGACCTTTGGTCTCGGATGGCGTGCCCTATTCGTGATATATGCGATTGTCAGCGTTTTTTCAATCTCCGCGCTGGCTGCCACTCCGATTGAGGAAGAGCGTCCGGATAAAGCCTCGGGCATAGGGGAATGCCTAAGATTACTCAGCCGTCCGTTCATACTCTTGTGCTTTGTTGGCATAATGTGTCATGTGGGTATCGATGTGGGCACCAATACCACTGCCCCCAAGATCATAATGGAACGCCTTCAGCTTCCGCTTGAGGAGGCAGGATTTGCCACAAGTGTGTATTTCATATTCAGAACAGCAGGATGTTTTCTCGGTGCTTTCATTCTTCGTTACATGTCTCCGAAAATTTTCTTCGGCATAAGTGTCCTGATGATGCTTGCCGCAATGGTGATGCTTTTCGTGTGCAGCTCTCTGACCTATATTTATGTGGCCCTTGGACTCATTGGATTCGGAAACTCCAATATATTCTCAGTTGTATTCTCTCAAGCTCTCCTCTCCTCTCCGTCAGAGAAGAATGAGGTATCAGGACTTATGATTATGGGTCTGTTCGGAGGCACCGTTTTCCCCCTTGCCATGGGATTTGCGGCAGATGCCGCCGGTCAGGCAGGAGCTGTGGCTGTAATGTGTGTCGGAGTGGCTTATCTCCTCTATTATACTTTGAATATCAAATCTATAAAATAATAAATCATGAAGGACATTGTAGTTGGTATGGGAGAGGCCCTTTGGGATGTTCTCCCTGAAGGTAAGAAAATTGGGGGTGCTCCTGCAAACTTTGCATATCATGTCTCGCAGTTCGGTCTCCCAAGCTGTGTGGTGAGTGCTGTGGGAAACGACCCTCTCGGCAACGAAATCATCGATAACATCGTGTCGAAAGGTCTTAACCATCTTATCGAAAGGGTCCCCTATCCCACTGGAACAGTTCAGGTAGAAATAGACCAAGCCGGAATCCCGCAATATGAAATAAAGGAAAACGTTGCCTGGGATAATATCCCTTACACCGAAGAACTTGACAAATTGGCGGCCAACACCAGAGCCGTATGTTTCGGTTCGCTCGCACAGCGCAACGTGGTCTCACGCGAGACAATCAACCGCTTCCTTGATGCCATGCCTAAAAAAGGCGATTCTCTTGTGGTCTTTGATGTCAACCTCCGCCAGGGTTTCTACAACAAAGAAATCCTATGCAACTCTATGGAACGTTGCAATATCCTTAAAATAAACGATGAGGAGCTTGTCACAGTGAGCCGCATGTTCGGCTATCCAGGCATCGACCTGCAGGACAAATGCTGGATTCTTCTCGGAAAATACAACTTGAAGATGCTCATTCTCACCTGTGGAATAAATGGCAGTTATGTCTTCACACCCGGCAATGTGTCATTCCTGCCCACCCCTATGGTGGAAGTGGCAGACACGGTTGGCGCAGGCGACTCCTTTACGGCTGCATTCATAGCCAACATCCTAAAGGGTAAGCCTGTGCCCGAAGCCCACTCTCTTGCAGTACGCACATCGGCATTCGTCTGTACGAAGAATGGCGCCATGCCTATCCTCCCGAGTGAACTCACCGAATAATCGCAATAAACACCGGAATAATGAAAACAAAGCCGCGACTGGCATAACCAGTCGCGGCTTTGTTTTCATTCCAACTCTTTTAATTCACTCAAAGAAATGCCTAAAGCTTCTGAAATCTTTGACGGTTCTACACCTATTCTTAAAAGATTTCTCGCATTATTAAGACGTTCAGCCTCAATACCCTCGGCTCGTCCCTCGGCTCGTCCCTCGGCTCGTCCCTCAGCTCGTCCCTCAGCTCGTCCCTTGGCTCGTCCCTCGGCAATACCCTTGGCACGACCCTCTTCCATGCCAGCCAATTTTCCTTCCTCTTGTGCTGTCAAAAATATATTGTTAAAATCACGATAAGCCTTAAGGTCTCGTTCATATCTGCGAAGCTCATCCTTTGAAAGGTTTCCAACTCGGCTGACCTCCTCCACTCTACGGAAAATGTCATTGATTCTGGTAAAGGGCATGGCATCCATAGTATTCATATTTTTAAGTAGATAAATCCATCGGTCAAAATCATTGCCACAGTCTTCCGGACGTTCCTTGACAAAATACGGCAACTGTATATAAATCAAACGTATCTTGTTTGAGAATTGTTTATTAGTCTGAATATCTCTCAATTCCACATCCAATCTAAGCCTCTTGTCGGCTCCTGGAATCGGGAAGTTTGTGAAAAATACACCATATACAGGCATATATTGATATCTCCATGGACCCGGCTTTCCTTGTTCGGTTATTGCCCGTGACACATAAAAAAGGGTTCTTTCAATAAAATATGCCTGACTCTTGTTCTGCATCTCGACAATGAACCGTCTGCCACACATAGTCTGGCAGTGGAGATCATAAATCACCGACCGTTCTTCAGTCTGTTCCTTGACCCGCTCCTTGTCGATATACTCAAGGTCAACAATGGGATCATCCCCATTCTCAAAGAGAAGTGCATTCAGAAATCCGATAAGAATGTCTTTTGAATCTTCCCTCCCGAAAAGAATCTTGAACCCAGGATCTGACAGGGGATCGATGTATTTTTCGCAACTTAGAGCCTCTTTAGACATAGGTTTATTTTATTAGTGAATATTTCATCGGATTCTATATAATATAAGAGGCTGTTTTCTCCTCTTATATGGCAAATTTACGAAAAAAAAATGAGATTTATCTACTGTTACATAAAGAATCTACTAAGAATCTTTATAAAAGGGCGGTTCCAAAATATTGCAAACCGCCCTTTTTTCACATTTTCGCATAAAACATCAGGATACGGTGACGCATAAGGTATTCATAATGTGCCTGAATACGGCTCACCTCTGTCCTAAAAAGATTGTTTTTAGCCTGCTCATAGTCTGCCTGCGTCGCTCTTCCGAGATTGAATCGCTCTCGTGTAGATTCAAACGACATCCTTGTTTTCTCAAGAGTCTCGCCTGCCGTCATATACCTCTCCCTGGCTCCTACCGCCTGATAATATGCAAGCTGTATCTCCTTATAGAGGTCAACGTTGCGCTGGTCATAGTTCAACTCAGCGTTTATCTTCTGAAGTCGGGCACGGCGGATACTGTTGCGCGTATTGAAACCGTCGAATATCGGAATCCTTAATGAAAAACCCACATAGGTGGAGATATTATGTCGCATCTGGTCTCCGAAATTATCATTCGGATAGCCGTTTACACGATAATAACTCGACCCTGTGCCGGCATTGAAACTGAGAGTGGGAAGATATCCAGACCTGGCGAGTGATATATTCTCATTCGCGACACTCACCGACTGGCGAGCGGCCTTAAGGGAGCTGTTTGTAATCAATGCCTCGGAATATACTTGATCTGGTTCCGGAATAGCAGGCTCCCCCTGGCTGATTGATGCCACGTCAAAATCTTCGATGCCACGCAACTGAAGCATATTCGCAAGATTCACAAGCGCTGTACGGATATCGTTCTCTGCTGTCACCACCTGCAGACGGTCCTGAGCCGCCACCGATTCAAGGTCATAGAGTGTAGCCTCCGCCACCTTGCCGGCCTCTATAAGAGTTTTCTGACGCTCAACCTCAAATGCGGAGTATTCCGCCTGCGAGCGGGCAGCTTCCGCAACCTCCTTGGCGTAAAGCACCTGAAGATACTGTGAAATCACATTCAAACTCACATTCTCCTTTGCTGCCTCATTTTCCAACACGTACTGGCGCAGACCCGCCTTCGCCACCTTCAATTTGTGATATTCCGACATACCCTGAAACAATGGAAGGCTGAACCCAACATTCCATCCAAAACTCGATGTGTTGCGATCGGCATACGTATTGTCTTGTTGCAAAGCACGCCCAAATGTAAACGACTGTGAAGCCGAAGCATCAAGTGTCGGAAGAAAACGGTCTTTTGCTTCTGTCACGGCCTGCTCTCCTTCTTTAATCCGCAACTCCCCTTGCAGAATGTTCACATTGTGCGCCACTGCATAATTTATACAGCTGTCAAGAGTCCAAGTCCCGGCATGACCTGTCTGGGAAAAGACCGCTATACACATAGCCGTCATAATTTTTTTTAACGTCTTCATGAATCATTCCTTTATGACGTTCCCCCTAAGTGGGGTCTTGTTAGTTATACCTTTTGATTTCAACTCCACGACAAGACCGTTGGAAAGTCCGGTCTTGATTTCCATCCTATCGAATTTTTGCGACGGCACGGAATCCTGAAGCACATATACATATGCCTTGTCGCCCTCATACTCTACTACACTCTCCGGAACTGCAAGCACACTGTCGGCCCGTTCAAGAATCACGTTGGCGTTGGCACTGTAACCGGCACGTAGATGTGTGCCGTCACCAGCGTCAAGCGCGGCCTTGACCTCGAAAGTATTGGTGCCGTTCTCATCGTTTGCCATGGGGGCAATCTTCTCTATAACGGCAGGATAGGCTGACCCGGCTATCGCTCCCACTGTTATCGACACATCCATTCCTTCCCGCAACAGGTCAACCTCCGTCTCGTCAACCTTTCCTCGGAATATGAGGTCGGTCATGTCTGCCACCTTTGCTATCGTCGTGCCATCGTTGAACGTATTGGACTGAATCACCGACGACCCGACCTTTACCGGCACCTCAAGCACAACTCCCGTCACTGTAGAACGAACCAACGTATTAGAACCCTGAGCGTTGGCCGAAGACACCCCTTCGCGCACAATCTTGAGTTGGTCTCTCGCCTGTTCGAGTTCCCGTTTCGCTCTTTCGAGAGAAGTTTCATCAGACTCATATTTCTCACGGCTTTCATACTTCTTCTCATACAGGCTCTTTGTGCGCTCAAACACACGTCGCGCCTCTTCAAGAGCAATCTCTGCCACTGAAACCCGATTGAGAGCCGATGACAATTGCGATTCCTCAGGAATCACCTTGATTCTGGCTATAATGTCGCCATTGTTTACATGATCACCGGCCTCAACGAGAATCTCGCTGATAATCCCCGAAATCTGAGGTTTTATGTCAATCTCGTCTCGAGGCTCAATTTTTCCGGTGAGCACTGTCGTTTTCTCAATAGTCTCTGTTGTGGGATATTTGAGGGAATACTTATCTGCCTCCTTTTTTGAATTCAGATAAAGATAAATGAATGTGCCGACAAAAACCGCGCCGACAATAATCCATAGCAGAATTTTAAAAAATCTTTTCATCATATATTGTTTTTGTTGTTATCATTCGATGTCAGTCTCATGTAAATGCCGAAGCATTCCTTTACTTGCTATTTATCGCTTCAACAGGCTTTATTCGCATAGCTTTTATCGATGGAATCAGACCGGCAAGCAAACCCAAAGCAACGAACGTGGCCAGAATACCCAATGCTGTAGTGAAACTCATCTGGAAATAAGCCGGCGACACAGCGTCTGCAGGATTGTTGAGATACTGCATGACTCCAAGAATCAGTGCCGCCAACGAGAGTCCTGCCAGACCCGACACCACCGTCAGAACAGCACCCTCACATAAAACCTGAACGATTATATCCACAGGTTTCGCACCAATCGCTCTACGTATTCCTATTTCCTGAGTCCGTTCCTTGACTATTACCCACATGATATTGCCTATACCAATCACTCCCGCAAGAAGCGTTGAGAGTCCTATGAACAGAGCCAGGAGATCGATTCCTGTAAACAGCGTATCGACCTGCTCGAAATTCTCAGCTATATTGATGACCCACATGGCCCCTTCATCGTCTGGATGGATATCATGCCGCCTGTACACCACAGAACGCATTTTGGGAAGAAGCTCTGTAAGATTGGCGTTATCTCTCGCCACCATCATCAGAAAGTCTATATTCTCTCCATAACCGTTGGCACGCCTGAATGTGGATGCCGGAATCACTATGCTCTCATCGAGCGACCCGTTAAGGTGGACCTCTGAGGCATCTCCAGCCACTCCCACCACTGAATATGCCGCCCCGTTCACATCCACCATACGGCCCAATGGCTCTTCAACTCCCGGAAAAAGCTGGTTAGCCACCTTCTTCCCTATCACAGCCACCCTCCTTTCCGAAGCGACATCCGCGTCGTTTATGAAGCGTCCGCAATAAAATTTCGGAACAAGCATCCTGGTATAATTGGATTCAGCGCCAATAAGCTGTCCTGAGTAAGAATTTTTCCCTTGCCGGAAAGTGGAATTCCATTTCTGGAATGTCGGAATCACAGCCTCAAGTTCCGGAAACGATTCCCTGAGCAATCTCACATCTGTCAGGTCCATCTGCCACCCCCGCCCTTTCTGATACCCCCTGTAAGGTATAGTGGTGCGGTCGGGAGCCATTCCTCCGCTGTTGGTGGCAAATCCCGCGAAATTCCGTTTCAAGAGGTCTTCTCCGCCTCGGGCTCCTCCCGTGAGAAGGGCAAGCATTGCCACTCCCCAGAAAATACCGAAACCGGTCATGAATGTCCTTGTCTTGTTGCGGGCAAGCGTAGCCCCGATTTCTTTCCAGTTCTCTATGTCGAATATTGTTAGTCTCATATACGTTGGTTTATTCGTCGCGCAATGCCTCGACAGGTTTTACTTTCAGGGCTTTAAGAGCCGGAAACAGCCCGGCCATAGCCCCTGACAACACAAGCACAAGCGTCACCTCAAATGCAATCGACAGACTCACGGTAGGGTTGCGCAATACACTGTTATCACCCAAAACAACTGTAATCAGCTGAGTAGCCACCATCCCGAGCACAATACCTACATATCCGAACATGACCGTAATAGACACCGACTCCGCTATAACCTGAATGAGTATCTTCCTTGGCTTAGCCCCTATCGCGCGTCTGATTCCAATCTCATGTGTGCGCTCTTTCACAGTAACAAACATTATATTACTGATTCCCACTATCCCTGTCAGAAGAGTCAGTATTCCCAATACCCACACACACATATCCAGGATTCCCATAGCCTTCTTTCCGGTGAGGGCATTGTTGAAATCATTCGACACGTAAATGGCATTATCATCCTTAATGTTGAAATTATGTCTCAGAGACAAGGTTTCACGGATTCCCGTCTCGGCAGCAGTGCCATCATCTTCATTCTCCACATTCTTGAGAGCTACCGACAGACTTCCCAGCTCCTTGCGGTCTGACGACAACATCCTCGCCGTAGTGAAGGGGATATAACAGTCCTTGTTCCATCGGCTCTCATACACACCAACCACAAGGAAAGAAAGTCCGTTGCAATCAACCCTGCCACCAAGAGCGCCCTCCCCTTCAGGGGGAAAAAGCTGTCTCGCATAATATTTCGGAATCACCATCACCTTTCCCTTGCCTTCCATGTCCCTGTCATTGATAAACCGTCCCTCTTCCAAGTCTCCATGTCTCGAAGGCACAAATTCCGAAGGATATACACCACTATATTTCTGGCTCACCTCCCCTTTTGGAGTTGAGATTTTGCCTCCTCCTGATATATATGAGCGTATCTCCTCCACATATTCACCGTTTTCCTCAGGAATGGCGTGCAGATCGGAATCCTCAAATCTTATATACCGCCCCTCCCGGTTTCCCTTGTATGGCACAGAAGTCTTTCCTCCCCACACCCGTATCATCGCGGTGTTGCGCGAGAGCATGTTGTAATCGAAGGCATTCGTCACCCCTCGCGCCATACTCAACAACACGATAAGCATGAATATCCCCCATGTCACGGCAATTCCGGTCAAGGCGGTACGCAGCTTGTTATGGCCAAGAGTCTGTATTATTTCTCTACCCAAGTCAAACATCTCTACCTGTGTTTTATGGATTTTCGGTTATATCAGAGGATTTGCAGGCTTCCTTCACTACCCCGGTTTCAGAGAAATGTATGGATGGAACAATCAGACCATCGGAAATCCGTATAAGCCTATCGGTCTGCTCCGCCACTCCGGGGTCATGAGTGACTATAACTATTGTCTTCCCTTCCTCCACGTTAAGTCTCCGGAATATCTCCATCACATCGTGAGATGTCTTACTGTCAAGCGCACCTGTCGGCTCGTCGGCGAGTATGATGGATGGGTCGGTAATCATAGCCCGCGCTATCGCCACCCTCTGCTTCTGTCCGCCCGACATCTCCGACGGAAGATGATGGGCACGGTCGGAGAGCCCCATCCTCTCAAGCTGTTCCATGGCGAGTCTGTTGCGTTTCTTGCGTGACACTCCTTGATAGAACAGAGGAAGCGCCACATTTTCCATAGCGTTCTTATAGTTAATCAGGTTGAACGATTGGAATACAAAGCCAATCATCCTGTTGCGATATTCCGCCGCCTTGTTCTCTCCAAGATTCTTGATAAGAGTACCGTCAAGCCAATACTCCCCGGAATCATAGTTGTCGAGAATCCCAAGTATATTGAGCAACGTGGATTTTCCTGAGCCCGAAGCCCCCATTATGGAGACAAGCTCCCCTTTGCCGATTTTGAGATTAATCCCCTTGAGCACATGCAAAGGCACTGCCCCTTGATAAGTCTTATTTACGTCTGTCAGTATAATCATCTCATAAGCTTTTTCGCAGATACGTCTTCTCACATCAACCCAAACGTCTGAATATGATTTCTAAGACTCCCGCCGATTACTTGATTTAGTGTATTAGTATCTTAATACACCGCAAAGTTATATAAATTTTTTCATTTCCAAACAAAATTTGATAAAAATTCAGTATCTTTTACCACGACAATCGCGTAATTCGCCACCCATATCTCAACAGCATGTTCCCTATCGCCACGTAAAAAAAGACTTATCGTCCGAACAAACACCCTTGATTCATTGTTAAATATTCGTACTGTCAAACGCAGACACGGCAAACACGCCAAAACAAAACAGCAGGGAAGCGGATTCTGCATTCTCATGCCACTTCCGGAATATTTGAAAAACGCATTTTACTGAAAAACACAACGCCGGCGGGAAGTAATCCAAACCCGTCAAAACGGCCCGGAGAGAAGTCCGGGCCGTCTCATTAAGTTAAATTCTCCTAAATAAGGCATCAATTCACTGCTGTCAAGCAAAACCGAGTCTCACCATAAAATAGTTTTCACGATTTTTTTGTAAATTTGCAAATTATTGCGACATGATTCGACAATAGACTTTAATAAACAGCGCGGGCTTTTCCCGTCCGCCTCAAATCATAATCTGATAATGGCAAAACAAGAAGACGTTTTCAAGACCATTGTAGCCCATGCCAAGGAATATGGGTTTGTGTTTCAATCGAGCGAAATCTACGACGGACTGTCGGCAGTATATGACTACGGACAGAACGGAGTGGAACTCAAGAACAATATCAAACGCTATTGGTGGGAGGCTATGACCATGCTTCACGACAACATCGTGGGCATCGACTCCGCCATCTTCATGCATCCGACCATCTGGAAGGCTTCCGGCCACGTTGACGCCTTCAACGACCCTCTGATCGACAACAAGGATTCAAAGAAACGCTACCGTGCCGATGTCCTCATCGAAGAGGAGATTGCTAAATTCGACGACAAGATTGACAAGGAGGTGGCAAAGGCGAAGAAACGGTTCGGAGAAAGTTTCGATGAGGCCATGTTCCGCCAGACGAATCCACGCGTACTCGAGCATCAGGCAAAACGGGACGAACTGCACACACGTTTCTCTGAGGCAATGAACGCGAACGATCTCGAAGCGCTCCGACAGATTATCCTTGACTATGAAATCGTAGATCCAATCTCCGGAACCCGCAACTGGACCGACGTGCGCCAGTTCAACCTTATGTTCAAGACAGAGATGGGATCAACAGCAGACGGAGCAATGGACGTATATCTTCGCCCGGAAACCGCACAGGGAATTTTCGTCAACTATCTGAACGTGCAGAAAACAGGACGTATGCGCATACCCTTCGGAATAGCCCAGATTGGAAAGGCTTTCCGCAATGAAATCGTGGCTCGCCAGTTCATTTTCCGCATGAGGGAATTCGAGCAGATGGAGATGCAATTCTTTGTTCGCCCCGGTGAGGAACTGAAATGGTTTGACACATGGCGACAGACTCGTCTCCGCTGGCATAAAGCACTTGGCCTCGGCGACGAGAAATACCGTTTCCATGACCACGAGAAGCTCGCCCACTATGCCAATGCCGCCACTGACATCGAATTCCAGATGCCCTTCGGATTCAAGGAAGTGGAAGGTATTCACTCCAGAACCAACTTCGACCTTTCTCAACATGAGAAGTTCTCCGGGAAGAAGATACAGTACTTTGACCCTGAACTAAACGAAAGCTACACTCCATACGTTATAGAGACATCAATCGGTGTTGACCGTATGTTCCTGAGCGTACTGTGCAGTTGCTATGAGGACCAGCAACTCGAAGGTGGCGACCATCGTGTCGTGCTTCACTTCCCGGCTCCTCTCGCCCCCGTGAAATGTGCCGTGCTTCCTCTTGTGAAGAAAGACGGACTTCCGGAGAAAGCCCGCGAAATACAGCACAAGCTCCGTTTCGACTTCACTTGTCAGGTTGACGAGAAAGACTCTATCGGAAAACGCTATCGCCGTCAGGATGCCATAGGCACTCCCTACTGCATAACCGTTGACCATCAAACTCTTGAAGACAATACCGTCACACTGCGTCATCGCGACTCCATGGCACAGGAACGCGTCAGCATCGATGACCTTGAAAAGATTCTTGCAGAAAAGGTGAGCCTCAACAGCCTTCTCCGTAAGCTTCTCTGAATTGTTCCACCATCACGGCATCTGTCGGAGGGGGTGAGGATTCCCGTCCGGCCGATGCCGTAAAAAGTAAAGCGCATGAAGAAAATCATCAGCAAAATCATTATGGCAGTCGTGGCTGTTGTCATGATGTCATCGCTCTCCTCTTGCAACTACAATTCGCTTGTGGAGAAGCAGCAGTCTGTAGATCAAGCCTGGGCACAGGTTGAAAACCAGTATCAGAGGAGGGCCGACCTCATCCCGAATCTCGTGAATACGGTGAAAGGATATTCCACCCATGAGAGTGAGACTCTGCAGAAAGTGACCGAAGCCCGTGCGAAAGCCACTTCCATAACCATTGATGCCGACAATCTGAATGAGGAGACCCTCGCGAAATTCCAGCAGGCACAGGGGGAACTCTCGCAGGCCCTGAAATCGCTTCTCGCTGTGACGGAAGCCTATCCCGACCTGAAGGCGAATGAGAATTTCATGAACCTCCAGACTCAGCTCGAGGGCACCGAAAACAGAATCTCTACAGAAAGGATGCGATACACTGAAGCTGTGAAGGAGTATAATACAAGCATTAAGAAATTCCCGACAATGATTTATGCCGGATGGTTCGGATTCAAGGAGAAACCGCAATTCAAGGCTGAAGCAGGTGCTGAAAAAGCCCCGGAAGTCAAATTCTAAAATAACACAACCATAATATGACCATCAAGAATTTCGGTTTTCTGACTCTTCCATTCGCCATTTCTGCGCTGGCGCTGTCCTCTTGTCTTGGCGACGACCCGGAAAGCGACTACTCAGAATGGAGAACCAGGAACACAGATTATATTGAAAAGGCGGAAGCCTCGACTATAGATGGAGTGAAAGAGTATGAGAAAATTGTGCCGGCATGGGACAAGGCTTCTTTCGTTCTTCTGAAATGGCACAACGACCGTTCCCAGACGGCCAACAGGCTTTCTCCCCTCGACAACTCTACAATCAACGTGAAATATCTCCTCACAAATATCGAGGGTGACACCATCGACTCCTCCTATAAACTCACTGAAAACGGCGACAGCATCTTCCAATGCCAGCCATGCGATATGGTGACAGGATTCTGGATTGCCACAACATCAATGCATGTTGGCGACAGTGTGACCGCCGTGATGCCTTACACTTGCGGATATGGCGTCACCGGGAGCGGGTCGATACTTCCCTACTCCACCCTGATTTTCCAAATCAAGCTCGACAGCATCGTAGCTTTCGAGACTCTCCCGGACAGACAGTAATAAATCACCAACCCTACCTACATCAGCGCCATGCTTCCTGTAAAACGGAATCATGGCGCTGGATTATAAAATCTGAATTATATCAAAACTATGAAGACAATACTGACAAAACTCGCTCCTGCCTTGATGGCGACACTAATCGGAGCCTGTTCCGGAACAGAAAAAACCGAAGCCCTCACCGCAGAAATCACTGCAGCTCAGATGGAGGGCCGCAACGCGGCACGTTCAGTAATCAACAGGCAATGGAAAGACACCACCGGCTTCGACCAGACTCTTGAGAAAGCTGTGGAGAAAAGATACACATACCTGAAACATGGCAGACCGGAATGCGCGGAAGCATTCGACTCAACCTTCGTGCATACTGTCAGGACAGTACGCCCTGACCTTATGACACTTATTGAGAATTCCATCCTGTTTCATTGACAATGCCTTGAGGCAAATAGAATTCATTGAGACATAATCAGGACTGTCCGCGGCTCACCCCTATACCAAATAGAGCGAAATCATATATCGCGGGATCATCAGGCCGGAATCCGCGCAATACAGAGGTGAGTTGCTCAACACTCTTACGGTCGTTCCCCTTCCTGGACAATATTCTAAGTTCTCGCGACACATTTCCAACATGCACGTCAAGTGGAATGAACAGCTTGCTCTTTGGAATAGATTTCCACATCCCCATATCCACTATGCCGTCATCGCGTACAAGCCAACGCAACGCCATGTTGACACGCTTAAGAGCAGTCTGATTTAAATTGACCGGCAGACATTGGCTGCAAGTGGCCCCGCCGTTCACATCACTCATAATCTTCTGCATACCCTCCACAAGCCGCCACGCCGGAGCCTCTGATTCTCCCGCCTTCATACTGTCAGAAAAAGAATCGAGACTTCCATAGTCATTATATATACGTCGCATTCCTCGGAGGAAATAGCGGAAATGACATCCGAAAAACGTGCGGTGAAGGTTCATATCGGGATTCAAATCCTCATAACCTTCATCCATCACATATTTATACGGCTCATTATCCATTAGCGACAGAATCCGCTCCGCATCACGGCATATCATCTTTCGGTTGCCCCAGGCTATTATCGCAGACAGGAATGCCGTGATTTCCACATCCTGCAAACGCGAAAACCTGCGAGGAAACTGCACAGGGTCCTTATCTATAAAATCAGGTGTATTGATACGAGCCGCCTCAAAGTCAAGCAGTTCCTTTATATCATTCATTGTCATCTCAATAAAACAAATATTTTCACTTACGTCGATTAATTCGCTCTGCCCGGAGCCTAACGCCCAAGTGTCACGGATGTCGGTTTACTCTCTCTGTTCATTCGGTCGAGCGCTGTCACCATGAATGTGGAACCAACGAGAGAATCATCATCGGCATCTCCCACAAGAACCCTCACATAAGGGGTCAATGCTACTATCGCTTGCGAATCTTCAAGATTGTGTGCCTCTCCCGGAAAAAACTGATACACCACATATTTAACGGCATCGGTCTCCTGCTGACCCCGCTTCTGTTGAGAGGCATGCCACGTGAGGAACAGCTTCCCGTTCTCCTCCGACAACTGAAGACCTTTCACCGACGAAGGCCTGACATCCCGGTCGCCATATGCCGGAGGCAACGCGATTGTCGATTGATGCCGCAAAGCAAGAGAATCCGCCACTCCCTTCATATTAGAGGTAACCCAATAACCATGCCACCATACATTCCCGTTGACATTCGGCAGTTCTCTCGAAATCCTGACCTTGGTGGCAAGTTCGTTTGTGTCATGCGCCTTCGGATCAGGCGTGTTCATCGTGCGCTGAACATCCTGACCTATATATACATCCACTCCCTCCGCATTGTCGTTCCACCATTTGGCAAGGCTACGGCTCGGAGCCGCCTTCATATCGAGGGTCCAGTAAAGCTGCGGCACAAGATAATCAATCCACTTGTTTTTAGCCCAAAGCAAGACATCGGCATACAAGTCATCATAATTCTGAAGTCCGGAACTCTCACTGCCACGCGGGTCGCTCTTTTTGTTGCGCCAGATTCCAAACGGACTCACACCGAATCTAACCCATGGCTTCTCACTCTTGATTGTGGCGTTTAGCTGCTGAATCAGGAGGTCAACATTATTACGCCGCCACTCATTGCGCTCCAAGCCGTTGCCAAATTTCCTGTAGCTCGCGTCATCGGCATTAAAACGGCGTCCATTGGCTGGGTAGGGATAGAAATAATCATCGATATGAATACCATCGACATCATACCGGCTCACTATGTCGCGCACAACATCGCAGATGAAATCACGGTTCTCCTTATATGCGGGATCAAAAAAAACCTGACCGTTAAACTTCACAAACCTGTGAGGCTCTTTCCTGGAGATATGAGACGAGGGAAGTATGTCCTTGGCATTTGAGGTGACACGATAAGGATTAAGCCACGCATGAAATTCCATTCCACGGTTATGGGCCTGGATTATGGCATACTCCATAGGATCCCACTCAGGAGAAGGAGCCTTCCCACGTTTACCGGTGAGCCATGCAGTCCAGGGTTCAAGTTCTGATGGATACATGGCATCGGCTGTGGGTCTCACCTGGAAAATCACCGCATTGCACCCCGCATCCTGCAATTTCTGGAACTGATCGTCAATATACCGTTTCGCCTCTTCCGTAGTCTTGTTCTGCCACTGTGTCTGTCCTATCACATGAAGCCATGCTCCCCTGAACTCCCTTTTGGGATTCTGTGCGGATACAAACGAACCGGAAGCCATGAAGCCGGAGAAAAGCAAAGCCCCCGCCGCCATATTTGAGAAAAATCTTCTAAACCTCACTTATATACTGTTTTCAAATTATTATACTATCCCCTTTTATCCCCTGTGACATCCCATGCCTGCAACATGGCCATGCTTTCCGGCAAAAATGCCGCGTCTCCGAGACATGACGTGCCTGGCTGCTCATGGAGTCACCACCCTATCCCTGTTTACACTACAAATTTAATACAAAATCCATTCTCTTACAAATAGAAATCTCCCCTAAAACAGTTTTTAAGGCTGCAACCACAACGATATACACCGGGAAACACAAATCAGTGCACCATAAAAAACCGAGAGATAAACAGGGATAAACGACATCGTCCCACATTTGTCCGATTCATTATTTTTAATTATCTTTACGCACAAAAGAATTAGCCATGAACAATCCTATGGGAACGATTTCCAGACTGCTTCATCTCTCCCTACTGACATTCGCCACTGTGTGCGTTGCCGCAGAGGCGCCACGACACATCCCGGAGGTTCGCTATGACGTGCCCCGCGACTCTATCATTCTCAGCGACCCGGCAGTACTCGCCGACGCAAAAACAGGGATGTACTATATGACCGGCACAGGAGGGCTACTTTGGAAAAGCCGCGACCTGAACCTATGGAACGGCCCTTATGTCGTGGCACAACCCGACACCGCATCCTGGATGGGTGCCAATCCCCACATATGGGCGGCCGAACTCCATGAATACAAGGGAAAATACTACTATTTCGCGACCTTCACCAACGACAACATAACCATCGGAAAAACAAAAGACGGCACCCCCATCCCAAGGCGTGCATCCCATATTCTCGTCTCCGACTCACCCGACGGGCCTTACCATCCTGTAGCCGGGACAGATTACCTCCCTGACCACCGTCCTACCCTCGACGGGACATTCTGGATTGACAACGGCAAGCCATACATGGTGTTCTGCGGCGAATGGCTGCATAATGAAATCGGCACGATGGAAACTGTGGAACTTTCCCCGGACCTCAGCAAATCCGTCAACAGTCCGGACACTCTATTCCATGCCTTGGACTCTCCCTGGAGTCGGGAAATCAGAGATGGAAAGGAAACCTCCAACCGCGTCACAGATGGGCCCTGGCTATTCCGGACAGGCACAGGACGACTCGGTATGATATGGACATCATGGATATTCAGTTCCTATACAATGGGGGTCGCATATTCTGAGAGCGGCACACTCAAAGGACCCTGGATTCAAGAAAAAGAACCGATAACACCTCCGGATTTCGGACATGGGATGATTTTCCGCGACCTTGTCGGACGTGATATACTTTCCGTGCACAGCCACTCTTCCGTCAATGGCAGATATATCAGACGCCCGACATTCTGGCAAATCGACCTCTCCGGCGACAAACTCAGAATCTTGAAAAAAATCAATTAATAAGAACAATCCATTTAGTAATGAAACACAGATTTATCTCAATGATTGCGGCCTCGTTTATCAGCACCGCATCCTTCCTCTCCTTCGCAGACGCTCCTAAATATATCTTCTACTTCATAGGAGACGGAATGGGTATGGCTCCTGCAATGGCGGCGGCCACATACAACAGGTCAGTGCTTGGCACCGCAGAGCTACCCCTCATGATGACATTCCCCGTGGCCGGACAAGTCATGACCTATTCGGCAAGTTCGGATGTCACCGACTCCGCCGCGGCAGGCACCGCCCTCGCCACCGGCAACAAAACCGTAAATGGTATGCTTGGCGTGACTCCCGACACTACCGCCGTATATTCCATAGCCGGAATCCTTAAAGACAAACTCGGATATGGCGTCGGCCTCGTCACCAACGTAGCCGCCGACGACGCTACGCCAGGAGCGTTCTATGCCCATGTCCCTCACAGGAAGATGGCGAAGGAAATCGACCGCCAGTTCGCCGAGGGCAATGTGGATTTTCTCGCGGGAGCCTCGCTCAACGGCCTGTACGACAAGGACGGAAATTCAACTGGAGTGCCGGAATTGTTTGAGAAAAACAACATACGGCTCGTCAATACCATAGATGAAATTGGAAACGGCACCGAAAGAATAGCCCTCATCGAGAAGAACCCTTTCCATAAATCAAACATCGGATATGTCAACGACTCGATTCCCGGAAAGCTCACTCTTACCGACATGACTCAGGCATGCCTTGACTATCTCATCAGAAAGACCCCCGACGGCTTCTTCATGATGGTGGAAGGTGGCAACATCGACCATGCCCTGCATGGCAACGACGGACTCTCCGCCATTTCTGAAATTTATAACTTCAATGACGCTCTCACCGTGGCCTACCGCTTCCTTCTTGCCCATCCGGAGGAAACCCTGATTGTAGTGACAGCCGACCACGACACCGGCGGACTCTCTATCGGCAACAATGCCAACGGATATGTGGCGCATTTCGATGTCCTGAAGAGTCAGAAAATGTCGAAAGAGATGTTCTCCGACGTATGCAAGAAATGGCTCGGAAGCAACCGCAAACAGTCATGGACAAACATGAAGGCATTCCTGAAAGAGAACTTCGGATTCTGGGGGAAAGTCAAGATTGACGACAAGGAAACAGAGGCACTCAAAACCCTGTATGCGGATGTCTTTGAAAAGAAGAACTCTAAAGAAGAGAAATCGCTCTATAACAATTTCAATGCCTTCGCCTCGGAAGTGTTCCGCCTCATCTCAAAGAAAGCAGCCGTAGGATTCACCACAGGAGCCCACACCGGCAACCCTGTCCCGGTATATTCCGCAGGTGTCGGCTCAGAGAACTTCGGCAGACTCCTCAACAACACCGAAATTCCCGCTGAAATACTCCGTATCTCCGGTCTTTCATTCTGACCTGAGATACTACACCTTTCTGACATCCGATTAAGGCAGGTTGGACATTTTGGGTGACAACCATACAGTATCAAACAGTCTTGATTGTCCTAATAGTGGGTCAATCCGAAAATTCATAACTTTGCAACACAGAAATATAGTTTAATGCAGCTCACATTATTTAAGCCATTAAGGATTATCCTTTCGGGATCGCTCCTGATTCTATTGGGATGCAAGGCACCGCTTAATGAAAAAAAACTTGAGACTCCCGTCATGGGATGGAGTTCATGGAACACGTATCATGTGGATATCAACGACAGTCTGATAAAACGTCAGGCTGATGCTTTGGTATCACTCGGACTTGACAAGGCCGGATATCGATATGTCAATATCGATGACGGATATTTCGGAGGCAGAGACGCCGACGGAAACCTTAAGATTCATCCTATTCGCTTTCCGAAGGGTTTGAAGCCAGTGGTGGATCATATACATCAGCTTGGTCTGAAAGCGGGCATTTACAGTGACGCAGGTAGAAACACATGTGGCTTCTACTACGACAAGGATACGATTGCTCATGGAGTCGGAATGCTTGGCCATGATAAGACAGATGCCAAATTCTTTTTCAAGGATATGGGGTTTGATTTTATAAAGATTGATTTCTGTGGTGGTAATGGTCTTGGAGGCGAACCCGTCCTTAATGAAGAGAAGCGGTATCGTGAAATATCAGAAGCGATAAAGACGAGTGGGCGGAAAGATGTCAGAATGAACGTGTGCAGATGGGATTATCCTGGTACATGGGTGAGTGATGTTGCTTCGTCTTGGCGCATATCGCATGATATTCGTCCTCGGTGGCAATCCGTCAAGGATATAATCGGGCAGAACCTTTATCTGTCTGCTTATGCTGGCAATGGTTGTTACAACGATATGGATATGCTTGAGGTAGGACGTGGAATGACGGAAGATGAAGATCGGACCCACTTTGGAATATGGTGTATGATGTCGTCTCCTTTACTGATAGGAAAGGATCTTACGAATATAGATGACAAAACATTGCAGCTGCTGAGCAATCCTTATCTGATATCCATTAATCAGAATGCGGCAGCTGGGCAGGCGGTTGTCGTAAAAAGAGAGGGCGAATGCTATGTATTGGTAAAGGATTCCTCCTTACCTCAAGATCCGAAGAGGACTGTGGCTTTTTACAACTCAGGAGATTCGAGTGAAGAAATGACCTTGTATTTTCAGGATATTGACCTTCATGGAAAGATAAGATGTTTTGATGTCTTCTCCAAGGAACATATGGGTGAATTCACCGATGTCATGAAGGTTACGCTCAAACCGCATGAAACATCCATATATCAGCTCGAGGCGGATTCCAGAAGCATTCCCGTAAGATATGAGGCGGAGACTGCTTTCATAAGCGATTATCAGGAACTTGAAAATCCCATACATACCCATACGGGATATTATGTGGAAGATGATGATTGCAGCGCAGGAGCGAAGGCTGTAAATCTTGGTGGCAGCCCAGAAAACGATCTTATCTGGAAACACGTAATGGTGGATCGGAAAGGGAAATATTCACTTGTGATAAAGGCTGCCTCAGAGGCTCCTTCTAATGTGGATATTTGTATCAATGGTAATGATCTGGGTAGGGTTGCTCTTAATGGCTTGGATCCAGTGACTGTAGTCGTTCCTTTGAAAAAGGGTTACAATGAGGTGCGGCTACACAACGATAAGGAGCGTTTCTCCGACATAGATTATATCGACATACTTCCAGAGGATGGAATGCCTTACAAGCTCAGAGTGGATGGGATGACAGTTGAGGGAAGAAAGGTCTATGAAGGCTGTGATCTGAAAAATCCGAGATTTGGATGGTCTATGATATCCAATGCTAAAAATCAAAAGCAGACGGCATATCGAATACTTGTCTCCACTGATAGAGACCTTATTGAGAATGCAATAGGCGATGTTTGGGATTCGGATAAGGTTGAGTCTGGACAATCTCAATGGATAGCTTATAATGGAGCCACCTTGAATCCCGATACAAAATATTACTGGCGAATCAAGGCATGGACAGATGATGCTGAATCTCCCTGGAGTCCTGTGAGCTTCTGGACTACTGGCACTATGTCTTCTATTGGAAACAAAGCAGTTTGGATAGGTCTTGATACTCTTGAATATGGCGATAGTCAGACACGACACAGTCGTCTCAGCGGTCGTTATCTTCGAAAGGAATTTGAGTGCCGTAAACCTGTAAAAGAAGCAACCGTTCACATCGCCGGCCTCGGATTTTATGAGCTTGAAATTAATGGCGTTAAAGTAGGCGACGATGTACTGACTCCGGCCCCGACTGATTTCACAAAGACCGTGATATATAATTCCTACGATGTGACTGATATGTTGCATGACAGGAATGCTATCGGAGTGACTCTTGCGCCAGGATATTATTATGCGATGGCCCAAAATTATCAGACCAATGTCAGGACCACATATGGATTCCCCAAAATGTGGATGGTTTTAAGATTGAAGTATTCCGATGGTACTACTGAGGAGATAGTATCCGATGATTCCTGGAAGATAAGTACAGATGGAGGATTGAGGTATTCCAATATCTATGATGGTGAATTCTTTGATGCCACCAAAAGTTTTTCGGATTGGAGCCGTGTAGGATTTGATGACGATGGATGGAAGCCGGTTCAGTACGTCTCAGATCCAGGAGGTAATCTGAAAGGGAACGTTACGCCGGCAATGCATGTATATGAAGTAGAGAAACCGCGAAGTATAAAGCGAACTGGAAATAGATGGATTATTGATTTCGGAACTAACGGCGCTGGTCAAGTAAGATTCAAGGAAAAAGCAGCGGAAGGGGACTCTATAACAATACGTCATGCGGAATTATTGTATCCCGGCGACACTGTATTAAATACCGAGAGCTATAGAAGCGCAGAGGCTACAGACCGTTATGTTTCTGACGGTAGAGGCCGGATATGGCATCCCCGATTCAGCTGGCAGGGTTTTAGATACGCAGAAATTTCACCGGCTGAGGCTGTTGATACCGCCACAATCAATCGACTGTTGATAACTGACAGGATGGATATGGCTCACAATCATATTGAGTTCGAGACTTCAGATTCAATACTTGGCAAGATACTTGAAAACGCCACCAGAGGTATTCTGAGCAACTATAAGGGAATGCCTGTGGACTGCCCTCAGCGTGACGAAAGGATGCCTTGGCTGGGAGACCGCACCACAGGGGCGCTTGGTGAAAGCTATGTAGTCGACAATCATGCGCTTTATAGTAAATGGATACAGGATATACGGGACTGCCAAAGAAGCGATGGGGCAATTAGTGATGTGGCTCCGGCTTATTGGAGACTATATAATTCAAATATTACGTGGCCGGCTGCACTTCCTATGGTGTGCGATATGCTTTATAGACAATATGGTGATATTATTCCGATGGCGGATAGTTACGCGGCGATAGACAAGTGGCTTGGATTCGTAAAGGAGAAATCCATGAAGGGTGGCCTTTTGTCTTACGATAGGTACGGTGACTGGTGTCTTCCTCCTGAGTCAGCCGATATTATTCATAGTTCAGATTCCACACGAACTACTGATGGCCGGCTTATCGCCTCGTGTTATTATTACTACTTATGCAAACTGATGTCTGAATATGGTGATTTGCTTGGGCATGTGGATAATTCTGATTACTACCGACAGGAAGCTGACCAAATCAGAAAACGGATTAATAGCGAATTCTGCAGGAAAGACATGTATCTGAACTCTACTGTGACAAGCAGTCTTCTCCCATTAGCAATGGGTATTGTAAACGAAGATAATAGGGATTATATATTGTCGAAATTGATAGAGGCTGTTACGGAAAAGGGGAAAAGTCACATATCTTGCGGTGTGATAGGCATACAGTGGCTTATGCGTTTTCTTTCAGAAAGTGGTAATCCGGACCTCGCATGGAAGTTGGCCAACAACGTCACCTATCCATCGTGGGGATATATGGTGAAGCAAGGGGCCACCACTATATGGGAATTGTGGAACGGTGATACGGCTCCCGCGGATATGAACAGTGGCAATCATGTCATGTTGTTAGGTGATCTTCTTCCTTGGTGTTATGAGAACTTGGGTGGAATAGCTCCAGATAGAAGTAAACCGGGTTTTCAACGCATTATTATGAAACCTGATTTCTCCATAAGTGAACTGTCAGGTGTTAGGGCTTCGCATAAGTCGCCATATGGGGTGATTGAAAGCGAGTGGAAGAGAGGGCATGACGGTATAACATGGAATATTAGTATTCCTGTCAATTGTGAGGCTGTTATTCATTTCCCGGATGGGAGCATTGAAGAAATCGGATCCGGAGATTGGAATTATGTTTTCCAACAGGCAGAAACTGTTGAACATTGATGTCTGTATATCTCATGTATTATCTGTGGAGTATTTCTATCATTAGATAAATAGACAGAAATATTCCGCAGGTATTATTTTCTCTGGCGGTATTGCGATGGAATCATGTATATTGGCAGGAGTCGTGGATGCCTCCAATATATCACCGTCCTTATCCGTTATTATGTTGCGTTTCACGCCTTTGATTTTCTTGTTTCCGTCTATCCCTTTTTGGGAGCGAGGCAGGGCGGAGCGGGAACTCTCACTGTCAATAGCACCGATTGTGGGCTGTGCATTACCTAATGTCTGAAGTCGCTACCGGGAAACATGGGGTCGCGAACTGACGTTGACGACAGACCATAAACACTCCCATTCAAATCCTGCAATGCATCTGTATATATTCAGTCGGGGTCATGCCGGTCTCTTTCTTGAATATACGATGGAAATAGCTTGAACTGACTCCTATCATCATCGCAATTTCCGAAACGCCATAATCTCCGGTAACCAACAGTTCACAACTGTATCTCACCTTATACTTCTTAAAGTAATCTACAGGAGACATACCTGTCAACGCTTTGACTTTTCGATAGAACGCGGAATAGCTCATGTTCATTTTATCTGTGAAGAAAGTCATGTCCACTTTCTCTTCCTGTATATTGTCTTCAAACAAAGTCTCCAATTTCTTCAGGAAAGCCTTGTCAAGGTTACTGATTACCGGATTCCCCTTATCATTCGGGTCTTCATTATCAAACACCTCTCCAGAAGAATTTGTTTTCGCTTTTCCGGCAAGTATCTGTGCGGCCAGCATCTGGCGCATGGTAAGGATATTTCTTATTCTCTTTTTCAACAACCCAGCGCTGAAAGGCTTTGTTATATAAGAGTCTGCGCCATTCTCATATCCTGTCTCCTTATCAGCAATAGAATCCTTGGCCGTAAGCAATATGACAGGAATATGGCATGTACGGATATCCGTCTTCAGTCCATGACACATCTCAAACCCGTCAATACCCGGCATCATAACATCACTGACAATCAACGACGGCATGTCCCTGACGGCCTTTTCAAAACCATCTTTCCCGTCAGCAGCCTCTATTACGACATATGTCTCCCTCAATGAGTCAACAATATACTTCCGGATATCCTCATTATCCTCAACCACAAGCACCGATTCCTCCATATCAGCACATTCATTATCCTCAGGATTCTCATCTCTCAACATAGCATCCACAGATTTCAGCTCTTTATGGGGATATTCAGGATACGACTCATCGACAAACAACGAAAACACAAATGAAGATCCCTTACCATACTCACTCTCAACAGTCAGTACCCCTTTATGCAATTCCACAAGTCTCTTCACCAATGCAAGACCGATTCCGGTTCCAGAGACATGCTTCCCATTACCGGCTCTGTAATAACTGTCGAAAATATACGGCAACTCATCTTCGCTGATTCCCATTCCGGTATCAGTCACGTAAAAATCTACAGCATCCAATCCATCTCTGTTGCCAACCTTCATTCCGATAGCCACCTCTCCCTCACTCGTATATTTTACAGCATTTGAAATCAGATTATTCATTATCGTCACGACCACATCATAATCAAAATATATCGAGGGCACATCTCCGACAATAACATTAATCTCAAGATTTTCATTACGGTTAAGCTCCCTGTATCTCAAGCCAATCTCCTTCACCATGTTGCCGGGATTGCCCTTTGCGACTACAAGCTGACGATGCTGCGTCTCTGTCTTGCGGAATTCCATTATCTGATTTATGAGTCCAAGTAATCTCAACGCATTGTCATGTATCAGAGCCACCCTCCTCCTATACTTCTCAGGAAATGCAGAGTCCTTCTTGAGATCCTCAAGAGGACCTACAATAAGAGTAAGGGGAGTCCTGAGTTCATGGGCAATGTTGGTGTAAAAACCGAGTCTCTCATTATTGAGTTCCTGCTCATCACGTCGCCGTCTCTTCTCAATCTCCAGCGACTCCTGACGCAACTTCAGACTCTTTTTCAGAAACAAATGCCTGTTATAAGCATGTACTATAACAGCGACACATCCCGCGAACAATAAAATATATAATAGTTTTGCCCACCATGTCTGCCATAACTTCGGCTCCACCTCCAACGGTATGGATATTATACCAGCCTTGTCCCATCCTCCATTCTTGTCCTTGACATTCAAATGCAACACATATTTTCCAGGAGGCAGATTCCGGGCAAGCACATAGCTCTCCCCTTCCGTAGAATGCCACTTTTCATCTATACCCTCAAGCATATATGCATACTCCACGTTGCCGACCTGTGCAAAATTACGTACAGAGAACGACACCTTGAATGAATCATACTCAAGACGAGCCACATCTATCACTTCTATCGGAGAAACCGGCGACAACTCCTTTAAAGAATGCGGATTAAACATACACACCCCCTCTGGAGACCCGAAACATATCGCCCCGTCAGGAAGCACAGCCGCCGATCCCTCCACGAACCCTCCCATAGGGACTCCATCATTGAAATCATAGTTATGTATAGTGCCCGAACTTTTGTCAAGACATGATATGCCGCTATAAGTGCTCATCCAAAGATTGCCAAACCGGTCTTCGGCAAGTCCTCGTATATGGGTATCTGTCAATCCGTCGCCCCATCCATAGACCACAACTGAATCTCCCGACACTTTGACCACTCCATCATAAGTGGCTATCCATACATCCTCATTTGAGTCTTCTATGATATGGTTGATTTCTGAAGAAGGAAGTCCTCTGACATTATGGCTATAATTCCCATCCTCCTCAAAAACATCAACTCCCCCTCCCAACATTCCAACCCACATTCTGCCATTGCTGTCTCTCATGATAGACGCTACAACACCTCCACTTAGTCTGTAATTGACACTGTCCCCTTTCTCAACAATGCCGTCATGCCAGAAAAACACCCCGTTTTCCGTCCCTATCCACATCCTTCCCCTCGCATCCTCACAAAATGCCCACACATCAAGATAATCCTCTCCCAAGTCAACGAATTCAGACATCCCTGTTTCGGGATCAAACAACTGTGCTCCAGAGTCAAAAGTACCCAACCATACCTTTCCTCGGCTATCCTGTCTTACAGTTCTCACAACAGACTTCCTGCGCCCTTTACGAAGATAGACATCATAGCTGTCTATCCCCTTCCCCAATTCATATTTTGACAGAACTCCCTCTCCTCCAAACCAAAGGCTCCCGTCTGACGATACAGCAACGCCATAAACCTTACTTTTCAGGCTTCCTATCCCATCTTCTCCAGAACACGGCAACGCACGGAATGCCGGAAGCTGTCCAGGGATAAAATCCACTCCTGTAGAATAATTGGCTATCCACTTGTTGCGATATCCATCCTCTATCACCGCTCTTGTATTCGGTGAAGAAAGTGGACTGTTCTCCATCGTGATTCTATCAACCACGATATCCTCACCCGGAAAACCTCTATATCCTGAAATCTCTATCCTGCTAATGCCTCCAGGATCTGATGACACCCAAAGAAAGCCATCTTCACTTTCCATTATCGACATGACATTGTCGCCGGCAAGCCTCCCACCATAATTATAAAAAACCTCCCTGACCGGATCGAATCTCGACAAGCCGTTATTCGTCCCAATCCATACATTTCCCTTGGAATCTTTATACACACATCTTACAAGGTTGCTGGGGAGTGTGTATCTGTCGCTCGAATCGTGCATATAACGTTTCACAGTCTTCTTCACAACATCCACCACCGAAAGGCCAACTGAATTATGCCCCACATACACATGGTTATTTCCATCATCAAAGCAACATTTCGTCCATTCCGGTATAACCACATCTATCGTACTGATATCCCCGTCCGGTGAGACGTACTGCAACCCTCCATGATAATGCAATATCCATATTCCTCCATCGGCCGACATAGCGACATCAATCACTGCATCCGACAACAAACCGTCGGACTTACGGATCGACCGGAAGACTCCGGTTCCACAGTTATACACGCTGATTCCATCAAGCCTTGTGCTAATCCAAAGTTCATTTCTATCTTCCACATAACATATTGAGCGCAGATTGTCTGACACAAGTCCTGAATTATCCTTTTTAAACACCGTGACATTCTCACCTGCGATACGATTCAATCCCGATTCCGTAGCCAGCCAGATGAAGCCCTGTCCATCGACTGCCATGTCGAGTATAAAACTGTTCGATAGCCCCTCTTTCAGTCCTATATGCCTGAATGGCGGCACACACGAAGCCCCGGCGACGACAACCGAAACTAAAAGACACATATACGTCAATAATATTTTTCTCATGATACCCGGATTATATCCGCAAAGTTACAACTTTTTTCTCATCGAATCTCATTCTTACTAATACCCAACAGAATACAGAAAGAATCCGTCATAATTCTGAAAGAATCGGTCAGTGTCCACATCCACATCAAGCCACCCTTGTTCACTTTGAAAGAATCGGTCGGAATCATGATTTACACGGTCACACATATAATCATGCAGCCATTGTAACTTTGCATCAGATATTTTTTTCAAACCAACAAAAAATAAAACCATGAACAATCACCACACATGGAACAGCCGTCTGACGGCATGTATGCTCCTATCTTTAGGAAGCATGACCGGCTCTGGTGTGTGTCTGGCATCGGGTACATACGCGACTCCCCTGGAAAATGTCGGACAACGGGAACACACCACATATGGCACAATATTCGACTCCACCGGGGAGCCAGTCATCGGAGCCACTGTCAGAGTCAAAGGGACAAGCATTGGAACATCTACCGACATCGACGGCAAATTCTCAATCAAGGCATCCCCCTCCGCCACACTCATCATCTCATACGTAGGATGTGAGACCAAGGAAGTGAAAGTGGCGGCAAGCCCAATGAGCATTACACTTAATGACAACACACAAGACCTCAACGAGCTTGTAGTGGTGGGATTCGGCACACAGAAGAAAGTCAATCTTACCGGTGCCGTTGGTGTAGTCACGTCCGATGAGCTTGCCGAGCGTCCCGTGGCAAACGCGACCCAGGCTCTTCAAGGACTCGTGCCGGGCCTCAACATAGACATCAACAGCGGTTCCCTTGAGAAAACCCCGAGTATAAACGTGCGAGGCGGCACAACAATCGGCGAGGGCACAAGTGGCTCTCCTCTCATACTCATCGACGGTATGGAAGGGGACCTCAACAGCATAAATCCTCAGGATATCGACAATATCTCAGTCCTTAAAGATGCCGCCGCATCCTCGATATATGGTTCCCGCGCCCCTTTCGGCGTAATTCTCATCACGACCAAAGCCGGAGGCACCGACGGAAAAACAAAAATAAACTACAACAACAGTTTCCGTTTCAGTACACCCATCAACAAAAAGCACATGATGAACTCCGTGATGTTCGCGTCATGGATTAACGATATCCTCACCAACAATGGCGGGAGTCCACGTTTTGACGAGGCTTTCATGAACAGGGTCGTAACCTGGCATAATGCCACTCCAATAGCTCCAGGCCAGAGAATGACCTCCGATGGAGAAATCGTATATGCCATCGAGGCACGTGAAAACGGACAATGGCTTGGAGGATTCTCGACCGGAGCAGACGATGTTGACTACTATGATGTGGTATATAAAGACTGGAATTTCTCTCAGGAACATAATGTCAGCGCCTCCGGAGGCACAAAAAAATTCAACTATTATGCATCCGGCAGTTTCTATGGCAACAACGGTCTTATAAAAATCGGAGACGAGAACCTGAAACGCTTCACAGTCACATCAAAAATCAACTCACAGCTCACCAACTGGCTATCTTTGAATCTTAACCTGCGTTTCACAAGAGAAGACTACAAACGCCCGGCAGACCTCACGGACAACCTCTACAACAATATGGCCTCCAAGGCATGGCCTGTGCTTCCGCTATACGACCGCAACGGACATTACATCTATAACGACGGTACATCAATTCCGGCACTTGCCGAGGGCGGAGAAGACAAAAAACAGACCGACAATTTCTATATTCAGACAGGTCTTAGGATTGAACCGATAAAGAACTGGGTCACAAGCGTTGACTTCAGCTATCGTGTTAAGTCAGCCAACCGGCATTGGGATTCAAGGCCGTTCTATAACCATGACCTTTGGGGCGCTCCATATGTGGTTCACCGTACGAACTCTAATGTGCATGAAGACTTCTCTAAACACAATTACTACAACTTTAATGCACGCTCACAGTATTCCATCTCAATCAACGAAGCACATAACTTCATGATTATGGGCGGCTTCCAGGCAGAAAACATGAAACAGACCATTTTCGGCTTGCAACGCAACGGAATACTTATAGCCACAAAGCCGGAAGTTGACCTGACCACCGGACTCGGCCCGGACGGAAGCCCTATCACTCCCAGTGTCAACGGACAGAGAAACGAATGGGCGGTGGCCGGATTCTTCGGACGCCTTAACTATGATTACAAAGGACGTTATCTTCTTGAAGCCAACGTCCGTGCCGATGGCTCATCTCGTTTCCGCACTGGCAGACAGTGGAGAGTGTTCCCCTCAGTATCTGCAGGATGGAACATAGCTCAAGAGGAATTCATGCAAGACAACACATGGCTCAATATGCTGAAACTCCGTGCATCATACGGCAGTCTCGGCAACCAGAACACCAATAACTGGTATTACACCTACCAGACGATGTCAGTGAACACCAATTCCGGGACATGGCTACAGAACGGCAACAAGACTAACACGGCAGCTGCTCCGGGGCTCGTGTCCGAAAGCCTTACCTGGGAAAAAGTGGAAACCTGGAACATCGGTCTTGACTGGGGATTACTTAACAACAGACTAACAGGCTCGTTCGATTTTTACAATAGAACTACAAGAGATATGGTCGGGGCAGCCCCGGCGCTTCCCTCAATCCTTGGCACAAGCGTACCCAAAACCAACAACACAGACCTCAGGGCAATCGGATGGGAACTATCTGTCGGATGGAGAGACGCTCTTCCCAACGGACTGACCTACTCAGCCAAATTCCTCCTTTCCGATTCCAGGACAAAAATCCTGCGTTATCCCAACAACCCCACAAATTACATCTACTCCTATATGGAAGGGCACTACACCAATGACATATGGGGCTATGAGACAATCGACATTGCGAGAAGCGACGAAGAGATGCGGGCACACCTCGAAGCCCTCGACCGCGCATATGAGGCATATCATGGGAAAGCGCCCGACGTCCCGTTGCAAGGTCAGAATCATCTTGGAACCAACTGGAAAGCCGGTGACATCATGTATAAAGACCTTGACGGCGACGGACGAATCAGCAAAGGAAGCGAGACTATCGGAGACACAGGCGACAAAAGGGTAATCGGCAACAGCACACCTCGTTTCCGTTTCGGTCTTGATTTAAACGCCGCATGGAAAGGCTTCGATGTAAGGGTATTCCTCCAGGGTGTCATGAAGCGCGACTTCTGGCAAGGAGGAACATACACATTCGGATATATCAACGACCTCTGGGCCGCATCCGGCATAATGGGAACGGACGACTATTTCCGCGACGAAAACACCTGGTCTGTGAAAAACGGTTATCAGGAAGCAAACAAAGACGCATGGCTCCCCCGTCCTACCGGAAGTAAAAACACGACCACACAAACAAGATACCTCGAAAACGCGGCCTACATGCGTCTGAAGAATCTCCAGGTAGGCTACACCCTTCCGGTCAAGCTGACAAGATCTTTCGGAGTGGAAAAACTCCGCTTCTACTTCTCCGGTGAAAACCTTTTCACTGTCACAAAACTCTCGAAACAATTTGACCCGGAGACAATCGGAAGCTGGAACGGCAACGGATACCCCTTATCGTCAACTCTCTCATTCGGACTCAGTCTAACTCTTTAACCAGACATAACAATGAAAATCTTATCTAAATATAAATTACTATCCCTAATCATCTTGGGAGCAGCAATGGCCTCTTGCGACGATTATCTTGACAAACAACCTCCATCCTATGTGGTGCCTGAAGACTACTATCGGGCAGAAGACCAGATTGAGGCGTGTGCCAACAAGTTCTATACAGACCTCCTGCCTTCCCACGGAGGCCAGTATGGCACATTCTCCTCTGACGGAAACACCGACAATCAGGCATTCAGAGGCAGCGACGGCAAATATGCCGTCGGGCAATGGAAAGTGGGACTCGACAACTCCAACTGGTCATGGACTGCCATCCGAGACCTCAACTACCAACTTAAGACAATCCTGTCAAGATATGAGAACAACGAGATTTCTGGAAATGAAAAGAATATCCGCCACTATATCGGGGAACTCTATTTCTTCCGGGCCTACCGCTATTTCTCAATGCTCCGCACGTGGGGCGACCTTCCCATTGTGACCGAACCGCTTCCTGACAATGAGTCCATTCTTGTGGAGGCCAACAAGCGTATGCCTCGCAACGAGGTTGCCAGATTCATCCTGAAAGACCTCGACACAGCCATTTCATATATGTCAGAGAATTTCGAGAACAGGCACACACGCATTTCTGTAGATGTTGCCCTCCTCGTAAAATCAAGGGTAGCCCTTTTCGAAGGCTCATGGCTCACCAACTTCAAGGACACGCCGTTCGTACCCAACGGTGAAGGATGGCCAGGCAAAACGAAAGACTATAACGCCGACTATCAGTTCCCTACGGGAAGCCTGGATGATGAAGCCAAGTTCTTCTTTGCCGAAGCCGCGATGGCTGCGGAAACCGTGGCAGAGAAATACAAGGGAAGCCTCTCGCAAAACACAGGGGTCATTCCTCAGAGTGCAACCGATCCGGAGAATCCTTATTTCAAACTGTTCGGGAATACTGATATGAGCGGTTTCAAAGAGGTTTTGCTCTGGAGGGAATACAGCAATCCTCTTGGAATAAAGAATGCAGTGGAGACTGCCGTGCAACGCAACAACTATGCCTGTGGACTGACAAGAAGTATGGTGGAGAGTTTCCTTATGGAAGATGGCAAACCGATATATGCCTCACATAATGGATACTCCTTCAGTGATGCCACACTTGCCGAGGTGAAGGCCCATCGCGACCCTCGACTTGTAATATTCCTTAAAGAACCTGGACAGAAGAATTGTTTCCTGAATATGTCAGTCCGCACAGGCGACATGTATGTGGAAAACGAGGAATATCCCGACATCACCAATGGAGCAGATGACAAGCTGTACACAACAGGATATGCAATCCGCAAGGGAGGGACATTTGACCGTGCCATGGCTGGAAACCATATCGGATGGACAGCATCCATCACCTTCCGCGCCACGGAAGCCCTGTTGAACTATATTGAGGCACAGTACATGCTGACCGGGACACTTGGCACCGGACACACCTTGGAATATTGGAGAACAATACGCGAGAAAGCGGGATTTCAGGGCGATGCAGCTGACCCGATGACAACCATCAACGCCACCGACATCTCTAAGGAGAAACTCGACTGGGGAGCCTATACTGCAGGGATACTCCTAAACGACCCTATCCTATACAACATACGTCGCGAACGTCGATGTGAGTTGATGGCCGAGGGTCTCCGTTGGATGGACCTCACACGCTGGCGTTCGCTCGACCAACTCAAAACAGAACGGTATCATGTAGAGGGATTCCATCTTTGGAACACACCCATGCAGTCTTGGTATAGCTTCACAGAAAAGGACTACAACGGCTCTTCAAGCGCGAAAGTGTCAAGCCCGGCCCTCAGCGAATATCTGAGGCCATATCAGAAAAACATGGAATCCGGCAACCTCTTCCGCGACGGCTATACATGGCATATGGCACATTATCTAAATCCGTTGCCAATCCGCCAGTTCCAGCTTACATCGTCTGACTATAGCTCAGTTGAACTGTCGCCACTTTACCAGAATCCATATTGGCCTACAGTTCCGGATCTTCCGGCTTTGCAATGACAAGACCAAATCCACAATCATAAGGTAAGAAAGCATTTTAGGTAAATTGGAAACTGCCTGTCCCTCCCATCAAACAGGACAGGCAGTTTTCACATATCCACATTGTAACCAATCACCACCCAAACAATATATGATGAAATTAATTTTATCACTGATTCTGATTGCATTGCCGATGCTACATAGCCAGGCCGCGACTTTCAGAATAGTCTCAGGCGAAAAGACAGGGATAAACATTCCCCAAAATCTGAAACCTGTAGCATACACAGCTCTCGATATCCTGAACAATGACATAAGTAATGTGCTTGACGGTTCTATTCAACAGAAAGCGCGGGCAGAATCAAGCATAATCGTGAAGGAGGACCCGCTGCTTGTAAAAGAGATTCAAGGATTCAGGTTGGAAGTCGATGACAATGGCAGACTTCTGATCACAGGGCACGACAGCCACGGCGTGGCGTATGGGATTCTTGAGCTGAGCCGACTTCTCGGAGTGTCGCCATGGGAGTGGTGGGCCGACGCGACTCCTCGTAAAATCAAAAGTTTCGAGCTTCCGCAAGGTATAGTCACACAACAGCATCCTTCAGTCGAATTCCGTGGCATCTTCATCAATGATGAAGACTGGGGACTTATGCCCTGGAGCGGCAACAACTATGAGCCGGGTGGCGACAAAGGACGAATCGGGCCAAACACGAACGCCCGTATTTTCGAGTTGCTCCTGCGCCTTAGGGGAAACACATACTGGCCTGCCATGCATGAGTGCACAATCCCCTTCTTCATGACAGACGGAAATCGAGAAATTGCAGAGAAGTATGGAATATATACCGGAGGCTCTCACTGTGAACCGATGGCATGCAACACCGCCGGAGAATGGTCGAGACGTGGCAACGGTGACTACGACTATGTGAACAACAGTAATGAGGTTTACAAGTTCTGGGAAAAACGTGTGAAGGATGTGGCAGGACAGGAAATCCTTTACACAATCGGAATGCGCGGGGTGCATGACGGAGCAATGAACGGAGCCAAAACCATAAAAGACCAGAAAACGGTACTGACAAAGGCGTTCCACGACCAAAGGGAATTGCTTTCAAAATACGTGAATAAGGATGTGTCCAAGGTGCCACAGGTTTTTATACCATATAAAGAGGTTCTTGACATATATAACGCCGGACTTGAAGTGCCAGAAGACGTGACACTGATGTGGTGTGACGACAACTACGGATACATACGTCATTTCCCTTCAGACTCGGAACGCTCGCGTGCGGGAGGCAACGGTGTTTACTATCACGTCTCCTACTGGGGCAGACCACATGACTATCTATGGCTGGGCACATTCTCACCCGGACTCCTATTCCAGCAAATGAAGCTCGCTTACGACAAAGGAATACAAAAAATATGGATGCTCAATGTGGGCGATATCAAACCTGCGGAATATCAGATTGAACTGTTCCTGGATATGGCGTGGAATATAGACGATGTTGCTGAAAAAGGGGTTAAAGCTCATCTGAATGCATTCCTGAATCGGGAATTCGGTGAAAAAGCCGGAAAAAAGATATTCCCGGTTATGGAGGAACAATACAGACTCGCATTTATCCGTAAACCAGAATTCATGGGCAACACCCGCGAAGAGGAATGGAACAATCCTTCCGCCCGTATTGTGAAAGACCTCCCATGGACAGAACGACGGATAATGCGACGGCTCGATGACTATAAAGCAATCTCAGACGCAGTGGAATCAATCGGAATGGAGATTGCCCCTGACAGGAGAGACACTTATTTCCAACTCGTAAAATATCCTGTACAGGCATCCTGCCAGATGAATTTCAAGACGCTCGGCGCTACTCTCGCCCGAAACGGGAAAGGCGATTGGGATGCCTGCGATGTGGCATACGACAGTATCGTGGCGCTGACTGCAGTCTATAACAATGGAATCGACAATAATGGCAAATGGAACCATATGATGGACTTCAAGCCTCGTAAACTCCCTGTATTTGAACGAGCAGACCGGAACTCAAGGCCATCTACACCTATCCGAGTTTCAGACAGCCACATATTAAACATTGCCGCCACTGAGGGAACTGGAGATTTCATCATCCATGACCTCATCGGAAGTTCCGGTAAAATGGCAGGTCTTGAGAAAGGGAAAACAATCTCTTATGAATTGCCTACGTTAGATACCGACTCAATAACCGTAGAACTACATCTTCTTCCATCCCATCCAGTAGAAGATGACGGAATATCTGTGAATGTATCGGTAAATTCATCCAACACTCAAAACATAGACTACCGTACATCCGGCAGAAGTGAGGAATGGAAAGAAAACGTGCTTGAGAACCATGCGGTGAAACGTGTGACCTTCCAAATCAATGCAGGGCTTACAAACATTCTCCGAATCGAGGCATTAACCGAAGGCGTTTTAATTGATAAAATCCTAATACTCGATAACCCTGGTATTACCGATAAACTCAAAGGGAAAGTACTATGTGTTTTCGGCGACAGCTATGTAAAAAACCATTTGTGTCCCATCAATGAGACATGGCATGCAAAGGCGGCCGCAAACTTAGGTATGAGATATATCAATCATGGCATAAATGGCAATGCTATTTCTGTTGACCGTACGAAAAGCGGTTTTGGGAAAGCAATGGCTCAACGTTATCGTGAGCTTCCAGACTCCGTGGATGTGCTTCTTGTAATTGCAGGCCATAATGATGCCTGGTTTGTGGCACATGAAAATGGAGAGAAGGAATTCCATAAATCAATTGAAAAACTATGTAAGGGACTGAAAAAAAAGTATCCTGAAACCGCCATAGGATTCGTGATGCCTTGGAAAGTTGACAGACCAGGATTTGATGAAGTCATAACAGGGATAAAAGATGCTTGCCAACGACACGGGTTTAGTATATTCAATGCGGAAAAGGCAGGAGATATCAGAGTAAATGACCCTTATTTCAGGAAATTGTATTTCCAAAATCAAGGTATAAACGACTCTGCCCACCTCAACAGTGACGGACACGACAGGATAACGAAACGGGGGACATGCTTTATCCAAGCCATAGCGACAGGAGACAAACAAGACTAAACAATATATTATTATAATACACGTTTTTAGAATATAGCATTTATCTAATGGCAAACACATATCACATATCTAAAATATGAAACGAAATAAACCAAAATTCCTTGTCTCCATGCTATTATGTGTGGCATATTCCATTTCCTTTGCCGACGATTCGAACCGGGATATCGTGAACGGCGTGCCTTGGTTCGACACCGATGGCAATATCGTCAACGCGCATGGCGCGTGTATAGTGGAGGATGGAGGCAAGTACTGGCTATTCGGTGAGTATAAATCTGACGAGAGCAATGCCTTTCCGGGGTTCGGTTGCTATTCCTCAACCGACCTCGTCAACTGGAAATTCGAGCGGGTTGTACTTCCCGTTCAGCCAGACGGCATCCTTGGGCCTGACCGTGTCGGAGAGCGTGTGAAGGTGATGCGATGTCCGAAAACCGGTGAATACGTCATGCTTATGCATGCCGACAACATGAAATATTCCGACCCGCATATCGGCATCGCGGTCAGCGACAGCATAAACGGAGACTACCGACTCCTGGGCACCATCGAATATGAAGGCAAACCAATCAAGAAGTGGGATATGGGTACATTCCAGGATGAAGACGGCTCAGGGTACCTTCTTATCCATCACGGACCCATCTATAAACTAAGTGACGACTATCGTTCAATAGTTGAGAAGAGCGCCGACATCAAAGGCATGGGGGAATCTCCGGCCATGTTCAAGAAAGACGGCATCTATTATCTTCTCACCTCCAACCTCACAAGCTGGGAACGTAACGACAACTACTATTTCACATCCACCGACATCCGCGGATCATGGGAAAAGCAGGGACTCTTCTGTCCGGAAGGGTCGCTCACGTATAATTCCCAATGCACATTTGTATTCCCACTCAGGCATGGCGATGATACAGTCCCGATGTATATGGGCGACAGATGGAGCTACCCCCACCAGGCATCTGCCGCCACCTACGTATGGCTACCGATGACCACGGAAGGCACCAAACTTTCAATCCCAGAATATTGGGAGCGCTGGAACACAGAAAGTATCAAAGAGTCTGAAATAAAAGGGTATGTAAGACACCATGACTGGACTTCCGACAAGAAAGGGGAATCTATCAGGATACCGTTCCACGGGGAAAGAATCACCATATTCGGGAACACCGACAATATAAGCGGCTATGCCAGGGTGAGAATCATTGACCGAAATGGCAATGAGATAAGCAATTCTCTTGTGGATTTCTACAGTAAGGTTCCTTCTGAATCGTCCAGATACATGAGCAGGATACTCCCGGAAGGCGACTACACGCTTGTGGTGGAAAACGAAGGGATAATGCCTGTATGGTATAAGAAAAACGGCGACCGCTTCGGAAGCACCGGCTACAAAGTGAACATCTCCCACACCATAACGGAATGACAGCGCTGTCATTCCGTTATGGTGTGGGAGATGAATCCTACAGTTGAGCTTTGGAGATTTGGATTACTCACACTTGCATTATCCGGGTAAATGATTTCGCAGCGATTAAATCAACGGTAATCCGTTTCTATAAAATCTCCTCCTTTCGACACCTTTGACAAGGTTTCAGGTGATACCTTGACCTTTATTCCCTTAGAGTTAAGATGCCCCATAGGATTGTCGAGAATAGCCCTCTTCTCCCTTAATATTTCCTTCCGGTCACGTTTCTCATAAGTGTCGGCTCTATATACACCGGTTATTACCTTATCGGATTTTTCAATTCCGTCAGCAACGTAACCATGGCCACCTTCGCCTGTTCCGACCTCAAGAACCAACCCCGGAAGACCGTGGAATTTCCAAGGTCCATCCTGAATCGGGATGTCTGGAGTGAACCATGCAGTCCAATGACGGCCATGATAATCAGTATCCGCCTGGATGCACTCGTAGCCGAGTATGGTTTTGGTGCTGTCTCCGATTTCCCAAACCATTTCCGAGTAAGGTTCCGTGTAATATACAGGCTCGTCAGTGCCAATCATATCATAGACAGTGATGGTGGAATCAGCCGCTGACTTCACTACGTATAACGTCTCCTTCTTCCGGGGCAGTTTGTTCACGTCTATCGAGCCTTGCGCAAGCATTGCCTGCAAAGCCGCCTCCTGCGTTTTTTTGAAGTTTGCGAGCCCTTCGGGAGTCGATGTCAACGAATCAATCTCTTCGGAACGTGGATTAAAGAATTTTGACTGTCCCGCATTTGCAAGAAGATGATATTTGTTGCCTCTCTCTACTCCGTTTTCATAGAAGGAGATTTCAGAATAACTGACCTCAATGTCAGCCTTGTTCTGTGTCATTGCAGGTATCGCCGCAAAACACACGATGATTGATGTGAGTATCCGTTTCATAATGTTATCAATAATCTGTCTCGATATAATCAACGACTTCTTTTGGAAGATATTTTGTATAAGTTATCCCTTTATAGACAACAATATTGCCTCCCGTTCTACTGTTTCGTGAGGGATTGTCGAGACATTCTCTGCGCAACTGCCAAAATTCCTCACGCTTGATTGGTTCCCATTTCTCCTTACCGTATATCCGGTATTCCGGATTCCGCGCCTGCTGTATGCCGTCAGCGACAAAGCGGTATTGTCCTCCATCGCACTCAGCCTGCAAAATAATTCCCGGAAGTCCGCAGAGCTTCCACGGACCATCACTTACCGGTATCTCGGGAGCAAACCATACAGTCCATTCACGTCCGTGATAATCGGCAATTGCCATGAAACACTCATAGCCTAATAAGTTCATTGTGGAGTCCGTCACATTCCATTCGATATGCGGCACCTGTTCCTCCCATCGGAATTTTGTGGCACTCGCAATGTCGTAAGTCAGCATATTGTCATCACTTTTGGATTTGGTGATGTAGAATGACCCGTCAACCCTCGGAATCTGGTCTGACTGCTTCTTTTCGTAGCATATCCTTTTGAAAGTATTGAACTTTTCAAACCCTTCGGGAGTGGATTCAATAGAGTCGATAAATTCTGTTTTCGGAGAATAGAACTTTGACCGGCTCCCGTCCGTAAGAAGAATGTATTGATTGGTCACATCCGGCTCTGCGCTTCTCATCGTCTGCACAGGATGGGAATATCTATAGCTCACTTCGATGTCAGCCTTGTTCTGTGCCATTGCAGGTATCGCCGCAAAGCACACGATGATTGATGTGAGTATCTGTTTCATAATGATTTTAATAATCGGTTTCCCAGGATTTCCGCAGGCGATCATATTTCGGGAGATTTGCGGGAGTGCCGTCTCCATTTATTTTTATCCCTTGGGCGGCCATTATGCTCTCTAAGTTGTTTATATAATGCTCATGATCTGCAAGAATCTTTTTCCGTTCTCCCTTTGAGTAATTATTTACCGAATAGGCTTCGGGAACCTCCTGTTTAGTGGAACCGACCTCTTTGGCTTCTATTATAAATAGATCATCGGAATTTGCACCGAGAATCAAACCCGGCAGTCCGTGAAGTTTCCAAGGTCCGTCATGAACTGGAATTTCTGGAGAAAACCAGGCCTTCCAAGTCCTGCCATGATAGTCAGTCTGTGCCATGATACATTCAAAACCGAGAATATTCTTAGTCGAATCTTCAATTATGGTCCACTTTATTTCAGACAAAGGTTCTTCATAACGCCATAATTCACCTGCTTTGAAATCATAGACCGACAGCTTTCCTTGCTCTGACTCCTTGGCGACATATAAAAAAATCTTCTTTTCAGGAGCTAAACCAAGTTTACGGCCGTCGTAGGTAACTGTTCCGTCTGGCTGGACAACACGCCATGCTTTCAATTGAATTTCGCGAAGCTTGGCTTTTCCCTCGGGCGTAGAGTTGCAGGAATCGACATAAAGGCTCATTTTGTTGAAATAAAGTGATTTTTCCGGATTGGCTACAAATGTCATTTTTTGAGTATACGGTTCCCCGGAATCAGAATCATGAGTTGTAACATCGTATTCTACTGCCACGTTGTTCTGTGCCATTGCAGGTATCGCTACAAAGCACATGATGATTGATGTGATTAGTCTGTTCATTTTCTGAGGGATATTGAGATTAACAGCTCGCGGCCACGGAGCCAACGCTGGCTCTCGAAGGAGGTGAGCTGATTGTATGTTGTGTAATTGTAGGTGCGCTGATTGAAAATATTGCTCAACGAGGCAGACAGCTCCAGTCGCTTGTTGAGTTTGAAGATTAGCTTTGTGTCGAGCAGGAACACGTTTTTGAACTGATTATCGGTAAGTTCGTTGCGGTAATGTTCTCCGCTGATGTGCCATTCCCATTTCTTGTGTGGCATGATATTGAGAAGAAGCTCGTTCTCCATATTGCCGAGCCACGAGGCGTTAATATCGTTCATGGACATACGGCTCGATGCCCACTCGAAACGATAGTCGAAACTGAACCAACGGAGGGGCGCACCGTTGATTTTTGCGCCTACAGACCACGAAGTGCCTACCGAGTTGACATTGGTATTCTCTGAAATCAGGTGCGACTCATTGCGGCTGAACGAACCGTTTATATTGGCGCTGCCTCGCATGAAGTCAAGAGTCTTGCCGATATTGCCGTTTGCCATCAGCATCTGCCCGTTGCTTTTGGCATCAGTGTAGGAATAAACCACATAGTCGCCATAAAGCTGTTGAGCTAAGGTGTAAGGTCGGTGGCTCCATGACTGCAACACCATCGCGTTTGCGAATATTCCACGACGGGTGTGTTTGTAGGATAGTCTGCCTGATACCCGTTGGGAGGATGAATTATAGAAGTCATCCACACCGCGACGGAACGAGCGGTAGTCGGTCATCACATATCCGGGCTGAATCATGTTGAGATCCATCGGCGAACGTCCGGTGCCACCGCTCACGCTCATCGAGAAACGGTTGTTGGGTTTCCAGTTCATGCTCAGAGAGGGAGAGAAATAGATCTCGCTGCGGTTGGCAAGTGCCTTGTCGAAGGTATAATGGGCGAAACTGACGGGAGCATTGAGCGAGATGTTAACACGTTTTACCCAATACTCAAATTTTGGGGTGGCATAAACGGTGAGATAGTTTGTGTTCAGCACATTCGTTGTTTCTCCGGGTATTTCCTCAGGCATATCGGGTAATTCTGTATTAAGGGAGCGAAAATAACCTTTTACACCTCCTTCAAGACTGATTGTTATACCTTTGACGGAGAAAGCGTATGCGGCACTCTCGTGGGTGTGAAACGCATGGTCTTTGACATACTGACGCATAAATGCCTCATTCATCGACACGGAAAGCGTCTGCGGCAGTGACTCCCATTCATTCTTGCTAATGAAGGTTACGAGATGTTTACCGTTGAATCGCTTTATAAGTTTGAAATCATTGCCGACATAGTAGTCAGGAAGCGATGCCGTCTGATCGTTTGGCAGTGAACCTGTGACGCCGAGACGCACGTCATCCCAGTCGATATTGGTTTTCAGGGTGTTGTTGATGAACGCAGTCTTTTGGTTCAGCTCATAGATGAATTTCCCTGACAGCGAGTGTGAGCGATCAACGCCGTTGCGATTTTCGACAATAACCCGGTTTCCACCGTCCCCGTAGGGACGCGACATGTCGCGTCCGCCAAGTCCATCCAGAAAATATGTCGTCACATTTGCCGCCTCTGCTGTTACACGGTTGAATGAATAGTCAATCTGTGTCTTGAACTCGCCGCGACCGAGTTTCCAAAGCGCGTTGGTCGAAACAAGTGCGGAGCGGTTGAACAGCGTGCGTTTCCGGCTCAGGTTTGGCACACCGGGGAGCGACACGCCGACATATCGGCTCAGGTCGGTACCCCGTCGGGAGGCAAAGAAATCTGTTGCCTGAGCCGAGAGGTCTTCTCCGATGTTGTTAGTCTTGAAAGTCGTTATATTCTGGAAATTGGGCATTACTGCCATTGCAAAAAGCTCGCCATCCCATATCGCGCCGTCGGGTTGCCATGAATAGCCGCCTCCGGCGTCGCCGTGGAAACTCCACGTTGCCTTTGCCTTGTTTTTCAGTTTGAGGTTGATAGCCGCCTTGTCGGAGAATGATATGCCCGACAGCACCTGCATCGGCTGATGGTTCTCCATCACCTCGACCGCCCCCACATCCTCATGGCTTATGCCGTTGGTGGCAATGCCGTATTTACCGCCAAGCAGGTCGGAGCCTTCGATATAGAACTTGTTGATGTCCTCTCCCTGATACTGTATCTTGCCGGAGCTTTCCACGTTGATTCCCGGCATACGCTTCAGTACATCGCCAATCGAGCGGTCTTGCTGTTGTGCAAAACTACCGACATTATAAGTTATGGTATCTCCTTGCTCACGGATACGGTCAGACTTGACTGTCACCTCTTTAAGCAATGTAGAACCAGGTTCGAGCTGAACGGTAAGCGGAAAAGAAACGCTGTCAAGAGGAATCGACTTCTTGGCGAAGCTCATCATCGACACTTCCAACCGGCAGCCGGCAATCGATGGCAGCGACATGGCGAAACCGCCGTCGGCTTTGGATGTGGCATATTTCTTTATCTTGCCGTCCGCACCCTTGACTATAACAGAAGCCCCGGTCAGCGGCTCATTGCTATCCTTGTCAAGGACAGTACCCGACACATTGACCTGTGCCACGGCACATACCGCAACAAACAGGGAAAGCATATATGTGATAAGACGGTTCATTCGTGATAATCGGTTTCAATATAGTCGATATTCTCCTTGTATTCTGTCTGTTGTATATTTACTTTCCCTCCGGTCATAGCACTAATTTGGGCGGCACGGTTGCGGTTCCCATAATCCTTCATGCGTAGGACAGCTATGCGTGTGGACTTGAAAATCTTATCAGGGTTTTCATAAGGATCTCCGAGTGGTTCGTCGCAGTGCTGAATCCCTTTAATAGTGAATCCATATTCGCCATCGGCAGTAATAGCCTCCATTATAAGTCCGGGGAGACCGCACAGCTGCCACGGTCCATCCTGTACGGGGATTTCCGGAGCAAACCACGCATACCATTTCCGCCCGTGATATTCTGCAGCGGCAAGCTGACACTCATAATCCAGCACCATCTTGGTAGAGTCCATAAGCTCCCATTGCAAATCTTCCATCTCCACCGGATAACGATAGCGGTCGCCCATCTGCGAGTCCCAGACTGTAATAGTCCGTAACTCAAAATTCTTCATGTTCTTGTAGCGGCTGCCACGGTTAATACCCATCTTTTCACGGTGCTCAAACCACGTTCCCCCTCGACCGGCGTTCATGTCGGCAATGGCTTTCTGTAACGCAGCATCGTCAGCCTGTTTAAGCATCATCTTTCCTTGCGGGTCATTTTCAAGAGAGTCTATGCGGTTGGTCTGCGGGTCAAAATAGAAAGACTGGCCTTGCCCTATTCTCAACACAAAATCCCTATTGTTGGTGATGGTGTCACCTGTATTTGTGTTGATGGTTTTCGACATGGATTCATACTCCGCCTTGAGGAAAGCGCGCGGAGACTCAGCAAATGCCACGAACGCAGCACCCGTACAAAATAGGTATGTGAGGGTTCTTTTCATAATCAATGATAATCTGTTTCGAGAAAGTCGATGTTTTGTGTGTTGGCCTTAGGTTGTTTGGGAGCATCCATTTCCACCTTGCTGCCATCGGGCGTGTCCATTATCATGGCTCTTGAATAAGCTGCTGATCCTTTACGATATGCAGCATAAGCCTTGAGCATATCAATCCTGTTCATCTTATCATACTTTCCGGGCTGATATATGGGATACATTACCTGATTGCTGTTTTCTATTCCGGTAGCAGTGAAACAATGCTGTCCGGAAGAATCTGCTGCTTCGAGTATCAATCCCGGCAAACCGCAAAGTTTCCACGGCCCATCCGACAGCGGGATTTCAGGAGCGAACCAAGCAGTCCAATGGCGGCCATGATAGTCCGTTTCTGCCATGATACACTCATAGCCAAGAATGTTTTTCGTAGAATCGGAAACCGCCCATTCGATTTCTGCAAAAGACTCGTTATAATAGCCCTGTTCGCCGAGGCCGTATGTGTCGTAAACAGTTGTGACGCCATCTGTAAGCGATTTGAAAACATAAACTTCCCCCTTTTTGTGTGGAACGGCTGAGCTGTCTCCGGTTTTACGATATTGATCAAGTCCTATGGTTATAAGCTGATCATGCAATTTGCGTCCTTGCGGAGTGGAATCGAGCGAATCGATGTATTCATTATTGTGGTTATAATACTTCGAGTTCTCTGAATTGGCAAGCAACATATAAACATAATCACTTGTAATGACCTCTCCATCATTTCGTAGAGCAAGATGATGATAATTGTAGCTGACCTTGATTTCAGCACGGGGATATTGCGGTTTCTTCTTCGCACTCGCACCGAGAACGACGCAAAGAAGAGCTATTATTGTAATAATTCTGTTTCCACTCATTGTTTTATTTGATTAAAATATGCAAATATACATCATTATTCATAATCTACCATCAACAAATGTCAAAAATTTTTAAAATGTTTGTTTTTTATCAACATCATCTTGAGCCTGGCTATGAATTTCTCAAATTCTGATTCCATATCCCGGAGAAACCGCGACATGCAGAAAGTGCAGTTACCGCCTCTTTCGCCTGAGCGAAAAAACGGCTATCCTGAATTCCTGACGAGGAAACAGCCCCACAACTCTACAGACGAACTGCCATAAGTCGCAAGCCGGAAGAAGCCATCATTTACTATGGGGGCACAGCAACCTAAAAACGCCTTTGTCCGGCTCTTTGCGGTTTTGATTTTATTTTGTAATTTTGCATCAGAATAACAAAAGTATATACTGTATCATGAGCGAATTAGCTACTAAATACAACCCCTCTGAGGTTGAAGACAAATGGTATGCCTATTGGATGGAACATGGATTGTTTCATTCGGAGCCGGACAACCGAGAACCGTTCTGCATCGTAATCCCTCCGCCCAACGTGACAGGAGTGCTCCACATGGGACACATGCTCAACAATACAATCCAGGATATCCTCGTGCGTCGCGCACGCATGCAGGGTAAGAATGCGCTTTGGGTGCCTGGCACCGACCACGCGGCGATTTCCACCGAGGCGAAGGTTGTGGCGAAACTCGCTCAAGATGGTATAAAGAAAACCGATCTCTCCCGTGAGGAATTTCTCACACACGCCTGGGACTGGACCCACAAATATGGCGGCATAATCCTCCAGCAACTCCGTAAACTCGGAGCCTCCTGCGACTGGGACCGCACAGCATTCACGATGGACGAAGTTCGTTCGAAAAGCGTTATGAGGGTGTTCTGCGACCTCTACAACAGAGGTCTCATCTACCGTGGTGTGCGCATGGTAAACTGGGATCCCAAAGCCCTCACCGCCCTCTCCGACGAGGAGGTGATTTATAAAGAGGAACAGAGCAAGCTCTTCTATCTCCGTTATATGGTGGAAGGTGAAGAGGGGAAATATATCATCGTGGCCACGACACGCCCGGAGACAATACTCGGAGACACCGCAGTATGCGTCAATCCCAACGATGAACGCTACTCCTGGCTCAAGGGGAAACGGGTAATTGTCCCGATGGTGGGCAGGTCAGTGCCTATCATCATGGACGACTATGTGGAGATGGACTTCGGCACAGGATGCCTGAAGGTGACACCCGCCCACGATGTGAACGACTATATGCTTGGCGACAAATACGGACTTGAAACCATTGACATCTTCAACGACAACGGCACCATCTCCGAAGCCGGCGGCATGTATGTGGGCATGGACCGTTTCGATGTGCGCAAGCAGATTATGGCCGATCTCGAAAAGGCAGGACTTGTTGAGAAAGTTGAAGACTATGTCAACAAGGTGGGCCATTCCGAGCGTACTGACGCAGTCATCGAGCCAAAGCTATCCATGCAGTGGTTTGTGAAGATGCAAGACCTCGCGGTTCCCGCCCTTGAAGCCGTGGAGACCGACTATATCAAGTTCGTGCCCGCAAAATACAAGAACACCTACCGCTACTGGATGACCAACATCAAGGACTGGTGTATATCCCGCCAGTTGTGGTGGGGTCATCAGATACCTGCCTGGTATCTCCCCAACGGGGGCTACGTGGTGGCTGAGACAGAAGAGGAAGCCCTCGTAAAGGCTATCGAGAAGTCTGGCAACCCCGGACTAACGCTCGCCGACCTCAAGCGTGACCCGGACTGTCTCGACACCTGGTTCTCCTCTTGGCTGTGGCCTATCTCGCTTTTCAACGGTATCCTCGACCCCGACAATGAGGAATTCAAATACTACTACCCCACCACCGACCTTGTGACTGGTCCGGACATCATCTTCTTCTGGGTGGCGCGTATGATTATCGCCGGGTATGCCTTCTGCGGCGACAAGCCTTTCAGCAACGTTTATTTCACAGGTATCGTACGCGATAAAATCGGACGCAAGATGTCGAAATCGCTCGGCAACTCCCCCGACCCGCTCGAACTCATCGACAAATTCGGTGCCGACGGTGTCCGCATGGGTATCATGCTCGCGGCACCCGCAGGCCACGACATCATGTATGATGACTCCCTCTGTGAACAGGGACGCAATTTCTGCAACAAGATATGGAATGCCTTCCGTCTTGTGAAAGGATGGCAGGTGGATGCCGGGATTCCTCAGCCTGAAGCAGCAAAGAGAGGTATCGAATGGTTTGAGGCAGAGATGAACCGCACCCTGATCGAAGTGGAAGACCTAATGGGTAAATTCCGCATATCGGAAGCCCTCATGGCAATCTATAAACTCTTCTGGGACGAGTTCTCGTCATGGTATCTGGAAGTGGTGAAGCCCGCATACGGGTCTCCGATGGATAGCGCCACATATGAGGCGACACTCCGTTTCTTCGACACTCTTTTGCGCCTTCTCCACCCCTTCATGCCTTTTATCACAGAGGAGCTCTGGCAACACTTATACGAGCGTAAGGAAGGAGAAAGCATCATGACCGCCCAACTTCCCACAGCCGACTCTTTCGATGAGCAAATCATCTCAAGGTTCGACCATCTTAAGGAAGTGATAGCCGGAATCCGCACTGTGCGCAAGCAGAAACAGATTCCACAACGTGAAGCTCTTGAGCTTCTCATCAAAGGGCCGCATGACGGTATGCTCGACAGCATTCTTGTGAAGATGGGCAACCTTTCCGACATCCGCGAGGTTAGCGAGAAGCCGGCTGCCGCCGCTTCATTTATCGCCGCCTCCACTGAATACAGCATTCCTGTGGCGGCAAACATCAACGTGGAGGAGGAAATCAAGAAACTTGAGGCCGACCTTGAGTATCATGAGAAATTCCTCGCAGGAGTGCGCAAGAAACTTGCCAACGAGAAATTCGTGGCTAACGCACCGGAGCAGGTTGTGGCCCTGGAAAGAAAGAAGGAGAGCGATGCCCTTGAGAAGATTGCCGCCGTGAAGGCTGCAATAGAGGCATTCAAGGCCTGACGAGGCACTATTACAAGCCCGTAAGCGTTATGAAAGACATACTTTTGTCGGCAGAATACAACCGACAGAAGTATCTGAAAAGTATTTTATACTAAAGTTATAATAATGACAAAGCGGCTCAGGCATCACTGTCTGAGCCGCTTTGTCATTCATGAGGACTGCAAGACAGTTTTGCGGAATAACAACTGTGGAATCGAGTTCTGTCATAACTTTGGAGAGTCAATCATCGACAACGCATGAAAGAACCGTGCATTCCCCGGACATCGGGTCATAAAATGCACATTTTTCATCAGTCATTCACTATAATTCATCAAGTTATGGCAAAATTTGAAACCCTCATCCCGTTCATCTTCCACTTCGCGGCAGGGCTACATGGCGACGACCTGTGTCTTCCCATCCATCTACAGTTTGAGAAAGCACGGAAATCCGGATGGAGCGATGACCCCGACGATCCGGGCGGAGCCACCATGATAGACGTTACGATAGCCGCCTACACCACCTACAGGAAAAAGAGAGGCCTCCCCCCTCCATCACCGGAACAACTCCGCGACATTACTCTCGGCGAATGGATAGAAATCCTGAAAACCATGTACTGGGACAAATGGCAGGCCGACAGCATAATCAATCAGGGAATCGCGAATATGCTCGTTGACTGGGTTTGGGCATCAGGGACAGGCACCATACGCAAGGCACAGGCTGTGATCGGAGTGAAAGCAGACGGCATCGCAGGACCTGTCACAATAGCCGCCATCAACAATAGCGACACCACTGCCCTTTTCTCTCGGCTATACGCAGCACGGAAGTCACACTACCTGAATTGTCGCGGAGCATGGAAATATCTCAACGGATGGCTACGCCGTCTCAACGCCATACGTCCGGACGGTTCATTCTCGCTTCCCTGACATTCTGAAAAACCGGCATCAGAACTCAACCATACACCTGACACGAACTCCGTCTCTCTTGACGGAGTTTATTTTTTTCATTATTTTTGCGTATGATTTCACGAAAATTCACATTCTACAGCAAACAGAAAGCTGACATCATGAGAAAAATAGGGACAACTTTGTCGTGTGCGTTTATATCAGTCGGCATAAGCGCCCACGCTGATGTGGCGCTCGAAGATGTATTCCTCAATCCGGATGTAAACTATCGTCCATTGATTATCTGGCAATGGATGGATGGACTCGTCACAAAAGAGGGAATCACCCGCGACCTGGAGGCGTTCAAAGAAGCAGGACTGGCCGGAGTCCAGAACTTTCAGATTGGAGGCCCCGGACAGATACAAATCGGGAATCCCGACAACGCAATAGGGAGCGAGAACTGGAAACATCTGCTACGGTGGACTCTCGACGAGTGCCGGAGACTTGGACTTACATTCGGCACCCACAACTGTCCGGGATGGTCGTCGAGCGCATATCCCTCAGTATTGCCGGAGCATTCCATGCAGAAGCTGGTATATTCCGAGACCTCTGTCAACGGCAAAGACCGTAAAATTCGTCTGCCCCGTCCTGATGTGGATTCCCTGTGGAACTATTACGAGGATGTGGCAGTGTTCGCAATCCCAGCCGATTCCGTGTGCGATTCCTCGGAGATAATAAATCTCACCCGATATTTCAACCCTGACTCCGGATTCCTGAAACTGCCCCGGAAAATAAACCTCGGAAAATCGAACCATATAATACGTGTAGGACAGACCACCAACGGAAAAACCAATGAGGCGCAGGCTCCTGAGTCGGGACGGGGTCTGGAATGCGACAAACTAAGCCGTCAGGCCGTCATGGAATTCTGGAAAGGCTATCCGTCGATGGTGCTCGAAGTGGCAGGAGATGATGCGGGAAAAACTTTCACATACCTTGAGATTGACAGCTATGAGGCCGGAGGACAAACGTGGAGTCCCGTGTTGCCTGAAGAATTCAGACACCGCATGGGCTACGACATAACGCCCTACCTTCCTCACATGACAGGAAGAATAAAGACTATCGACGGAGACGAGAACACCGCGAAATTCCGTAAAGACTGGCAGGAAACAGTGAAACAATGCGTCGCCGAGAACTATTATGGGTATCTGACGGAACTCGCGGACAAAGCGGGTGTCAAAATGCTGATAGAACCTTATGGCACCGGAGGCCGCAAACCGTTTGACATCCTCGATTTCTATAAAATCGAGGCCGCATCCAAGGGCGCTGAAATCGCCACCGAATTCTGGCAAGCCCCCGACTGGGGATGGAGAGACATGGGACGACATGAGGAAGCGATGCGGAAACTGCAACGTCCGTTGCTTATAGCCGAAGCTTTCACATGCTGGCCCCTACGCGCATGGCAAGACAGTCCGGCTACTATAAAACCACTATGCGACCGCGCCTTCTGCACCGGTGTGAACAGGATGATGCTACATGCCGGAGCCGCCAATCCGTGGCCGAATGTTGAACCCGGAATGTCGTTTGGCAAATGGGGCACCCATTTCGTGCCTACACAGACATGGTGGAAAGCTGGGGGAGCCAAGGAACTGTTCTCCTATATGGCCCGTTGCCAGGCATTGCTCCAGCAAGGACTTCCGGCATTGCGACAGCTTCCTCCAATGAAAGTGATGCGCACATACCACCGGACTGATTCCGCCTCCGCCACAGACATCATATTCGTATGCAACCCTACCGGAGATGCCGCAGCCGACACACTCAGATTCGAAACAGGCGGACGGGGAGCCGAGATATGGAATCCATACACTCTTGAAATGAACGCGGCCGGATTTGAACACGAACTTGCACTGAACATAGAACCATATGGGTCAAGATTCATCGTGGTCAGACCGGGAAATAGCGAAAAACCCACACTTACGGAATGGGAGGCTGTCAACGAAAGTCCAATCGGAGGGGTATGGACGGTTCAGTTCCCGGAAGTAGATACAATTACGACTGACACGCTGTTCTCATGGCCAGAGTCAACTGTCAGTGATATAATGTATTTTTCCGGCACCGCACGCTACCACATAAAGGCCAACATCACACAAAGAGAAATGCCAGGCTCCGGCAACAAGGCAATCCTCTCCCTCGGCAAAGTCTGCGATATGGCAAAGGTGTCGGTCAACGGTGTCGAGGCCCCTATCCTCTGGAAATCGCCATACGAATGTGATGTGACAAATCTAATCAAGGAAGGTGGAAATGACATAGTCGTTGAAGTCACCAATCTATGGCCAAACAGAATGATTGGCGACGAGCAGGAACCCGATGACCTTGAATGGAGCGAACCGGAAATCTACACCTACGGCAAGTATCCGGAAGAGGCGGGACGCTATCTGACGAGTAATCCGGAATGGCTCGTCAACGGGAACCCGCGTCCCTCTTCAGGAAGGAAAACCGTAGGTTGCTTCAAATTCTTCAAGAAAGATTCTCCACTGCTCCCATCCGGCCTTATCGGACCGGTAAAGCTCGTGACACTATCTCCTGTAAAATGACGCCTTAGGATATAATCAAAAACAGTGCCGGGGTCCTTCGCGGACACCGGCACCTTGATAATCATAATGTAGGTATTATTTCTTGAAAAAAGTATTCTATATTTTGTATTGTCATTCCCGGTCCGGCATTTACAGGCAATGCGATTCCATCAAATGTAATCCGAATGCCGGAGGCACATCCCTCCATATTCAAATTTGAACAATACTCCTTGTGTTAAGGGATAGCGCTCACGGTGACAAATCCGTTAAAGTCCCAACGGCTCATATGGGAGCCCGAACGCTTCAGACACAGCCTTGTAAACAATCTTGCCGTCAACGATATTGACACCCTCTGCAAGACCCTTGTCTCTGCGGCAAGCCTCCTTCCAACCAAGGTCGGCGAGACGCAACGCATAAGGGAGCGTAGCGTTTGTGAGAGCCATCGTGGAAGTGAACGGCACAGCCCCCGGAATGTTGGCAACCGCGTAATGCACAATACCATCCACCTCATATACCGGGGCACTGTGGGTGGTGGCATGGGATGTCTCGAAACATCCGCCTTGGTCGATAGCCACATCCACCATTACCGAGCCTTTCCTCAACAGCGACAGCATCTCGGCAGTGACAAGATGCGGAGCCTTGGCTCCGGGAATAAGCACAGAACCAATCACGAGGTCGGTGGTCGGCAACTCCTGTTCAATATTATGACGTGAGCTGAAAAGCGTCTTCACATTCTTCGGCATAGTGTCGGCACAATGTCGCAACACCGGCAACGAAATATCGCAAATCGTGACATCGGCACCAAGCCCGGCAGCCATCAAGGCGGCATTACGCCCCACCACACCAGCTCCAAGCACAAGCACCTTAGCGGGCTTCACTCCGGGGACACCTCCAAGAAGGACTCCCCTACCGCCTTGCGGCTTTTCGAGGAAACGTGCGCCTTCCTGCACAGACATCCTACCGGCCACCTCACTCATAGGAATCAGCAACGGCAAAGCACCCCCTCGGTCAGTGACCGTCTCGTATGCCACACATACGGCCCCACTTTTCATCATGGCCTCCGTGAGAGCCAAATCACATGCGAAATGGAAATAGGTGAACACCACCTGATTCTTCCGGACAAGGGGATATTCCGGTTCAATCGGTTCCTTAACCTTTATTATCATATCGGCTATGGCATACACTTCAGATATTGATGGAAGTATATTTGCGCCTGCAGCCTCATACTCCGAATCCAAGAACCCACTGCCTTCTCCGGCTGTGTGTTGCACATAGACAGTGTGCCCATGGTTTACAAGTTCCTTAACTCCGGCAGGCGTAGCCCCGACCCGGTTCTCATTGTTCTTGATTTCCTTTGGAATGCCTATTATCATGACAACATGGTTTTAAGGTTGATAATTCCAGTTAACGGCAAAATCATGCCGTTTTCTTGAAGCTGACAGATTCTCAAACATTCCCCTGACAGGGAGTGTCCCCCTTTCAACTTCGCCGCTAAGTTAAATAATTTTATTTATTTTTTAACAACTTTTTCCTAAAAAAATAAAAAAACATGTTCAACAACATGTCCTCAGCCACCAAGGCTCATTCATTGATGAACATTACCGACGAAAGGGATTCTCGCCTGCAAAGGATATGCAAGCACAGCTTGTTTTATGGCATTTACTCCGGTCAGTGCAAGCTCTATATTTCAAGAATCGTTCTTTTTCTGTCAGTATGCATCGTTGAAATGTCACAGATTGGGATTTCAAGAATATTATTTTTATCTTTGTAGGTGGAAAACTCATGGTGTCTGAGAATGTGGCACAAGACTCGCCATATCAGCGCCTATTCCAAAATAACCAACACCAACAAAATCCATATATTCGAACATGAAACCATTTAATGACGAGAACTTTCTCCTCCAGACCCCTACCGCACAACGTCTTTACCATGAGTATGCGGAAAACCAGCCTATCATAGACTATCATTGCCACCTCATTCCGGAATACGTGGCATCCGACCATAAATTCGAGAACCTTTCCCAAATATGGCTTGAAGGCGACCATTACAAATGGCGTGCCATGCGCACCAACGGTGTTGACGAGGCATTCATCACCGGGAAAGAGACTTCTGACTGGGAAAAGTTTGAGAAATGGGCTGAGACGGTGCCTTATTGCATGAGAAACCCTCTCTACCATTGGACTCATCTCGAACTCAAGACAGCCTTCGGAGTCGATAAACTTCTGAATCCAGCATCGGCCAAAGAAATATATGACCATTGTTCCGCGATGCTGCAGACTCCTGAACGAACGGCACGCGGACTTATGCTCCATTACAATGTGGAGACTGTGTGCACCACCGACGATCCGGTAGATTCGCTCGAACACCATATCAAAACCAAGGAAGACGGCTTCAAAGTGAAAATGCTACCCACCTGGCGTCCTGACAAAGCCATGGCCACGGAAGACCCCGTCGCATTCAAGGCATACCTCGACAAGCTGTCAGAAGTATCGGGCGTTGAAATCAAAAAGTTCGCAGATGTCATCGAAGCTCTGAAAGTGCGCCACGCATTCTTCGAGGCGGCGGGATGTCGCCTGTCAGACCACGGAATAGAGGAATTCTATGCCGAAGACTATACCTCGGCGGAGATTGACGAAATCTTCGACAAAGTGTATGGAGGAACTCCCCTCTCCGATGAGGAGACTGCCAAATTCAAGACAGCCATGCTTGTGGAGTTTGCAATTATGGACCATGACGCAGGATGGACACAGCAATTCCACTACGGAGCCATACGCAACAATAATTCTCGTATGTATCGGCAACTCGGGCCCGACACCGGTTTCGACTCAATCGGAGATTTCACGGTGGCCAAAAAGATGTCGCGCTTCCTCGATATGCTCGCCACTCGCGACAAACTCGGCAAGACAATAATATACAACCTCAACCCTCGCGACAATGAACTCGTGGCAACTATGCTTGGCAATTTCCAGGACGGACGCTATGGAGCCGGGAAAATACAATTCGGCTCAGGATGGTGGTTCCTCGACCAGAAAGACGGCATGGAGAAACAGATGACGGCACTGTCCAATCTCGGACTTCTGAGCAGATTCGTGGGTATGCTCACTGACTCCCGCTCTTTCCTAAGCTACCCGCGCCATGAATATTTCCGACGCACATTATGCAACCTGCTGGGCAACGACATAGAAAACGGTCTTCTCCCTGCTTCCGAGACAGACTTCATCGGCAGAGAGTATGTGAGCAAAATCGCTTACGGCAATGCCAAGGAATACTTCAATTTCTAACCCTAAACAAGACTGCTTCAAATGTCAGCTCTCAACAATAGACAATCGGCAAAGATGTCTTCTTTCAGATGGGTAATCTGCTCCCTACTCTTCTTTGCCACCACGGTGAATTATATGGACCGCCAGGTGCTCTCGCTTACCTGGAAAGAATTCATAGCCCCGGAATTTCATTGGACAGACACCGACTACGGCGTCATCACCTCCATATTCTCTATGATATATGCCGTGGCAAACCTCTTCGCAGGCAGATTCATCGACTGGATGGGTTCGAAAAAAGGATACCTCTGGACAATCTTCATATGGTCGGCCGGTGCATGTCTGCATGCTCTTTGCGGATGGGCCACAGAACACACCCTGGGGCTGAGTGACGCCGCAGAACTCGTAGGCGCCACCGGCGCTCTCGCATCAACCATAGCCATAACTTCTGTGTATTACTTCATCGCCGCACGTGTGATTCTCGGAATCGGTGAGGCCGGAAACTTCCCGGCGGCCATCAAGGTGACGGCAGAATATTTCCCAAAGAAAGACCGCGCGTTCGCCACTTCGATATTCAACGCAGGAGCAACCGTAGGGGCGCTTCTCGCACCGGTCAGCATTCCGGCTCTCGCCGCCTACTTCCAGAAAGCGGGCGTGGGGAACGGTTGGGAAATGGCATTCCTCATCATCGGCGGACTCGGTTTCATCTGGATGGGATTCTGGATGTGGCTCTACCGGAAACCGGAGAGCAATCCATTCGTCAATAAGGCAGAACTGGAATATATCGAGCAGGACAACGTAACCAACGACGAGACACCTGCAGAAAAAGCCACCACCGAGGATGCTCGCAAGAATGAGATTCCATTCCTCAAATGTTTCAAATATCGCCAGACATGGGCCATCTTCTTCGGACGGTTCCTAACTGACGGCGTATGGTGGTTCTTCCTGTTCTGGACCCCGGCCTACATCTCTGACATCCTGAAACTCCCCACAACCTCCGGCACTGCACAGATGCTGATAGTGGTGCTTTATCTGCTGACTCTGCTCTCCATCTACGGAGGCAAACTGCCTACCATAATCATGGAAAAGACAGGGCTGAACCCTTACGCGGCCAGAATGAGAGCTATGTTCATATTCGCACTGTTTCCGCTTCTGACCATAGGAGCGCAGCCTTTAGGCAGCATCTCCGTATGGTGGCCCGTGATTCTTATCGGCATAGCGGGAGCCGCCCATCAATCCTGGTCGGCCAACATTTACTCAGTAGTGGGCGACATGTTCCCCAAAAGCACTATCGCCACGATTGTCGGTATCGGCGGTCTCGCCAGCGGTCTCGGCTCATTTCTCGTCAACCTGTTCGCAGGAATGCTGTTCGACTATGCCGCGCTCACGAATATGAGCTTCCTGGGATTCACCGGGAAACCCGCCGGATATTTCATCGTGTTCTGCTATTGCGGAATAGCATATCTTGCGGGATGGTGTGTCATGAAACTTCTCGTGCCCAAGTATAAAATTATTGAACCCGCTAATCAAGAGATGAGATGATCAAGAAGCTTGACAATTCTACAGTGTCCCGAAAGAAAAGGCCAATAAGGCTTCTGCAATTCGGGGAAGGAAACTTTCTCAGGGCTTTTGCCGACTGGCAGATTGACATCGCCAACGAGCAAGGGGTCGCCAATATAGGCATTGCAATCGTGAAGCCGCGTTCCGGGAAAAGCGCGGTAATCGACATCCTAAACAGACAGGACGGCCTCTATCACGTGTGTCTCGAAGGAATCGAAAACGGGAAACCGAAGAAAGAGAGCCGCCTGGTAACGGCAGTCGAGAAGGCTTTCACACCCGACGACCGAGACGCTTTCGAAGAGGTAATACTGTCTCCGGAACTCCGTTTTGTGATTTCGAACACCACCGAGGCCGGAATACGCTATGAGGATGACGACATAATGTCGGATATTCCCTCCACCTTCCCCGGAAAAGTGGCCGCCCTTCTCTGGAAACGCTTCCGGCATTTCAATGGCGACCCATCGAAAGGTCTGTTTTTCATCTGTTGCGAACTGATTGAAGACAATGGCACAAAGCTCAAGGAATACGTCATCAGACACGCCTCAGAAGCCGGTCTTGGCGATGAATTCATATCATGGATTCAGTCGTCAAATATCTTCGTAGATACTCTGGTTGACCGCATCGTTTCCGGCTCGCCCGACAATCCTGACGAAGCGAGGGAAGAACTTGGATACGACGACAAAGCCATTGTGAAGGGGGAGCTATATCACCTATGGGCCATAGGCGGTGACGGAGCCGAAAAGCTGAAGGAAGAACTACCTCTCGACAAAGCAGGCCTTCACGTGCTGTATATGCCTTCCATAAAGGAATTCCGCGACAAGAAGGTGCGCATCCTCAACGGCTCTCACACCGGAATGGTGGCCATGGCGCTACTCTACGGATGTGAAACCGTGATGGACGCATTCAACAACCCTGACATCAACACATTTGTCAACAACATGGTGGAGACTGAAGTGTTGCCCATGATTGACGGAGACAGGGATGAACTGCGGCAGTTCGCCTCCGGCATCCTGGAACGCTTCTACAATCCCTATATACGTCATATGCTGGAATCAATCTCCCTTAATTCCCTTTCAAAATGGGAAGCCAGGAATTTTGATACAGTAAAAGACAACTGGCAGAAGGCCCATAGGTATGCCGACCATGAGCTGTTCACCTTTGCGTCCCTTATGGCTCTCTACGCTCCTGAATCCGGCTTCACGCCACACGACAATGCCAGACATGTGGATTACATACATAGCCATTGGAATGATGATGACATTGAAGCCACCATCAGGTCAATAGTCAGCGATAGCGGGATTTTCCTTCAGGATTTCGAATCGTCCGTACCCGGTTTCTCCAAGAAAGTGGCTGGGTATGCTACGGAAATCCGCGAAGGGGGTATCGCGAAAGCCTTGAAAAGTTTCTTAAGCCAACACTGTCCTGAACATTCAAAATGAAAAGATATATCAGAATCAACGCCGACGACAATGTGGGCGTAGTCCTGGATGAGAATGGGTTGCCGGAAGGGGAAGGAATCTCTTTCGGCAACCTCTCCCTGACGATTGGCGAGGGGATAGAGAGGGGACATAAGTTCGCTCTCAGGAACATAAGGGAAGGGGAACCTGTAATAAAATACGGCTTCCCGATAGGAATCGCCAAAGAGGACATCAAGGCAGGAAGCTGGGTGCATACCCACAACCTGAGAACCGGACTCAACGAAGACCTTGAATATACATACAATCCGGGAAAGACCGAAACACCTCATTCCGCTGAGGAACTCACCGTCAACGGTTTTCTGCGCAAAGACGGCAACATGGGGATACGCAACGAGCTTTGGATTGTGCCTACGGTAGGGTGTGTCAACGGACAGGCGAATGCCATCGCGGAAAGGGTGAGACAAGAGTTCGACCAAACCGGGATTGACGATGTGAGGGCATTCACCCACAACTATGGATGCTCCCAGCTCGGACAAGACCACACCAACACCAAGACGGCGCTCGCGGCCCTGGCACGCCATCCCAATGCCGGAGGTGTGCTTGTGCTCGGTCTCGGTTGTGAGAACAACCAGATTTCCGCACTCCGCGAAGCCATGGGGGATTTCGACGAAAGCAGGATATGCTTCCTTACCGCTCAGGACGTGGAGGATGAGATTGAGGAAGGGGTAAGAATCTGCGGCACCCTCCTGGAAAGGATGCGAGGCGACCGCCGTCAGCCTCTCCCGTTGTCGAAGCTACGTGTAGGACTGAAATGCGGAGGATCAGACGGAATGTCGGGCATAACCGCGAATCCGCTTGTGGGGCTCTTTTCCGACTGGCTCATTTCTCATGGAGGCACCACTATTCTCACGGAGGTGCCTGAGATGTTCGGTGCGGAAACCATCCTCATGGACAGGGCCGTAAGCGAGGAAGTCTTTAATGAGACAGTGTCGCTTATCAACGATTTCAAAGATTATTTCCGCTCTTATGGCCAACCAATCTATGAGAATCCATCTCCGGGCAACAAAGCGGGAGGTATCACGACTCTTGAGGAAAAATCGCTTGGATGTGTTCAGAAAGGGGGCTCGATGCCGGTGGTGGATGTGCTCGGATATGGGGATTCGCTGAAGGCTAATGGTCTCAACCTTCTGCAAGCGCCCGGCAACGACCTCGTGGCGGCTTCCGCACTTGCCCTGTCAGGATGTCAGCTGGTTTTGTTCACGACAGGCCGTGGAACCCCTTTCGGCACTTTCGTCCCTACCTTGAAAATCTCCACAAACTCTCCCCTGGCAAGAAAGAAATCCAATTGGATAGATTTCAACGCCGGGACTATTGTGGAAGACGAGACTCCGGATTCCGCTCTCAGAAGGCTTATCGACAAAGTGATGTCAACGGCCGACGGCATGCCTGCCCTCAATGAGAAAAGCGGAGCCAAGGAAATAGCGATTTTCAAGACCGGAGTGACACTCTGAACCATAATCCACAATTCCCCGGCTGGGATATATAGCCGAAATAATCCACAAATTCCAAACTACAGACAATCATGAAAAAACTTTTGATATCAATCTCACTTCTCTCCCTTCCTTTCATAAGCCATGCCGGCGACGTTTGGCCTGACGGAACGGCCGTCTCCGAATGGTTTTCACAGACGGCTCCTGTAAATCCCGACAAACTCGGCAAACGATATGTAGTGACAGACTACGGTGTCGTGAAAGGCGACTCCACCCTTCTGCAGACCGAGGCGATACAGAAAGTCATCGACCTGGCGGCCGAGAATGGCGGCGGCGTGGTGACTATCCCTAAAGGGGTGTATCTCAGCGGCTCTCTGTTCTTCAAACCGGGCACCCACCTCAACATCGCCGAAGGTGGAAGACTAAAAGGCAGTGACGCCATCACCCACTATAAGATTGTGAAGACTCGCCTTGAAGGACAGACCATCGACTATTTCGCGGCTCTCGTAAATGCCGACGGGATGGACGGGTTCACAATCACAGGCCCCGGCACTATCGACGGCAACGGATGGCGCTTCTGGGATGAATTCTGGCTCCGGAGGAAAGTCAATCCCGACTGCACCAACCTCGAGGCCCTGCGTCCCCGACTCGTCTATATCAGCAACAGCAAGAATGTAGAGGTCAGCAATGTCAGGCTCGTTAACTCCGGATTCTGGACAAACCATCTCTATCGTTGCGGAAATGTGAAATATCTCAACAACTACATCTGGGCAAAGACCGACGGCTATCCCAAAGGACCGAGCACGGATGCACTCGACCTTGATGTATGTTCCGACGTGCTCGTCAGCGGATGCTATATGAACGTCAACGACGACGCCGTATGCCTAAAGGGGGGGAAAGGAACTTATGTGGAGAAGGATCCCAACAACGGGGGCAATTCTCGTGTGCTTGTGGAGAACTGCTCGTTTGGCAAGTGCAACTCCGGGATAACATTCGGAAGCGAAGCCTGGGACTGCGAGAATGTAATCCTGCGCGACTGCCAGTTTAAGGACACGTATCACATCGTGCTGTTCAAGATGCGCCCCGACACTCCGCAACATTACCGCAACGTGCTCGTCGAGAACATAAAGGGTGGAGTTAGAAACGGCATTGAAGTGAGCGCCTGGACTCAGTTCTACAATAAACTCGAACGTGATGACATGCCTGTCTCCAGGGTTGACAATCTGACTGTAAGGAATGTGGATGTAGTCACCACCAAAGGATTCTACAAGAACGCGGAATCTCCCGACTATGTCACATCCGGGTTTGATTTCAGCAACATCGTCGCCGACGGCAAGAAATTCGAGCTGAACAAATAACCGTCAACATTCATCGCGCAATGATTAAAAGACTGCTACTTTCCGCGCTCTCACTTTGGGCGATGGCTCCCGCCATCGCCCAAACATGGCCGGAAATATCTCCGGAGATGCGCCCCGGAACCCGCTGGTGGTGGCTCGGTTCTGCGGTGGATTCGGTCAACCTTAAACGTTCTATCGAGGAGTATGCCGCCACCGGCCTCGGCTCTCTTGAAATAACACCCATATACGGAGTCAAGAACAACGAACACAACGAAATCGGATTCCTGTCGCCGGAATGGATGGCAATGCTCCGTACCACCGAAGAAATTGCCGGAGCCAACGGAATCCTCGTGGATATGAACCAAGGTACCGGCTGGCCTTTCGGAGGTCCGGAAGTGTCGCAAGACGACGCGGCTTGCAAGGCTATATTCCTCATCGATACCGTGGAACGCGGTCTCACCCCCGTAAAGACCTTGCCTGAAAAGGAACGCCGTGTGGCAAAACTCATCGCGGAGTCTCGCCGGCCAATCGACGGCGGACGCGAAGAGGTGGTGAGGGCTTTCCAGAGCCGTACATTTCAGACGGTGAAACGTGCGGCGCCGGGAGGAGAAGGGTATGTAATGGACCACTTCGACCGTGGAGCCGTTGCCCGATACCTTTCGAAATTCGACAAGGCATTCAAAGAGAACGGCATACCCTATCCTCATAATTTCTTCAACGACAGTTATGAAGTGTTTGGGGCAAACTGGACTCCGACTCTTTTTGATGAGTTTGAGAAAAGACGGGGATATCGTCTGCAGGATAAGCTTCCGGAGCTTCTCGGCCTTATAGATGACGGCAACGAGACCCTATGCGATTATCGTGAGACTCTCGGAGAGCTCCTCCTTGAGAATTTCACCCAACAGTGGGCCGACTGGGCTCACCAGAGAGGCACTCAGGTAAGAAACCAGGCTCATGGCTCTCCGGCCAATCTCATCGATGTGTATGCGGCAGTCGATGTGCCGGAAATCGAGGGATTCGGACTCTCCGATTTCGGCATCAAAGGACTTCGCACCGACCTTGGGTTCACAAGAAAGAACGACAGCGATGTCTCAATGCTGAAATATGCATCCTCCGCCGCACACATCACAGGGAAACCGCTGACTTCGAGCGAGACATTCACATGGCTCACCGAGCATTTCAGGACTTCCCTCTCTCAGATGAAACCGGACCTTGACCTGATGTTCACATGTGGAGTGAACCATGTCTTCTTCCACGGCACCACCTATTCCCCATTCGAGGACCCCTGGCCAGGATGGAAGTTCTACGCCTCAATCGACATGAGTCCCACCAATACCATATGGCATGACGCGCCGGCCCTAATGGACTATATCACAAGATGCCAGAGCATGCTGCAGCAAGGACAACCGGACAACGATTTCCTTGTGTATCTTCCGGTGCGCGACATGTGGCACCGCCGTCTCGCTCCGGGAGAGAAAGGACTCTCAATGGGATTCAGCATCCACAGCATGGGGAAACTCGCCCCCGACTTCATCAGAAGCGTGATGAAAATCGACAGTCTCGGCTATGACTGCGACTATATCTCCGACAAGTATCTGATGTCAACACGATATGACGACGGGATGCTTGTCACCGATGCCGGAACCAAATACAAGGCCCTGCTGATTCCGGGAAGCGGCCGACTCCCTCATGCCCTGAAGTCTCACCTCGATTCCCTGAAAGCTGACGGGGCGAAGATAATATATGGCGTCGATTCTGACAGGATGCAGGAAGCCGTCTCTGCAGAGAACTTGCGGATATCATTGGGACTCAGAACCATCAGACGCAAGACAGATGACGGTTATATCTATTTCATTTCGAATCTGACCCCGGATGACGTGGACAGTTCAGTATCTCTGGCGACACCATTCTCTGACGCGGTATGGTTCGATCCAATGAACGGAGATATCTTCGGGGCTTCATTAACCGATGGAAAGATAAATGTAGCCCTACGTTCAGGAGAATCACGTATTCTGCGCACATACTCCGACAAGAAAATGAATGTCGCCTCACGTCAACTCCTCTCTATGGATAAGGAATATGACCTCTCCTCTCTTCCATGGACGCTGGAATTTGAAGATTCTTATCCCGAAGTGGCGAAGAAATACAAGCTGAAGACTCTGAAGCCTTGGACCGCACTCGGCGACCCAGCCCTGGATGAGCTTGCAGGAACAGGAATATACACAACCCATATCAACATCCCGAAACGCGAGGTGAGCGGCAGATGGCAGCTTGATTTGGGCGACTTGAGAGAGAGTGCCCGGATATATGTCAACGACAAGTATATCGGGACAGTGTGGGCCGCTCCTTTCACTATAGATTTCAACGACTGTCTCAAAGCTGGCGACAACGAAATCCGGATTGAAGTCACCAATCTCCCGGCCAACCGCATAGCGGCGATGGACAGACGCGGTGTTCCGTGGCGCAAATTCAAGGAAATAAATATTGTTGACATAAACTATCGGAAAACCGACTACTCCGATTGGGAGACCCTCCCTTCGGGACTGAACTCCACTGTCACTCTACGCCATTTCCGATAACTCGGTGTATGCACCACGTTGCATACGCATTTGAAACCGGAACATCCCTCCAGTTCCACAAATGAACCTGATTATAAGACATTTTACAAAGGCCACACCCAATTTTGCATTCCAAACCGCAAAATTGGGTGTTTTATATATTCTCAACTCTGCGGGCTGGTCAAAAAAGAAACCACGTTAACATTTCCACACGGCTCCGCGATATATGTCCGCACGGTTCCTTGATTGCCTTGCGGAGCGACTGAGACCAGCTTATATCTGTAGCCATTCTGCTGCGTGATGAGGTGCGGACATAGGCGGAATTGTCGATGATTCGCCAATCATTATAGCCTAATGGCAATTGTGTTTCGTTTTATATTTTTGCCGGCTTCATGAATACAAAATTCGATAAATATTCAGCATTAGGGCTGTAATCCGAAATTTATAGCTAACTTTGCAACCGGACAGGCGTAGCCTGTCCACGACATTTTGGTAAAAAGAAGCGACATGCCTATCTTGTAAGTGAAAACCTGAGAAACTTTCATTCGAGCAAGGATAGCATAGTGGCATAGTTGGCTCACGTATTCTTTTCATAAACAGTCTATTCATTGAGTCAGTGGAGAACTATATATGGTTATGACAACAAACCGACTTATCACAATATTGGTTCTTCTTTGCATTGCCCTCTATGCGAGTGCGAAGAAGAAACAGCAATATCCGCGTGCCGAGATTAAGGTGAGCTACAAATACCACGAGAAGCTACTACGCGGCAATAAGGAATTTTTTGAACATGACATTCCAATGTCGCTGCTTATCAATTCACAGCAGTCAAAGTTTTATAGCCCTCATACAGAATATCTGGACTCTTTGGAATCAACCCCGTCCGGCCGAGCCAAATCAAAGCAAATGATGGATATTGCCGTACAGAAATATATTGACTCAAAGGACGTGAGTGCGATGAATTCTGTGACTTATAGGACATTCATGTATATTTTCAAGGACTATGCAAATGAATGTATCACTGTCTATGACAAAGCTGGTATGATGGAAAGCGGTGTCTATTCAGAGCCTTTTTCTGAATTGACATGGGAAGTCGGAGATTCAATAAAAACTGTTCTCGGTTATGAGTGCATAAAGGCAACGGCAGACTATCACGGGCGAAAGTGGACCGCATGGTTTGCGCCCGAAATTCCAGTTCAGGACGGACCTTGGAAACTCCGAGGACTGCCGGGGCTGATACTCGAAGGCACGGAAGCAAAGGGGCATCACAGCTTTGTGGCAGACGGCATTGAGGAATCGAATATGCCAATCTATCCGATATACGACAATAGCAATTACGACAAGATGAACCGGATCGATATGCTGAAAAGCCTGCGAAATTACAGAGACAACAGCAACTCCATGACCAAGGCATCTATCGGACTTGACCTTGGCGAAGACGCACCTCCGCAGACCGAATATGATTTTCTTGAAACTGATTATAGATGATGAATAAGCTAATTTACAATATACACATCGACTTCCTTGAACCCGATTATCATTGATTATGAAAGGATTTCTCACATATATATTATGTTCAACCGCCATGCTTATGGCGGTTGCAGAGTCTCCGCGCGCATTCCTAAAGACGGAGTATGAATCTATGGTGTGCTTGTTCCTTGCGGTAAGTGTCGTGGCACAGGTCAATGTGTCGGGTTCTGTCGTTGACAAGGAAAGCAATGAGCCGTTTACCGGGGCTTCCGTCTTTGTCAAGGGGGCCGACGGCAAGATAAAGAAATAATCAGCTCACCTCATTCGAGAGCCAGCACCGGCTCCGAGGCTACGAGCTTCTAATCTCAATATTCCACAGAAAATGAACAGACTAATCACATCAATCATCATGTGCCTTGTGGCGATAGCCGCAATGGCACAGACTGCTGACATAGAGGTCAGCTACAATTACAAGCATTTCCATCGTACCGGCAAAGAACAAAACCATCAGATGATTTTACTTGCCTGCCCTACATATTCCAAATTTTATAATCCGATTACTGAGTATCTTGATTCTCTTGAATCTACACCGGAGGGCATGGATGTGTATAACCAGATGAAAATGGCGGCTTTTACTGCCGGTAATATTAAAGATGTGCCATCTCGCACAGTCCCGATGTACGTGTTCAAACACAAGAACGGCGATACAGAAGTTTTTGATGGCAATGTTGCCTTGATGTTTCAATATACAGAGCCATACGAAAGTCAAAAATGGGAAATCTGCGACTCAACAAAAAATATACTCGGCTATGATTGCATTATGGCATGTGCAGACTATCGAGGCAGACATTGGACCGCATGGTTTGCACCCGATATTCCTATTCAAGACGGACCGTGGAAATTATCGGGATTGCCCGGACTGATTCTTGAAGCGACAGAAAATTCCGGTCAACATCAGTTTACTGCAACAGGGATAAACGCTACTAAAAAGCAAATAACACAAAATCTCGGATCAGACCATTACGAAAGAACTAATCGTATAGATATGCTTAAAACACTAAGGAGGTTTGAGGACGATCCAATTTCAGGATTGAGTGTAGCAATGGGCAGGAAAATAACTGTAAAAGGAGATGTCCAAATAAACAAGTCACTTGATTTTCTGGAAATGGACTATCGTTAAACAGCTTAAACATACTAATAATCAAGCCCACGCAGGTTATATCGGGGATTTGACATAACCGCTACCGAGGGATTGCAGAATTCTGTAGGGATGGTACGGTAACACATAATTCTCAAACCTCAATGCTTAGTGATGAGCCCTAACAGACCTGCGTTACCTCTTACACGTAACTACTCAGGTATGCCCATCCCCCTCGGCCATGATAGTTCGAGAGGATTACTGCTGACACAAGTGATGTTAT
>JAIDXM010000104.1 GCA_029058745.1 Muribaculaceae bacterium
CTGTATTCAGTTCATCGTATTCTCTGGCAGCTTAAAAAAGGAGGGTGTGCCAAAAACTTAATTTTGACACACCCCCCCATATCCGGGGGCGTCCCGGCAGACAACGAGAAAGAATGACACAACCGATGGATAAAGACACAGTGATAAGAAGGGAACTCCACACAGGCGGCGCCGGTCTGCTTGTGCGCGACACAGGGGAGGGGGAGGCGTCCGGCAGGACCATAGAAGGCTATGCGATCCTGTTCGACACCCCCTCCGCGCCCTTCCCCACAGACGGCGACACGGAGGTGAGGGAGGTGATAGCCCCCGAGGCCGTGAGCCAGGAGCTCCTCGACGGCTCCGACATAAAGTTCACCCTGTTCCATGACCGCCAGCTCCTTCTGGCACGGAGCAAAGGAGGTAAGGGGACCCTCCGTTACACCCGCGACTCGAAAGGGGTGAGGTTCTCATTCGAGGCCCCCGCCACCGCCGACGGCGACAAGGCCGTGGAGCTTGTGCGCAGCGGGGTGATAGACGGATGCTCTTTCGCCTTCAGCACGCGCTACTACGACCGCGACCACGTCAGGCGGGAGGTGACGGAGGAGGACGGGAGGAAGGTCGTGACGTTCCGCGTCATGAGGATGACCGGCCTCTACGACATGACGCTGACCCCCGACCCCGCCTATCCCGCCACGAGCGTCAACACCCGCGATCTCCTGTCCGGATTTCCGGACGAGGCCCCCCCGCGAGACCTCACGGCCTATCACCGGGAGATGCGGGCGGAGGCGCGGAGGCGGCTCTGACAGAGGCGCGGAAAATGGATAGAATACAGTAAAAAACACGATAATCAGCGAAAAAGATGAAGAAAACAAAGAGAAACCCGCAGGCGGCTCTCCGCGAGCTCATCACCCGCCATCAGGAGAACTGCGCGCGCATCCAGGAGATATGCGACGCGTGTGAGGCCGAGAACCGCGAGCGCAATGAGGCGGAGGAGGCCGAATATGTCAGCCTCGTGCGCGACAACAGCATCATCGGGATGAAAATCCAGTCGATACAGTCGCCGGAGGTTCCCCGGAACGTAAACCCCGACACCCTTCTCCGCGAGAGCCTCGAGAACAGGCAGACCGTCACCGTCATGCTCGTCCGCGACCTGATGATGACCCCCGACCTCGACGGCACCGGCATCATCCCCATCCAGCAGCAGGAGATGCTCAAGCCCCTCCGCGCCGGCCTCATCTGGGACAAGGTGGGACTCACCGTGCGCACCGGACTGAGAGGCGGCACACTGAGGTGGCCGCGCCACGGCAAGGGTCAGGCTCACTGGCTCGCGGAAGGGGAACGCATGGAGGACACCAAGATAGACTTCACCAAGCTTGAGACCAAGCCTGAGCGTCTGGGCTGTCCCATCAAGGTGACACGCGAGGAGCTCAACGACTCCGAGGGTATAGTGGAGGGCGTGGTGCGCGAGGAGATGCCCGCCGCCATCATCGACCTGGTGAACGAGGCCCTCTTCACGGTAAGCGCGACATACACCGACTCCAAGGGCACGGAGAAAAACCGCGTGATCCACGGCCCATTCGTGAAGGCCTCCGAGAGCGCCATGCAGTTCGCGGGCGCGGTGCCGACACGCCGTGAGCTTCTCAAGATGAAGGCCAGGGTGACAAAGGCCGGCATCAAGCTCATCGCCCCCTGCTGGGTGATGACCGAGGACATGAAGGCGGAGCTCGAGGACACCAAGGTAGATGCCGGGAGCGGGCGTTTCCTCTGCGAGAACGACCACATCCTCGGATATCCGGTGTTCACCACCCCCCACATCGGGGAAGGCAACATCGGCTTCGGTGACTGGTCGTACCAGGCCGCCGGATTCTTCGACTCCATGAACCTTATAGTCGATCCCTACACGCTGGCACGCGAGAACTCCGTGGATTTCGTCCTCAACGCCCGTTTCGGCACCGTCACCCTCTATGAGGAGGCGTTCGTGCTCGGTCAGGCAAAGGGCGCGTGACCGCCGTGATACAGCATTTCAGTTTGTGTTTTATTCCGATGATTTGACCTATGGCTTCAGTGAGTCTGGAACTGTTCAAGAGACACGTGCGGGCCGATGATTTCGCCGACGATGACGGGTACCTTCTCCATCTGCTCGACACGGCGGAGGAGTGGGTGTCGCGTGAGACAGGGCGTCCCCTCCCCGAATTGCTCGAGGAGGGGGGCGGGAGCCTCCCGTTGCCCCTTTGTCAGGCGGTCATGCTGATGGCCGGCCACTGGTATAACCAGCGCGAGGGCGTCAGCTCCGGCCAGATGCGCGAGGTTCCCTACACCCTGAAAGCCTTGGTCAAACCATTCACCAGACTCTCGGAGACATGAAGGCCGGGAAGATGAGATACAGGCTCCGGCTCCTCCGTCCGGTCGTGACGGTGGACATGTTCCGTTCCGAACACACCGAATACGAGGAGACGCGCACGGTATGGGCTGAGCGGGTCAAGGCCGTGGGGAGCTACGGGGAAGAGGTGTGGGAACGTTTCCCCTCCTATACCGTGGAGTTCAACATCCGCGACGCGCACGAGGTTTCGGAGAACTGGCGGGTTGAGCAGCTCGGAGGCTACCTCTACACTGTAGAGAACATCATCCCGAACCGCGACCGGGGAATGCTGACGCTGAGATGCGAGAGGGTGAATCCTTAGTGTCGGTTATAAATTTGCTATCCGGTGATAGAGTACGATATTGACAATCTGCAGGCGTTTCTCAACGAGCTTTCCCCCAAGGAGCGGACGAAACTTTTCAAGGCGGGATTCCGCAAGGCGGCCAACAAGGTCAGGAAGGTTGCCGTCCGGAACCTCCGGGGCTCCGGCATAAGGAGCGGGAAAGAGCTGGAGAAGGGAATCCGCCGTGTGCTATACCGCAAGAAGTCCGGGTTCCGCGTCACAGTCGGCAGCGCCGGGAAGGGGAACAGTCGCGCCGGAGATGTTCAGGCCGCGCACCACACCAACAGGAGGGGGAAGAAGAAACCGATCCTGGTATGGGCTGAGGGAGGCACCGCCAGACGTTTCGTCAAGGGCTCCTATCACAAGGGGAAACGCCATCGCGGCCATTCTACCGGGAAGATGCCTGCCTACGGGTTTATGAAGAAGACACGCGAGGAGGTTCTTCCGACGGTGGAAAAGGAAATAAAGGAATCAATAATCGAGACAATCCACACAAAAGCAAGGAAGTATGGCGGGAAATAGGACATCGATAAGCGCCGGGATAATCGTCGGGAAACTTCTCGCGGAAGATCCGGACGTGTCGTCGATGGTGACGACAGTGTTCCCGGTAGCGGTTGCCAAGGCGAAGTTGCCTTATGTGGGCTACCGTTGCCGTGAGACAGAGGTGACAGCCGTGAAGGCCCCCGGGGCTCCTGACACGGTGTTGATGGAGGTGCCGTGTTTCGCCGCCCAATACAGGGAGAGCGTGAGGCTTGCGGAAGCGGTGAGGGCGGCTCTCGACTTCAGGGAGGCGGAGACGGAAGGCATCCGGATGCGCAAATGCATGTTCGCCGGACGCGAGGAGATATATGAAGACGAGGCCTACGTGCAGGTGCTTCTTTTCCGTGTCGATATAAGATAACATCCGGACGCGGCGACGCCGCCTCCGGCATAAACCAAAAATAATAAAGGAAGATAATATGGAAGGAGACTATATCAATGGCAGTGACCTGCTTCTGAAAGCGGGTGGCAAGGCGGTGGGGCATTGCTCCTCGCATACGATCACGTTCAACACGGAGACAAAAGAGCGGGCGGTGAAGCCTCTGGCATCGCTGGCCAAGTCGAAGGGGATGTGGAAAGGGAAGGGCGTCTCCGGGATGTCGATAAGCATCTCGTTCGAGGGTCTGCGTTTCTACGACGAGACGGAGAACGGCTACGAGGAGATAGCCGCCAAATGGGGCGCCGGGGCTAAGCTTGAGGTGGAGGCCTTCCACCGCTCGAAAGACAAGGAACCTTACGTGAAAGGCACGTTTGTGATAGATTCGCTTGAGGAGGTTTCCCCGGCGCAGGACGACGCGACGTATTCAGGCCAGCTGAGCAACGACGGCGAGCCTGAGGTATATCCCGGGAAGGAGACGGTGGCTCTCGCGGAATGAAAGCGGTCACGATAGAGATAAAGGGGAGGCCGTATCCCTGCTATCCGACCGCCGGGGCGATGCTCCGGTTCCGGCGCATGAGCGGGAAGGAGGTGACGGCGATAAACCCTGAAAATATGGAAGACCTCGGCCTTTACCTGTTCTGTTGCGCGAAATCGGCGAGCAAAAGGGAGGATGTGCCGTTCGAGTTCCGCGATGAGACGGAGTTTCTCGACTGTGTGCTCCCGGAAAACATAGCCCGCTGGGTGGAGACATTCGCGGAACCCGCTCCGGACGCTGACGATACCGACATTGAAAAAAAAAGTCCGTCGGAATAGACGAACTTTTGGGTTATGCGGTGGGGCGCGTGGGAATTCCTTTCGATGACTTCTGCAACTATACGCTCGAAGAGCTTGACGCGATAATCAGGGCGTATGCGGAAGCTCGGGAGGAGGACAGGCGGGCGGCGTGGAGCCGTATGCGTCTGCACGCGGTAATGACCATGCAGCCCCATTGCAAGAACCGTCTTTCAGGGGAGAAGCTATTGCCGTTCCCGTGGGAGAAGAAGGCGAAGAGGCGACCCATTTCGGTTCCCGACAAGGAGACGGCTCGGGCTTCTTTTCTGGAACGTATTCAATCGATATGACGAATTTGTCAATGCTTTTGGCAAACTCTTCACGCTTTTTCAGATTTTTATGGAAATCGGCATCCTCAGCGTACATCGCGAAAAAGGGAATGCATATAAAAAACATTAATAAAGAGAACCCTAATATGAAAAGAATCATTGCCATATCTTAATATTTTATTGGCAAAGGTAATAAATAATAAACCAATCAACAAATAAATCAAGAATAAAAATGGCTTCGAACAGCACAATATCTATAGGATTTAAAATTGAAAACGGTAGAGACGGTTTCAAGAATCTTATCACCGATGCTGAATCGTTACAGAAAGTTTTAGCTTCGACTGTAACGGAAGCCCAGAAGCTCGAAAAAAGGTATATGAATTTTTCGGCTGTTGCAAAATCTTTTTCGGCGGTGGAAGATTCTATAAGGCAGTTAGGATCAGTAATCTCCGATATTTCCGGAGAAAGTAACGAGTTTGCCACCGCGATGAAAGCCGCCAACACGATGGCGGGAAAAGATGCAGCCGGATTTTCGGCACTGAAAAAAGAGGTTACGGGACTTGCCAAAGATATACCTCTCCTGAGGGAGGAATTGGCGGGCGGTCTTTACCAGGTCATATCCAACGGGGTGCCGGAAGACAACTGGATATCGTTCCTCGAAGCGTCCGCACGCTCCGCAGTCGGAGGCATGGCAGACCTTGGAACTGCTGTCACCGTCACCTCCACCATCATCAAGAACTACGGTCTCGAATGGGACAAGGCCCGGGAGATACAGGACAAGATCCAGCTCACCGCGAAGAACGGCGTGACGTCGTTCGAACAGTTGGCCGCCGCCCTTCCCAAGGTGACGGGTAATGCCGCCACGCTCGGGGTCGGCATCGACGAGCTTATGGCATCGTTCGCCACACTTACCGGGGTGAGCGGCAACACGGCGGAGGTGGCGACCCAGATGGCGGCCATCTTCACGGCTCTTGTGAAACCGAGTTCCGAGGCCACCAAGATGGCGGAGGAGATGGGCATCCGCTTTGACGCGGCGGCCATCCAGGCGGCAGGAGGATTCCAGAACTTCATAGAGCAGCTGAAGGGAGACGTGCAAAGCTTTGCACAGAGTTCCGGGATGCTCGAACAGACTATTTACAGCCGGTTGTTCGGTTCGGCTGAGTCCGTGCGTGCCTTGATACCGCTTACCGGGGAACTGTCGGAGAAGTTCGCCGAAAACGTGGCCGCCATGAAAGACAGCGCCGGCACCATGGACGCGGCTTTCAACGAGATGGCGACCACCGGGGAGGCCAAGACCCAGCTTTTGAAAAACGCGCTCGCGGGGGTGAGGGATTTCTTCGCCGGGATGACTTCGTGGGCGTTGCCTCTTACGAGCATTTCATCGGGGGCTCTTTCAACGGTTGCTAATTTGATGACATTAACGAATGCTTTCAAGAAATTCGGTATAGCTGCAAAAATATCAAATGGGATAACGAACACTCTGATATTTACAATTAGATCACTCGGTATCAAATCAAAATTCACAACCAATCTTGTTCTTTTATTATCGGGAGCGTTCGACACGGCAGGAAGGTCTGCTGTAATATTAAAACATGCCGTCCGGGGGTTGATGATAGCCTCCGGCGTAGGACTTGCCATCACTGCGCTCACACTTGTTGTCGAAGCGTTCACGGGCGCGTCGGAAGATGCCGTGAAGGTATCAAAGGAAATGGAGGTTGTCGCGCAGGCCGGGAAACGTCTTGCGGAGATGCAGACGGAAGCCATCGACGCCGAGAACGAGGCGCGGAGGAACGCCACTTCCTCCATGGAGACGAGCATTGCCAAACTCAGCGCCTTCAACGGTTCCAAGGAAGAAGAGATAAGGCTCGTAAATGAGATGAACGGTCTCTACGGCACCCAGATGGGTTATTTCTCCACCGTAGCGGAATGGTATGACGCATTGATAAAGAACTCCAAGGCCTATTGCGACCAGATGGTAGCGGAGGCCAAAACCCGCAAGCTCGCCGACCAGATCGCGGAACTGGAGATCAAGCGCGACAAGATACTCTACAACGAGGACGGCACCCGGAAGATGTATTCCAAGAAGAGGAAGAAGGAGCGGGACACGGAAAAGGGTCCGACGGGGAATGTGAACGGCGTGGCCACATACTCATACCGTGAGATTGTCGGCTCCAGCGAGTTTGAGCAGGCTACCGCGCAGGTCAACTCCATCACGAGGCACATCGAGCATCTCCGGGGAGCCGCAAGGACAGCCGCGAAGGAGCTTGTGACACTGAGGATACCCGTGAAGGGCGGCAAGGAGCCACCGAAGGGATCGGGCGGAGGAACTCCGGGAAAGAACACACCGGAAAATGATCCCCCGGTGATGAGAGCGGATATCGCTCCCGACGGGTCTATAGCGGCAATCGAGGGACAGATAACCGACATCGAGGGACAGATAACCGACATCGACAAGAAAGTTAAAATCTCGGTGGACCCTGACGAGATGTTCCGGCTCACCGAGGAGAAAGAACGACTCACCGAGGAGAAAGAACGACTCCAGAAACAGATAGGGGAACTTGAGATACCCATTGTCCTCGCCTCAAAAAAAGAGGAATGGCAGCAGATGGTGGGTAAGTTGGACCCTCTGAGACTCGATGTGGAGGTTGACACAGAGGGGCTGACCAAGGAACTGGAGACCATCCCGGCGGTGTTGACACCCGCAGAGAAACTCCAGCAGACCCTCGGCACTATGTCGAGTGTGGCCCGACAGGCCGGAGACGCGTTCCGGGGTATGGGTCAGGCGTTCGAGATTCCGGCTCTGGACTTCATGGGGATACTGGCCGGAGCGATAGCCACCATGGTGCAGTCGTACGCGATGGCGATGTCACAGGCCGCCGCGCTCGGCCCCCTCGCGTGGGTAGGATTCGGCCTCACGGGACTTGCCACGCTCACGACCATGATCACTGAGGTCAAGAATGTGGCGAAGTTCGCCGACGGCGGCATCGTCTCCGGGCCTACCATGGCTCTTGTGGGCGAGTACGCGGGCGCGTCGAACAATCCGGAAGTCATAGCCCCCCTCAACAAGCTGAAAGACATCATCGGCGACAACCCCGCCTCCACGCCGACAATAATCGGGGGCAGGATCGAGGCCGACGGCCGCAAGCTGGCCATCGTGCTCGAGAACCAGACACGCATATCCGGGAAATCCGGCAAACGTTACAAACTTTAGAGACATATGCTGATACACGGAGAGTTCACATCGCAGAAAGGGGAGCGGGTGAGGGTGGAGATAGTCACCCTCGGGAGCCGCGTGCCCTCGCTGGAAATCGGAGACGGGGAGTCGGGGGTGTGGTTCACCGCCGACCCTGTGGAGACGACGAGCGAGGTGAACGACACGTTTGACCCCCTTCTGCGCCAGTCCGCCGTGATAAGGCTCCTGACACGCGGGTTCATCCCCGAGCTCTACTGCAACGCGTGCACCGACGCGACCGTCACCGTCACCCGCTCCGGGGTCTGCGTCTTCGCGGGCTTTATCGACCCGCAGACCTACAGCCAGGGCTTCAACGAGGCAGAGGATGAACTGGAGATAAACTGCATAGACTCCCTGTCTGCCCTGCAGTTCTTCCGCTACCGCGACATAGGGATGAAAGGCGTGGATTACGACACCGTTAAACAGGAGGAGGGACAGGTGACGTTCCGGGAGCTTCTCGACATGTGTCTCGGCAAGGCGACGTCCGGACTGCCGGCCGGGCGCGTGTGGTATGACGGCAGCCGGAGACTGCCCGGCCATACGGGAGACATATTCTCCGGACTCTCCATCTCCGGACTGCTTTTCCTCGGAGACGATGAGGACGAGACATGGACATTGCTGGAGGTGATGGAGGAGATGACGCGCTATCTCGGACTGCACATGGTGCAGGAGGGGGCTGACTTCCGGATATTCTCGCGGGGGAGCCTCAAGTCAGGGCGTCCGGTAGGATGGCTCTCGCTCACAGACGGGGAGACACAGACCACGGCGGCCGCGCCACTCACCATATCGGAGGACACGGTGGCCGACACCGGGACCCGCATAAGCGTCGGGGAAGTGTACAACCGCATATCCCTCACATGCGACGTCAAGTCGGTGGAGAGTGTCGTGGAATCCCCCCTCGACAGTTCGGCCACAGTCTCCCCCTTCACTAACCGTCAGAAATATCTCACCACCTATTCCAGCGACGGGGAGGGGGAGACCGCGCAGAAGGCATTCTGCGACATTGTCAACGGACGCGAGACCGGGTATTCTGAGGCCGTGGTGACCGACTGGTTCATCCAGGTGAAGGACAACCCCCGATGGCGTTTCTACGGCGGCGGGGAAGACCTCGTGTCGGCATACTGCGGAGGGAACTCCAACCAGCAGAGGCTTCCCGACTACCTCCGTCTCCATCCGGGCGCGGCTTTGGTGAGTTTCGGGAAGGTGGAGAGGAAGGCCGACAACAGCGACAATTCCCCCGTTTCGCGCATCGACATGGAGGACTGTCTTGTGGTGAGCGTCAACGGCAACGGGGAAGACACGGAAGGGGAGGCGTATCCGGACGCGGACACCCTGCTCAGGGCGGCTCCGGTGGCCGCCTACACAGGCAACACGTCGGGGGGCGTGTGGTCGCCCTCCGATGCGGAGACCACGAACTACATCGTCTTCAGCGGCTCTGTCATCCTCAATCCGGTGATGGCGGAGACTTGCCTGTGGCGCGACCGTCCCCGGAGCTATCACGAGGCCACGTCCGGGAGGATGGTCACGGTTCCCAGCCGCACGAACAGTGACGGGCGTTTCTACACCCGCCAATGGTGGAGGGCCTCGCATCCGGGCGCGGAGCCGGAAGAAGTCCCCGCCCTCGACAGCGGTCTCGTGCCGTTCACCGACGACGGGCCCAGGGAATACGAGTTCCGTTATTCCGCGATAGGCGACGGGGCGGACAGGGTGTCGAAGGTGGCCGCGCTGGCGTGTATGCTTGTCATCGGCGACAAGTGTGTGGTGGAGACCGGCACACAGGGGAGCGTGCGCGACTTCGAGTGGCGTGCCTTCAAGGAGCGCGGGGAATGCCGTGACGATGACGAGTATTACGCGCAGTGCTTCACTCTCGGATTCGACCCCAAGATAGGGGATTTCCTTATCGGCACTGATTTCAAGATACAGAACAATATCGACTACACGCTCGGCCTCGACGCGGAGGGGACGGCCATCCCCATCCGCAGGCGCGACAAGGTGAGCGGGAAGGTCCGTTTCATGATACTCGGTCCCGTGGCCACGACGTGGGGGGAGGTGACGAGACGGCACCCCACCTGGTTCCGGCACACGAAATGGGGTCAGAACGACATCCCCCTGATGTCTCATGTCAGCTCCATCATCATCCGGGATTTCGAGGTGAAGGTGTATAGCGACAACGGCCTCGTCAACAATGCGGGGGAAAGCGACCTCGTGTATATGAGCGACACGGGGGAGGGTTTCGTGAATGTGCGCGACGACATCACCTTCCGCATCAGTTCCGCGCTCACCACGGAGGAGAGGCGGGAACTGGGCGTGTCGGGTTCAGTGGCCCTATCCACGCCCCTCGACACGGCGACAGGGTACGGGCTGCTTGAGATAACGGACGCGGTGAGAGGCGAGACCGCGAAACCGGAGAGACTGTATATCGACGCGTATTACCGGGAGTGTCATCTTCCCCGCGTGTTGCTCGATCAGAGGCTGGAGGATGAGGCGGACAACGTGTCACGGTGGCGTTCCTACCGTCACCCCGCTTTGCCCGGAAAGACATTTCACGTTGTAGGAATCAGCCGCAACCTCATGGAGGGGAGTGCGGAACTTAACCTAAAGGAGACAGACAATGATTGACACAAGGATAATCAGGAAGGCCAAGTCATCCGGGGGTTCGGCCTCCGGAGGCTTCTCAGGGACTAACGTTCTGGAGAGATACCGTGGTCTCCAGGATGAGCTGTTCGAGAAGGTGACACTCTCTGACGGCAGGGAGGCCATCCGTGCGAAGTATGGCCTTTTTTCCAATGAATTCATCTCCGCTCTTGGCGTTGACCCGGATTCCGGGAATTCCGGAGGGGGACTCGACGAGGCGGCTCTCGCGGACTATCTGGTCGTGCACGGGTACGCGAGGAAATCCGACATCCCGACTCTGTCGGGTTACGCCACGGAGACGTGGGTAGAGGGGAAAGGGTATCTCACGGAGCATCAGGACATATCGGGGAAGGTTGACAAGGTGGCGGGGAAGGGACTCTCGACGAACGACTTCACCACGGCGTTGCTCGACAAACTGAACGGCATCGCGGCGGGGGCGAACAAGTATGTGCATCCCACCCACACGGCGCGAAAGATAGCCGTGGCGGCGGGACTCGTGCTCTCGTCAATCACCGTCAACGCGGAAGGGCATGTGACGGAGGTGGGGAGCAAGACGCTGACAGCCTCCGACATCCCGGCTCTCGCCATCTCGAAAATCACGGGACTCCGGACGGAACTCGACGGGAAGGCCTCCAAGGATGAGCTGAAGGATGTCAAGGACTATCTCGACTCCCTGTTCACGCTTGAGACAGACGCGGCCTCACCGGGCGGGAAGCGCATCCGGGCGAACTTCGGACTCTATTCCGGAGACTACATCTCCGCGAAGGGGGTTGACCCTGATTCCGGAGTCGCGGGCGGAGGGGCGTTTTACGGGAGGCTCGACACGTGGGAGGCATACGACGCGAACGCGGGGGATGTGCTTTCCGCGACCCTCGGCGTGGAACTCCGCGACCGTCTCGACCGCCTTCCGGACACGGTGGCGTGGGGCAAGGTGACTGGGAAGCCCACCACGATAGCGGGCTACGGCATCACGGACGCGAAAATATCGGGCGATGTGATAACCATCGGCACGGCCTCCATCCGTCCTCTCACGGAGCATCAGCCCCTCACGGACTATCTGAAGAAGACAGAGGCGGCCTCCGCATACCTCGCGAAGACGGACGCATCCGCGACGTATCTGACCAAGACAGACGCTTCCTCGACCTACCAGCCAAAGGGGAACTACCTGACGGCACACCAGTCAATCCACGCGCTGACTCTCAAGGCGGGGGCGTTCACGGCTGTCACCTACAACCCGAAGACCGGCGCGGCCACAGTCAATATTCCGACAACAACCTCTCACATCTCAGAGGGGACACGTCTTTACTTCACGGATGCAAGGGCGGTGGCGGCCTTGAAGGCCACGACCGACTCCCTGAACACCGCCATATCGAAAAAACTGGACACGGCCACGTTCACTGCGTTCAAGGCCGTTTTTGACTCGATGTTCGAGAAGGTGACGGAGAACGGGGTGACAAGCATAAAGGCAAAGCTGGGACTCTGGACTCCGGAGTTCCTTTCGGCAAAAGGGAAGAACGCGGCGGCATCCGGAGGCGGGGGCGGTTTCGGACTCGCGAAGGCGTGGCCGTCGGCCAATCCCGGAACAGGCACCACCGACGCGCTGGGACTCAATCTCGGCTGTGAGCTCCGCGACACGCTGACCGGACACACCGGGGACGGCTCCATCCACATCACGGCGGCGGAGCGCACGCGGTGGAACAAGGTCGTGACGGACTTCGCGGCCATCACGGGGACGGACTCCGACACGGTCATCAACAAGTGGGAGGAGGTTGTGGCGTTCCTCGACACCTACACTGAGGCCGACACCCTCGCGGGACTTTTGGGACACAAGGCCGACAAGGCCACGACCCTCTCCGGATACGGCATCACGGACGGCGTGAACTCCGTGAGCGTCACCGGGAGCGGCAACGCGTTCACGGCGGCCAGCGTCAGCGGCCACATGCTGACGCTCACCAAGGGGGCGACATACCTTACCTCGGTGACGAAGGCCATGGTGGAGGGGGTGCTGACGGGGAATGTGACGAGCCACACCCACAGCCAGTACGTTGACCTCACGTCGGCGCAGACCATAACGGGGGCGAAGACGTTCAACGCGGACATGATTCTCGGAACGGGCAAGGCGATAACGTTCGGCGGCGTGACAACAAAGATCACGAAGACTTCAGGTCAGGCCATTCACGGCGGTGCGGACACTGCTTCCGCGACAGACGCCAACCTCAGATTCGGCTCGTGGTATGGTGTGGGATGGTATCCGACAATATCAAATCAGACAGTCGCCCAGGGAGACAACGCCATGTGGCTGAATGTCCGCACGGGAGTCCTGACAGTCGCGGGAGCCATCGTCAAGTCGGGCGGCACCGCCTCGCAGGTGTTGATGGCCGACGGCACGGTGCAGCCCCACTGGAAGGCCACCGACGTGACCACGGCCACGAACGACACGGGCATGATAACCCCGCTGGCCATGAACCAGTGGACGGCGAAGACCTACGTGACCGCCCTGGGTGTGTCGGGCAACTACCTGACGTGGACCAAGAACGGGGCGACGAACAATATCACGGTTCCCTACGCCACGGGAGCGGGGAAGCTCACGGCCACGACCCCGACGACGCTGTCGCTTACCCACAGCGAGACGATGGCCTATTTCGCAATAGGCGGGAACACGGTGTCTGACAAGCCCGCCGGGGTTGACGCTTTCGGGATGCTCTCCATGCGCACAGCCGGCGGATGGCAGGGACAGCTGCTGATGTCATCCAACACCTCCACCGGACTATACTGGCGCACTGCGGCGACCCTCAGCGGCGGATGGCGCACCGTCATAGACTCCGGCAACTACGCCGCCATGCTCGACGGACGGTACATGACGCTCAACACGGTGCAGACAGTGAGCGCGGCGAAGACGTTCGCGGCGTTGCTGACGGCCACCGCCGGAATCAGGATAGGGGACTGCACGGTGACATTCGTCAACGGCATGCTCCGTTTCTCCACGGGCATCTACTCGGAGGGCGCGGTGTCGGCGAAGGGACAGTCAACTGCCTCCGGAGGCGCGGGATTCGGCCTCGTCAAGAGCTGGGACGCGCTGACTTCCGCCAACAAGACCACGAACGCGATAAGCGCGGAGCTGTCGGACGGTCTCCGCCAAAGGATAGCCGCGCTTGAGGGGAAGAACTATCTTGACGCGCTGACCCTCACGGCCACGGGAAGCGGCAACGCCGTGACATCCGTATCACTGTCGGCAGACAAGAGGACGCTGACGGTGACGAAAGGCGTCACGTTCCTGACGGGCATCACAAAGGCACAGGTGGAGGCTGTCCTGACCGGAAACATTACGAGCCATACCCATTCGCAGTATCTCACGACCACAACCGCATCGTCAACGTATCTCTCGAAGACCGACGCGGCCTCGACCTACGTGACGCTGAACACCGGGCAGACGATAACGGGGAACAAGACTTTCAACTCGAATATCTATATCGGGCAGGGACATTACATCTATGGCGCCAACGAGACAAGCGGGGCAATGCTCTTCTTCGACGGGACACGCACCATCATCGGAAGCGTCGGAGACTCCTCCACACTGGCCACGCATCTGAGGAGCAAGACGGGTCATCTGACCGTGGGCTCAAGCAATTCCGCGACTTACAATGTGCTTGATTCCGGCAACTACGCGTCCATACTTGACAGCCGCTACTACACGGAGAGTGAAATCAACACGAAACTCGGCTCATACTACACGAAGACGGACGCGGACGGCAGATACGTCAACGCGACCGGGGACACGATGACCGGTCGGCTCACCATCACGGGAGCCGCCGCCGACAGGCCGCTGACAGTACGCGGCATATCGGGAAGCGACGGAAGCGGGGCCGTCGGGGATCTGTACCTGCAATACGGCGTGAACAAGTCCCTGTTCCTCGGAAACACCGGGGCGCACAACATCAGCGCGGACGGTTCAAGATATACCGGCAACGCGGCCACGGCCACGAACGCCGACATGCTCGACGGTATTCATGCCGTTTCTTTCGAGGGATACTACAAGACCACCATCGACGCATCGGGACTTGACAACGACACGTGGTATCCTGTGACCATCGCGATAGGGAACTCACTTCAGACACGCATCAGGATTGAGGGATGCACCGACGCGGACGCCACATGGAACAGCCGCTCGGACAAGGGGATGGCCGTGGTGTTCGACTGGATTGTCAACGGCTCTCAGTATGGATGGACGAACGTTCAGAGGACAGTCCTCGCCGCGAGTTTTGGCGCTGGGTCAACCGGAAGCAACTGCATCCGGGGCATCGACCAGCTGACCCGCTCCTCTAACGAGTACGTGTTTGTCAGAGGGGGAGCCAAGTATGACTTCTACATAAGCCGCAATATAGTCCCGGTGCTCAGGACATCCTCCTTCACGATGAACGGTCAGACCATCGCGCCCGCCACGACAGACCCCGGCGCCATAGTCCGCAACAACGCGCTCATCACCGACAACGTGGCTTCCGCGACCAAACTCCAGACGGCGCGTACACTGTGGGGGCAGAGTTTCAACGGGACGGCGAACGTGAGCGGCAACATGACGGGCGTGGGCAATATCACCGGAAGCGGCGCTATTGTCATGACAGCCAATGGCAGACTCACACTTAACGCGGCGGCGACATCACTTGAGCTGAAGTATGCCAACGACGATACAAAGTCTGTAATTCTGAACGGCACCGCGTTCAAACCGTTTGACGTGGCCACCGCGAAGCTCACGCTTGGATCAGCGTCCGCAGTATGGAGCGAGACATATTCCCGCAAATACAGGTCAGACACCACGCTCTATCTCCACAGTGCGGCGGCGACGAGCATCATCTTCTGTATCGGCGACACGGAGAAGATGCGGCTGTGGCAACCCAACGGATATGTCGGGATAGGCACGACCGCGCCCGCGTATCCTCTCCATGTGTCCGGGATAATCGGCGCGACAGGAGAGATACGCACCACGTCGGGGAACGCCTTCCGTGCGGCCTACGGCAACTACGGTCTCCTGCTGCGCAACGACGGTGACAACTCCTGGTTCCTCCTGACGGCCTCCGGTGACGTCAACGGCTCCTACAACACCTTTAGACCGTTCCGGATAAACAACGCCACCGGGGATGTATATGTAGGCAACTCGCGCCTCTATGTGAAACACGGCGGCAATGTCGGCATCGGCACCACCGCGCCCGCCTACCTGCTCGACGTGAACGGCGCGGCGCGTGTCACGACCCTCCGCATCGGTGAGGCCACCATAAGCTACGACTACGCGACGGGGATGCTCAAGTTCGACAAGGGGATATATTCCACCGGCGCGGTGTCGTCGAAAGGCGCGTCCTCCACATCCACGGGCGGGGGCATAATACAGAAGGTGTACGGAAGCGGGAGCCTCGGGGGCACGTTCTCCGACGCGGTTCTCACGGATACCTTCAACGCCTACACGATAGACAAGATACGGAAAGACCTGCTCGGGCGCATCACGACGCTTGAGGGAGGCTCCGCGCTGTCGGTGGTGACATCGGGAAGCGGTAACGCGGTGACATCCGTCACCAAGAGCGGCACCGTCGTGACAGTGACCAAGGGAAGCACGTTCGCGCTCTCCTCGGGAGTGGTGACAGCACTGGGCACCAACGGCAATTATCTGACATGGACCAAGAACGGGGCGGCCAGCAACATAACGGTACCCTACGCCACCACAGCGTCAAGACTCTACAACAGCACGGAACACACCGGGACATCCCTCGCGGACTTCGACACGGAAAACACGCGCACCTACCAGGGCACGAACGACCTGGGGGACGGCATAACGTATTCCGCCATACTGTCGGTGAGCGCGGGACACCAGCACCGTTACTTCCAGATAATAGGCGGTAAGGGCAACGTCAATTTCCTCAGATGGAGGACCACCGACGCGGCGGGGACCACGCTGGGAGCAGTGCGCAGGCTCCTCGATGACGGGAACTATGCCTCCGTCCTTGATAGCCGCTATTACACGGAGGGCGAGATTGACACGAAACTGACCAACGGCACCGTGACCAAGCTCGGCACGGCGACCGTCGGCGGCACGTCGAAGCCGATGTATCTCAACGCCGGAGTCCCGACAGCTCTTTCGGCCACTGTGGGAGCGTCCAACCGTCCGGTGTATCTGAACGCGGGCACGATAACCGCCGGTACCTACACGTTCGGCAACGCCTCCGGGAACGCCCCGGTAAGCAACGGCACGGTGAACACCAACCTGAACGCCGACATGCTCGACGGTTTCCATATCTCAAATTATCAGACGGGAGGATGGAACACGCTCCAGGCATACAACCCGAGCGCGGACACGAACTATGCACGTTACTCACACAGGCTCTTTGTCCTGGGTTCTCCCATAGACTGCATACTGAGGTTCCGTATCACCACAGACATCAACTATCCGAGCTACGGGGAATGGATCCTAAGGGTGAATTTCACCACCGGATATGGCAAGAATGTCATACTGACCCCAGCCGGAGTCAACTCCAACGGACATAACCTCACGGTGTATGTTGACAGTGATTATGGTGTGTGGGTACAGACGACGGCGATATGGAGCAACAGCTTCCAATACAGGGTGGAGAAAGGGACGCTCCCTGCAGTTCTTGAGACTGTCACCGGGACACCCCCGAATGTCATGCACACGCTTGTCAACAACGGCAGTGTCCGCAATGAGGTGGCGCACGGCTCGATGATACTGCAAGCCAACGCGGCCACGGCGACCAAGCTGCAGACCGCACGGACAATCAACGGCACCAACTTCGACGGGTCGGCAAACATCACCACCGCCAGTTGGGGTACCGCACGCTCCATCGGCATCGTCAACTCCGACGGCACGGGAACAGCCGTGGTCACGAGTGTGAACGGGAGTGCCAACATCAATCTCAAACTACCGGCCACCATCAAGGCGGCACTCACGGGGAACGCCACGACTGCAACGACGTTGCAGACCGCACGGACAATATGGGGACAGTCCTTCAACGGAGGCGCGAACGTGAGCGGCAACATGACGGGCGTGGGCGACATCAACACCGCCTCCGCTCCGATAGGCACCATCCACGCCTCCAACTGGTTCCGCTCCACCGGGAGCACCGGCTGGTGTTCCGCGACGTACGGGGGCGGGTGGTATATGACCGACTCGACATGGATACGCACATTCGGGAGCAAGAGCATCTACCAGAACGCGGGCGTTTTCCGGACGGACGGCCAGTTGCAGGTGGGAGCCGGGGGCGCGACATTCATCGCCAACAACGCCACCGGATATGTGGGAATCGGGAACACCTCCCCGGCCGTTGAACTCGACGTGTGCGGCAACGTGCGGGTCTCCTCGTCGGTCAGCGCGGCGGGGGGCGACGTTAGCCTCCAGCTGTGGCGTGGCACGAACGCCTCATGGCGGTTCCTCAACAGCGGAGGCACGCTGAAGGTGCAGAGCAACTACACGACCGCCGTGACCTCATGGTTCGACTGCGTGACCGTGGACTACAACACGGGGCATCTGCTGACCAAGGGGGAACTGCGCTCCAAGAGCGCGAACGCCTTCCGTGCGGCCTACGGCAACTACGGGTTCATCGTCCGCAACGACGGCGACAGCACCTATTTCCTCCTGACGGCCTCCGGGTCTGCCTACGGGACGTTCAACTCCCTCCGCCCGTTCCGCCTGCTCAACTCGTCGGGCGACATATACATGGGCAACGGCTCGCTGGTGGTGCAACACAACGGCAACGTAGGTCTGAGCACCACCAACCCGCTGTACAAGCTCCACGTGGCCGGCACGGCCTACGCCTCGAGTGGCTTCTTCTCGGACGGCTACGTGTCCGCTAAGGGACAGTCAACGACTTCCGACATCCGTCTCAAGCGGATACTGCGGACAGTGCGTCTCGACATCCGCGACATAGCCCGCGCCCCCTCCGTGGAGTTCGAGTGGCGCAAGGACGGAGCGCGGGACGTGGGGAGCGTCGCGCAGTACTGGGAGAGGCTGATGCCGCGACTCGTCAACGTCATGCCCGACGGGATGAAGGGACTCCAGTACGGGAAGGCCGCCCTGCTGGGCGTGATAGCCGTGGCGCGGGAGACGGAGAGCCTCCGGGAGAGATGCGCGAGGCTTGAGAGTAGAGTGAGGGAACTTGAGGAGAAACTTAAATAAAACAGACAGCATATGGGATATGACAGCAAAACAGGAATCATAACGGCCCCGGTGTCGGTGGCCGACGTGAGCCTCTGCCTCGGGGAGAACAGCCTCGACGTGGCCACACTCTGCACCAGCGGCAGGATAAACCCCGCCGCTCTCTTCCGCCCGCGCTACACGTCTGCGCGGCCTGACCTGGAACTGAACACTGCGGGGTTCAATTACCTGGCCACGCAGACGAGCAACCACCCGACGGGCAACTACACCTGCCCGGCCTACGGGGTATGGGTTCCGAACCTCGCGCTGAACAATCTGAGCCAGAACAACCAGAACGCCTACAACGCCCTCTTCACGGCGGCACGCAATCCCTGGCACATAGCCGTTCCTGACGCGAACTCATTCAAGTGCCTCCACCATTTCGTGGGGTATGACCACGGGGCGAGGATAACGAAACCCGTGGTCACGGCTGTCGTGTCCAACCGGACGGCGGGTGGACACACCGTCACCGTCATGCTCACCGCGCCCGCGCCCGACGGGAAGACGCTGTCCGTGTCGAACCTGTTCGGGAGCAAGGGCCTCTACTTCGGGGTCGCTGTCTTCCGTGGCACTGACAAGTCCGGATGGATGCCGTCCGACAGGCTGTTCGTGTCCGGGGCCACCACCCCGGTTTCCGGGACAGGAGCCACCACGGTGACACTGACAGTGGAGGACGCCGAGGCGGACAGGACGGTGGAATACGTTTACCGTGTCATCCCCTTCGTGTGCGGCAAGCCGGGCGTGACGGCGAGCACCCTGACGGACATGGTCTCATACGGCATCAGGATAGACGATACGTGCCAGCCGTGGATGGAGCTCCACACAGCCGGTGTGTCGTCCGGCACGTCTCCGGGATACAACTATCTCCTGTGGGCTGACGTCTCGTCGAGGACTCTCTACCCGGTGCCGGGGGAGGACATCGCGGTGCCGGCCATGTCGCTGGTGGGGATAGCCTACGAGGCGACGTGGTGGCGTTCGCAGACCTCGCATTCCGCGCTCAGGGAGGTCTTCTACCGGATAGACTTCGAGTTCACCTGCTATCACAGGCAGACGGGCGAGCGTTTCGTGGACACCTACACCTGGACCCCGTCGGGGCAGACTATGGGCAACGGGACCATCCTTCGCGACACCCGCTTCGACTACACGATAGGACGTGAGGACTTGATGCTGTTCCATATAAATAATTTCGCGCCGTGGGCGTCCGGGTCGGCATATGAGGTGAGCGACCTGCTTGTGAGGTTCTACTATTACGACAGTTACGGCAACCCGGTTTTTGATGACGTGTTCGCGACGTTTGTCCCCGACGCGTCATGAGCCGGACAGCCACCATATACAACAACCATAAAAACAGATAAGACATGGAATTGAGAAAGGAGGCGCTTGTGATGGCGCAGACGAGAGTGAGCAACATGGATGACGCGACCCGCCGCTACGACGTGGCCGGGGAGGTGACGGTGAGGGATGGACGCTTCGAGTCCGTCTATTCCGGGACTGTCGATTCCCCGGACGGGGAGAGGGTGGCGGAGTTCAGCACCGGCGCGGGACAGCCCACCAACATCCACTACTACAAAACGGACATCACCGACAGCGGACAGGTGGAGGTGCTGACCGAGATACAGGCGTTCGTGGCCGCGTGCCGCGAGTACGCGGAGGAGCCGTGAGCGTCCGGCCATCGGGACGGACATACAGAGACAGTGAACTGAAAAAATAAAACCAACAAAACCAATAAGACAACATGGGAAAGACAGCAAAGAAAGAGACAGAGAGAAAGACAGTGAGGACAGGGGACGCGGTAGCGGCATACAACACCCTTAAAGGACTCCGCATCATGAAACTGGACAAGGGCGACATGTTCGCCGTGCTCCGTGCGGCCAACACCCTCAAGCCCGTGGCGGAGTCGTTCGACGGCTTCCTCAGGGACGCCAGGGAGCGTCTCAAACCGGAGGGATGGGACGGCGTGTCGGAGAGGATAGCCCGTTTCGACACACTCCCGGATGAGGAGAAGCGCGAGCTCAACCGTATAGCGCAGGCCTACCAGAACGACGTGGACGAGTGCGTCCGCACCGAGATGGATAAGGAGGCCGACATCACCGGGATCGCCCGCATCAGTGAGGACGCGCTGGCCACTATAGCCTCCGACAACGACAGCCTCGACGTGCAGTCCCTAATGCTCCTGCAGAGCGTCTGCGGTGAGTGACATCAACCCGGTTTCCTCCCTCCCTCCGGCGGCATTTCGGATGGGGGAGGGAAACGGGAACAAATACATGACAGCTATGAAAAGGAAGACACCGATTGACACAATCATGATACATTGCACGGCCACGCCTCCGGGACGCGAGGTGAGCCGTGAGGAACTCGACCGCTGGCACAAGGCCGAACGCTTCGAGCCGTACACCGACCCAAAGACAGGGAAGGCGACCTACGCTGGCTACCATCTGCTCGTGCATCTCGACGGGACTTACGAGCGGCTCCGTCCGGATGACCATCGCGGACAGCACTGCACGCAACAGGATATGAACAACCGCGCCGTGGCCATATGCTACGTGGGAGGCGTTGACAACAACAATAGGCCGTGCGACACCCGCACCGAGGCGCAGAAGCGGACGCTGCTCACGCTCGTGCGCACCTGCCGTGGACGATACCCCAGTGCGCAGGTCATCGGACACCGCGACTGCGCCCCGAAGGCGTGTCCGAGCTTCGACGCGAAAACCGAATACAAGAACATCTGACAACAACCGCGCACACGCGCAAAGAGGACATTGACATCGCGGGAACCGCCTGAAAATATAAAATTAGTAAATAATTCTTTACTGAAAATTTGGTCGGTAAAGAATTATTTACTAATTTTGCAGTGTCAATAAGACACATAATCAAATAATTTTTTGCCAATGACGGACGAAGAATTTAAAAAAGAGAAGGATGAACTCTTCGACATGCTCGACACCTTCCGCCTGATTCAGGACAGAGGCGAACGACGAAAGTTCAGGACATTATTACGAGCCATGTTTCATGAACTGACAAAGGATTAAATCCTCGCTTTCATCCCTCTCCCTGTTATGGGGAGAGCGGTTTATACAACTTCCGTCAAAGCAAAGAAACAATAGCAGATATTATGACATTAAAACAAAAAGCAGATTCAACTGTTGAAAAGGTGAGATTCATGAAGGAGTCAGATCTTCTGAAAGCTCTCAACGGCACTTACATTGCAGAAAGATTTTTTGGTAAATCCGGAAGCTGGTTTTCTCAGAAAATAAACAACCATGAAAAAAACGGCAAACCCGTTGAGTTTTCCGAGGAAGAAATCCAGACACTTAAAGAAGCACTCGTGATAATATCACTTGAACTTCAGGATCTTGCTGACGAACTATAATCTTCGTCTGTCTTAACGTCAGCAATCCTGAGACTCTCTTTCCTCCTAAGGCGGTCCCCACATTTCGGGAGCCGCCTATTTTGTACATAAAAGCCCCGGCTTTCAACCGAGGCAGAATAAAAAAAATCCCGGTTGGACGGACCGGGACGAGGAGGGGTGAAATCATCAGGGGACGGGCAAGATGATTTCGGGATGAGATATTAAGTTACAAGGATGAGGCAGCTTTATTGATTCTGGCGGCTAAATCCATCAAGGCAGCTTTCAGTTTCTCGGCTTCTTCGGGAGTAAAGCCACCACCGGGAGAACCATCGCTTTTGATGCCGTCAAGCTTATGGTATAGCCATGAACTTGATTTCCCGAAATAATTGCGGGCAATATCTCTCCATGATAATGCCATCAGAATGTCAGAGAGCTTTGCTTTAGCATCAGAAATGACAATGTTGTTTTTTTGGACGGTTGGATTCATATATAAATATATTTTATAATGTGAGATTTTAAGTGGCAGTCCCCTCCGTCAAGGGAACTGCCGAGGACTTAGGGTAGGTCGGTGAGATTATCAAAAATCTGACGAGCCAACCATAATTGATTGTCATACCCGTTTGGAAACGCCTTCCTTAGGTTGCGTATGACCTCAATGAGTTCCGCTTCATCCTCATTTAATTCGTATTTTTTTTATAAAAAAGAATTAAATGGTAAAACTTAAAATCTCACTGCAAAGTTAATACGAATTTTCATATAATATAAATTTCGTACAAAAAAGTTTATGTGATTTTAATTTTTTTCATATGGCAAAGAGATTCTTTTGGATTTGCGTGACCGTAATCGCACTGATGGTAATAGTCGGTCTTTGCGGTTGCTCACGGAAGACGGCACCGCAGACGGTTGAACTCAGGCAGGAGCAGACTACGGTTGACAAGGATTCGCTCTCTCGCTTCCTGGCACGCATTATGGGCGAGAAAAGCACCGAGAGGGATAAGGAGACTGTCTATGTGTTCCGCGACCGTGAGGTGACGCTGAATGACCGTGGCGACACTGTCAAGGAGAAAACGCGTGAGACGGTTGACCGGAATCGGGAATGGATTGTGGAAAGGGAACGGTACGAACTTACGATTGACTCGCTAAAACGTGTTATCGCAAGCCGTGACTCGGTGCTCGCTGAGAAGGCGGTTCCGGTGGCGGTTCCGGTTCCGGTGGAAAGGAAGCTGACAAAATGGGAGCAGACCAAGCAGGACGTTGGAGGTATCGCTATCGGGGCGATTATAGCCGTAGTCTGTATAGCCGTAATATGGCTGATTAGGAAATTTAGGAAATAATGAAATAATAAATAATGGAAACCGTCAGGACAATACTTGAACTGATTCTCGGATGCTCGACCCTATGGGGCTTTATCCTCTACGGCAAGGCTAACCGGCGTATCAAGGACGCGGAGGCGAAGGAGGCTATGGCCAAGGCTGAGAAGACGGGGGCTGAGGCTGACGAGGCGGCCAACGAGGCGGAAGGCCACCGCTTCGACAACCTCCTCAAACTCGTGGACTCGCTGACATCGCGTCTTTCGTCGCTCAACGCCACGATTGACAGGCACATCGACCGGAACCGTGAGTTGTCAGACCGCCTGTACCGTAGCGAGACCGAACTCAACCGTGCCAACGAGCGGATAATAAGACTGACCGAGGAGCGCGATGAGGCGCGTCGCGAGTCCGACTACAACCGGATGTGGCGTTGCGAACGTTCCGACTGCCAGGACCCACGAGGAGGGCGGCCGCCCCGCGACAAGCTGAAGGGCATGACCTATGAGCCTCCCGCGAAAGCACCCGGAGACTCATAGAGTCGAGAGGCCTTAAAATGACAACCCCCCGGTGTGACGGACACCGGGGGGTTGTACACAATCAGGGTGAGGCTCCCGCGAGTCCCGTAAGGGACATTCAAAATATCTTTGGGATGTTGTCAACGGCTTCCTGCTTCTTTGCGTCCACTATTTTTGCGTAAATCTGGGTCGTTTTCAGTTCACGGTGTCCGAGAAGCTTGCTCACTGTGTAGATGTCAGTTCCGAGCGTCAGCATCAACACGGCGAATGTGTGGCGGCCGACATGGAACGATATGCGCTTGTCGATGCCTGCCCGCAGCGCCCATATCCTCAGGCTGTCGTTTGTGTCTGACGGATACCGGATGTCCCCGAACACATTGTCACCGGGTTTTGCTGTTCCTCTATCTCCGATGAGTTCAGCCGCCTGCGGAGTGATGTCCAGATACTCCTGGCCTCCGGTTTTCTTCTGACGGAATATCAGGCGGGTGCGCCCGTCAAGTTTTGTCACCTCTCCCCACGTCAGCTTGGTGATGTCGCTTCTTCGCAGTCCCGTGAGACAGGAGAAGAGAAACGCCCTCTTTATTTCCGGGTAGTCGCAATCCGCCGCCGCCATTGCCCTCACTTCCTCAAGAGTCAGGTAGTCCCTCGTCCCTTCCTGTGCGTTGAACCCTTTGATACCGCTCATCGGGTTTTTCCTGATGACTCCGTCCTCGTAGGCTTGGCGCATACAGGCCCGGAGTTTGTTGAAATACGATTGCCGGGAATTCTGTGACAGCGGATGCCGTTCAAGCCTTGTCCTGTGGTCACAGCCGAAAGCCTCGGCCTCGTTTTCCAGATAGTCGTGGAACCCCTGCACCCATTTCGGTGTGATGTCGGCAAATGTGAGGGTCGGACGAGGGTCATATTTTTTCAGGTGTCTCAGACATGACGCCCAGTTACTGAAATTGCCCTTACTCTCTTTCTTCCTTCGCTTCTCAGTGAGGGCGGTGTAATAGTCATAGAAAAGTGTCTGCGCCTTATAGTCATCCTTGAATCCGTGCGCCCCGTTCTGAATATCCACAATGCGCTGGGCCTTGATGGAGTTGGCGAGTGCCAATGTCTGCTTGTTGCGCTCCTTGTCAGCCTTTGTCTTTTCCGGAATGAGATACAGTCTCAGGAACTCATATTCCCTGCGTCCGTTGATATATATCGCAAGATACAGGGATACATTTCCGTTGGCGAGGTTCTTGCGCCTGATCTTCACAGGTTCTTTGATTGGTGATATTGCCATGGTGATTGATACTTTGTGGTACTTTTGGCACTCAAATTTTACGAGTACCAAAATAGTACCACAAATATAACAATTTCTCAACACATACACAACATAAGATTAATAAATATTGCCTGCTGGCAGTGGTATATAAAAGATTGTAATATGATAATATATATGTTGTGCGCATGTTGCATGTATGCTATTTTGAAAAATCCTTAAAACATGCTCTACTTTCCGATGCAGAAGCGGGTGAAGATGGATTGGAGAAGGTCGGAGGTGGTGATGGCTCCGGTTATGGTTCCGAGGTGGTGGAGGCTTTCGCGGATGTCTTGGGCTATGAAGTCGGCTGATATCCCGGATTCAATGCTGGAAATGGCACGACGTAGCGATTCTGCTCCGTGTATCAGCGATTCATAGTGTCGGGCGTTGGTCACAATCAGTTCCTCTTGTGGATTGAACCCTTCGGTCGCGATTCCTGACAGCCTCCGTTTCAGGATGTCCAGTCCTTCCTTGGTTTTTGTGCTGAACCTGATTGCATCATTGCATACATTCTTGATGTCGGCATCTGGCATGCCCGAATTGACGGTTGCCCCGGATTGTATTTGACTGATTGTTTTATCAGTCTCATCACCGGATTTGATAGCCGTCAGTGGCTGGAGAGTCAGATGTTCAAGACATATGTCTGATTTGTTGAGGAGCGGAATGATCGTTATGCCACTGTTTTGTGTTTGGAAGGTACGTAGTTCCGCAATCTGATTGGATAGGGGTGAGCATGGGTCAATAATCCAGATTACAATTCTGGCCTCGCGCATTTTCGAACGGGCTTTGCCTATACCTATGGATTCGACCTTGTCGGCAGATTCCCGGAGTCCCGCCGTGTCGAAAAATCTGAAAAGAATGCCGTCGATTTCTACGGTGTCTTCGATTATATCGCGGGTGGTGCCAGGGATGTCTGTGACAATCGCTTTGTCATCTCCAGTCAGGAGATTGAGCAGCGAAGATTTTCCTGCGTTTGGGACTCCGGCGATAACAACTGGAAATCCTTCTTTAATGGCAGATCCGGACGAGTATGATTTTGCGAGACGCTCAATCTTATTCAGGACAGCCGTTGCCAGATTATGTAGCCTTTGGCGTTCTGCGAATTCTACATCCTCTTCAGAAAAGTCAAGTTCCAGTTCAAGCAGAGAAGAGAACTCAATGAGCTTGTCGCGCAGGGAGTCGAGTTCCTTGGAGAAGCCTCCTCTGGTCTGTGACATCGCGAGGTGATGTGCGGCGCGAGAGGATGCTGCAATCAGGTCGGCCACCCCTTCGGCTTGGGCGAGGTCGATACGTCCATTCAGGAAAGCACGTTGAGTGAATTCTCCGGGGCCGGCGGTTCTTGCCCCTCTTCGTATAAGGTCGGAAAGTATTTCCCGTTGAATCCATGTTGAGCCATGTGCTGAGATTTCCACCACGTTTTCACCGGTGAATGAGTTTGGGCCTAAGAAAACAGAGGCGAGAGCCTCGTCGAGGATTGAGCCATCGGTTGCGACATATTTACCGAGGGTGACGGTGTGGCTTTTCACTTCAGACAGTCTTTTCCCTTTCCATGCCGATTGCACTATCTCAATCGCGTCAGGCCCGGAGACGCGAATCACGGCTATCCCGCCAGTCCCCGGAGGGGTGGCAATTGCTGCTATATTGTCAGGGGTCATTGAATTCTTGAACTGTTCCATTCCTTGAAAGAGAAAGAAGATTCCACTTTTTCCTCGATATCGTCAGGGAGCGACGGGAAGAAGTCGAATCCTGTTATTTTTTCGACATTATCGATACTCATTGCATAATCCTGCATGTTTCCCGGCGCTGCCATGTTGGGATATATGAATCCTATTCCGCGAGGTTGGTCGAGATATGGGGCTATGATTACCTTAAAGAAAGCTCCCGGCACTCTGACACCGGCATTGCCAATCCGTGCAGTGTCCATAGGATTGTATATCGGACCTGCTACAATCATTATCGCCGAGTCTCTTTTCGCCCATTGCCGTTCCTTATTTTCGAGGGTTTTCCAGGCGCCGTTGTTGAGAGCATGCAACTGCGGGCAGATGTTGGCCATCACGAAGCAATCGTTCATCGCTTCCTCGCTCCATTTCTGGTCGGCCGACGGACACATGTGTCCTCTGTCATATCCAGATCGTGTATAGTCTCTGGTGTCCGGACATCCTACTATGTCAGGGTCCGTCCAGAATTTGTCGCTTCTCCCTTTCGCGCCTTCGGTTTCTTCGCCAAGCAGTTCCCATGCGACATAATTAGGCGTACGGTTCTCTTTATTGAATGAAATGGTGAAACCGACGTATTCCTTTGTCTGTTGAGGCAGTGAGTCAGGGATGGAGACTGTTTCGAGAGCCGGGAAGTGGCGTGAGCATGAGTTCCCGATGCCGGTTTTTGTTGACATCTCATCGTCAGCGTTAATCATTTCTGAATTCCTTGCCATGAAGATGCCGATTCCAATCACAATCAGACTGATTGAGTATCCCAGCGTCTTAAAATTGTTTTTTTTCTTTTTCCTTCTGCGAGACATTGTGAAGAGTAGTTGTTTGTTGTTGAAATCACTCCGGAGATGACAGACGTATCATGATATGGCAGACGCGTACAACCGTGATTGCCGTTCCGGATTCTGTCGAGTCATTTCAAAGCGTCGCGTCATGGGTGTGAGATTTCATGAACCGCGTAGTTTTGAATTTCTCAAATTTTATGCAAAGTAACTAATTAAAATTGGATAGACAAAACGGTATGTCTCCGAATACATACGAATTCAGCCTAAATCAATGACGACAGGAGGGCGATAGCGCTTTTCAAAATGAAATTTATGGTGAAAGAAAAATGTATGTCGATTAAAATTTGTAAATTTGCGTTCCAGACAGCAGGATTTGGCAATCCGTAATATTCTGAAGGCCGGTATTGAAAAGATGCGTTTGTTGCGGCTTACGGCGTTTTATGCCATAACTATGGTATTGCCGGCATCTGTCGAGGCTTGTAATTTTGCGGTCTGAAACAATATCTACAACATGAAATTGGAAAAGCTTAAAGAGAAGGCTCTGGGCGGAGAAGGCGTTAGCAGGGAAGAGGCGGATTGGTTGGCCTCTTATCCCGACCTCGATGCTTTGTGTGACGCGGCGGACGAGGTGTCGCGTCGTTGGCAGGGAAACAAGGTGGATTCCTGTTCGATAGTTAATGCGCGTAGTGGCATGTGTGGGGAAGATTGCAAATGGTGTGCCCAGGCGTCGCGTCACCACACCGGTTGTGACACATATAATTTCCTTGACGAGGAAGAGGTGATGCGAGCCGCTTCGGCCAATGAGGAGGCGGGGATACACAGGTTTTCTCTTGTGACAAGCGGAAGGAGTGTCTCGGTTAAGGATCTTGAGAAGTTCTGTGAGGTGTTCCGGAAACTTTCGGAAAATACAGGGCTTTATCTGTGCGCTTCGATGGGATTGCTCGACGAGAAAGGCATGATGATGCTTAGGGAAGCCGGCGTGCGCCGTTATCATTGCAATATGGAGACATCCTCGCGCTATTTCGGAAAACTGTGTACGACACATACTCCGGAAGACAAGAAACGCACTATAGAGGCGGCTCGCAAGTGCGGGATGGCGGTATGCTCCGGGGGAATAATAGGGATGGGGGAGAGCATGTCAGACCGTATTGACTTCGCGTTTGAACTCCGGGACCTTGATGTGGATTCGATTCCGGTCAACATACTCAATCCGATCAAAGGGACTCCTCTACAGGACACTCCGCTGATTTCTGAGGAGGATGTGATACGCACAGTGGCGGTGTTCAGGTTTATACTTCCGACAAAGTCGCTCAGGTTTGCCGGCGGACGGATGCGTCTGAGTCATTCATCGATGCTTCGGATAATGACAGGAGGTATGAACGGCGTACTGATGGGCGACATGCTTACCACCGTAAGCAATACAATATCGGATGACCGCGTTTTATTCAAAGAGGCCGGACTTGAGTTCTGACTTCCGGTTCTTACTCTCTCAAGAATATGACAAAATCAATATATAAACATGCGGCAGAGTCCGGAATTCCCATAGGACTATATCTTACCGCGTTGTCCGGATGTCTCCTGCTGAGTCTCCGGATAGAGTCGTTGCCTTTGCTGATGCCTTTGCTGATTCTTGGATTCCCGTTTTACCTTGGCTATCACATGAGACGGCTTTCCCGAAGGGTGCCGTCGTACAGGCGATTTTCCGCTTTGTGGCTTTATGGGATTTATTCGGTGATATTCGGCACGCTTGTGTGTTCGTTGGCGTCAGGAATCTATCTGACACTTATAGATCCCGGATTCATCCATTCATATGTGACCAACGCACTTCAGTCGATAGAGTCATCGCCGGTGGCCGGAGATTATTCGTCCACCACCATCATGATGCGGCGTGCGCTTGATTCCCGACTCCTGCCTGGCGGGATGGAGTTTGTCGCGTCCATGGGATGGCTCACTTGCTTTGCCGGGTCTATGCTGTCATTGATTCTCGCGGCAATACTTGGCCGTCCTCAAGAGATGGCCAGGGGGTGAATCCGGAAATTGAAAGCCCCCGGATAGTTGTCAGATAAATGTTTTTTTTGTAATTTCGCGTTAATAAAACCCTCTCTGCAAACATAAAGATGGATATATCAGTAGTCATACCCTTGTATAACGAGGAGGAATCGCTCCCCGAACTTGCCTCGTGGATTGAGCGCGTGATGCAAGCGAATGGATTCACATATGAGATTCTGTTCATAGATGACGGCTCCACCGATTCCTCATTTGAGGTTGTCAAGAGTCTCGCATCCTCCAACCCAAATATCAGGGCTGTGTCTTTTTCAAGGAATTACGGCAAGTCACCGGCTCTTAACATCGGGTTCCGAAAAGCAAAGGGGGATGTGGTGATAACCATGGACGCAGACCTGCAGGACAGTCCGGACGAGATACCTGAATTATACAGGATGATTACCGAGGATGGATATGACCTCGTGTCGGGATGGAAGAAGAAGAGGTATGACCCATTGTCCAAGACGCTTCCTACCAAGCTGTTCAACGCGACTGCCAGGGCAGTGAGCGGCATAAAGAACCTTCATGATTTCAATTGCGGACTCAAGGCATACCGTAGTGCCGTGGTGAAACATATAGAGGTGTATGGCGACATGCATCGCTATATCCCATATCTTGCGAAGAATGCCGGCTATCATAAGATAGGGGAGAAGGTGGTCCATCACCAGGCGCGCAAATATGGGCACACCAAATTCGGACTTGACCGTTTTGTGAACGGCTATCTTGATTTGGGTACCTTATGGTTTCAATCTAAATTCGGGGTCAAGCCAATGCATATTTTCGGGCTGTTGGGCTCGCTAATGTTCATAATAGGTTTCCTTGCCGTGCTTGTGGTGCTGATTCTGAAGATTATCTCAATCAACAGCGACACATATTATTTCTATGTCACCAATTCAGTTTATTTCTACCTTTCCCTTGCCGCGATGATTATGGGATTACAGTTTTTCCTGTCCGGATTCATCGGAGAGCTAATCACCCGCAATTCGCCTGAACGCAACAATTATCTTGTGGCGGAGGAGATATGAAGAAGACAATGGTAAATAAACTGAGAGAGTTGGGAGTGGATAAAAGAATGACCTTCAAGGCACGTCGTGTCCTGTCGCCTGCGGTGATGGGATGCATCTTGTTGATGGCGGCGTGCGGTAGCGACGAGTGTTATGACAACAAGAACTCGTTGCCACTGGCGGGTTTCTACAGTTCCTCGGAAGAACCCGTGTCAATAAGTCTTGACTCGGTGTCGGTATTCGGAATTGGCGCACCAGGCGACAGTGTGCTTCATGATTCCGTGTCAGGACTCAGCCAGAGTTACCTCCCGTTCCGAATCGATCAAGGAAGCACTACGTTTGTGATACGCTATCTGCAGGGGATGTTGGGAAGATATAGGGTGGCGGATACGGTCTCATTCAACTATGAGATTGAGCCATGGTTTGTGTCGTCGGCATGCGGGGTGATCTATAATTATAAGATAAGCTCAATAGAGACTACCCATAATATAATAGATTCTGTAGTGTGTCCTTCTGGAGTTATCGACAATGTCGATTCTGAGAATATCCGCATTTATTTCAGGGTGGCGATAGAGGAAGAAGAGGAATGATGAATAAGACAGCACATAAATTCATGTTTGTTGCATTGTCAGCTATGTCTGTATGGCTGCCTGTCAACGCTCAGAAAAAGATAACGCCTGTTGACGATGACCCGACAAAGCCCCGGCAGCCGGTTTTGCATTATTATGACAAACACGGAAACCCTCTTGAGGAGCCCGTGTTGTTTATAGCGGACCTTGACACCGCTAAGCGTGCCGGCCCAAAGCCGGTTTATCCTTTGTTGCATTCAGTAAGCGTAGGTGCGAATTTCTTTGACGGTGTGATGATGCTTGCAGGACAGAAGCACGCGAGTTTTGATGTGTGGGCTGAGCTGTCGCTCCACAATTGGATTCAACCGGTTGTGGAATTGGGTGTTGGATATGCCGACAGCCGTCCGGAAGAGGGCAATTTTCACTATAAGGGGAAACCGTCATTCTATGGGAAGTTGGGATTGAACTATAATTTTCTTTATAAGAGCAATCCGGACTATCAGATTCATGTCGGATTTCGTGGAGGCTATTCATCATTCCGCTATGATATAACAGATATCACCATAAATTCATCATATTGGGGACAGAGCAATACGTTTTCCATAATGAACCAAAAGGCACATGCCCTTTATGGAGAGGTGGTGGGCGGTATTAAAGTGAACATATGGAAAAATATTGGCATGGGCTGGGATTTCCGTTACCGTTTCAAATTCAAGACAAGCAATGGCAGCAACTCCTCGCCATGGTTTATCCCCGGTTATGGCACAAATTCACCATTGTCGGCATCTTTTTCTCTGATATATACTCTTCCGTTGAATAAGAAGAGGCCGGATAATGTCTCTGTTGATGATATCAGCGAAGACTCCGCGACGCAGGAGCACCCGGACAAATAGGGAAGATGCTTTCATGTAGGTATTTGAAGATGAAAATATAGAAAAGATTTGCAAGTGGCGCAAATTTTTTGTAATTTTGCAGTCGCTAATTCCGCCAAGGCTCGAAGAAGAGGGGGGTTGTAGCCCTTCCGCCCAACGGATAATAAAGAATTTCAATAAAATAGTAGATGTACGCTATCGTAGAAATCAAAGGACAGCAGTTTAAGGCTGAAGAAGGTAAGTACCTTTATGTCCATCATCTCGGCGAAGAAGTGAAAGAAGGTGACGCTGTCGCTTTCGACAAGGTGCTTCTTATTGAGGCCGACGGCGACGTTAAAGTCGGTGCTCCTGCCGTTGAAGGTGCAAAAGTGAATTGTGAAGTGCTCGTTCCCCTTGTAAAGGGTGAGAAGGTGATTGTTTTCAAGAAAAAACGTCGTAAAGGCTATCGTCGTAAAAACGGTCATCGCCAGCAGTTCACCAAAGTATTGGTAAAATCAATTGAAAAGTAAAAAACAACTCATCAGATATGGCACATAAAAAAGGTGTCGGTAGTTCTAAGAACGGCCGCGAATCAGAAAGCAAACGACTTGGTGTGAAAATCTATGGTGGGTCAAACTGCAAAGCCGGCAACATTCTTAAGCGTCAGCGTGGCACCCAGCATCATCCCGGTCTCAATGTAGGAATGGGCAAAGATCACACACTCTTCGCTCTCATTGACGGTGTTGTGGTATTCTCTGTTGGCAAGGAAGGCCGCAAGTTCATCAACGTACAGCCTCACCAGAATTGATAAGATTTTTTGCGGACATTTAAATAAGATGATGTCTTGTTTGAATATCCCGTCAATGTATAAAATAAGGCTATCCCCAAAAGGATAGCCTTATTTTCATAGTTCTTCAATCCGATTGCGGAAGGCTTTGTATGAAAGCCTTTCGTTTTCAATTTTTCTGCGTTTTGCGGAGGCTTTGTTAATGATAGCCTTGCGAAGCAGAAAGTCGCAAGAGAATTTTCCGGCGCCAAAAATAAGGAACACGAGGCTTCCGAAAAGCGACATCATGGCCTGAAGGTTGAATATTCCGGATAATATGGAGACAATTGAAAGAGCCCCGAACATCATGGTTGTGGCAAAAGAGGCGAACCGTGTCAGGAGTCCTAAGGCAATCAAGGTGCCCGAGATGATTTCGGCCACGGCGAAATCAAAGTCGGAAATAAGAGATTCCTGAGCTTCGATTTCTCCCACGATAATAAAAGAGCCTGAGACAATCAGCATAGCGGCGAACAGAGAACGGAAGAGAAGCATATAGCCTCCGAATTTGTCCACACCCGGAGCAAGGGATGCAAACAAGAAGTCAAGTGTCTTTTTCTTAGCCGGTTTTGCGATGTTGTTGTATATTCGAGAGCGTCGCAATATACGGCATGCAGTGTCTGGATGTAGTGCGCCAAGCGTTTTTTTTGCAGGGTCAACCGATATAATGTCTGATAGATTCATAGAGGAGTGGTGTTTAATTGATGATGTCGAGGGGAGATGGAAATAATTGAGATGTGTTTTCAATTACTCAATTAAAACGAAATGTGCAATGGTTTGGTTCAGTGTGAAAAGTTTATACATCGAGGGTTGCACAGTTTTGTCATTGACAGAGATTTAACTGAAAATTGGCTTATATAATATTTCGTGTCAAAATATTGTAATTATTTTTTTAAAAAAAATTGTAAAATAATCATAAAAATATTATATTTGCGACGAGAATCCTTTTTCGGATTATTTGTTGTTTTGGCTTGACATATTCTTTTGATAAAATGATATAGATTGTTTTGTTGCGAGTGTGTCTTTCCTTATTTTTACCATTGATATTGGATTATTATTGTGTTACTTAATAAGGTTAATGTTATGTATAAGATTGTCAAGGCTATGTTGCCGTTTTCTTTAATTTTTTCTGGTTGCTCTTCTTATAATGAAATGCCGGAAGATGCTGGGATTGTGCCTAATGAAGAATACGATAGGGTTGAAAATATTTTGGAAAAGGTTTCCAGAATGTATGGAATGATTTATAAAGATAAAAAACATTATACAAAGGAGAGTGTGACAACTATAGAACCGCTTGAATTCCATGATACAAGAGGAGGAACGTGTGTATCTCCGGATTTATATATCGTGAATTATGGGGATAACGAAGGTTTTGCAGTCCTCTCAAATGCTGATGAGAGGGATGACATAGTTTTATATGCCATATCAGACGAAGGCTCTTTGCATTTAGGAGATACAGTTTCGAACAAAGGGCTGAGTTGGTATATAAATATCTTTCTCCCACAATTATGTTCGGAAGGAAATGAAGTGAAGAGAGTTAATCAGGCTAATAAAAGAGCTATTGAGAAAGACACGGCTATGACTGGGAAACTGGAATGGGTGCAAACCAAGACAGTTTTAAGTGAGCCTATTTTAGGAAAGAACTTATCGTTATTTCATCAGCGTTATCCATTTAACACCTATTGCTATACTTTGACAGGAGATCATGCTTTGACCGGTTGTGCACCCTTGGCAGTTGGTACAGTATTATCACATTATCAATGGCCTTTGTCATTAAATGGATATTCGTTTAATTGGAGTGAAATGATGGCAAACCGATATGATGACGACTGGTACAGGCTTTTCGAGGTGCTTGGGCGCTCAGAATACTTGAATGCATCATATGGAATCAATGCTACAGGTGTTATCCCATCCAATGTCATACCGACATTTTCAAAAATCGGGTATTCCGGTGCTAAAAAAGAATACTTTAGAAGTGACATTTTAAATTCACAATTAAAGGATGGCAATCCTATGCTCTGTTATGGATATGCTAATAATTTGGATGATAATACAGTAAGCGGACATATCTGGATAATAGACGGGGGATACCTGATTACTGCTACTTCCTATTTGGATGGAGTCGTTTGTGGTTCAGAGAATCTTGAATATTACCATTGTGTCTGGGGGTTTGATGGCGTTGGAAATGGATATTTCTTATACGGAGGAAGTTCATTGGGTGGAAGTGCGGATGTATATGACGAATGGAGTTACGGGGTGGTAAGAAACTATACTGATTTAAGTATTATATACGGTTTTAAACCACAAAGATAACTATAAAATGGTTTGGTAATTTCTATCTAAGGATGAACTGTCATGACAATCGGATAAAATAATTATGGATTTCAGGCTTTGAAGGCAATCATTCATTCGGGAAGATCTTTCCTGATGCGTTTGAATTGTACGGACACTATATAAATTTAGATATCTAAGAGAAATCATAAACAATATTAATCTAAAATCAATAAACGATGAAAAAGATTGGGATTATAGCATTTCTTTTTGTTGGAGTGCTGGGAAGCGGATGTTCCTCTGAGACTCCTGGAGGGGAGACTGAGAATGCCTATCGCCAACTTCCTCTTACGGCGGCAACGAGGGGGGCGGTTGAAGTGAATAACGGTTTTGCCGTGAAATTGCTTAAGGAGATTAGTTCCAAGGAAGATGGGAATGTGTGTATCTCTCCGATAAGCGTTTCAACGGCGGTTTCCATGTTTGCCAATGGAGACGACGATGAAAGCCGCGACAAAGCATTGGCTGTTTTGGGATATTCAAAGGGAAGGGAAGGCCTTGAGACATTGAATTCATATAACAGCCTTATGTTGGAGAATCTGCCTATCCTTGACAGGACTACGAGATGCATGATTTCAAACTCATTGTGGAATGCGGGAATCCGGCCGTTCACTGCAGATTTCAAATCAACTGTGTCTGCTGTGTACAATGCAGAAAGTTTCGACATGCATCCGGGTGACTCAAAAGGCAGGGAAAGAATCAACCAGTGGATAGAAGGTAAGACAGACGGAATGATTAAAACATTCCTTACAGAAGACCTTTTGAGCGATGTCGCTTTGGTGAATGCCTGTTATTTCCAGGGCAAATGGAAAGTGCCTTTCGATATAAAGGACACAACAAAGGATGAGTTCCTTAACATTGACGGAACGAGTGGTAAGGCGGAATTCATGAAAAACAAAGATGTGTTTTACTATTCTGAGACGGATGATGCATGTTCCGTGAGAATGCCGTATGGCAATGGAAATTTTGCGATGTATCTCCTTCTCCCTAAGGAAGGATATGGACTGGAAGACATTATGAAACCGGAAACGGTAAATACAGTTGTTGATAACAAGGAATTGTATGAGGTGGATTTGAGAGTTCCCTCGTTTAATCATTCTTATAAATGCGACCTTGTAGGTTCACTTGAGAATCTTGGCATGAAGAAAGAGTTTGAGGGAGTTGTGGAGAATGATGTCTATACCCTTAATATGATGCTCCATGGGGTTGAGATAAAGGTTGACGAGGAGGGAACATCTTCGTCTTCAACTACTGTGTCTGGGATGTTGACATCTCCGGGACTGCGTGATGTGGAGATGGTATTCAACCGGCCGTTCATTTATTTTATTTGTGAGGAATCGACAAAGTCAATACTGTTCATTGGGACGGTGACAAAATTTTAAGGGAGATATACGGTATGATAACGGGCACGCACCTAAGGGTGCGTGCCCGTTATGTTTCAGGTCGGGTGAATATGATGCTATGTCGAAAAAAAAATTTGGAGATTGAAATAAAAGATGCTACCTTTACATTGAAATTAAAAATGATTCTGGAGACATGAAACGAATCGGCAAGCTGTATTTCCGTTATGGTACTATGGGGTCTGCAAAGACAGCCATACTCCTTACCACAGCATATAATTTTGAAGAAAGGGGAATGGCATATCTTTGCTTCAAGCCCGTCACCGACACCCGGGAAGCACGCAATGTAATCCGGAGCCGCATAGGGATAGAGCGGGAGTGTAAATGGATATATCAGGATACTGATTTATATGAGCTGGTATGTCATTTGAACGAAGATGGAGGTATGTTGCCCGGCTGGATGCTTGTGGATGAGGCCCAGTTTCTCACATCCTTGCAGGTTGACCAACTTGCCCGCGTAGTGGATGATTTCGGATGTAATGTTATATGTTTCGGACTTCGCACTGATTTCCAGACACATCTTTTTGAAGGCTCTCGTCGTCTGTTTGAGATTGCGGATTCAATAGAGGAGGTTAAATCAACGTGTTCCTGCGGGCGAAAAACCATAGTGAACGCGAGGATTGACAGCGACGGAAAGATAATCACAGAGGGGGAACAAGTAGAGATTGGCGGAAATGACAGATATGTCGCCGTTTGCCGCAAATGTTGGAGAGAAAAGAGAATAGACGATTGATACTGGCAAAACTTCAAATATAATCACCATGCTTGATGAAAAAACTCGTAAGGACATAATCTCCTTGATGCACAGGGAGGTTGTGCCGGCAATCGGATGTACAGAGCCTGTTGCCGTCGCGTTGTGTGTGGCCAAGGCAACGGAACTCCTCGGGACTGTGCCAGAACGGTTGGAACTCAGACTTAGCGGTAATATCCTTAAAAATGCTATGGGTGTGGGTATTCCCGGCACCGGGATGATAGGCTTGCCCATAGCGGTGGCTCTTGGTGCGCTTGTAGGCAGGTCGTCATATGGTCTTGAAGTGCTTCGGGAAGTCACGCCGGATGCAGTTGAGAAGGGTAGGGCTTATATATCGGAGGGACGTATATCGATAAAGCTTTGCGAGGATGCGCCATCCAACCTTCATATCGAAGTTGTCGCCTCAGACAATGCCGGCAACACCTCGGAGGCAGTCATATCAGGGACACACACTAATTTCGTATATCTTAGGGTTGGAAACTCTGTTATAAAGTCAGATAATCCCGTAACGGACGGCGATGAGAACCAAGAGAGAGACAGAGAACTCGACATGCGCACGGTGTATGATTTCGCTATGACTGCTCCATTGGAGGAAATCCGTTTCATATTGGAATCGAGGTCACTTAACAAGGCGGCCGCCGAGCTTGCTCTTGACGGTGGCTACGGGCATTCACTCGGATATGCGGTGAGAAGTCACGGACGAAAATATTTTGGAGACTCTCCACTCGCTCACATCATAAGTTACACATCGGCGGCTTGTGATGCCCGAATGGGAGGCGCTCCGGTAGCCGTTATGTCAAATTCCGGAAGTGGCAACCAGGGAATCTGCGCCACGATGCCGGTAGTGAGTTTCGCAGAGGATGTTCATGCCGGAGAGGAAGACACGATACGTGCGTTGGTATTGAGCCATCTTACAAGTATCTATATCAAACAGAGTCTTGGCCGTCTTTCCGCATTGTGTGGTTGTGTTGTGGCATCTACCGGGGCATCCAGTGGAATAACCTATCTTATGGGTGGGGGATATGAGGAAATCTGCTCTGCTGTAAAGAATATGATTGCGAATCTGACAGGCATGATTTGCGACGGGGCCAAACCTTCTTGCTCATTGAAAATATCGTCTGGCGTATCTACTGCACTCATGTCTGCCATGCTTGCTATGGATGGTAAATGTGTCACGGCGGCAGAAGGAATCATAAGCGATGATGTCGATCGTTCGATCCATAACCTGACATCTATAGGCAGAGAGGCGATGAAAGAGACCGACAGGCTTGTAATGGAGATAATGACCACTAAATAGCGATTGTCCGGGTAGTTTCTTCACTCAGCGCCCTTATCGATGGGGTGGGAGTCTCGAATTTCCCCCATCGTAAAAGATACAGGACTGATAGCCACCTTATATGGAATCGCGGGTCTTCTTGATTCCGCGCTTCTGAAATAATAATAAGACAACTGAGAGTCCCAGGTGGAAATCTCAAGTTTTCGTGTTTCGTAAGGGGGAATAAGGCATCTCAAACCGGCTGTCCTTTTGTGCAGCATACGTCCCGTCATGTCCGTATAGGTGATTTCAACGGCGATTTCTTTTATAGAGAACCGAGTGTTGTTGGTGACCAGGAATGCTTCCTTGAGAGCCGACGCGGGTTTGTCATATCCAGAGAAAATTACTGAATCTTTAGGGAAGGTCATTTTTTCGCCCTCCGGAGAGAGGAATACAAAACCGTTTTTGACAGACACTTTCGTCTCCATCTTCTTCCGGGAGTGTTCCTCCCGGTTTTCTTTTTGCGATTTCGTCTCCACCTTGAGGGATTGCCTTATCTTTTTTGCATCCGCACATAACGGGATGATGCAAGCAAGCAAGGCAATTGTGAATTCGGCGACAGTTCTCATATCAAATTGATTAAAGTGGATTGGAATTATTGTCAAAGATACCTCGGAGAGCGCCGGGATGAGCCGTTGCCGTCGTATGACGGATATATCCTGACCATTCCGGCAGGTGGATTAGCCTTTGGCTTTGACGTAGAAGTTCCGATTCTTACAATCCTCCACATTTTCGGGAGCAAAATGGAAGGATTCAGCGAAAACCGGAGTTTCAGGCTCTTTTCCTCCTTATCCAGTATTATTGTCTCCCCGTCTTTTGAGAGTGTGGCGATACAAGACCTTGGGTTTGACAGAATCCCTTTTTTCCGTTGGGTAAACAGCTCAATCTTGAATTTGCCCTCATTAGGGGTGGCATGAAGTTTTCCGATTATATCGCCTGGTTTCAGAGAGCAGTCGGATGTCTCTATCACAGAAATCGAATAAGACTGAAGAGCGGTAGATGATATTCTGGCATCTCGCAAGACAAGCACGGTTACATTGTCGTCAGGATATATCCATATCCCCTCCGGCTGTTCGATGGGTATGGAGTCGCATATTCGTCTGGCCATGTCGATGTCATATGCCACAGGACAACGGGCCGACATGGTGAAAAAACAGCAAAGCGTGCATACCGTCGCCACAAGAACTGTGACGGATATGCACGCTTTATTATTGCCTCCGGGCATCATGTCGCTACGGCTTTGTTGAGAATGTGTATGCGAGGCCGAAACTCAGTATTTCACGGAGCATGAATTTCTTCCAAGAAGTGTTAGAGTCGGCTGAGGTGTCGTATCGCATGTTTACATATACCTGAGTTGAAAGGAATTTGTTGATAGCAAACGAAAGGGTGTGCTCCCAGTCAGACAGGAAGTACTTGTAGTCGGAGAAAAGGAACAGGCGGCTTTTATAGTTGATATTCCACATGATGTTCCAGTTCATATTTATTTCACCGTTGCTACCGATTTCACTGTTGCTTTTCTTGTAAGGCCTTATATTGAACTGCTCATGATTTATTTTATCAGTTATGCACGTCTTGAGGTTATACGATATTGGCGAAATGGTTGCTGTGAGCTGGAAAGTCTTTTTCTTGTTTTGGGTGGAATAAGCCATACCGAGACCGAGGTTGAAATCACCCGGAGAAAGGAATGATGCTTTTCTTACGGTGGAATTATTTTCGTAGTTTCTGAGAATCTGAGTCTTGAAAGTCGCGTTGAGCGAATAGAACCACTTCTGGAATGCTTTCACGCCGGCATTCAGGTTGTATTGCAACACATCTTCAGATATTGAATATGCGTGGACTTCATCCTGCGGAGTTGAGTTCAGGCCGAGCTTGTATGAGAGGTTGCTTTGGAAGAGTAGATTCGGATGATACACTTGGTTGAGCTGCACGTTCCAGTTGAATCCGAAAAGCAATGACAGATGGTTGTTGCCGCCTTGATACCAGTTCTCAGAGACATATGCCTGGGAGAATTGCAACATGGTGTTGACATTGTGCAGCCAGTGTATGCGGTTAATATCCTGTTTCAGGAGTTCCGCTTTTTCAGGGTCAATGTCCGGCAGGTCAAGTTTCCTGATGTATGCCTCGAAGCTCACGTCATCTTCCGGAAGCCGTGGAGGCACGGGAAGGTCCCAATATGCCTTTTCAATGGTTGAAGGGTCGGCAATCATGGTGCTGTACATGAAGTCTTCCTGGATGCGGTAAGAAGTGAGGGCATCGCGAAGCCATTTCGGCGCGACACCCGGTTCAAGGATATTTATATCTGCCGAGGGGATGTAGTAATTGTTTTCCACGATTTCCTGATACTCCGTTTCGGGATTCAGGGAGTCGGCAGGCAAGACGATGGAGCCGTAAATGTCTGTCAGTCCAGTCACGCTTTTGGTTGAATCGTTGGTGAGCACTTGAAGTCCCTCCACATGATAGAGGTCGTCCGGGACATATGCCTTCACCTTCGGGATGCTCCTATAGCCGGAAAAAATCCATGGCCCGAGCACTTTGTTGATTGGAGTGGGCTGGAAGTCGGGGGCTCCAAGAGAATTTACGATATCCTCGACATCTCTGACAATAAACATCGTTGAATCGATTTCGGGCAGTAGGTGATTTCCGGATTCAACAGAGTCGCATGTCTGCTGTGTGGCCATTCCGGCAATCTGCCGGAATCTGCTCTTGCCGTGTTCCGGAGCTGCTACCTGACAAAAGGCTGTGGCTGAGAACAAGGAGAGAAGGGTAAAAAGACTTGTCCGTTTCATTCGATTTTAGTTAGAAGGTTCGGTAGAATGGAAAATAGGCGAGGAGACCGGAAGTGTCACCGTTGTCTCCCCGGAGAAGAGAGCAACTTGTCATACTCCGTAGAGTTTATCAGCTTCAGGGCCTCTTTGAAAATAGGGTCATGAAGATTATATACCTTGAAATAGGTTGCGTTGTCGTAAATATCCCTGCCGATAAGGGCCTTGATAATCATAGCAAACAGAGGTGCGCTTGTCTTTGCCTGTTCGGCATCGTATTCGATTCCTTCCTTTTTCGCCATCTCGTCGAGTTTTGACAGCATCTGACCGGAAACGTTGAACCCATTGACAAACTCCGTGTCGGTTTTGTAGAGATTCTTTATTTCCTTACGGTGTTCATCGACATATGCAATTGCAAACCTGTTGATAAGTCCTTTTGCCACAACATTCCGGTAATATTTGGTGAATTCTGTTGTGTCGAGCGGCACGAACCTGTCGGGAGAAATACCACCGCCTCCATATATCGGGCGCTTCAGTTTCAGAGTCTCCACTTTAAGAGAGTCGATATACTTTATTGAGTCGGCGTGCATAAGCTCACCGTTGTTGTATCTTTCAAGAATGTCTTCCTGATAGGCTTTCTGGTCCCCTTTCTTATAAGGCTTCTGTATATCTCTTCCGGAAGGGGTGTAGTAATGAGCCACAGTAAGGCGTATCATGGATCCGTCGGGGAAAGGAACCGGCCTTTGCACAAGTCCTTTCCCGAATGTGCGGCGTCCCACCACAAGGCCTCTGTCCCAGTCCTGGATGGCCCCGGAGGTGATTTCGGAGGCAGACGCTGAGTATTGGTTTGCCATCACCACCAGTCTGCCGTCGGCAAACAAAGGTTTGGAGCCTGCGGGCGTGGTCTTGTTGTCTTGTCGTGATGAGTTGTTCCCTTGAGTATATACCGCGAGTTTCCCCGGTTCGAGCAGCTCTCCCAGCAGTTCGACAGATGCGTTCAGATACCCACCGCCATTGTCAACGAGGTCAAGAATCAGCCTGTCCATGCCTTGTTTCTTGAGGTCTTTTAGCGCGGTTCTTACCTCTTTCGCTGTCTCGGCGGCAAATCTGTTGATTCTGATATATCCGGTCTTGGAATCAACCATATAAGCGGCATCCACGCTATATATCGGGATGTCGGCGCGTGTTATGGTGAAGTCGATTGTATCCGGCTTCCCGGCAGCGTGGCGCAAAACACGGACATCAACATCCGATCCTTTAGGACCACGTAGTTTCTTCATAATGTCGGAGTTCTTCATCTTCACTCCGGCAATTGTTGAATCATTGACAGCGATAATGCGGTCGCCGGCAAGGATGCCGACTCTTTCCGAAGGACCACCGCTCACGGTCTGTATCACATAGAGGGTGTCCTGGTTCATATTGAACGTGATGCCTATTCCACTGAAGTTTCCGGTGAGAGGCTCGTTTAGTTCGCGAGTCTCTTCCGGATTTGAATATTGGGAATGAGGGTCGAGCCCTTCGAGCATCCCTCTTATGGCGTCTTCTACAAGTTTAGTCTCATTGACCGTATCGACATAGAACTGTGATATGGCAGCCTCTGCCATGCGCAGTTTCTGATTCTGGTTGATAAACTGCGCGTTGGAGATTCCGGATGCGGTGAGGAGCGCCAAGGCTCCGAGATATATAATCGGTCTTTTCATTATCATGACAAATTCTTAGTTAATGTCGGGGAAATCTCCGGCAATATATTTTTTTGCGTCGAACCCGTTGTGGATCAACTCTCTTACCATTGAACTTGAGATGAACGAATACTCAGGTTCACACAAGAGAAAGACAGTTTCAATCCCGCTTATGGCACGGTTGGTGTCAGCGAGGTTGCGCTCATATTCAAAATCGGATATGCTTCTGACTCCTCTAAGCAGTACCCCCGCACCGATTTCCATGGCGAAAGATGCAGTCAATCCGCGATATACGGCAATGCTCACCTTGGGCTCTTCCTTGAAAAGCCGGGCAATAGCGACGCGACGTTGCTCAACGGTCCATTCGCAGCGTTTATGCTCATTTTCTCCGATAGCGATCACCACTTCGTCAAACATCGGCAAGGCCCGCTCTACAATAGAACGGTGTCCGATGGTAAAAGGGTCGAAACTGCCTGCAAAAATAGCTTTCATATCTCAGAGTCGTCTTCCACCACAAGGTTGTCGATTATGAAATTCTGGCGTTCCATAGTGTTCTTGCCCATATAGAATTCCAGGAGTTTGTCGGGGGTGTCATCTTTTTTCAAGGTCACCGGGTCAAGACGCATGTCCGGACCTATGAATTCGGCAAATTCCACGTCGTTGATTTCTCCGAGACCTTTGAATCGTGTGATTTCTGCATTGTTTCCGAACTTTGCGATTGCGGCCTCACGTTCTTCGTCAGTGTAGCAGTAGTATGTGTCACGTTCACCGTTTTCGTCACATTTTACCTTACGTCGTTTCTTGCTTTTGCTTCGTCTGGTAGAGTTTTTGTCGCGCACGCGGAAGAGCGGGGTCTGAAGGATATAGACATGCCCTTTCTTTATGAGGTCCGGGAAAAACATGAGGAAGAAGGTGATGACAAGAAGTCTGATGTGCATCCCATCGACATCGGCATCTGTCGCGATAATCACTTTATTATATCGCAGACCGTCGATACCGTCCTCTATGTTCAGGGCCGCCTGGAGCAGGTTGAATTCATCGTTCTTATACACCACTTCCTGGGTCATTCCGAAAGAATTCAGCGGTTTGCCTCTCAAAGAGAACACCGCCTGTGTCTCGGCGTTGCGCACTTTGGTGATGGTGCCCGAAGCGGAGTCTCCCTCGGTGATGAATATAGATGAATCCTCACGCTTGTCTTCGGTTTTGGAATTCTGTTTCAGGGAGTCATTGTAGTGTATGCGGCAATCGCGCAGTTTTCTGTTGTGGAGACTGACTTTCTTGGCTTTTTCCCTTGCCAGTTTCGCCACCCCGGCCATAGCCTTCCGTTCCTTTTCGCTTGAGGCGATTTTCTTCAGCATTGTGTCGGCCACTTCAGGATGCTTATGCAGGAAGTCATCGAGTTCCTTTTTAATGAAGTCGCCGACAAATTTGTTGACAGTGACAGTGCTTCCGGGCGCAATTTCCTTGCTTCCGAGTTTAGTCTTTGTCTGGCTTTCAAACACGGGTTCCTGTATTCTGACGCTCACTGCGGCTACGAGCCCGTTTCGGATATCGGAGTATTCGTAGCCCTTGCCGGAGAATTCCTTGATTGTGCGGCTCACGTGTTCTTTGAACGCGGACAGGTGTGTTCCACCCTGTGTGGTGTGTTGTCCGTTTACGAATGAATAATATTCCTCGCCATATTGGTCTGTGTGTGTCAGCACGACCTCTATATCGTCTCCCTGGAGATGTATGATAGGGTAGAGGGGTGAGGAGGTCATGTTCTCTCTGAGAAGGTCGAGCAATCCATGTCTCGACAGATAGCGTTTCCCATTGAGGAATATCTGCAATCCTGCGTTTAGATAGGTATAGTTGTTGACCATGGTCTCCACGAACTCCTGCCGGAATCGGAAATCCCGGAATAGGGTGTTGTCGGGGAGAAACTTCACCATTGTCCCGTTTGGTTCCTTGGTGTCAGTCGGAATGGAGTGGTTGACCACATTCCCTTTTTCAAAATCCACGACAACTGTCTTCCCGTCTCTTACACTTGCCACGTGGCAATAAGTTGAGAGTGCGTTTACAGCCTTCAGGCCAACGCCATTCAGGCCGACAGACTTCTTGAAGTTCTTGTCGTCGAATTTACCTCCGGTGTTGATTTCGGAAGCCACCTCCTTGACTTTGCCGAGAGGAATGCCTCGCCCGTAGTCGCGTATTGTCACTTCTCCTTCTTCCGTAAGGGTTATGTCGATTCGTTTACCGGCTCCCATGTTGAATTCGTCGATTGAGTTATCGACCACTTCTTTAATCAGGACATATATTCCGTCTTCGGCATGTGTCCCATCGCCAAGTTTCCCGATATACATGCCGGGTCGGCGACGGATGTGCTCATTCCAGTCGAGGTGTTGGATAGCATTATCATCGTAATTTCCGGCATCGGAGGATCCGTTGTCTTGCGGAATACTGTCAATATCGGCTTCCGGTTCTTCTGCGACTGTCGTTCCGGATTCGGATTGAGAAGATTCCGTGGAAGTGTCCATATAGTTGTCGTTCCGGTCGTCTGTGCCGGAAAAATCGTCAAATTGAAAAAGGTCGTTGTTTTCTGCCATAATCAAAAGGGACTTATTCCCCCACGCAAATTTAGATAAAAAATCTGAGATTCCCTTTTTCAACGCTTAATAAAATCGCGTTAAAAAAGGGAATCCCAAAAAAGTCATCCGGGCAATGCCCCTTCTGGAGTCTTGAAGGCTCCTTGGAGTGAGGGACTGCCAAGTCCGGCCATCCATCTGCATGCCGGAATCATTGCCAATGCCTTGGCGGTGGCATAGCAACTGATAAATGTGCATATGGCTATCACCGGGATGGCTATTGCAGTAGGCAGGTCAAGGTCGGTCTTGAAGACACCCACCCATAGTCCGAGCCAGAAGATATGCATCAGATACATGCCGTAGCTAAGATTGGAGATGTCGGCGATTATCCTCGGAGTCGTGCCTCTCTTTATGCAGGAGAAGAGAAGGAAAGTGCCGGCAGTGAGCATGACGCAATTGATGGTGCAGAACGACCATCCGAGTTCTACGGTAGGGGTTGGGATTAATTCTCCGGGGACAGCCTGAATATAGAACGAAAGTATTGTCCAGATGGCTCCGGATGTCATGAGCGCCGCTCCCGCGAATAGTCTTTTGCTGCGGCTCCAGTCGAGATGCACCCTGATGTAATGCGCAAGCACGAGATAGCCGAGGAATCCCGAAAAATACCATAGCATATGGAATTCATTCCAGAAGCATTGTCCCCACACCTCTCCGAAGAATCTGTTGAGATATGGCATAAGAGTCGAGATTAGGAACAGATATATGAAAAAGCGTTCCTCTTTAGCGGATGCTTTTGTCAGCCATGGGGAAATGACGGGTATAAAGAGATAGAGGCTTATAAGGGGGTATATGAACCACAGATGTCCGGCGAGAGTCGGGAAATTCAGTACAAGGCGGGAGAGGTCGGTTAAAGAGGTGTCGGAGTCAATCTGTCCCCATAGCACCGGGAGTGTGGAATATAGAATCATGAACAGCAGAAATGCCGGAAGGATTCGTGATGCTCTCCTTTTATAGAACTCCATTGCGGAGAGTCCTTCTTTCAATGGCACGAGGAGGAACGCTGACACAATCATGAACAGAGGTACGGACATGCGGGAGAAGCCATCATAGACGGAGACCCATAGACGGTCTGTCTCATTGGCGAGGAAAGACATGGGACCGGCCATGTCGGTAGAGCCTGGAGCCCCGTAATAATTCTCGCAGGCATGCACGAGCATTACGAGAAAACATGCGAAAACACGCACGTAGTCGAGAAAAACGATTCGTTTCATGGGATTATTGTATTTATTTTGCCTGTCAGAGTCTGTGTTGCAGTTCCTGATAGAGGGGAGATAGCGTCAGTCTCTTTCAGACGAGTGGATGAATAATATCGCGAAATTAATAAAAATCCGGTATATTTATGTAACTTTCCTCTAAAACGTATTAGGCATCTTTCCGTCAAAATAGATTAAAACGAGGGCATAATGGCCATGTTTCAG
>JAIDXM010000105.1 GCA_029058745.1 Muribaculaceae bacterium
CGACTACCAGCAGCAGGGCATGATCTACCGATACTCTCCCGAAGGGAAACTGATTGATGAATTTTATGTCGGCATAACACCCGGCGCCTTTTGTTGGAAATGAACAAGAAAATATTATTTTGTATTGTGAATTGTGCATTTTGCATTGTTGCTTACGCACAGTCAACCCAGAGGATGAACAATCTGCGTGAGGTCGTGGTGTGGGGCAAACGCCCGATGAAGGATATCGGAGTGCAGAAAACAACTTTCGATTCCATCGCCCTCAAAGAGAACATCGCCCTCTCGATGGCTGACATCCTCACGTTCAATTCTTCCGTCTTCGTCAAGAGCTACGGTCGTGCCACTCTCTCCACTGTCGCTTTCCGTGGAACATCACCCAGCCATACGCAAGTGACGTGGAACGGCATGCGCATCAACAACCCCATGCTCGGTATGACAGACTTCTCGACCATCCCGTCCTATTTCATCGACCAGGCATCGCTGCTCCACGGCACATCATCGGTCAACGAGACAGGCGGCGGTCTGGGCGGTCTGGTCAGACTCGGCACTATTCCCGATGTGGCGGAAGGTGTCAATCTGCAATATGTGCAGGGGGTAGGCTCTTTCAGCACATTCGACGAGTTCGCCCGTTTTACCTATGGCAGTGAACACTGGCACGTTTCAAGCCGTGTAGTATATTCATCTTCACCAAACGACTACAAGTACATCAACCACGACAAGAAGGTGAACATCTACGACGATGACAAGAACATAATAGGTCAGTATCATCCGACGGAACGGAACCGCAGCGGTGCCTACAAGGATTTCCATGCGCTGCAGGAGGTGTACTACAACACCAATAATGGTGACCGTTTCGGGTTCAACGCATGGTACATCAACTCCAACCGCGAACTGCCCATGCTCACCACCGACTACGGCAACGAGCGCAACTTCGAGAACCGTCAGCGTGAACAGACCCTCCGCAGCGTCCTCTCATGGGATCATCGGCGCGATGGCTGGAAATTTGCAGCAAAAGGGGGATATATCCACACATGGATGGCGTATGACTACAAGCGTGAGGTAGCTGAAAACAACTGGTCGTCCATGACACGCTCACGAAGCAGGGTAAACACATTCTACGGTCAGGCAGAGGGTGAGTATAATCCCACAAGGAAATGGTATTTTACCGCCAATATCTCGGCACATCAGCATTTCGTCCGCTCCGAGGATAAGAACATTATCCTTCAGGATGGCGACAAAGCCATTGTCGGTTACGACAAGGGGCGCATCGAACTCTCCGGCTCTGCCTCTGCAAAGTGGCAACCGGTCGATCCGCTCGGACTGTCTCTTGTGGTGCGCGAGGAAATGTTCGGCGAAACTTGGGCTCCCGTTATCCCGGCTTTCTTCATCGACGGTCTTCTGTCAAGGAACGGAAACGTCATGCTGAAAGCGTCCGTATCACGCAACCACAAGTTTCCTACGCTCAACGACCTCTATTTTCTCCCCGGCGGCAATCCTGACCTGAAGAGCGAGCATGGTTGGACGTATGATGCCGGTGCTTCGTTCGATGTGGGTTGGGAAGCTCCCTTCCCGGTGTCGATGGGAGGAAGCGCCACATGGTTTGACAGCCGTATCGATGACTGGATTATATGGCTTCCCACAACCAAAGGGTTCTTCTCGCCGCGCAATGTAAAGAAGGTACACGCCTACGGCATCGAGGGAAAGCTCAATATCGCTTTCGAACCTTTCAAGGGGTGGATTTTCGATCTGAACGGGTCATATTCATGGACTCCCTCAATCAACGAGGGTGAGAAGATGTCCCCTGCTGACCAGTCTGTAGGCAAGCAGCTACCTTACGTCCCCAAGCACTCAGCTTCGTTCACGGGGCGTCTTACATGGAAGTCATGGAGCTTCCTGTATAAATGGGCTTACTATTCAGAGAGATTCACCATGTCGAGCAACGACTATACTATCACAGGGCACCTTCCTAAGTATTACATGAGCAACATATCCCTTGAAAAAGGGCTGAAGTTCAAACCTGTCGATTTACAGCTGAAACTGGCTGTGAACAATCTTTTCAACGAGGACTATCTCTCAGTCCTCTCGCGTCCCATGCCCGGCATCAACTTCGAGTTCTTTGTCGGAATAACACCGAAGTTCGGAAAGAAAAAGACAGAACCGAAAACAGATAATCATTGAAAAACCAAAAAATCATCAGAATATGCAAAAGTGTAAATCTTTCCTCGGTCTGTGCCTTCTCATCGTCCTGTTGGCGGCTTGCAATGGTAAAAAGGCAGCTTCGCTCAGCGATTTCAGCAATCAGCTCTATACCCCGGAATATGCCTCCGGCTTCAGTATCAAGGGTGCGGACGGATATGAAAGCTCCATCATTACTGTCACTAATCCGTGGCAGGGTGCGGACAGCATAACCACTCAGCTCTTCATAGCAAGAGGAGGTGAGTCTGCTCCCGAAGGGTTCACCGGTCAGGTACTCGAAGGCGATGCTTCGCGCATCGTGGCAATGTCATCCACTCATATAGCCATGCTTGATGCTGTCGACGAAGCCGGACGTGTGGTCGGTGTTTCCGGTATCGACTATATTTCCAATCCGGTTATCTCCGCTAACCGTGACAGTATCGGTGACGTAGGCTATGAAGGGAACATCAATTACGAACTGCTCATTTCCCTCGACCCGGATCTTGTCCTCCTATACGGAGTGAACGGTGCAAGCTCGATGGAAGGGAAACTCAACGAACTGGGAATACCGTTTATGTATGTCGGTGACTATCTTGAAGAATCTCCGCTTGGTAAAGCCGAGTGGATGGTAGCTCTTTCCGAGGTTGTCGGAAAACGTACAGAAGGCGAACAGGTTTTTGGAGGCATCCCTGTCAGGTACAATGACCTTAAAAGGAGAGTCGCCGATACAGTGCTCGACGCTCCCTCCGTGATGCTCAACACACCCTATGGAGATTCCTGGTTTATGCCTTCCACCGAAAGCTATGTGGCCCGGCTTGTCAAGGATGCCGGAGGCGACTACATTTATAAGAAGAATACCGGGAATGCTTCACTGCCTATTGACCTTGAAGAAGCGTATAAGCTGACTTCCGAGGCTGATATGTGGCTCAATGTAGGTATGGCAAACACCCTGGATGAACTCAGGACATCATGCCCGAAGTTCTCAGACACACGCTGCTTCCGTAACGGCTCTGTCTGGAACAACAATCTGAAGACAAATGCCGCAGGCGGCAACGACTATTACGAATCTGCTGTTGTCAGTCCCGATATTCTACTGCGCGATCTTGTAAAAATTTTCCATCCCGAACTCGTAGAAGAAGATTTCGTTTATTACAAGCAACTGAAATAGGAATTAAGAAAATGCGGACAAAAGCATCGATTCTTTTCATTGTTCTGGCTGCTCTCACGCTCTTCCTGTTCATGCTGGATCTGTCCGTGGGGGCTGTCGCTGTGCCCTTGCACGATGTGTGGGCTGCTCTCACTGGTGGCGACTGTCCCCGGACAACGGCAAAAATCATTCTCAACATTCGCCTCATAAAAGCGGTAGTCGCCCTGCTTGCCGGGGCTGCTCTGTCAGTGAGCGGACTTCAGATGCAGACTCTTTTCCGGAATCCACTTGCAGGGCCATACGTCCTTGGCATAAGCTCAGGCGCAAGTCTCGGCGTGGCTCTTTTCATTCTCGGTGCGCCTCTATTCGGTCTTTCGGCTTCCTTTGCCTCACTTGGCATTGCCGGAGCCGCATGGATCGGCGCTGCGGCTGTTCTCATCGTTATCGCTGCCGTTGGACACCGTATCAAGGATATTATGGTGATCCTCATTCTCGGCATGATGTTCTCGTCGGGAGTCGGTGCGATAGTACAGATTCTGCAGTATCTCAGCAAGGAAGAATCGCTAAAGGCTTTTGTCATCTGGACTATGGGGTCGCTCGGTGATGTCACCCTATCCCAGCTTTATGTTCTTGTCCCGGCGGTGATGATTGGACTGGCTGTGGCGGTTATAACCATCAAACCGCTCAACCTGCTCCTTTTTGGCGAGGAATATGCCATCACTATGGGGCTGAATATCCGGAGTTCCCGTGGACTTCTGTTCCTGTCAACGACATTGCTTGCAGGAACGGTAACAGCCTTCTGTGGTCCTATCGGCTTTATCGGTCTCGCCATGCCACACGTCACAAGGATGCTCTTTGACAACAGCGACCATCGTATACTCATTCCCGGTACGGTTCTTACCGGCGCGTCCGTCCTGTTGCTCTGCGACCTCGTTTCCAAGTTATTCACACTGCCTGTCAATGCCATTACCGCACTGCTCGGTATCCCCGTGGTAGTATGGGTGGTGCTTCGCAACAAATCCGTTACCGCATGATACATCTC
>JAIDXM010000106.1 GCA_029058745.1 Muribaculaceae bacterium
CTGAAACATGGCCATTATGCCCTCGTTTTAATCTATTTTGACGGAAAGATGCCTAATACGTTTTAGAGGAAAGTTAAAGAAAATCCGCGATGTAAGCTTCCCATCTCAGATATTATCGCTAACTGTTTCGCTAACTTTGTCATCGGATACTCTTCGGACTGTCCACGGTATTTTGGAAAAAAAGAAGCGTTATGCTCATCTTGTTTGTTGAAAACGTGGGAAATTTTCAAATTGATGCAAGAGATAGCATAGTGGTTCTCACGCATATGCTTGGGTCACTATTGTTACATCTGCATCAAAGGTTTCCTACGACCCTCAACAAAGACGTAGCATTGTTGGCTCACGAATTCTTATTATATAATTGTAGCTTATGAGTCAAGGGCGAAGAATCACAATGATACGACAATTCATTTTCATTACTTTAATACTATTTTCGGCAAGTGTATTATCTAATACCCAGAATGTAGTAATCAAATCTCCGGATTATTTCAAGTCCCCTATACGTGATGGGCATGAGCTGTTTCCTGACAGCCTTGTATATCCACGTGATGCAGAGTTGATTCATATCTCGGATATAGGAATGATTGGTCGCTTCGAGGATTATGGATTCACTAATCTGAAAAAGGTATCATTCGGCAATATTGATTATATGCCGGGAGGATTATTCCGCAATAATAACACGATAGAAGAGATTGAATTTAACGGATTTATCGGCCATTTCGATTGCTCGTTGGTGTCCAATTGTCTGAGTCTCCGTAAGAACATATATTTGCTTTTGTAGGGATAAAGTGGTTATGACGTTGCCATGGCAAGTATGTTTTCAGGGATTCGGAAGAAGTAGTCGTATTTTATGTCGCCACACCGTGCATTGTAGATATTTCCGTCAATCTCATATTTGCCGAATTCGAGTATCAGCATTACGTCTGTGTCTATTTCGATGTGGAAAACTTTGACATCATCGAATGCAGTCATTGACAGGGTTCCGTCAACACGTTCAAGGTTGGAGTTTATGCCTGGGAGTATTCCGAATGTTGTTTTTATTTCGTTCATATTAAATGGTGTTTTTATAGTCGCCACAGAAAGTATTTGTGCATTTCCGAGGTAGGGACATGCCTTTGGCATGTAGGATTCGCACAGGTATAAAATGCACATTTATTCTGTGTGCTGACTATAGTTATCGTTTTAAAGTAATAACGCATTTGGGGAGGTGACGGTTTGCTGGATTTTTTTATGTAAAATTATGTTAAAAATGATATTTGCCATTGAACCAAAAGGGTGGTTTGGTTGTCATATAATTAGAAAATCGTTTCATGATGTTAGGTTAGTTTGAAAATTAAGTATTATTGAAAAAGAAAGCGGTCGATGTGAATCGGCCGCTTTTGCTTTGTAGTATTATTTCAATTTCTTGCCTACAGAGAATGCTTTGGCAACCACAGGACCGAGAGTCCGGTAGGTGTTGGACTCTGAATCAAAAGTTATCGGCTTCAGTTTTGAGTAATCAACCTTTCCGTTTTCATCAAGTATCGTGTCATCTGCGACAGTCCTTACAACTTCAGCGACGATTCTTGTGCCACCGTCACCAATGTCGGTTATGGAAACCACCTTGCATTCCATTGCAAGGATGAATTCCTCAATTATAGGAGCCATCACTTTTTCAGCAGGCACAACGGTGGCATGTACATGACTTAGTTTTGTCTTGTCATGTCCGGAGACGATTCCGAGATAATCGGCGAGTTCCACGCGTTCCTCGTCAGCTATATGCACAGTCATAGCCCCCGTTTTTCGTATGTTTTCCGTTGTTTTATGATTAGAAGAGATATTGATGGCGATTTTGTTGTCCCAACATTGTCCTCCCCATGCCACATTCATGGCATCCGGGTTCTTGTCTTTGTCATAAGTGGCTACAATCAATACGGGATGAGGTGCTATGATTGCGCGTGTCTTTATTTCCTTAAGCATATTGCAAACTTTTTTAATATCATATCATTTTTAGCGCCAAGTCGGTAATCCATATCCAGAGAGGGCAGAACCCAATGAAAAGGATTACAGACAGTGTGAGGGAAGATGTTCCCGTGGCAACGTAGCAGTTGTATTCATCCGCGATTATAATTCCGGAGAATGCGGGGGGGAGAGCCCCGGCCACAACAAGCATCTTAAGATTTTCCGGGTCCATCTTGAAAACAATTCCAAGTATGAGAATAACGGCCGGCATCATAATCATCTTCATAATCGAACCAAGAACAGCTTGCCAGTTCAAAGAGAATTTAATAGCCGAAAGCGTTATTCCGGCAGAGAATACAGCCATTGATGCATTAGCCTTGGCGATAAGGTTGAACGAAGGGGATGCCCATTCAGGCCATGGAATTCCGACCACTACCCATATAACCGCCAATATCGGCGCCCAGGCAACCGGTTGTTCAAGGGCGTGTATCACAGGCGCCCAGGCGCTTTGTTTCTTTACGGCGCCGGTCTGTTGTGTTTCAAGAGATGCGTTCATGAGTGATAGTCCCACCGGGATGCCGATAGCGTTAACTATGATTCCTACAATTGCCACAACGAGAGCGACAGAAGGAGATGTCCCGAAAATAGGCTCAAGAACCGCGAATCCAAGGAATCCTATTGTCGGGGATCCGCTGATAAGCGCAGATACGGCAGCATCGGCACCTGTGTTTTTCTTGAAGCAAAACTTGAAAACAAAATAGACGAGCATGAAGCAGGCCATTATTCCGATGGCGGAGACGACAGTGAGTTTGATGTCGCGCACCAGCATATCGCGACTTGCCTGAACGATGGAGACAAACAAGGCGGCAGGCAATGCGTAGTCAAGCACAACTTTGTTGAACTTCTTAGCATCCTCACCCGAGAATATGCCCTTCTTTCCGGATATGAAGCCGGCAAGCATCACCACAATGATAGGGACGATGGCATATAATATAACATGAGAAATGTCCATAATTTAATTGTTTAAAAGTGATTTATAAATCCGTATATGCCGTACTTGCATCTTCAGCCCATCGAAGAGAGGCTATACGGTATATTCAATCAATGGTGCCGGATTCAGATAGCCGATATGTCCACTTTCCTTGCCGGCATCTGCGGCGAGCTGTACGTTTATGATTGCCGGCATTTTAGATGCAATTGCCTCTTCAAGAGCTTTTTTCAGTTCCATGGGGGATGAGACATAGTAGCCTTTCGCCCCGAACATGTCGCCCATTTTGTCGTATCGGGCATTGATGTCGAGGGTTGTTGGTGCCGGGTCATGTTCTATTGCGGGGTCTGATGAAGGATTGACACCAATGCTGTTATAGATTCCGCCATTGTTAAAGACCACAACAGTCACCGGAAGTCTGAAACGGCAGATTGTCGCGAAGTCCATTCCGGAGAAGCCGAATGCCGAGTCGCCTACTACGGCTACCACCTGTTTCCCGGTTGCGACGGAGGCACCGACACAAGATCCCATTCCCATTCCCATGATTGCCCATGTGGCGCAGTCAATACGATGTCTTGGCAGTTTCATATCGATGGTGTCGCGTGTGTCATCAAGAGTGTTGGCCCCCTCGTTGACGAGAATGATGTCGGGATTGGCTGCGAGTACCGGTTTTATGGCACTTAGGGCGCTCCAATGGTTCATCGGGGAGAGGGACGCGGCTTCCGACAGCCTGGCCTCGAATTTCGCGTTTTTGATTTTCGTCTCGGCCTGCAGAGATTTCACCCAATCCGGGTCGGCCGCCATATTCTTGCCGTCAAGTGCGTTGAGCAATGCATTGAGAGATTCTTTGATGTCGCCGACAACAGGTGCGGCTATTGGTACGTTTACATCGATTTCAGAGGGTTCCACATCCAGCTGGACAAACTTAATCTCGGGATTCCACTTTCCTTTGCCGAAAGATAGCATCCAATTAAGTCTTGCTCCGACAACAATCACGACATCCGATTTCTGCATGATGTCGGACCTGCAGGAAAGCGCACTCAGATTCCCATCGTCAGGAAGGAGGCCTTTTGCCATGGACATCGGAAGATACGGAATGTTGTAGGTGTCAACTAATTTTTTTATTTCGTTTTCAACCTGAGCGTAGGCCGCGCCTTTCCCGATTAATATTGCGGGACGTTTTGCAGAAAGGATAATCTCGGCAGCCCTTGCAATAGAATCATTGTTGGGGAGAGAGGGGGAATACACGTCAACCGGCGAGTAGAACAGTTTCTCGGCGTCAGATGCGTCCATAATCTCGGCAAGGGCAGGGGTTGTCATATCGATATACACTCCACCGGGGCGACCGCTGACAGCGGCTCTATAAGCACGGGCAACCGCTGACGGTATGTCGGAAGCGTGGCTGCATCTGAAAGCCACTTTTACCAAAGGACGTGCGGTGTTGAGCTGGTCAAGTTCCTCGTATGTCCCCATTTTCATATCCACCATAGTGGGGTCGGAAGCACCGGAAATCTGAATCATGGGGTAACAGTTGACGGTTGCATTCGCAGTGGCGGTAAGTCCATTAAGAAATCCTAAAGAAGATACGGTAAGCAGTACACCAGGCTTACGTGTGAGATAGCCGTGTGTGGCGGCTGCCATTCCGGCCTGTTGCTCGAATCTGAATCCTACATACTTGATTCCAACTTTCTGCATTGCATAGGCCGCTTCTGTGACGGGGATACCCACCAGTCCATACACATTGTCAAGGCCGAGTCGTTTAAGAGATTCGGCGAGAATATACATTCCGGTCACTTGTTCCGGGAAATGTGGTTTCGTATTGTTTGAAGTATTCATAAATCAGTTTTTATAAAGGCTTGCGGAAATGAATGGATAAGATTCTTTCCGCAAGCCATGATGATAGAATAACAAGAGCTTATTTCTTGGCAATAGGAGCGGTGGTGCCGTTTGCCTTGAACTTGGCAATTTCGTCGGAGGAGTATCCAAGCCCGGAAAGTATTTCATCCGTGTTGCCGCCAAGTTCCGGACATGGCCCGTAGGCCGGTTGATAATTTGAAATTGTAAACGGACACCCGACGGTTACGAACTCTCCGATTTCACCCCCTTGATTGATTTTGACGAGAGTGTTCCCGTCATAGAGCGACTCGTCGGACATGACCTCTTTTGTAGATAAGACAGGACCTACTGGAACTCCAGCTTTGCCAAGGATTTCAGTTACCTCAAACTTTGTCTTGTCGGCAGTCCATTCGCCTATGCGTTTGTATATTTGCGGTTTATGCTTATCTCGGGCATCAGCGTTGTTGAAATCGGGGTTAGTGAGCCAATCCTGGAATCCTACAGCATTGCAGAATAGCTCAAAGTCTTTTTCGCCACGTTGCAGGACAATATATACATAATTGTTGGCATCGAGTTCGGAGTCATATCCGCCGGCAGGCTTGCATTTGTAAGTCCATCCGAGCACACCGCCGCCTTCTATGTTGCCGGAACGAGGCACGCAGTCGCCGAATTTTCCATCGGGATATTGCGGGAACTGAGTAAGGTATCCGATTTTCTCAAGCGTTAGCTGGTCGCGGGTCTTGATTCTGCAAAGGTTCAGACAGGCATTGTGCATTGACTGATAAATGAAAGAACCCTCTCCGGTTTTTTCCCGTTGGCATATAGCCGCAAGTATTCCGATTAGCAGATGCATTCCGGTATTAGAATCACCAAGGGCCGCCCCGCTTTGCGTAGGGATGTTGTAGTCGCCGTCATACCATCCGGTGGTGGATGCGGCGGCGGCAGTCACTTGCGCGATAGGTTCGTAGGCTTTCAAATCCTTGTATTTGGATGACTGAGGGAATCCCTTGATTGTCCCGTAGATACACTTGGGATTGAGCTTGTGCACTTCCTCCCAAGAAAACCCAAGCTTATCCATTGCTCCGGGATGGAGATTCTCGATAAATATGTCGGCTTCCTTTATCAGTTTGGTGAGGATTTCTTTGCCGTCGGGCGTCTTTGCATCGAGCGCGAGTGATTTTTTATCAGAGTTGAGCTGCAGGAAGTAGTAGCTTGGAAGGTCGGGGTTGAACTGAAGCTCTTTTCTTGTGGCATCACCAACTCCGGGACGTTCAATCTTAATGACTTCGGCACCAAGCCATGCCAACATCTGTGTGCATGACGGGCCGGATTGCACTTCGGTAAAATCTATAACCTTAATGCCTTGTAAGGGTGCTGTGTTCATAAAATAGTATAATTAACAAGATTTCGGTCTAAAGCGTATCGCTTATTTATGTAATAATAACCGTTTGTAAATGGAAAATGTTCAATTATAACGTTTGCATAGAATTGAGATTAGTAAAAAAAAGGTCAAATTGATTTGGGAAGCCGTCCCTTGGATTGTAATGCGGGGACATCCCCAAAGATTGTTTGATTGATTACTAAAATCTGAAATCGTGAAAAACAATCCTAGGGGATGTCCCTGCGTATATTCAATAAATATGGAATCCTCTAATGAAATCCGTTTGTGATGTTGGGTTAAGGAATCATCACCTTCTGTCTGTTGTGTATGTATATCCCGTCAGATGGCGAAATAGTAGGAATCCCGTTCAGATTGTAGAAATTGCCAGAACAGTCTTCTCTGGATTCGACAGTAGGATTCAACGATGCCGTATCATCGCTGTCTGAGAATTGACAACCTATTTTCAGAGCGGCGGCTTTGGAGTTGTCTTTAAGTTTCAGGAAAGTTATGTCGGGCAAAGAGCCGTCCTCATTACGCGGATAAAGGAGCTGGGATGGGTCGAGGCTTAAAAAGTCAGAGTCATTAAGAGAAATCTCTGGCAAGAAGGAATTGTTCACGTAAGTGCTTGACGAAGTGTCTATGTTGACGCAATGCGCTCCCGACATGGTGGGGGAGTAGGAAAGATTGTTGGTCAGATGGTGGTCATATCCATCGACATCAACGGCTTTTTTGTGCGACTTCCTATTTACCATGTTGAAATTTCTCTTGTTGCGGAAGGATGTGTTGTTGTGGAAATCGAGACCTCCGAGATGGTGGTTGGCATAGAATCCCGCCTCTTTGTTGGACCATGCGATACAGTTGCGGACTACATTGCGAGGGACATTCTCTCCGGCTTTCACGTTCTGTTTCATTCCATATCCTCCGGATTTAAATCCGGTTCCGTCGCCACGGGAAATCCGGTCGGCATCGTATCCGTTTTCCCAAGCCCAGCAGTTTTCGATTGTGACAGGTGCGAGATTGTTTATCAGGTCAAAGCCGTCGTCGCTGTTGCGCCATGCCCTGCATCCTCTTATTACGTTCCCCGTGAAGCTCGCGTTGTTCATATGGAATCCGAATCCGTCGCAGTTCCCTCCTTTCCCATTTTCAGACACCGGGTCATAATTGTTGTAGGCATCACAGTTAAGTACAAGGTTGTTTTTCCCTCTTGTCGCATATACACCAATACCCATTCCATCGTGCATGTTCACACGTTCTATGATGCAGTTATTTCCACCGAAGAGGGCTACGTTTATGCTCTGTGTATGTCCGGTCTGGGTGACTTGTATTCCGATTATGTCGAAATCACGAAGATGCCAATAGTCAGATTTGACGTGGAATCCTATCACTCTGGCGTCAGGCTTCACATCAGACAGGTCGATTGTTGCATTCTCACCGGGGTATCCGGATATTACTATCGGAGATTCGGAAGAGCCATTAGAGGTAAGGTCATACACGCAGTCATAGACCCCTTCAGCTCCTTTTCTCATAACTTCTGATGGCTTCGGTCTGTATGTCCCTTCACGAAGAAAGATGGTTGTCCCCGGTTTTGCGGTTTCAATAGCCTTCCTTATAGAAAGGAACGGAGTGCCGAGGCTTCCATCATTGGAGTCATCTCCAGAAGGGGATACGTAATAGTCGGTGGCATGTGCCTGTAGAGACCATGATAATGCAAATAATCCGACGATAAAATGATTTTTCATGAGCTGTTATTAAATGTAGGGATTAGGAATTATAATTATAAAGAACGGCGTCACATGTGACGCCGTTCTTTATAATTGGGATAATATCAATTTCGGCTCCAGATCCAAGCGTTAGGAAACTTGGAGCTGATTTCTCTTGTGTTTAGATGACGACGAAGTTCCTCCTTGTCGTCAGATGATGCGACAGCCACCCGGCATACCCTCTTTGATGCTACAGTGGAAAGGTGATACTCTTCAGAAGAATAGCGCGATGCATAATTCTCCGCTTCCTTAGCGGAAGAGAATGTAGCTACGATGAGATAATGGATGGGATCGTGAGACACGGCGGGACTCTTGGGTTCGGCAACAGTATTGATGGAATCCTGAATGGCCTCCTGCTTCGGCTTGATGGTCATCAGAGCCTCCACGGGCACCACAGATGCCCTCTGTTCCTTTTCGTCATGTGGAATAGGATTCAGCAATATGGTGATGGCAACCGCAAACACAAGTATTAACGCGGCGGTCATTCTTGTGAATGCTTTGTTGATTCTGATGTGATAGTATTTATTTTCAACCGTACGTTTCGCAGAATCGTCAAATCGGTTGTCATGTGTCAGGCATTTGTTGTTTTCAGACAAAGACAGATTTGCGAAACATCCGACGGGATGATAACCCATATTCGCAGCCTGCAATTCGGATTTCATCATGGGAGAAAACATCAGTCTATTCTCCAATCCTAAAGATAGGGTGCCTAACTTTCCGCATTCATATTTCCCATTTTCGCGTATCTGCTGAAGCAGAGTGTTGACATCACGCAAGATTACCATTCTTGCTTCCTCAAAAGACAGTCCATGTTTTCGGGAATAAGAATTAGCGAGCAGACCGTCATCTATCGTGACAGCCTGATTGAACATGATTGCACGCGCAGGAGGGAAAATCATACCAGCCTCCATATCAATCCTTGCAGACGATGTCGTGGCTATGAATGCACCCAAGCCAGGCACAATCACGCAGTCGTGGTGCAACAATAGGAATTCGATATGTCTGAAAAGGTTGTTCATGTGTAGATAGTCTCCACCCAAGACGGCTGGGTTTTCAGGTGCAAAGTTAGTAATTATTTTTTTAACTCATGTAATAAAATGATGAATTTATCTTCGTCTTTCAGGTATGAACTGTTCAACAAGTTGTGGGTCAGCTCCTTTGTCAAGAGCTATTTTCCTGTCGATACTTGCTTCTTGATTCCTGAAATTCAAGAGGTGAAGATACCCCCTCGCAATGTAGAAGTCGGGGTGTTCGGGATAGATCTTTATTGAATTCACTATGTCTTGGGAAGCATCGCTGTAGTTTTCCAGATTAATCTTCAGCAGGATTCTGGAGAATCTGGTTTCCGGATTGTCGTCAATGTTTATGGCCTCGTCATAAAATTTGAGGGCATCATTAAAATTGCCTTCCTTCTCGGCAACCCTCGCAAGTCCGGCCATGGCAGTGCTGTTGCGAGGATTTAGCTTCGAAAGTCTTGTGAAATCTTTTCTCGCCTTCTCAATCTCATCGTTTCCAAGGAGGAGGAGCCCCCTCATCTGCAGAGGCCATTCTTGTATTGAGTCGATTTCGAGGGTTTCGTTAAGGTCGGAGAGTGCGTTCTCATAGTCTCCCATGAAAAGGAAAGTTCTTGCCCTATTTGTCCTTATAACGGAAGATTTCGGTGCAACCGACAGGCCGAGCCTGAATGCTTCGAGAGCTTCCTCCATTTTGCCGAGATTTGTCCTGACCACTCCGAGGTTGGAGAGCAAGAGCGCGTTTGAAAAATTGCCCGGTTCGAGTCTGAGAGCGGATATGATTGTCGATTCTGCGTCACTCCATCGTTCTCGCTTTATGTAATTGTCGGCGGAGTCTGCCAGTTCCATATATTTAGGGGAGGAGGCATTGGCACCGAAAGAGAAAGCCACAAAGGCCAGTGTTGAAATCAGAAAATGTCTCATATCTAAGGTAACGTAAGAACCCCGGCCGTAATTGCGTAGGTCGGGGTTCTTACGTTGTGTAATACGATGAAATAACGGTTCTATTTTTTGTAGTTGCTTATTCCTTGGTTAAGGAAACGCATGTAGGCCGGGATGTCCTCATTATATGCGAACGCCGGAGCGAGAGGTTTTCCGTTATCGTCAACAATCACATGGAAAGGTTGGGCATTTGCTCCGAATTTCGACCTCTGCAGATAGCTCCATTTGTCGCCATATGTGCGAAGGGTTCTGACAGTCCCGTCTTTTTCAGTCACCTTTATCGGTTCGGGAAGTGCTTTTTTCTCATCTACCATGAGTGTGATAAGAACAAAATCGTTGTCGATTGAAGCTTTGACCTCCGGATCGGTCCAGACTGCGGCTTCCATTTTCCGACAGTTGACACATCCATATCCTGAGAAATCGATGAGAGCGGGTTTGCCGAGTTTTTTTGCGAGTTTCATACCCTCTTCGAAATCATCCACTTGTGCGTGCACATCACCATCGTACAGTGAGAAATCCTGGGTGGATATTGGCGGCGAGAACGCGCTGATGCTTTTAAGCGGTGCACCCCATAGGCCGGGAATCATATAAACCGCAAATGCGAAAGAGACACAGGCGAGCATGAAGCGGGTGACACTTATTTTTTCCACTTTGTCATCGTGGGGGAATGTGAGTTTCCCGAGCAGATATACACCCAGAAGGGCAAATATGACAATCCATAGGGAAATGAACACTTCTCGGTCAAGAATCCTCCATCCGTATGCGAGATCTGCGACAGAGAGGAATTTAAGGGCAAGAGCAAGCTCAAGAAATCCGAGCACAACTTTTACGGTATTCATCCATCCACCGCTTTTCGGCATTGATTTCATCATGGTGGGGAACATCGCGAAAATTGAGAAAGGGAGAGCCAGTGCAAGAGAGAATCCCAACATGCCGATAGCGGGAGATATGAAATTGGATGTAGATGCGGCTTCCACGAGCAGAGTGCCGATAATCGGGCCAGTGCAAGAGAACGAGACAAGTACAAGCGTGAACGCCATGAAGAATATGCTCAGCCATCCGGTTGTGGAATCAACTTTTGAGTCCATCTTGTTTGTCCATGATGCGGGAAGGGTGAGTTCGAACCCGCCCATGAAAGAAATGGCGAACAGCACGAGAAGAAGAAAGAATATAATGTTGAAGACAGCGCTTGTGGCAAGTTCGTTGAGTGCGGAAGCCCCGAACAGGGCTGTCACGACGAGGCCAAGCCCGACATATATAACGATAATGGAGAGACCATATACGGCGGCGGTAGCCACAGATTTTTTCTTTGTCTTGTTTTGCTTAAGGAAAAAGCTGACGGTCATTGGAATCATCGGCCAAACACATGGCGTGACAAGGGCGATGAGCCCACCGAGGAATCCGGCAAGGAAAATATATAAGAGAGAGCGTTCCTGCTGGGTAGGATTGTCGGAAAACTCTTTAAGTTCCGTCTCGACATTGTCCCACCATGAGGATGTTGTGTCAGGATTGTCGATAGAGCTGACCGCAAGTTCCGATGTCTTGTCTGTATTTCTTAGCGAGTCGCCAGATTCAGTGGAGGAAACCTCTTTGGTCTTGTCAGATTCGTTTTCCGGAGTATCTTTTTTTTCAGGAATGTCTGTCTGAGATATTTTTTCCTTGATAATGGCATTCCCGTCAAAGGAATGCGACGCGAAAACCGGGAAGCATCCTTTGTCATCGCAGGCTTGTCCTTTCAACTCCACATTAATCGAGAATTTTTTTGAGGAAGGTTTTATCTTCTGGGTGAAGGTTACACTCCCTGTATAGAAATGTTGGTCAACTTCAAAAATCTCGTCAAACTGCTTGGTATAAGGTTTGTTTGCCACCGGTTTGCCATCGAGGGAGCATCCTTGGGTTTCAAACAGGAATTCCAATGGATTTGAACCCCCTGGAGGGTTGTCGGGTGAAAACAGATGGAATCCCGGAGAAATCTGCGCAGACATCTCAATCGCAGGATTCTCGGTGTTGTCTCCGATTAAGCGGAAACTCCAGTTTACGGCATCTGCAGCCATCACCACAGTCGCGAAACAGAGGAGACAGAGTGTCAGAAAATACTTTCTCATTTTACGTTAGTTTGGGTTGAAATTTTACGCTAAGTTACAAATAAATATCCGAAGGAGAGGTAGGAACCGGTTAAATAATGATAAAATAGGGAGAGGATGTCCCATCGAGTGCGGGTGAGAGTGATGATGATGGGTTGGGTAATTCAATGAAAAGGTTTATATTTGCAGAAAAAATCCTATTCATGGAACGAGATAATAAAAATGAAGTTAGGGAGGAAGGCCATTCTTTATGTAAGGAAACCTCTGATAATTCCCGGAGTAGGGCAGACTTCCGTCGCAAGCCGGACTGGCTGAAGATTAAATTGCCAAGGGGGTTCAAGACAAGTCAGGTGCTCGGACTTCTGAATGAGAAGCATATCCATACGATATGCAGTAGCGGAATGTGTCCCAACCGGGCGGAATGCTGGGGAAGCGGCACCGCAACGTTCATGATAGGAGGTAATATCTGCACAAGGAATTGCCGTTTCTGCAATGTGCCGAGTGGCCGACCGCTCCCATTGAATCCCGGAGAGATAGAAGATATAGTCGAATCTGTGAAAGAACTCAGGCTCAGACATGTGGTGATTACATCTGTTGACCGTGATGACCTTCCTGATTTAGGAGCCGGTCATTGGGCGAGAATGATAAGGAGTCTGAAAGGGGAGTGCCCGGGAGTTACGATGGAGGTTCTTATACCGGATTTTCAAGGGCGAGAGGATTTGCTTGACATGGTCATTGCTGAGCATCCTGATGTCATATCACATAATCTTGAGACTGTGAGACGCCTTACTCCGGAAGTGCGTACATTTGCCACTTACGACAATTCGTTGAAAGTTGTGGGTTATGTGTCCTCACATGGTATCCGTTCGAAATCGGGAATAATGCTCGGACTTGGAGAGACCCGTTCTGAGGTGCTTGAGACAATGGATGACCTTTTGAGAGTTGGCTGTGAGGTTATGACCATCGGGCAGTATCTACAGCCGGCAAAGACAAACTATACGTTGAGAGAGTACATCCATCCGGATGTGTTTGCGGAGTATGGACGTATCGGGAAAGAGAAAGGATTCCGACACATTGAGAGCAGTCCGATGGTAAGGTCAAGTTATCATGCGGAAAAACATGTATATTGACAGCCGGAATATGGAAGTGCTTGATTTCGGGAGGATGAGCTATGGCAGATGCCTGGAGTTGCAACATGCCTATTTTGACTCGATGGTGTATGCCCGGAAGCACAATAAAGATGTAAGGGAACGTCTTATACTTGTGGAGCATAACCCTGTTGTGACTCTTGGCCGTCATGCGCAAGATTCGAACCTGCTTCTGTCAGAAGAGTCGCTGAGAGGAAGAGGCATAGACTGTTTCAGGGTAGGACGTGGCGGAGATGTCACGTATCATGGCCCGGGACAGCTTGTGGCATATCCACTGTTGAATCTTGATTCACATGGCCTTGGAGTAAAGGACTACGTGAAATTGCTTGAGGAGACAGTGATTCGCACCATAGGGATATATGGAATAATTGGAGAGCGTGTTGAAGGTGCCACGGGAGTCTGGATTGGCAAAGGAGGCTCCCGAGAACGTAAGATAAGTGCTATCGGAGTCAGGTGTTCAAGGTTCTGCACCATGCATGGAGTCGCCTTGAACGTAAATGTTGACCTGTCTGGTTTTACGGTCATCAACCCTTGCGGTTTTACAGACAAGGGTGTGACATCGATGTCTGCAGAACTTGGACAATCGCTTGATTTCAGAGAGGTGAAAAAGTTGTTTTCAGATATTTTCCTCCGCCTCGTATTCTCTTTTAAGAAAGGTTTTTACCTCTTTGAATAGTTTGGAGGCAAAAACAAAATCATTAAGGTCTTCATTTGTGCTCCTGAAAATGTTCCGGTCGCTGCCGGTCCAGTCGCAATGTCCTTTATTGATGAAAACGATGTGTTCACCGATTCCCAAAACGGAATTCATGTCATGGGTGTTGATTATGGTAGTGATTCCATACTCATGTGTTATATCGCTGAGCAACTCGTCAATCAGGATTGAAGTCTTGGGGTCAAGACCGGAGTTGGGTTCATCGCAGAACAGATACTTAGGATTCAATGCAATCGCGCGGGCGATTGCCACACGTTTCTGCATACCCCCGGAAATCTCGGAGGGAAATTTCTCATCGGCATTCGACAGGCCGACTCTGTTTATACAGAAATGAGCCCTTTCCAACTGTTCGTCGCGAGAAAGCTGGCTGAACATTTTCAGCGGAAACATCACGTTTCCAAGTACAGTCTCATTGTCGAAAAGGGCGGATCCTTGAAAGAGCATGCCGATTTCGGTTCTGAGCGTCCTTTTTTCCTGCGCATTCATAGTGCGGAACATTCTCCCGTCATACAGGATGTCGCCTTCCTCCGGAGAGAGGAGCCCGATAAGACATTTCATGAAGACAGTTTTCCCGGAGCCGCTTTGTCCGATAATCAGGTTTGTTTTCCCGGTTTCGAATTCAGCGGAAATATCGTATAGCACTCTTTGTCCGTCAAACCATTTTGAGACGTTTCTTGCTTCTATCATAACACGGATGGAATTTTAAAGATTAATCATTGGAGGAGGAGTTTTGTAAGAATAACGTCAGCGAGAAGGATAATAATAGAACTTGACACAACCGCCTTGGTGCTTGCCTGTCCCACTTCAAGAGCCCCGCCTTTCACATAATAACCATAGAATGACGCGATTGTGGTGATTATGAAAGCGAAAATCACGGTTTTGATGATGCCGTACCAGACATACCATTCATTGAAGAAGGATTGGATTCCGAATACATAGTCCTCAACGGATACCATTGAAGTGAATTCCGCGATGAACCATCCCCCTACAAGCCCCATGAACATTGAGAGCACGCATAAAACCGGGACAAAGAAAACGAAACCTATTATTTTGGGGAGCACTATAAAATTAGCGGAGTTTATGCCCATAATGTCAAGAGCGTCAATCTGCTCAGTGACTCTCATGGTTCCGATTTCCGACGCAATGTTGCTTCCTACTTTTCCCGCGAGAATCAGGCTCATCATAGTGGATGAGAATTCCAGGAGAAGAATCTCGCGTGTTGTGAGTCCTGTTGCATAGGATGGAATTAGCGGTGAGACTATGTTTATGGTCATCTGGATTGTTATCACAGCACCAATGAACAGGGATATGATGATTACCAAAGGAATGGAATCAACTCCAAGCTTTGAGATTTCAAAAACGAGACGGTCAAAAAAAACCTTCCCTTTTTCAGGGAGGCGGAACACCTGTTTGAGGAACAGGCAATATCTACCGAATGAAGCAATTGACGAGACAATCATTTTTCAGATTTTTAAATATGATTCTATATCCGCACTCAAACAGCCGGCAATAATAAAACGGAAGAAATCTTTTTAGAGTTCAATCGTTGCAGGTGTAAGAGAGGGGATGTGTTTAAATCCGTGCAAAATTAATAAAAAAAAGCCAATCTCGCTTATTCTCCGACAAAAGGAATAGATTATCGGTGTTGCGGATTTGTTGATGAGAGTAAGAATGAGAGTAAGAACGCGTTTGGTTTGCTTCCGTGATGGAATTTTATTAATTTTGCAAACGTGGGAGGCTCTGTGTTGTCAGACGTGTGTGACTCATAGAGAATTCCCGTTTAATCAAAAACAAGAAAAAATGTTGGTAATAGGAATTGCCGGAGGAACCGGTTCCGGGAAGACTACAGTTGTGAGGCGAATCATCGAGTCTTTGCCCAAGGATGAAGTGGCGGTCATTCCGCAAGACTGCTACTACAGGGACAACGCACATATCCCTCTTGAGGAAAGGCTCAAGATGAATTATGATGAACCTGCCTCGATAGAGTGGACATTATTGTGTTCCCATCTTCAGTCGTTGAAGGAAGGGAAGACGGTTGAGATGCCTACGTATGACTTTATAACATGTTCCCGCCTTAAGGAGACGGTTACGCTTCATCCCAGGGAGGTTGTAGTTGTGGAGGGTATTCTTGTGCTGACCGATAAGCCACTGAGAGACATGCTTGATGTTAAGGTTTTTGTTGATGCCGATGCAGATGAGCGCTTGATCAGGGTGATATCAAGGGATTGCATTGAAAGAGGACGCACGCCCCAGATGGTGATTGACAGATATCAGGAGACTCTCAAACCCATGCATGAGCTATATATTGAACCTTCGAAACGTTATGCCGACCTGATAATCCCGCAGGGAGGCAACAATAATGTGGCCATCAAACTTCTGACAGATTACATACGTTCGTTGTTGTCTTCAAGTTCAGAGAGATAAAGGGGAGGGAAATATGCGGAGCGAAATCCGTGTTTTCACCAGAATTGTCCAGATGGAGACAATCCAATGAAATATAAATTAGTTATTGTCAGCAACCTAAATGAAAATATTCCCATTTTATAAAAAGCAGACAGAGCTGACTCCGGAAGAGAGGGAGGCATCTAAGAGGATTGAGACGGAAAGCGTTGATGATATGCGTTCTGTCGAAATAAGAGAGGACATTGAACTACATGAAGGTGGTTCTTCTGTCAAGGAAGAGATAGATGTCGAACTCCCGATGAAAGGGGAGTTGCGAACCGACAACCTTGTGAAACGATATGGAAAAAGAACTGTCGCGAATCATGTCTCCATTAATGTGACCCAGGGAGAGATTGTAGGTTTGCTCGGGCCGAACGGAGCCGGCAAGACCACCACTTTTTATATGACCACGGGACTAATCACGCCCAATGAGGGAAAGATATATCTTGACAATAAGGATATTACAGGCTACCCGGTGTATAAGCGGGCTCAGCTTGGAATCGGTTATCTTGCTCAGGAACCCTCGGTGTTCAGGAAACTGAGTGTTGAGAACAATATAAGGGCAGTTCTTGAAATGACACCGACTACGAAGGAATATCAGAAAGAGAAGCTTGAGAGTCTTCTGGATGAATTCCGGTTGCAGAAGGTCAGAAAGAATCTTGGAGACCAATTGTCGGGTGGCGAGAGACGTCGCACGGAGATAGCCCGATGTCTCGCCATCAATCCGAAGTTTATAATGCTTGATGAGCCATTTGCCGGGGTTGACCCTATTGCTGTGTCAGATATTCAGGAGGTGGTATATAAACTTAAGTCTAAGAATATAGGGATTCTCATCACAGACCATAATGCACAGGAGACATTGCGGATTACCGACCGAGCCTATTTGCTGTTTGAGGGGAAGATTCTGTTTCAGGGAACGAGCGAACAGCTTGCGGCGAATCCTGTGGTCAGGGAGAAATATCTTGGGCGCGATTTCATATTCACAAGAAAAAGTTTCGATGTCTGAGTCAGGTGTATTTAGTGTCAGGACTTCCACGGCGTTCCGCCTGATGGTATTGTTCTCCTCTTTTTTCGTTTTGCTTATTGTAGCGGGCGGAATCGGGGCTGCCGTCGCGTCTATTCCCGGGATTGGAGAGCGTGATGCGATATTGATTACCTCGGCGGTGCAATGTGTGGTTGCATTCTGTATTCCCGCGTGGATAACCGGCAGATTCTCGTCGCCACATCCCTCGTGCTTCCTTGGATTACGAAGGAAGTCGTCGTATAAGGCGTATGTAGGGGTTGTGATAGTATATTTTCTTGCACTTCCGGCCATGAACCAGCTGATAGAATGGAATGCCTCGATCCATTTTCCTGAATGGGCATCAGGAATAGAGTCAACCTTAAGGGGATGGGAAAAGGCTGCCGGCGATGTCTCATCTAAGGTGCTTGCATCCGGGAGTGTCTGGGAGATGTTGTGTGGTGTGGCGGTCGTAGGTGTATTGACCGGTTTCTCGGAAGAGATTTTTTTTAGGGGAAGCCTACAGAAGATATTTTTGGAGTCGGGCATAGGCAGAGGTTGGGCCATATGGTGTGCGGCGGCAATCTTCAGTGCGGTTCATTTCCAGTTTTTCGGATTCCTCCCCCGGTTGCTTATGGGCGTTTTCTTCGGGTATCTTTTCGTGTGGAGCGGAAGCCTTTGGCCGGCAGTGTTCGCTCATGCGCTCAATAATTCCATAGTTGTGGTTGGCGGATGGTTATATGGAGATAATGTGGAATCCGGAATCGACCGCTTTGGTCTGATGGAAGATGGAGGAATCCCCTGGACAGCAGTTGCGAGTGTGATTGCGACAGTCCTGTTTTTTTATAGATTCCGGGAATCTTTTTTCAAGGGAGGCATCTCGGAGTCACAATAAGATAGTTTTATATGGCAAAGAAATCAAGCGGCCCCACCTTCCGTGAGGTCATGACATCGATAAAGAAAGGGAAATTCTCACCTGTGTATATCCTGATGGGAGAGGAACCTTATTACATAGACCAGATATCCCGGGCATTAGAGAATAGTGTGGTGGGGGAGGATGACCGTGATTTCAACTCCATAATCTATTATGGCGCCGATGCGGAGATTGGGAAGGTTATAGGAAGCGCACAACAGTATCCTGTCATGGCGGAACGTCAGCTTGTGATGCTGAAGGAGGCGCAGACTATGTCGCAGGCCAAGAGCCAGCTTGACAAACTCGCGTCTTATCTGGTTCATCCCAATTCTACCACAGTCCTTGTGGTTGTGTATAAGGGGGACTCATTGCCGTCAACATCCCAACTCATGAAGAAGGCTAAGGATGCGGATTGTGTGGTCTTTAGAAGTGATAAGTTGCGTGATTATCAGTTGTCCGGTCCGATAACTGACTATTGCGCGTCGAAAGGGGTAGGAATAGATGAGAAGGCGGTTTCACTATTATGTGATTATATCGGAAATCCGCTTAGCAAATTGTTTGGGGAGATTGACAAACTAATCGTTTCGGCGGGGAGTGATGTCAGGCGTATATCTGCAGAGCTTATAGAACGCAATATAGGCATATCAAAGGATTTCAATACATTTGAACTGGTAAAGGCTCTCGCCCGTAAGGATTATGCCAAATCAATGATGATTGTGGAGTATTTTTCAAGGAATCCGAAACAGAATCCCGGTGTCATGACCGTGGCTACTCTGTTCGGTTTTTTTTCCAAGCTTTTTATCGCCACGGTGACCCGCGACAAAAGCGATAAATCGCTGATGGAGGCTCTTGAACTAAAGACTCCATATGCGTTGAAAGACTATCGGGATGGACTACAGCATTATAATGCGCGTCAGGCTTTGGCGGCAGTCCATTCGTTGAGGGAGTATGATGCGCAGAGTAAGGGGATAGGTTCTACACAGAATGAGTTTGAGCTGTTGAAAGAATTGATATTCAAGATATTTACGGCGGTATGATATTTTATTTTTCAGGCACTGGAAATTCCAGATATGTGGCTCAATGTTTGTCGGAGAAACTTGGATGTGTCGTTGCAGACATGCCATCGTGTGATATCGGGGGAATTGAATGGAGTCGTTCAGATTTTTTCGGATTTGTATTTCCCGTGTATTCGTGGGGAGTGCCGCCCAATGTAATGCGGTTCGTAGAGAGTCTTCCGGAATCTATGATACATCATATAAATGTCAGTGATATTCCTGTGTGGTGTGTCATGACATGTGGTGATGAGGTGGCCCTTGCCCCGGAGATGTTTATGAAGGCATTCTCTATGCGGGGTGTGGCGGTGGAATCCATATGGAGTGTCATTATGCCTAACAATTATGTCTTGCTTCCCGGATTTGATGTTGACAGCACAGATGTGGAGAGGAGGAAATTGGATGAGGCTCCTTCACGTATAGCAGAGATAGCGGAAGGAATAAGTCAGCATAGAAAAACTGTCGATGTGGTGAGGGGCGGACAAGCGTGGATTAAAACCAAGGCTGTTTATCCACTTTTTAGGAGATGGGGGATTTCCCCAAAAAAGTGGCATTCTACACCATCGTGTGTTGGATGTGGCAAATGCGTCCGGAGTTGTCCGGTAAATAATGTTGTCATGGAAGGGGGACATCCGGTATGGGGCGAAGGCTGCTGTTCATGCCTTGCATGCTATCACAGTTGCCCGCGCCACGCTGTTGAGTATGGTAAGCTTACTAAAAAGAAGGGTCAGTATTATTTATTGACGGGTAAACCTACGGATTGAAACAGTAATCAGAAAAACTTTGTGACAGCATTGTCGTAGGTCATAACAATCGGTCCGTTGCCCATATCTACAAGAGAGTATGCGGGGTTTCCTTTCTCATCGAAAAAGATTATTATATTGCCGAAGGCTTTTCCGGGAAATGTCTTGCCGTCAGTAGATGCCTTCCATACATTGCCATTATTTTCTACTTTAAGCATCTCGGTAGCTTTGTTGGCCACTTTATATGTCCCGGCCTTGGGTTGAAGGCATTTGGAATGTTTCACCTGGTCGGAGATATATCCCCTCAACCCTGGAGAGTATTCCACCATGTTCCATCCCTGTTTGCTTTCAAAAGATTTAAAGACCATTCCAGGCAGAATGGAAACTTCCTCGTTATTCTGGTTGAGAGTGACATATCCGGTGGCTTTCGGCTGGTCGAACACTTTTCCGTTTTTGTTTATGACAATGTAGTCATCAGCCATAGCCGACGAGAAAGCCATGGAGGCGAATATGCATATCGAGGATATATATCTTAATCCGCGAATTCGTGCCTTTTTCATAAAATCGATTTTTGAATTATGAATCTAAATTAGCAAAAAAAAGCAATGTAAACATCACACAATCCAATAAAAAGTAAAATAGAACTCAATTAGTGGAAATAAGGATAGTGAGGAGAATCCAAATACGCTTGCGACAGAGCGTGGATAAGGATTATATATAGCGAATCCATAGCACTAATTGCCATGGATTCGCTGGATGATTTGTGAGATGTCTTCGGGAGGATTGCATCAAACCTTGAGAAGTTCAAAGATCTTGTCTGCCGCAGCCGATAGCCCGTCAGAGTCCTTTCCTCCGGCTTGGGCGAAGAATGGCTGTCCGCCACCGCCACCCTTGATTAGCTTGGCTGCTTCTCTTACAATCTGCGAAGCATTTAGGCCTTCCTTTACAAGGTCGTCGGTGAGCATGAGTGTCAGCAGAGGCTTGTCGGCGGATATGGTAGCGCCAATGAACACAGTGTGCTCCGGAGATTCCTTCCGTATAGTGAAGGCTATATTCTTCACGACTTCGGGGATTCTCGGCCCGGCTATCCTGCATATTTTCACTCCATTCTCAATCTTTGCATTGTCAAGAATATCCTTTGCAAGATTCCTCACACGCTCTTCCATATATTCATCAACCTGTTTCTTCAGGTCGGAATTCTCTTTGATGGCTTTCTCAACAGCCACCTTTACATTGGAAGCGTTTCCAAGGAATGAGGCGACATCCTTCATTGTGTCCTGCAAGCCATCAAGCATGTCCTCGACACCAGCGGCGGTCACAGCCTCAATTCTTCGTATTCCGGCGGCTATAGAGCTTTCCGAGATTATGCGCACCATCCCGATGTTGCCCGAATTGGCGACATGCGTGCCTCCACAAAGCTCAACAGAAGAACCGTACTTCACCACTCTCACCTTATCGCCATATTTTTCACCGAACAAAGCCATCGCCCCCATCTTTCGTGCTTCCTCAATCGGCATTTCACGAGCTTCTTCAAGGGGCATTGCCTTCCTGACACGAGAGTTTACAATGTGTTCCACTTTTCGTAGTTCTTCGGGAGTTACCTTCTGGAAATGCGAGAAGTCGAAACGCAATACCTCCGGAGAAACGAAAGAACCTTTCTGTTCCACATGCGAGCCGAGCACTTCACGAAGGGCTTCGTGGAGAAGATGTGTGGCGGAATGATTGGCCGAAGTGGCGGCACGTGCGTCTTCATTGATGGCGGCGACAAACGTGTCCTCAGGATTTGAAGGCAGTTTATGGGTGAGATGGACGCCTATATTATTCTCTCGTTTGGTGTCGAATATCTCGATTATTTCACCGTCAGAACTCTTGATATGGCCACTGTCGCCGACTTGACCTCCCATTTCGGCATAGAACGGAGTCTTTGACAGGATAATCTGGAAATATTCCTTCCCTTTTTGTTTCACCTTCCGATAACGCAGGATGTTTGTTTCAGCCACAGTGGAATCATATCCTACGAATTCCTGTTCTCCGGGAGCGACGACAGTCCAGTCGCCGGTTTCCATGGCGGCGGCATTTCGGGCGCGTTCTTTCTGTTTCTTCATCTCGGAATCGAATTCCTGTTGGTCAAGATCCATACCATTTTCACGAAGAATCAGTTCAGTAAGGTCGAGAGGGAATCCGTATGTGTCATAAAGAGTGAAGGCATCTTTCCCCGGGAGAGTCCTGGAACCGGCATTCTTGGCTTTTTCCATGAGAGAGTCAAGAAGTTTGATGCCATTGTCGAGAGTGCGGAGGAAGGATTCTTCTTCTTCTTTTATAACCTTTTTGATAAGTTCCTTCTGAGCCTTGATTTCCGGATAAGAATCACCCATTTGTTCAACAAGACGGTCAACAAGCTTATATATGAACGCCTCCTTCTGGTTGAGGAAAGTATATGCATAGCGCACGGCACGGCGAAGAATTCTACGAATCACATAGCCGGCCTTTGCATTTGAGGGGAGTTGAGAGTCGGCGATTGAGAATGCGATGGTGCGAAGGTGGTCGGCCACAACGCGCATTGCGACATCCACTTTATTATCGGCGCCATATTTCATGCCTGTAAGCGATGATATCACATCGATAATAGGGGTGAAAACGTCAGTGTCGTAGTTTGACTTTTTACCTTGAAGTGCCATGCAAAGGCGTTCAAATCCCATGCCGGTGTCGATGACTTTTGCCGGAAGCGGGGAAAGCGAGCCATCAGCTTTTCTGTTATATTGCATGAAAACGAGATTCCATATCTCAATGACCTGCGGGTTGTCTTTGTTGACAAGAGAAGCTCCATCCACAGCCTCCCGTTCTTCATCTGAACGAAGGTCTATGTGAATCTCGCTGCAAGGGCCACAAGGGCCGGTGTCGCCCATTTCCCAGAAGTTGTCATGACGGTTTCCGTTGATGATGTGAGACGCGGGGAGGTGTTTTTCCCAATAAGAGGCGGCTTCATTGTCACGTTCGAGACCTTCCGGAGCGTATCCTTCAAAGACAGTCGCATATAGTCTGTCGGGATTCAGCTTTAGCACATCCACAAGGTATTCCCATGCCCAGTCGATTGCTTCTTTTTTGAAATAGTCCCCAAACGACCAGTTGCCGAGCATTTCGAACATAGTATGATGGTAGGTGTCGTGTCCTACTTCCTCCAGGTCGTTGTGCTTTCCGGAGACACGGAGACATTTCTGGCTGTCGGCTACTCTTTTTGAAGAAGCCGGACGGTTTCCAAGAATAATATCTTTGAACTGGTTCATTCCCGCGTTGGTAAACATCAGCGTGGGGTCGTCTTTAATCACCATCGGGGCTGAGGGCACAATCATATGTCCTTTGTCGCGAAAGAAAGACTTAAACGATTCTCTTATTTCGTTGGATGTCATTATGTGTATAGTGTTATTTTTTGTTTCGGAAAATATACCGCGACTGATAGGCCAGCGTAACTACGGCAAAATCGAGCCGGAGATGGCGCCCATAAGTCACTGTCCTTGGGTAAATATGTTGCAAAATTAGTCGATTTTCAATAATTTTGCAAAATGAAGTTGCTTAAACTTCCGGCTACTGTCGAAAAATAATTTAACACAGACACGAGATTGGCAAAAAAAGTCTATTATAGTTATAATCCAGAGACGGATAATTTCGAGAGAGTTTATCCGTCATTCCGCATGCGTCTTGGGTCATGGCTTAGAGTTTGGGTCAAGGCGGTCGTTATCGCTGTAATGATGTTTCTTATAGTGTTTTATTGTTTTGAGTCACCCACGGAAGAGAATCTCCGAAAGGAAAACGCGCAATTGCGGACACAGTATGGAATCCTCGGACGACGTCTTGAAAATTCACTGAAAGTTATGGCCAGAATCCAGGAAAGGGATGATAATTTTTACCGGGTCATGATGCAGATGGATCCCATGAGCAATTCAGAACGTCATGCCGGCCTTGACAATGAGAACCGTTACCGAGAACTTCAGGAATTGAGTGACGCCGGGTTGGTGACACGTCTGACCCAAAGTATGGACCTTCTTGAGCGTCAGTTGTATGCCCAGTCCCAGAGTTTTGATCAGCTCAGAACTGTGCTTGGAACACAAAAAGACAAGATTGCACATATTCCTTCGATTTTGCCGATAAATGTCAAAGACTATACCATGTCATCGGGCTATGGCTATCGCCGCGATCCGATATATGGTTCGTCGAAGTTTCATGAAGGACTTGATTTCGCGGCTTCGACAGGGACAGATGTCTTTGCCACGGCAGACGGCAATGTAAGTGTGGCACGCCGTGCCGCAGGCTACGGCAATTGTATTGACATAGACCATGGTTACAACTATATGAGCCGTTATGCGCATCTTAGCGAAATTCTTGTAAAGGAAGGCGACAGCGTGAAGAGGGGACAGCTTATAGGCAAGGTGGGCTCGACTGGAAAATCTACCGGGCCTCATCTTCATTATGAGGTGAGATTCAAGGATGAGGCTCAGAATCCGGTGAATTATTATTTTATGGATTTGTCGCCAGAGGAGTATGCGGATATGATACAGGCGGCAGACAACGCCGGTCATGTGATGGATTGATACTATTGTGAAGATTTGTGTAGGATTTAAGTTGAAAAGGAGATGGCCTCTGACCTTACAAAAAAATATTATAAGATAAAGGATGCGGCAGAGATATTGAATGTGTCGCAACCCACGTTGCGTTATTGGGAGAGTGAATTCCCAGAGATAAGACCCTTGCGGAGCACATCAAACCAGCGTTACTATACGCCGGACGATATAGAGACTCTCAGAATCATATATTACCTTGTAAAGGTGAGGGGGTTAAAAATTGAGGCGGCAAGAGAGCAGATGCGCCTTAACCGCAAGAATATAACCAAACGGATGGATGTCATAGACAAATTGTTGGATGTACGCGATGAACTTGAGATGATTCTGAGGGGCTTGGAGAAAAGGCGATGAGAATCAGGATATATCTCAACCCAGATTGGAGTTGTAGTAGTCTGGATTCCCGGTTACGTTTTCTCCGACGAATGGAGGCTTCTCGTATTCATATCCGGAATAAGGTATTTCTACTTCAGCGACTACCAGGCCTTTCCGAGAGCCATGGAATTCATCCACTTCCCAGACCATCCCTTTGAAGCTTACCTGGAAGCGGGTCTTATCGATAATGCCGGGTTCGCACATATCCAGGAGTTTTACCGCATCATCATATGGTATCTCATATTCAAATTCCAGACGTGTGTCGCCGTTGTTTTTACCTTTGACAGTTAAGAACCCCTTTTTGCCAATAGTCCTGACACGCACTGTCCTTTCCGGAGTCCGACACAGATATCCTTGGAGAATCTCTTTCCGTTCTGAAGCCATATGCCGATAGCAATCGCCAACGACAAGATACTTATGTTCGATTTCTAAAGCCATGGTGCAAAAGTAAGTAAAAAAAGTTATCCGGACAAAATGCGGAGGCATTTATATCCGGATACTGATTCATTAACGACATGATAGCTATGGCTATTCTTCCAGTACAGTCCCTTTGTAGATTCCAAGCAGGTCGTATTTAACGAGGACACCATCAGACAATCCGATTTCATAACCGGAAGATTTTTTCTTTACACTCACTATTTTTGCTCCATTGAATTTTTTTGACACGTTGTTGCGTATAGACTTCATCACAAGACCTTCAGGCACCTCTCTCTTCTTGCAGTCAACAGATGTCCATTTCCCTTTGTTGTTAAATTCAATTGTTGTGCCGTTCACAAGGCGTACATCATAGTCGGTCTTCTTAAGAAGATGCTTGTCAATCTTTATCATTCCGATTTTAGCTTTCGGGAAATACTCATCGAGCATATTACGGGCTTCCTCCGGGAGATCCTCTCGGGAAAGGGTGTATTTGTCGAAGATGGACGCATTCGCGCATGTGGCCGATGCCAACAAGACAAGGATGATTAAAAATAATTTTTTCATTCTATTTTGTGATTTTATTGTAACACTCCTTTGTATTGAAAACGTCCTGCGGGCATAGCTTGTTTAAACAGGCTATACCCGCAGGACGGAAATTCATTTATTTAACAAAAGGAGATTTCCCGAGAGTCTAATTCTTTTTGTGAAGACATGTAGAGACGCAACCGACGAGCAATGCGCCTCCCACAATATTCCCGGCTGTGACGACAATAAGGTTGACCCAAAGTGAAGCCATGTCAACCTGAGCACCCTCCAGCATCCCCGCAGGGATAAAGAACATGTTTGCGATGCAGTGTTCATAACCGAGAGCGACAAATGCGAAAACGGGAAGCCAACATCCGGCGATTTTATCACACAAGGTCTTTCCTGCCATTGCCATCCATACAGCAAGGCATACACACCAATTGGCTCCGATTCCTCTAAGGAACATTGTTCCGATAGGGAGAGAGGTTTTCGTCTCGGCAATTTTGATTATGGCGGAATGATATGGTTCCGGTTCCGTCAATCCACTCCAGAATACGAGCAATAATGTTACCGCGAGTGCCCCGATGAAATTACCGACCCATACAATCACCCAGTTGCGCAAAAGATTTCCGGCCGATATTGTGTTCGCCATATATCCTGGAATCAAAACAGCGTTGTTGCCTGTGAATAATTCAGCACCTTGTGTGACAACCAAGACGAGTCCGACAGGGAAGACCAATCCGGCAAGCAATTTTTGTAATCCGGGATTTCCGGCAGTTATTTCTGGGAATCCATATCCTATAACAAGAGACAATATGCCGCCAAGGGCTATGAAAGCGCCAGCGAGAATTGACAATGCTGTTGTACGGGAAATTGAGAGAGAGGATTTTGCGAGTCCGACAGCTATCGCGCTGTCGATTATCTCCGCCGGATTTTTTAATGCCATGTTGGATAATTGAGAAATTTAAAGAATAGATTGTCGTGTTTTCTGCAAAATTAGGTTTTTTTTAGTAAGTTTGCAAGACCGATATGTCATATATGAATCCGGTTCATAATAAGCAACCGGTTGATATTATATGTATTCGGCAACTGACCAATTGCAAACGACACATGAAAGAGTAATATGAGATCATCACTATACGCATTATCAATAGTTTTTTTGGTATGTCCCTCGATGGCGTTCTCCGGAACAAGGCTTGTGGATTATGTGGATCCGCGGATAGGGTCAGAGGGCCTCGGACGTGTGGTGGTAGGCCCGTGCGCCCCTTTCGGAATGGTCCGTCCGTCGCCGGATTGTACCCCCTCTCCAAATAGCGGATGGCTGCCAATGCCGGAGCGTGTGGATGGTTTTTCGCAGGTGCATGTCAGCGGGACCGGAGGCGGCCCTAAGTATGGCAATATTTTGCTGCTGCCATTTAACGGAGGTTCTGACCATACGGGCATGTATGATTATCGTGAAAATGAGACGATATTGCCGGCATATTACAGTTGCAGTTTCAAGAGTGGGATAAAGACAGAAATCACATCCACAGAAAGAAGTGTGGCATACCGGTTTGTATATCCTGAATCCGGAACGCGGAATCTTAAGATAGATGCCGGTTTTTTTCTTGGAGAAACGCCGGTTCCGGATGCCCGGGAAGCTCAGCAGTTTGTCGGTTCGGAAATACAGGTGATTTCAGATTGTGCGGTTTCGGGATACTCGAGAATCCGAGGTGGATGGAACAATGGTAGGGCATATACGGTATATTTTTATTTGGAAAGTGATGTTCCTTTTTCAGAGACCTCCACATGGAAGGGTGAGAATGTTACAGACTCGAAATTCCAGATAGATACAGGGGAGAAGACCGGCGCATTGTTGAGATTCGGAGAAAAAGGCGACACTGTCAATGTACGTGTCGGCATATCGTTCATAAGTGAGCTTAAGGCCCGTTATAATTGTGAAAAAGAGACAAAAGGGAAAAGCTTTGGTCAAATTCGTGAAGAATTGCTCGGACGTTGGGAAGAGTTGCTCAAGAGAGTGGAGATTGACCCTACAGCACAGGAAGAGCATAAAAGGATGTTCTATACCGCACTCTATCACACAATGCTGATGCCAAGCGATCGCAGTGGTGAGAATCCATTGTGGAGTGATCCGGTGCCATATTATGATGACTTCTATGCTTTGTGGGATACTTACCGGACATCTATGCCACTGATGACACTGATAGATTCCGGACGCGTGTCGGAAATCGTGAATTCTCTTGTGAATATCTGTAAGAGAGATGGCTTCATGCCTGATGCCAGAAGTGGCAATTGCAACGGCAGGACGCAGGGAGGATCAACAGCCGACATAGTCATTGCCGATGCGTGTGTGAAAGGGGTGGCGGGGATAGATTATGATGAAGCGTTGAGAGCGATGCTCGTGAATGCCACAGTTCCACCGGGAGGAAATGAAGAGGCCGAGGGAAGAGGAGGACTCCGCGAGTATCTTGAGCTTGGCTATATCCCTCACGGCATAGCAAGAGCCGGCAATCGGACCGTAGAGTATTCTTTGTGTGATTTCGCCATACATCAGGTGGCAAAGTGTCTTGGAAATGATTCATTGGCATCTTTTTATCTTCGGCAATCGGAGTCTTGGAAAAACTTATGGCGAGATGACTACGAGCATGACGGTGCAAGAGGCTTTATTATGCCGAAGGATGCATCGGGCAATTGGCTTGACGAGTTGCCGTTCGGACATTCCAAATCGCAGCGTCCGACCTATCGCTACACTCCGCTGACTTTTGAAGGCCCCTGGTACACACCGTGGTGGAACATGTTTTTTTATGAGGCATCATCATGGGAATACTCACTGAGCATCCCTCATGATGTTCCGGGGCTTATAGCAAGATGTGGCGGTAATGAGGCATTCGACAGACGGCTGGACACTTTTTTCGAGAAAGGATATTTCAATGTTAACAATGAGCCGTCGTTCATGTCACCCTGTCTGTATCATTGGATTGGGCGCCCCGACAAATCCGGTGAAAGAGTTTTGGATATAATCCGTGAGAACTATGACGATTCTCCTCAAGGGCTTCCCGGAAATGATGATTCGGGAGCCATGTCTTCGTGGCTTGTGTTCAATATGTGTGGCATTTACCCGAATGCGGGGCATGATTATTATCTTATCCATACACCGGTTCTGAAATCTGCTGCGTTCAAATTGGAGTCTGGAAAGACTTTCAAGATTACGGCTGATAACCTTTCTGCTGATAACCGATATATAATCCAGGCTTATCTGAATGATGTCCCGTATGATTATTCCACGATAAGACATTCGGATATAATGAAGGGAGGAGAGCTTAGACTTGTGATGGGAGCTATGGCCGGAAAGTGGGGAGAACGGATGTTCGAAGAATCAGAAGTTAAGAAATAAGAGGTCGATATGATAAAAAAAATTGCTGTATTGTTTTCTGCCATGTTGTTTTCATATATGGTTTTGCGGGCAGATGTCATGCCTGGAGACACTATAAATGTGGCTTATAAGTTACATGGACAGACGAGACGCTTCAAATTTGTGTATGATTTGGAAGGAGATGGTGGGATAACACTACATTGGAGCATAATGCGAAATCTAAGATTATGGAAAGGTAGTTATTCGATGTCCCCTGAGTCTGTTGAGAGAGGAAGCCGGCAGAGCTGTCTAATGCCTGAGGATGGAAACCACATTACATTGAAGGGGTGTGAGACGTTCGGCATGATATCCGCTGACAGTTTTAATGAATTGTGTGAAAAGGGAAAATTTATATACAATGGTGTAGAATATGTAAAGACAGGAGAGGGTGTTAGCGATCTTGGCAATGTCATAGAGGTTGTGGATGAAGAGGAGGGTGCGAGAATGCAGATACTTGACAACGGGAAATTGCCGCTAATAGTAAGGATGAGCGATAATCCTCTTGAGATAGACTGGACAATGACGAAATGATGGCAGTGATATGCCCGGGATAATTCCGTGATGTCGATTATAGAATATTTGATTTTCTAAGAATAATTAACAGGCCGCGAATGAAGCTGTTGGATGATAGGATTGTTATAAATTGAGAAAGTTGTCGCCAGACGACTACGTAATTATCAGTTATAAAAATGTATTGTTATGGACTATAAGATTATCGACATAGAGGGAGTGGGAGAGAGCTATGCCTCCAAACTGAAGGAATGTGGCATTGACACTGTGGCAAAGCTTCTTGAGGTAGGATGTATGCCTAAAGGACGCGAAGAGCTTTCGGAAACGACCGGCATATCAAAAAAACTTATCCTTAAATGGGTAAACCATGCGGATTTGTTCCGTATTGATGGAGTAGGGCCACAGTTCGCAGAATTACTTGAGGCATCAGGAGTGGATACCGTAAAGGAGTTGCGCCACAGGAATGCGGGGAATCTCGCAGATAAGGTGACTGAGGTTAATGAGGAGAGACATTTGTGCCACCGTGTTCCGTCGGAGAAGGAGTTGCAAAAGATGATAGATCAGGCAGGAGAGATTGAGCCTTTGGTGAGATACTGATATAGCCGAAAAAAGAGAATTGTCGCAGATAAGATACATTCTGCAAGTCCGGCCGTATATACAAAAGTATGATTCTTGCGTTAAACACAAGGTGATTGTCCGATTTGGACGGTCGCCTTGTGTGTTTTTGTATTAAGGCACTGAAACGTGAATAAATTAGACAGTATTATAAAGGTAGTATTTTTGAGATTGCAAACGATGGCCATATCTATATGCATGTGTGGCTTGTCGGCAGTCATGTGTAATGTTGAGATGCAAGCGGCAGTTCCTGTGATAGTGAAAGGGGTTGTCGCCGATTCAATTACCGGGGAAGTTTTGCCGTATGCCACTCTGTCTTCATTGAGTAATGTGAAGAACAATGCAGTGGCAGACAGCGAGGGAAGATTCCGGCTCAAGACTACAGACAGTTCAGAAGAATGGAGAGTGACTTATACCGGTTACAAAACAAAGACGATTCTCTCCCCTTTATCCGACAGTGTCGTGAAAATACTACTCTCTCCGCTCGAAATGAGCCTGGAAGAGGTGGTGGTGAGGCCGCGTAAGGAGAAATACTCGAAGAAAAATAATCCGGCTGTTGATTTTGTCAGACGGCTCCGATCCGAATCAGGAAGACATGACCCGTTGAAGAGCGCTTATTACAGTTATGACAAATATGAGAAAACGCTCATAGCCCTCAATGATTTTAAGAGTGACTTCCAGGGAGGTTTGCTTTCGGGGAGAGGCAATTTCCTGAAGAATTATGTTGATACATCCTCTTGGACTGGAACCCGTATTTTGGACCTGATGTTAAAGGAGAAAGCCTCAACCCGTATAACCGGACGGAATCCTAAGATAGACAAGGAGGTTACACGTGGCTATCGCAGGGCAGGTCTGGATGAGGTGCTTAATCAGGAAAACATGCAGCTGATTATGGAGGATGTGATTCGGGAAGTTGATATTTTTGGGAATGACATAATTTTTCTCCAGAATCGTTTCGTGAGTCCTCTCTCTTCCATAGGCCCGGATTTCTATAAGTATTATCTGAGCGATACTGTCTATATTGGCAAAGACCGGTGTATAGAGCTTAGTTTCGTGCCTCATAATCCACAGTCGATGGGTTTTAATGGAAAGATATATGTCCCTGTTGATGATACAACGATGTTTGTTAAGAAGATAACCATGAGAGTTCCGCAGGCCATCAATCTGAATTACGTGGATAATATATTCGTAAATCAGACTTATGAGAAGGATAGTCTCGGAAACCGGCATAAGACCTATGACGATGTCTGCATTGAGATGCAGATTGCACCGGGCACACCACGCCTTTATGGAAGAAAGACCACTTCATATGACAATTTCAGTTATGACAGGAGAGAGGATATGGCGGGATATTATAGTCGTCTCGGTCGGTATCATGAGCTTGAGGATGCAAGAAACCGAGACAGTAATTTCTGGTTGGCAGAGAGGAAGACACCGCTGACGAATGCGGAGGCACGAATGGGAGAGATGATGGGACAGATGAGGAAGGTGCCGTTGTTTTATTGGGCGGAAAAGACAGTCGGACTGCTTGAGAGCGGGTATTTGAGAACCGGGAAACCGAGCAAGGTTGATTTAGGTCCTGTCAATACTCTTTTTAGTGGCAATACGGTGGAAGGTCTGCGCATAAGGATAGGAGGTATGACTATGTCTCCCCTGAATCCTCATGTATTCGCGAAGGGTTATGTGGCTTATGGAACCAAGGACCGCAAGTGGAAATATAAAGGAGAACTGGAGTATTCATTCAGCAGAAAGAAGAACCACTCATATGAATGGCCACGTCATGGATTCTATGGGTCTTATTCCTATGACCTTGATATGATTGGACAACACTATCTATTTACTAATCAAGATAATGTATTTTTGTCGTTGAAGAGGAAAAAGAGTGTCCTTGTCACTTATCGTCGTCAGGCAAAGGGGGGATATATCCTCGAATTACCAAACAACTTTTCTGTAGAGGCCGGTATAAAACATGAGATTCAGGAGGCAACACAGTGGCTTCCTTTTATATATCCGGATGGCAGTGTGTCGGGTAAATATGTTCAGTCATCGTTTGGATTGACTCTAAGATGGGCTCCCGGAGAGAAATTCGTGCAAGGACGCACCACCCGTCTTCCTGTCAATCTTGATTCATGGGTGTTCCAGTTTAGCCATGAATACTGTCCCAAAGGAGTCCTGGGGTCAGCGTTCACACTTAACAGAAGTGAATTATCGATTCAGAAACGTCTGTGGCTGTCAGCGTTTGGATATACGGATATAATCTTGAAAGCCGGAAAGATATGGAGTGGCGTATATTATCCGGCATTGATGTGGCCTAATGCCAACCTGTCATACACCATTCAGCCGGAGAGTTACTCTCTTATGAATCCCATGGAGTTTGCCAACGACCATTATGCATCGGTGGATTTTACATATTTCGGCAACGGAGTTCTGTTCAACCGTATTCCATTGCTGAAGAAGTTGAAGATAAGAGAAGCCGTGACATTCAAGGGATTGATGGGAGGCCTGACAGACCGCAATAACCCGGAAATAAATGAAAACCTGTTGCTATTTCCTGTTGACTCCCATTGTAGGATTATGGGGAAACGACCGTATATGGAAATAGGAGCCGGAATAGATAATATACTTACGGTGCTAAGGGTTGATTATGTATGGAGGTTGACTTACCGTGACACTCCGGGATGTGACAAAAGCGGAGTGCGTATTTCACTCCATTTCTCTTTCTGATGCAGTGCGACATAACATTGTCGATGACTATCCTTCACCTGCTATTGTGGCGACAATTTTCCTGGCCCCGCCGAATTTGCGGAATTCGCAAAGATATATACCTTGCCATGTGCCAAGATTGAGTCTTCCGGCGGTGATTGGAATAGTGACGGAGTTTCCTATGATAGAAGCCTTCGCATGGGCGGGCATGTCATCCGGGCCTTCCATTGTGTGCGTATAGTAAGGTTCTCTCTCTCTCACAATACGGTCGAAGATGCTTTTGAGATCTGTCCTTACATCCGGGTCTGCGTTTTCATTTATGGTCAGGGCCGCCGATGTGTGCTTGATAAATAGATTCAAGATTCCTGTAGTAGGGAGTGACGGCAATTTGGCTACAATCTCGCCGGTGATGAGATGGAATCCAGCTTTTCGAGGCGATAAGGAAAATTCGACTTGTTGGTACATAGGGGTGTATATTGGTGATTTATAATATATATATCTTTGATGGAAGTGTTTCGGATGCAAAAATAATAAAAAAAGGTTGATATTGAAACTATCTTTTTAAGGATGCGTCTAATCTTTTATTCAAGGATAATAAATGAAATATCAGGTGATGAATTCAATGACAGCGGGGATTCTGTTTCAAGGGGTTGTACCAGACTCTTCCAGGTTACGCAGAATAGCGGCGATGCTGTTTGCGCGTTTTTCGACCAAAACGGGTTCGCGTATTGTGCAGGCCAGAGTCGAGGAATATGAGTGCATAATGGAGAGATATGGTGGTCTGATAAAAAAGGTATGCTATTATTATTCCAGTTCAGCCCAGGAATATGAGGATTTTATGCAGGATACGAGCGCGAATATTTGGCGAGGACTTGATTCGTTTAGAAAGGAATCGAAGCAGTCCACCTGGATATACAGGATATGTCTGAATACGTGTATATCCGGATGGCGTAGGAATTCTCGCCATAATAACCTTCAGACACTTGATTCTATTGTGGAGCCAGGAATGAATGATGGAAATGATAAGGAAGAGGTGGAGGCTCTTCATTATCTTATTTCGTTGCTTGCACCGGAGGAAAAGGCATTGATAATGCTTTGGCTTGACGAGAAGAGCTACGAGGAGATTTCAGATGTGACAGGCTACAATCGCAATACTGTGGCGACAAAGCTGAGAAGAATCAAGGATAAGCTCGCCAAAAAAGCGAGACACCTTTAGATGAGTGAGCATGAATGCTGTTGATATAAAATTATCAATCTCTTAAAGTAACACTATATGGAATGGAAGGATATGACGCCGGATGATTTGAGAAATGCCTGGCGAAAGAGTGCGGAAAGAATTCAATCTCCTTGCCCTTTAATGAATACATGCTGTGATATTGATGCGCTCATGTCACGGCAGACTTCACAGCAGCGTCTTGTAAGGAATTATCGTCGTTTCTCAATTATAAGTTGTCTGATGACATTTTCCAGTACATTGTTTTATTATTCTGAGATTTTTCCTAAATCAGGACGTATTGTCGTGACATTATTGTTGATATTTTATTTTGGAATATGTTGCGGTATGGACTATTGGTTATACAAGAAGACCTCGTCGATAAATATCTATGATATGTCGGTGGAAGCTGTTGCAACAATAGCGAATCTTTGTCGCAGACGTCATCAACAGTTTATGCTTGTCCTTATACCATATGCGGCTGTCTTGCTTGGAGTGTTCATTTACTTTCCGTTAAAAGAAGGTGAAGACGGATTATGGTATGGCGCTGTAGCCGGTGGGATAGTTGGAGGTTGTATAGGTTTTCGGAAATATCTGGAGATTATGAGGGACTACCGGCATCTCTCGGATGAATGAGGCAATGGCAGAATCAGAAAATGAATGGTCAGATTAAAGTCTATTTGTCGGTAATATCTAAAAATTCAGGCCGGTTAATCACCGGCCTGTGTAACATATAAGAATATAATAGTTAAGTTAAATCATTGGTAGTCCTTGAGTTGTTCCCTCAGACGTTTGCGCGCGAAGAATATGCGGCTTTTTACTGTTCCGAGTGGAAGATTCATTTTCTCGGCAATTTCATTATATTTATAACCAGCTACATACATGTTGAATGGGATTCTATAATCATCCGAAAAACTTTCAAGAGCAGCTGATATTTCTTTAACGGCGACAGTGCCTTCCGGAGTTGAGAGGCCTGATTCCTGGGAAATGTTGAGATGGTAAAGATCTTCAGTCTGGTCGATGACCGTAGCTTTCCTAACAGTCTGACGATAATTGTTGATGAAGATATTACGCATTATTGTGAATATCCACCCTTTAAAGTTTACGTTGTCAACGTATTTCTCTTCATTATCAAGTGCTTTAAGGGTTGTGTCTTGCAATAAGTCGCGTGCTTCTTCTTTGTTGGTTGTCAATTGATATGCAAAGCTAAGGAGATTTCCTTGAAGCCCCAGGATTCTTTGTTTGAAAGTTTCGTTAGTTTTCATGTTGTTTATATTTGGTTGTTTTAATTAATACACGGATATAACATTGCACAGTACGAAAAAGTTTCCATAATTTGAAAAAATTTCTTTAAATACGGTTAAATAATTTAAAGATATAATGTTTAGGGTTATTATACAGCATGTGGAGGATGTCAATTTCCCTAAAAATATAGCCGCCGTCGATTGATAAAAGGAGAAAAAAACAGAAGAGGTGCAACCTGAGAGTGGAAAGCGCGTCAAAAGAATGAAAATACAAACCAAATCATATAACAAGGTATGAAATTAAAATCTATTTTGATTGCAGGAATTATGGCAATAGTGTGCAATACATCCTGTACGACTATGGATCTTGAGCCAAGTGAATGGGATAAGAACGGCTTCAAGAGAGAGGTACGTCAAGCTATGCGAGAGGCGGTCAATTCCCCGGGTATAGACAATGGCAGCACATTGGTGGTGACAATGGAAGGTGACACGTTGTTGGCTCCAAAAGACAGTATTTCCCGCCTCGCTCCATCAAGAACCGTATATGTGGATATAGAATCTCCGTCTTTTCCAATGGGACGTGTCTCTGAGCAGAAGATGAAAATAATGATAATAGCGAGTGGAATAGGAATTGTGGCATTGATTGTGGCGCTTGTATTTCTTGGGATATTCGTGACAATCTGGCGACGTCAGTCGTTGCGCAACAAAGTGTTGAATGAGGCGATAGTTAATGGTTATGAGTTGCCGGAGTCGTATTTCACGGGCAGTCCCGCACATCCGTCCATCCAATATATTTCAAGAGAGCGAGAAGTTTGCAAGGACATTATGGAAGGGGATAGCGGAAATAATATAGACGATTCGGAAAAAGGATTCGAAACAGTGAATGAGGAATTTCGGGAAGGAATCCGGAAGAAGATTAAGGGAGTAATATCGATAGCTCCTGAAGATAATCTGCGCAACTTACGGAATGGTTTTATTCTTGCAGGTATAGGTCTTGTGTTTCTTTGGGGGTTGTCAATAGGAGGCGCAGACGTGGCTGGCATCATTGCCGGCGGGTCGCTGATGATAATAGGTATGTCAAAAGTGCTTACCGTATATTTTTCGAAACGTTTGTAACGAACTTATCAAGATGCTGACCAAAATCCAGGAGCTTGCCCTAATTGCCCGATGCATAGCCGGAGATGACCGCAATGCATATGGACATCTGGTCAAAGCATACGCCGATGATATCCGGCGTATGCTTGACCGGTTGACATCGGGAGACTCCGCACTTGTTGACGACCTTGCTCAGGAGACATTTGTGAAAGGGTATCTTTCGCTCCGGTCGTTCAAGGGTGTATCAAGATTTCGGACGTGGCTCTTCAGAATCGCCTATAATGAATTCGTAAACCATACCCGGTGTTCACGAAGGATTATGGAGGTAGGTATCGACAGTGTCGAGCAAGTCTGTGAGGATGCCGATGAAGATGAGTCTATAATTGACTCAGACATGCTTGCAGAGGCTATAGACAAATTATCTCCGACAATGAAGGCGGTGATTCAATTGTATTATTACGAGGGTTTTACAGTTGCCAGAATCAGTACGATACTCCAAATGCCACAAGGGACAGTGAAGTCATATCTGCACAGGGCTCGGACAAAACTTGCGTTAACGCTTGAAAAGTATGAAAATTGTTGACATCAGATATAAAGATAGTTGAGAAATGGGGAAAAAAGAGAAAGACATAGACAATCGCATACGACGAATGATAAGGGAAAATTCTCCGGAGCCATCCAGAAATCCTTGGCTTGAGAGAAAAGTCCTGAACCGTCTACCACCGTCGATTCGTCCGGTTTTCGGATTGCCGGAAATAGTAGGTATGGGAATTGTGATTGTAGCAATCATTTTAATGATAAATAGCGAGATACAAAAATTGTATAACTGGGATAGTGTTGTCGAATTTGACTATTCTGTGCTTGTCTGCTGTCTGTTGTCGGGATTGTCTGTTGCGACATATGCTGTCTTGACAATGCTCAAGAAATGTTAGGGAGATATTTACAGCGTATATCGCGATAAAATATTGAACAATCACATCAGGATAAATAAAAAAATTCCGTAAATTTGCAGTTTAGATTGAGAGTGTATAAACAACAGACGCACTCTATAAACAAAAAGAGACGATGAAATTTGATGAAATCCTGACAAATGATGACCTGCTGGATGCATTATATGACATGCATTTCGATGAATGTACCCCGATTCAGGAACTGGCTATCCCCCCTGTCCTTGAGGGGCATGACCTGCTTGCGGTGGCACAGACCGGCACCGGCAAGACCGCCGCATATCTGCTTCCTGTGATAGAACGACTTGTCAACGACAATTACCCGCAAGAAAATGTGAACTGCGTGGTTATGGCGCCGACACGTGAGCTTGCCCAACAGATTGACAGACAGATGCAGGGTTTCTCATATTTTATGCCTGTAAGCAGTATGGCTATATATGGCGGGACAGATGGCCACACTTATGAACAGCAAAGACGGGGACTCAAGATGGGGGCGGACGTTGTAATCGCTACCCCCGGACGTCTTCTCGCACATTTGAGCATGGGTTACGTTGATTTGTCGAAGGTCTCTTTTTTTATACTTGATGAGGCCGACAGGATGCTCGACATGGGATTTATAGATGACATCATGCAGATTGTCGGTCATCTTCCCAAAGAGAGACAGACATTACTTTTTTCAGCGACAATGCCTCCAAAAATCCAGCAGCTTGCCGGCAACATCCTCAGGAATCCTGTGGTGGTAAAGATTGCCGTTTCGAAGCCTGCGGAGAAAATCCGACAGGCGGCCTATGTATGTTATGAACCTCAGAAGTTGCCTATTCTACAGAAAATTTTTGCGGAGACTCCACCACAGAGAGTTGTCGTATTCTCATCGTCGAAGCAGAAGGTAAAGGAACTTGCCAGGACGTTGAGGCGGCTTAATATAAAGGTGGGGGAGATGCATTCCGACCTTGAACAGGATGAACGGGAAGAGGTGATGCTGAAATTCAAGGCAGGGAGGATAAATGTTGTGGTTGCCACAGATATAATCTCGAGAGGCATTGATATCGACAACATTGACACTGTAATAAACTATGATGTGCCTCGCGAAGGGGAGGATTATGTTCACCGCATCGGAAGAACCGCGAGGGCGGATAAAGACGGAAGTGCCTACACATTCATAAGTGACAAGGAGAGATCGAGGTTCAAGGCTATTGAGCGTCTTCTTGGAAAAGACGTGGAAAAACTGCCGGTTCCGGCTGAATTGGGAGCTGTCCCTGATTATGGAGGAGATGATGCAATAAGACGACGGAGATATGGCAAGCCGAAGGGAAACGGCACACGTCAACGCGGACGCCGTAATGGCGGACGCAAAAAGAATGGAGAAAAGCGGCCATCCGAGAAGTATAAAAAGTGAGACAGATTACAGTACGGGACATCCCCCCCATATGCGAACGCATATGGGGGGGATGTCCCGTACTGTAATCTAACTTGGTTTTGTGGTATTCAATCCTCGGGAGGCTCGTTCGTGGCGCATCAGTTGCCAGGAATTGATGGAGTTTTGCCATGCCACATATGCGGCAGGCGCCAGGGAAGCCAGAGGATTCAGATAGGCCAATGCAAGCCATACGGCGAGGACTGTGTTTTTTTGTCCGAGAGCTTGTCCTCCAGAAACCTTGTCTCCGAAACGACCTCCGATGATTCTTCCGATTTTGAACTGTGCCAAACAGGCTATCAGCGCAGCCAGAGCGAGAAGAATCATCGTTTTAGTGGAAGCGGGACTCCAGTTCTTTATAGCAAAGCTGACGCAACTTCCCACCACAATAAAAAGAGAAACAGCCCATAGATAGAATGACAATTGCTGCAATCCAACTATCTTGGAGTGGAGAGCGGGCATGCTGTATCTAAGGGCGAGTGCCAGGGCGAGGGGCATAAGAATCAGAGGAAACACTTGCAGGAGTATGATCTTGAACGATTGCATGAATGTCATCTCGGTATGCTCACCTATAGCCGCGAATACAAGCGGCCCTGCAATTGCAATTATGCAATTGCATAACAGGCTGTAGGTCGCCACTTTTGAAATGCTGCCCCCCAGCATCCCTGTGATTACAGGGGCTGCCGTTGCAGTGGGGATGAAGAAACATATGAAGAAACCTTCAGCGAGGGTCCGGTTCCAGAAGAAGGTCAGTCCATATGCTGTTGCTGATAGAACCATCTGAGAGGTAAGTAATACAATCTCAAACCGATTCGGCTTGAAGTCGGATATCTTCAGCTTGCAGTATGTAATGAATAGCATCGCGAAGATGAGGTAAGGGGAGAGAAATGTGAGATAGCCCATCCATTGATAGAATATGGCACCCCCGGCCATGGCCATCGGAAGCATCAACGTTTTTATACGGGATCGTTTTAAGGCCAGACGCATATTTCTGATTATTAAAGATTGTCAATCAGTTTTCTGACGGCCATAAAAGTCTTTCCGGGGGCTTCTGTCCAGAAGTTTTGATATTGCGAGACGTTTTCTCCCTCACCGGGCGTATCGCTCACCACTCTGATTATAGCGAACGGGATTCCTTGAGAAATGCATGTCTGTGCGATTGAGGCAGATTCCATGTCAACGGCAGACACATCCGGAAACTTTGACCGAATAAAAGCAATCTCTTCAGGGGTTGATACAAATTTGTCGCCACTGCATATGAGACCATAGGCGGTGGTGTGGTCAAGAATCCTTTTGGCAAGCCCCACGACATTTTCATCCGGAAGCAGGCAGACCGGAAATCCGTCGGCCGCGCCATACTGAGTCCCCGGACCGCACCATACATCATGATATGCCACAGAATTTGCCACCAGTAAGGTTCCGATTGGCAATCCGGCGCCCCCTGCCACACCCGAATTGATAATGAGGTCAGGAGCGACAGCCTTTATGATTCGATAGGCATTTAGTGCGGAGTTTACTTTTCCAATGCCACATTTAGCCAGAAAAATCTCATGTTCCTTAGTTTTTCCATAGTAGAAACGGATTCCTTCGCATTCCATCTCGACAGGAGAATCGAGAAGAGAAGCAAGAAGAGCCATCTCTTTGTCCATGGCTGCAAGAATTGCTATTTTCATAGTTTCTGTATTATGTAATATATGGTTGTCAAATAGGATTGCATTTATGAGATTGAGGCCACCGCAGAATGATACTTTGCGATATTGACAGCTTTTTTTATTGCTTTCCAGGGTTTTCTGCCAATTTCTTCTTCAGCGTATTCCCAGAAAGGTTTTATTTTAGAAATAATCTGGCTGTCACCACATAACTCATTGGAATAGTGTTCAAGAAGCTGGTTATGGAAGAATAGCATGGTTTCTATTCTTTTAGATTTATCCCATTCAGTTCCTTCACAAAATTCAGCCACAAGGGAAGGCCGTGCAAGCAATCCTCGTCCAATCATAACTCCGTTTATCCCATTAAACTTTTCGCAGACATCCGCAATATTTTCCGGAGTCTTTATCTCTCCGTTGAAAACCACCGGATTCGCACTCTCATTGAGAATTGCGTAAAAACGGTCGAGATATAAATCACCGGAATATTGTTGCCGAGCAACTCTTGGATGGACTGCGATGTGGTCGAGTCTTACACGATTGAGGAATGGAATGAGGATTTTCCATTCGTCAGGGTCAGAGAGACCAAGTCTCATTTTCAAAGAGAACCTGATATCCGGGTTTTCTTTTACCACCTGTTCAACTGCCTCTCCGAGCTCAGGGCGAGCCACTGTGGCCGCACCTCTGCCATGTCCTGTCTGGAGAGGGAAAGGACACCCCATGTTCAGGTTGATTTCGGAAGCCCCATTGGCTTTCATGAGTTCCATGAGTGTTTTCAATTCCTCTTTGTCGCGAAATATAATTTGAGGGATTGTGTGGGAATCCGAATTGAGTGGGGATGAGAAATCTCTGATGTCGCGGGGGCGTAGCTTGCCATGCTCAAGACGGATGAATGGAGTGTAATAATCGGATAGATTGCCGTAAGACTCACGATGGAAGTGTCGATACGGGGCATCAGTGTGTCCCTGCACCGGAGCGAAATGAAAAACCATATGAAGTTTAGTTTTTAGGAATGAATGTGAAACAAACTGCGCCAACCAGACAGATAAACGCCGCGAGATGGTTCCAGTGAAGTTTTTCTCCAGAGAAAAAGAACATGGCCAGAACCGTGAAAACGGTGAGGGAATTAACTTCCTGTATGATTTTCAACTGAAAAAGAGAAAACGGGCCACCATTCCCTTGGAAGCCGATTTTATTAGCTGGAATCATGAAGCAATACTCCAGGAGCGCGATTCCCCAAGAAAGAAGAATCACGGCGAACAGAGGCCAGCTTTTTATTATTCCCGTATTCTGCAATTTAAGATGTCCGTACCAGGCAAATGTCATGAATACATTGGAAATAACGAGAAGGATGATTGTTGCAACAGATGTTTTCATATTATTATAACAAAGAATGTTTTCATTTTGCCATCCTGAGATTGTCCAAAATTCGATTATGTCTCTTGAATCATTATAGGCATTATTTCGTTTTGGTCAAGGGTGGGATTGACAAAAGCAGACACATTCTTAAACAAGATGCAAAATTACTCAAAAAATGTTTCAAATTTCTCATATGGTTGAAAAACCTTTACAACTGATACGCTTTCTTTACCACGGGGCTTATGTTATCCAGGCGAAGAAAAGTGCATATAAGTCTGATTATACGGAATAAATGCAGATTAAACCATTAGTGTATTGGGAATAATCGCAAATTTGCGTAATTTTGCAGAATGAAGAGACATCTTTCTGATTAGATTGTCAGATTGGATTTTTATCCCTAATCTGACATGATGTTTTAATATAAGAAAAAAGAGATGAATATTCGTGAAATCAAAAGCGGCATACTGTATGCCGGGGTTAACGATAGGGTTACAGATAGATTTGAGGCGCTATGGCCACTTCCATACGGGGTCAGTTATAACTCATATATAGTGAAGGGAGCTGAGAAAACCGCGCTTATCGACACTGTGGAAGTCGGCACTGTACTTGATTATCTGAAGGCAATCCGTGAACTGATAGGGCATGAGGGTATAGATTATGTTGTCGTCAATCATATGGAGCCTGATCATTCCGGAAGTATCCCATTGATATTGTCTTATTTCCCGAAGGCGAGGATAGTAGGCAACCGGCAAACATTAGGAATGGTAAAGGGTTTCTACGGTGTTGAGGAGAATCGTCTTATGGAAATCACAGATGGCTCTACACTTGATTTAGGAGGAAAGACATTGAAATTTTACCTTACACCTATGGTGCATTGGCCAGAGACAATGATGACATATGTGGAGGAGGATAAAGTGCTATTTTCCGGAGATGCGTTCGGATGCTTCGGAGCGTTGAACGGGGGAGTGGTTGACACAGAAATGGAGACCGGGTGGTATCGTGATGAAATGTATCGGTATTATTCGAATATCGTTGGAAAGTATGGTAAATTTGTAGCACGCGCATTTGATAAGCTCAGGGGGTTGGAAATCGATTATATCTGTTCAACCCACGGGCCGGTATGGCATGAGAAAATAGGGGAGGTGACAAGGTTATATTATGATTTGTCGCAATATAAGAGTGAGCCGGGAGTGACCATTATATATGGCACGATGTATGGCAACACGGCGGAGGTTGCAGAGGAGATTGCCAGAAAGCTATGCGAGCGAGGTGTGAAGAATATAAAGATACATAATGCGTCAAAATCAGGAATGAGCTATATGATATCCGATGCCTTTCGGTATGAGGGGCTTATTGTTGGTTCGGCAACATATTCAATGCACATACTTCCACCGGTGGAGCAGTTTATGATAGCAATGGAGACCAGGGAAATTAAGAATAAGGTTCTCGCGACATTCGGGTCGTTCACATGGGCATCAGCAGCCGGGGCCAAGCTCAATGAGTATGCTGCCAAGATGAATATCGAGGTGGTTGATTCGCTTGTGATGAAGCAAAGTCTGAGTGAAACCACACACTCAGAGATAGATCGTCTTGTGGATAATTTTGTGTCAGCTCTTCAGCTGAAATAGCGGAGAGAGAATAAAAATGACGGATGACATAACCTTTCTGTTGTGTCATCCGTTTCCATCATATGGAATTAGAAGAATTAATAATTGAATATCATCCTTGGGAGCCTTTTGTGCCGCCAAATGCCAGAATCTTGATAATGGGGACATTCCCTCCTCAGAAGAAACGTTGGTCAATGGATTTCTATTATCCGAACCGGACTAACGATTTCTGGTATATGATGGGACTTATATTTTTCCATGACCGTAACTATTTGCTTGATTCCACAGGAAAGAACTTTGATGTTGACGCAATCAAAAGGTTGCTTACCGAAAAGGGAATCGCATTGAATGACACAGGAAGAAAGGTCAGAAGACTCAAGGGGAATGCCTCGGACAAGTATCTTGAGATTATAGAGCCGGTGCCGTTATACACCCTTCTTGAGAGTATGCCACAGTGTCATGTGGTGGCTACGACAGGAGAGAAGGCCGCATCGGTTATAGCCGGAATTACTGGAACCGTAGTCCCGGCGATGGGGAAGAAGCTTGAGGCAGACGGAGGCCTGGAGATATGGCGGATGCCGTCAACAAGCAGAGCGTATCCTTTGAAACTTGAGAAGAAAGCTGAGTATTATGCCCGCATGTTCCGGGATGCCGGCATATATTGAGAATGAAAAACAGCAAACGATAATTTGTCACCTTATTAGTCTATTTTAATGGATTGGTTGCAAAGTGTTTTTATAGAGCAGTCGGCGGTTCAGGCAGTCATCGTATTGTCTATCATCATCGCAGTAGGGCTCGCGCTTGGAAAGATTCAGGTGTTTGGAGTGTCGCTCGGTGTCACATGGGTATTTTTTGCCGGTATTCTCGCGGGTCATGTGGGACTGTCGATAGATTCCGACATGCTTGTCTATGCGGAGAGTTTCGGATTAGTCCTGTTTGTGTATGAACTCGGGCTGAAGGTCGGCCCTGGCTTTTTCAGTTCATTCCGCAAGGGAGGTGTGCGATTGAATCTGTTGGGACTTGCCACCGTTCTTCTTGGCACGGTGACAGCAGTCGGCCTGACATATGTCTTCAGGATTCCGATGGCGGATATGGTAGGCATACTCAGTGGAGCCACCACAAATACGCCATCGCTTGGCGCCGCGCAGCAGGCATTGTCGCAACTTGGAGAGTCGGCCAGTGGCGCGGCATTGAGTTGTGCGGTGACATATCCGCTTGGAGTGATTGGAGTGATACTTGCTATAATATTAGTAAGGAAAGCCATGGTGCGACCTTCGGATATCACCACGACTATGGATGAAGAGGATAATCATACATTCATAGCCACTTATCTTGTGAAGAATCCCGGAGTGTATGACAAGAGTGTCAGGGATATAGTGAGGATATCAAATCTGAAGTTTGTGATTTCACGTTTGTGGCGAGACGGTGATGTAAGTATCCCCACTTCAGACACAGTTGTGAAGGAAGGCGACCGTCTGATGGTCATAGCTACAGATAAGGATGGGGATGCGCTCACATTGTTGTTTGGAGAGCATGAGAGCCGCGACTGGAATACGGGAGATATAGACTGGAACAAGATAGACAGTAGTCTGACATCAAGGCATATAGTAGTGAGCAAGCCAGAAATCAACGGGCATAAACTTGGCTCATTGAAACTAAGGAACAATTATGGCATAAACATCACGAGAGTGTCGAGAAGCGGAGTCAGTCTATTGGCCACTCCGGGCCTTATACTTCAGCTTGGCGACAGGTTGACAGTAGTAGGAAAAGAAAACCAGATAGAGAAGGTTGCCAAGGTGGTGGGCAATACGGAGTCGAAACTGAAGGATCCTAATCTTGCGGTTATATTTGTAGGGATGGTTCTTGGGTTGCTTCTCGGGTCAGTCCCGGTGGTTATTCCGGGAATCTCGGTGCCGGTAAAGCTTGGACTCGCAGGCGGCCCTATAGTCGTAGGGATTCTGATGGGACGTTACGGTCCGCGTTTCCATATGGTGACATACACGACAAGGAGCGCGAATCTGATGTTGCGGGGTATCGGCCTGTCGCTCTATCTTGCCTGTCTCGGACTTGATGCCGGGGCACATTTCGTGGAGACAATCATGCGAGGTGACGGACTGTTATGGATTGGGGCAGGATTTATCATAACGTTGATTCCTGTAGTGATAATGGAGCTTGTTGCGATGCGTTTTTTCCATCTTGATTTCGGGTCAACATGCGGCATGGTTTGCGGAGCTATGGCAAATCCTATGGCAATGAACTATGCGAGTGAGACATTGCCAGGCGACAATCCGGCAGTCAGTTATGCTACTGTGTATCCCCTTGCAATGTTCACAAGGGTTGTGATAGCTCAGATTCTTGTCCTTGTGTTTCATTAGGAATTTTTCAGTTGGATATTTAATATAAAAACAGTAAATTTACCAAGTAAAAAAAGTGACATATGCTTGAACTTATTCCTTTGGCATTGTTTGATGCCAGCCAGTTCTTCCAATGGTTTGTAGAGAATGCGAACTATTTGTTTGTGTTTGTGTTCATGGTGATAGAGAGTTCGTTTATCCCTTTCCCCTCAGAGGTGGTTGTTCCCCCTGCGGCGTATCTGGCATGTACGAATACCGGCGCCGGGAGTGACATGAACATATTTCTCGTTGTTGTGTTCGCGACACTCGGAGCCTTGTGTGGGGCATTTATCAATTATTATATTGCATTATGGATAGGTCGTCCGGTGGTGTATAGTTTCGCCGACAGCCGATTGGGACATGCCCTACTGATAGACAGGGCGAAAGTGGAGAAGGCAGAGGCTTATTTCGACAAACACGGAGCGATTTCCACATTTATCGGGCGTCTGATTCCAGCTATACGGCAACTGATATCGATACCGGCAGGCATATCACGGATGAATATCGGTCAGTTCGCATTGTTCACATCCCTTGGAGCCGGTGTATGGAATGCGGTTCTGGCGTTACTCGGATATTGGCTATCCAAGACAGTAAGTCCCGACCAGCTGTTTGAGAAAGTCGAGGAATATAACCAATATCTGACATGGGTAGGGTATGGTATAGCGGTTGTTTGTATTGTGTTCATACTATGGAACGCATTCAAGCCGAGAAAAGAAAGAGCATGAATTAAACCACCTAACATAATGTAGCCAATGAAAGTCTCACCGTCTCTTTTAGCAGCAGATTTCGCTCACCTTTCCTCAGAAATCGATATGATAAACACATCATCGGCCGATTATCTTCATCTTGATGTTATGGATGGGGTGTTTGTGCCTAATATCTCATTTGGGTTTCCTGTGCTCAAGACAGTCGGGAAAATCTGTTCCAAGCCACTTGATGTCCATCTGATGATTGTGAATCCCGACCGATGGATTTCTCATGTGAGGGATATAGGTGCAGAGATAATGAATGTGCATGTCGAGGCCACAACGCATCTCCATAGCACAATTATGCGAATCCATGATTCGGGTATGAAGGCCGGGGTGACACTGAATCCGGCTACCCCTGTGTCATCACTTGAGGATATAATAGCTGATGTGGAACTCGTGTTGCTTATGTCTGTCAATCCTGGATTCGGAGGACAACCATTTATCCGTCATACGCTTGACAAGGTGAGGCAGTTGCGTAACCTTATAGAGAAAAGCGGTTCAAACGCTCTGATAGAGATTGACGGAGGTGTGAATGAACGCACGGGAGCGGAACTTTCTGAGGCAGGAGCAGACATCCTGGTGGCGGGAAGTTATATATTTGGAGCCGAAGACCCTAAGAGGAATATCGATTTGCTTAAGAGTCTATGAGGCGACAGCCATCATGCGTTCCATACCACAAGGGGGATACATCTATGATGTATCCCCCTTGTGGTATGGAACGCATGTCAGAAGAATTCAAATAAAAGATTTATGTGGAACCCTTCATCGCCAGGTTTGATTCGAATGTTGTCTGGTTGGGCGGATGGCCCGAGTTGTTCAAGTGGTTTGTAGCTTCTCATAGGGGGTATGGAAAGCAGGAAGGATATGTCACCATCCGGGAATTTTATCATAGATTTTTCTTGTCGGCGCTTCACTTCGGGCATCCCTTCCATTTCTCCCGGAGTCTGGTCGATTGCTTCCTCCGGGGTGAACAATCTTACATAAAGACCATCGGTAAGTGATGTCAGTCGGAAATCGGGGAACTCCATCCAATATACATTGGAATGGTATCCCTTGAATTCCGGATACACCGGTGGCTCAGCCGAATTGTATTGTCCGGTCACGGTATTGTTATATTGTTTTGTCCATTTGCCGAATAGCTGACCTTTATGCCTGTTTCTCCATACTCGATACGGACCGTTGCCGAGATAGGTCAATCCTTTGTCGAAATCATAGAATGCACTTTCAGGATAGTCGAAAGAGAAACCTATTTGCCATTTGCCCTCCTCTGTTATGAAGTCAGTACCGAAGCCGTGCCCTTTCGGGCTGTTAAGTATAACGGCATCCATGAATAATTTGCCATCCGGAGTCAGTCTCCATTGTATGCTGTCAACCCCACCCTTATAACGGAATGTGTTGACGATGTCTCCATTTGGCTCGATTCTTGAATTCCTGCCGATACATTCAGCAATCATTCCGACAGGGACAGGTCCTTTCCCAAGATAATATTTCTTGCCTTTTTTCGAAATGCTTTCGATGGTGCCATCATCAGAGAAAATTATATCAAGAGGTTGCTTTTCAGATTTTGTTGATATTTTGGACATTTGTTCGGCGGCACGGTGAATAGGGGCAGTCCAGGTGCATATCTCTTCACTATTATCCTTATGGAAAGCAGACACGCTAAGGATGTCGCCATCGAAGAAAGCATCATCAATGTCAATGACAGCGAAGCTGCGTTCTCCGGGACATATGTCTGGAAGAGACGCAATTCCCGATGTGATGGTGTCTCCGTTTTCTGTCGTGACCGCGTACGTCATGCTGTATTCAGATAACCGTGAGAACAGGCTTCTGTTTTCGACCGTGATTTTCCCATCGAATGAGGGAGTGACATGAATCTTGTCAATATACACGGGACTCCAGATTGAACGTATGGTGAAAAAGCTGGCTTCCGGCTGTCTGTATGGGTCAAGTACTCCGTCAGGGCCGTTGCCACCGTCACTGTCGAGGATATACCCGAGATCAGTGCGTCTTACCGCCTCGTCGATAAAGGCCCATATGAAACCTCCGGCGAAAAGCGGAGAGCGTGTCCAGTGGTCCCACATGTCTTCAAGAGCAGCTCCTCCTCCACGGTCGTACTTGCTATGTAGGAATTCTGTGGGCATAAAGACGTTTCTGCCGTTCTGCAGTCGGTATGTTCCTGTCTGATAGGCAGGGTAGTGGTGGGTGTCGAGTCCGTTATAATCGCTCCAGGGATGAATCACCATACGTTTCTGTGGGTCAAGTTTTGAGAAAACCGAATCCACGGATGTGTTCCATCCGCTTTCATTTCCGTTGCTCCACATGAAAACAGAGGGATGGCATACATCTCTGTAGATGAACTCCGGCATAAGTTTCATGGCGGTCGTATCGTCATAGGCAGTCTGCCACCCCGGGAATTCATCGAGATAAAGCAATCCTATCGAATCGCAGATTTCAAGAAAATGAGAGTCTGGCGGGTAGTGGGATCTCACGGCGTTCATATTCATCCGTTTGATGAGCCTTGCATCTTCCAGACTCAACGAACGGGAAGTGGTCCGGCCTGTTTCCGGATGAAACGAATGGCGGTTTATCCCTTTCACCACCAGTTTGGTTCCGTTGAGATATATCCCGTCGTGCGGACGGAATTCGATTGTCCGGAATCCGATTTTGCGAGTGATTGAGTGGCCACTGTCATCCATCCGGAATGTTGCGGTATGTAGATTGGGATGTTCAGGATCCCATTTGGAAACATCACCGCAATGGAAACATCCGTCCTCTTTGTCAAAAGGAATCTCTTTCCCGTCAAGAATAAGGGACAGGCCATTCTGATTGACATAAAGGTCGCCATTTGCTTTGGCGTCAATGGCAAGATTTTCGATATATTTTTCCGGTAAAGCCTCAATATAGACCGGGCGATATATTCCTCCGAACAGCCACCAATCGGCACGTCGTTCAGCGGAGTTCACACTGTTGTTTTGAGATTCCTTGTTGACAAGCACTTCGAGTTTGTGTTTCTTGCCCGGAGAAACAAAGTCGGTGATATCATATGAGAAGCAGGTGAATCCACCCTGATGTACGTTTCCTACAGGCTTTCCATCAATCCATAATCTGGTATCGGTCATGGCTCCTTCAAAAGTTATTCGGATTTTCTTCCCTTTCCAGGATTTCGGGATATTGAAGCTTGTACGGTATTTGCCGCTTTCAGCACTTGGCCTCAGCCCCTTCGTAGTATAGAAACGTCCATATGTATAGTTGCCGAATCCCTGAAGCTCCCAACATGACGGGACATCGATTTTCGACCATTTTCCAGAGTTTTGTCCTTCAGAGCAAAAGAAATCCCATTTACGAGTGTCATCGCATCCGGTGCCGGATATGTATATTCTTTCTGCATAAGCAGGTAACGTTAGACAGCACAGGGCGAAAGTGGCCCATTTGGTTATGTGATGGTTCATATTGTACTCCGATTATTTATTTTGCAAGTATATACTGAAGGTCGAGTTTGATATAATTCCTCATGTCATCGCAATGCTCAAAAAGACCGAGAGGCTTGTCAAGCGGTTTTCCGTCACGTTCCGGGTCGTATTGAACGCCGGAATTTGTTGTCGGTATCCCGGCCGCCTCAAGCAGGTATTCGTCACAATAATTGAAGCTTCCGAAATCGGGCCATTCGTTTATAAGCATATCCATGCCCACGGCATCAATCGCCACGCCGTCCTGTGAAGCCAGCAAGGAGCAGCACCAATCGTTGTTGAATGGCGCCTTGACCCATTTTGGATGAGGCTTGCCGTTGACATCACGTGATCCATATGTCCCGTCGATTAAATAAAGCAACGTCTTTCCACCAAGATTCTTATGCCCCATAAAATCAACAAAAGTCTTGTATGACGGAGTTCCGTTCTTTTTATCGGCAGAGAATCCGTTATGCGCGTTTTTCCTCCACATAAGAGCGATGTCAGTGGCTCCATACCAGTTTTTCGCGGTAAGTGTCACTCCCGGCCCTTTATGGGTTTTGAGCAACGCGCTGTTTATGAGATACGAAGCATCCACGATGCATTTAGCCAGGCCGCGTGCAAGTTTCCCGTTATCCTGGGAGTACAGAATCATATCGTCATAGTATTCACATTTTTCTCACCCATCACCGCCAATATTGTCAACGAATCTAATCAAGGGGAACTCACGATGGATTTTATTGAAAATACTGTCGGTTATGGCACGGCTTGGCTCGCAGACCACAATATCCTGTTGCCTGACTTTCGCATCGTTCACAAGACTTCTTACGAGAGCAAGAGTTATAAAAGGGGATGAATTAAGTTCAATTGTGTCACGATGGGTCAGCGCGTTATTCATGTTGAGTTTTATGGCAATCGTTTCACCTTTGCGATATCCGCGTTTCCCTTTGCCATGATTCGTGTTGAAATATTCGAACAAGGCCTTCCATGCTTTCTTGTCGTCATTTTCTCCGGAGACACTCCTTATGGCTTCTCTTATCATACGGTCAGCCTTTTCCTGGCTGTTCCATCGGTTTTCTACCCAAAGGCCAGACTCACCGTCCCATGCCGCCACTCCCGGAGAATGTACCCATGCCACTCTGGCAGGATGAATGCCTTTCCCATCCCCGATGGGCATGTTTTGTTCTCGGAACAGCTTAGGCCTTTTGGGTATGTCTTGTGCCGCGAGGGGAGAGGTTGCCAATATGGCAGAGATAATAAATGAAATTGTTTTCATAAGTAGGATTAGAATAATAAAAAAGTTGAAAGCAGGAGTTCAGGTCATCTGTCTTTTTCAGGAATCCTGCAGAAAAATTTTTTTAATTTTTGAATTCCGGTTTTTCCCAATATTAAAATGGCCGTGTATTGGGAAGCTTTCGCGAGCCCGAAAAAAATGGTCCATAACGCCGCCTTCGTTATCGGAGACAGCGGGAGAAGCATTTGGGCGAAAGAAATGAGATAGAAGGATACGCAAAAGGCTGCCACAATCAGGCCTGTCCTAAAGGATAGGGATTGCAGCAGTTTTTTTAATGTATGAATATTTTTCCACATTATTGCGTATATCACATATATTGTATTGGACAAAGGTTAACCCCCCTGGCCGTCGTGGTCAGAATCATCACTTCTGCCGACCATATTTAGAAATTCCGTCTCGGAAATCATCGGGATTCCAAGTTTCTCGCATTTCTCACGTTTGGATGGCCCCATATTTTCACCCGCGAGTACAAATGAAGTCTTTTTTGAGATGCTTCCGGCGTTTTTACCACCCTCCCGTTCGATTATGTCTTTGTATTCATCGCGGGAATGACTCGTGAAAGTGCCGGAAATGACGATTGTTTTTCCGGCAAGTATGTCCCCCTTGGAAGCGAGTTTCTCTTCCGACAGCGACATCTTGACACCTGCGATTGTCAGGCGTGAGATGTTGTCAACGTTCACAGGGTTTCTTAGATACTCGAAAATACACTTTGCTATTATGGGGCCGATGTCAGGTATGGCTGTCAGTTGGTCTTCAGTCATAGACAGGAGATTATCCATTGATTTCACGGCAGAGGCAAGTCTCTTTGCAGTAGTCTCGCCTACGTTAGGAATCGACAGTGCATATATGACACGCTCAAATGGGATGCTTTTCGAATCCTCGATACCATCGATTATCCTTTTGGCCGATTTTTCACCCATGCGTTCGAGAGACATGAGATTTTCCTTTGTGAGGTCGTATATGTCGGCGATATGAGTCACCAATCCGCAGTCGAACAGCATTTCGGCAGTCTCTTCACCAATGCCGTCAATATTCATCATTCGTCTTGCGCAGAAGTGCTCAATCTTACCGGTAATCTGAGGCCTGCATCCATCATGATTGGGGCAGCACCATGCCGCTTCTCCAAATATCCTCACCAGTTTCGAGCCACATACCGGACATTTATCGACAAACTGAATTCTCTTGGCATCGGCCTGACGTTTCGATAATTCCACTCCTGTGATTTTTGGGATAATCTCTCCCCCTTTCTCGACATAAAGCCAATCGCCTTCATGTATGTCGAGTTGTCGGATGATATCGTCATTATGAAGGGAAGCGCGTTTGACTATAGTGCCTGACAGAAGGACCGGCTCAAGGTTTGCAACTGGAGTGACGATGCCCATTCTTCCAGTCTCAAAAGATACATGCCTCAACTGGGTACACGCGTTTTCAGGGTTGAACTTGAATGCAATCGCCCAACGCGGAGATTTTGCAGTGAACCCCAGGTTAAGCTGCTGACGCAGTGAATTCACTTTAAACACGAGGCCATCTGTAGCAACAGGCAATTCCTTGCGGTGTATATCCCAATAATTCACGTATTCATTGACATCTTCGATAGTGTGGAGAATTCTCATGGAATCTGATACCTTGAACCCCCATTTTCGTGCCGCCAGCATGTTGTCATAATGGTTTTCGGCAGGGAGATTCTCGCTGAGCAGATAGTAGAAACAAGCATCGAGATGACGTTTCGCCACTTCCCTTGAGTCCTGCATCTTCAGGGTTCCTGATGCCGCATTGCGAGGATTGGCAAATAGTGGTTCCTCATTGTAGGCTCTCTCGGCATTCAATTTTTCGAAGACATCCCAAGGCATAAGAATCTCTCCTCTGATTTCAAACTCCTCAGGCCAGTCACCGGGCTGTAGCCTCAATGGTATGCTTCTTATGGTCTTGACATTGGCAGTGACGTCATCACCTTGAGTGCCGTCGCCACGTGTCACGGCCCTGACAAGCTCTCCGTTCTGATAGGTGAGTGAAATGGATGTTCCGTCGAATTTCATTTCTCCTGTGATTTCGAAACTCTCGCCTTCAAGGGCTTTTCTGATTCTTAGAAACCAGTCGTCAACTTCTTCAATGGAGTATGAATTTGACAGAGACATCATGGGTCGTGCATGAGTCACGTGCTCGAACCCTTTTGAAAGGTCGGACCCGACTCTTTGTGTAGGTGAAAGAGGGTCGCTGAATTGCGGGAATTCATTTTCAAGTATCTCAAGTTCCTTGAGCATCATATCGAATTCCTTATCGGAGATTTCAGGAGAATTGAGCACATAGTAATTATGGTTGTGGCGATGAAGGTCAGACCTCAGCGTCTCAATTCTGTTTTTAGCTTCGGAAGGTGTCATTTTTTATAAAGAGCTTTGAGGCGTTTAAATGTTTGTATGTTTTCTTTTTCGTGGAAAGAGTTTCCTGATATGTACCAGATGTCCGGTTAGTCTGTTCCCCGCGATGACGAGTGTCACGGCAATCAGAATCAAAAGTATTCCGATTGTTATTCTAAGAGATATGTCTTCACCGAAGACTAAGACTCCGATAATCACTGCCGTAAGTGGCTCAAGAGCACCGAGAATCGCGGTAGGAGTAGGTCCGATGAGTTGTATCGCGTAGGTGGTGCATACGAAAGACAGGGCTGTAGGAATGATGGCAAGTCCCATGATATTTAGCCATAATACAGGCATGGATGGGACTTGGAAGCTACTCCCGCAGGCGAATCTGATAATAAAAACAGACAGCCCGAAAGAAAGGACATATAATATCACTTTCAGGGTTGGCAGGTTCTTTAATTCCGATTGGTTGACCCCGACGATGTATATCGCATATGTGAGAGACGATGCCATCACCAGCATGGTTCCTGTAAGACTTATTGTTGATCCGTCGGACGAACGATATAACAATCTGATTCCAGATAGTGCTATAACGATGCATGCGACGGTTGACATAGTCAGCTTCTCCTTAAATAATGCGCTCATGATAAGAGCCACCATAATCGGATACACAAACAATAATGTCGAGGCGATTCCGGCGTCCATATAATCGTAGCTTATGAAAAGCGAAAGAGAAGAGAGGGCCACCATAACGCCCATTATCGCGAGTTGCCAGGTTTCCTTTCCGGATACGCCGAATTCATCTTTACCTCGTCTTAAGAACAACATTATCCCCATCACCGGTATGGCAAGGAGATAACGCAGGAACAATACGGAATCTGGATTCATGCCGTCGGAATAAAGGGGGAGTGCGAAAAGTGGATTTGTGCCGTAGCTTGCGGCAGCGACGGCACCGATGATATAGCCTTTGACTTTATTCGAGAATGTCATTCCAAATCAGGGATTATTGTCGATAAAAGGATATTTCACGTCCCACAGAAACAATGCTTCTCCGGGCATTGAAGATCCAGCCGCGCATCGGTCTTTACGTTCTACGATATTCTTGAATCCGTCGAGATTCAGTTTTCCTCTTCCGACATCGACAAGCGTTCCGACCACAGCTCTTACCATGTTTCTTAGGAATCTGTCGGCGGAAATTGTAAATACAATGCCATCTGTGGGGATTGACAGCCCCGAGTTTATGGAATCTCCATTCAAAGGAGTCCATATCGCTTTTCTGACATCGCAAATGTTTGTCTTGCTGTCGGAATGCAGTTTCGCAAAGGAGGAAAAATCTTCAACCTCCAGCAGAAATTCGGCGGCTTCATTCATTTTGACAATGTCAAGTCGGGTAGGAGAGAACCAACTGTAAGGGTACAGGAATGGGGACTTGGCATATGTCACGAAATACTTGTATGACCTTTCGATGGCATCGAATCTCGCATGAGCGTCATCGTTGACCTCAAACACATCAAGGAAAGAGATGTCTTTACCGGCAAGCCTGTTGAGGGAAAGCAACAATCTCCGTTTGTCCTCAATAGGATGCTCGAGGTCGAAGTGGGCATACATACATCTCGCGTGTACGCCGGCATCAGTGCGTCCGGCACCCGTTATGGGCACCGGACGTCTGAGTATTGTTGCCAACGCTGTCTCGATTGTCTGCTGTACGCTTACCGCGTTTGGCTGCGACTGCCATCCGTGAAATCTCAGACCGTTGTAAGATAATTTCAGAAAATATCTCATACAGGTATGTCAGTCTCTTTCCAGGTAAGTTATTCCATACAGTCCGGACTTGTAGTTGTTGAGGAACTGGCGTCCCTCCTCCGGAGATATGATGCCTTGCTTCATGGACGCGGACACCCATGTCTCAAGGTTGCGCACAAGTTTTTTGGGGCTATATTCAACATAGTCAAGCACGTCGGCAACGGGTTCCCCGTCAATTACCTGCTCAATATGATACCTCTCCTTGTCAACGGAAATATGCACCGCGTTGGTGTCGCCGAACAGATTGTGTAGGTCGCCGAGAATCTCCTGATATGCACCAACAAGGAACACTCCGATATAGTACTTGTCGTTCTGTTTGAATGAATGTACGGGAAGTGAGTATGACATACCCTGTGGAGAAACAAATCTGTTGATTTTTCCGTCGGAATCGCAGGTGATGTCTTGTATGGTGCATCTCCGTGTCGGTTTCTCGTCAAGCCTTGAAATTGGCATTATCGGAAATAACTGGTCAATCGCCCATGAGTCGGGGAGGCTTTGGAAAAGCGAGAAATTGCAGAAATACTTTTCAGGGAGCATACGGTCCACCTTTCGCAGTTCTTCCGGAGGATGCTTCATGCTTCGGGTGAGGTCATTCACATCTCGAGCAACAGACCAGAAAAGTTTCTCAATCTGAGCACGGGTGCGAAGATCAAGCAGACCGAGGCTGAACAGTTCAAGAGCCTCTTCCCTTATCTGAAGAGCGTCGTGCCAATCCTCGAATAGGGTAGTGGCGTTGATTCTGTCCCAGATGTTGTAGAGTTCCTTTGTCAGTTCGTGGGCATTCTCGTCGATGGTCTCATTGTCAAACCATATTGGGAGTTGTGTTGTCTCCAGGACTTCGATAATGAGTACGGAGTGATGGGCAGAGAGAGATCTTCCGCTTTCAGTGATGATGTTTGGCTGATTCAGACCGTTTTTCACACATACATCAACAAGGGCGGAGACAGAGTCGTTGACATATTCCTGGATGGAGTAGTTCATCGAATTCTCACCCATTGATGAGCGTGTCCCGTCGTAATCCACACCAAGTCCTCCACCGATGTCAACAAATTCAATGTTGAATCCCATTTTAGATAGTTGCACATAGAATTGCATTGCTTCCCGGAGTGCATTTTTTATGCGTCTGATTTTAGTGATTTGACTACCGATATGGAAATGTATCAGTTTGAGAGACTCTGTAAGGTTGTTTTTCTCAAGAAAAGATAACGCATCAAGCAACTCAGAGGAGTTGAGACCGAATTTGCTGACATCGCCTCCGGATTCTTCCCATTTCCCGCTTCCAGAGGATGACAGTTTGATTCTTATTCCGATATTCGGGATTATGTTCAGCCGTTTTGCAACGTCTGCAATGAGTTTCAACTCGTTAAGTTTTTCGACCACAAGAAAAATCCTGCGACCCATTTTCTGCGCCAGCAACGCGAGTTCCACGTAATCTTCGTCCTTATAGCCATTGCAGACAATTAAGGAATTCGAGTGGGTGTTGACAGCAAGCACAGCATGCAGTTCCGGCTTGGAGCCGGCCTCCAGACCGATATTGTATTTATTTCCGTGGCTGACTATTTCTTCAACCACCTGACGCATCTGGTTCACTTTTATCGGATAAACGATAAAATTCTGGCCAGTGTAAGAATACTCATTGGCTGCTTTCTTGAAGCATGACGATATTTTCTGAATCCTGTCGTCAAGGATGTCAGGGAAACGCAACAAGACAGGAGCCGAGACGTCGCGAATCTTCAGCTCGTCAATCACCTCTTTGAGGTCAACAGGCGCGCATCCAACACGAGGAGTGACTTGGACGTGTCCTTTTTCATTGATAGAAAAGTATTTCAACCCCCAGCCGCTGATGTTGTAAATCTCAGCTGAGTCTTCAATTCGCCATTTTCTCATTATTGACTGGTATGTTTTATTTCCAAATTGAAAAGAATCGAAGTCGCAATGCCTTTCAAATCGGATAAATGTAAATTCTTAATTATTATAATGATTCAAATGTTGCCATGGCAACATTATTGTCTATAAAACGCTTTAACCCATTGTGTCGTTCTCAGACATAGGGACATAGTTGTCCAAAGTGGATAGAGGGAAGTGGAAAACCGGATTTTATTTTCTGCCGAGAATCTCAAACTTTTCAACTATAATCTCGGTTTTACGCCTCACAATCTTCATACGGTCTTCGTATTCCCTTGTGCGAAGGTAGCCCTCGACATAAAGCATGGAGCCTTTCCTCACATACCTTTCCACAATGGATGCATTCTGACCTCCGAATACAAGAGAATGCCATTCGGTTATTTCCACTCTGGCGGTTCCTCTTGTTTCGTTTGTAGCGAGAGAAAGATATGCTATGGGCCGGTCCTTTTCCGGATATCTCATCTCCGGATCAGCTCCCACATGACCGATAAGAATTACTTTATTGACTGACATGTTGACAATTTAAGCAAACCAGGAGGTCTGTTGATTCGATTCGTTTTCATTTCCGTAGCATGATGGCTTCATGTTCAATCCGATTTTCTCATCGAGAGAGAAAAACAGGTTCATGATGTGAACGGCGTCGCCCGCTCCCCCCCTCATATGACTGTCTCCTATAGATGCCAGTTCAAGTTGAGACTGGGATGCCTTACAGAAAGTCACCACACATTTTTGAGTTCCCTCCACCTCTCTGAATCCAACTTCAGATATCCCCGTGAAGGTAAAACTGTGGTCGTCGTATATTGAATTATATACTCGGTCTATTTCCGTGATGTCGAGCGGGCATTTAAGGGAAATCCTCACTCGCATCGAACGGACGAGGTCATCTGGGATTACATCGATTTCAATTTTGCTGTTGAAACTTGTCTGTGTTTTTGCAAGCATAGCGGAAATCTCTTTGGCCACATTTTCCTTATCGATTTTCCTTGAGATTGCTTTAGAGGCTTCAACGCGAATCTTTATATCGGAAGATATAAGTAGATTTGAGGCAAGAGGATAGAGAGCATTCAATGCAAGTGCCGCTACGGAAGATGGCACCATTGCAAGCCTGGCTCCTCTCACAAGACATTTCCTGTTCATCTCGGAAAGTCCGTATTCCATTCCATTTGATTCCCAGAAATCGAATCTGTGAGGCGACATATCTACGATGCGAAGATTCGGCCACTCGTCAGATCTCCTCATAAGAGAACGTCCGGTGTCGGAGTCATCTGCGATAAACACAATATCGTATTCCGACGGATTGAGCTTATCGGAGAAGTTCAAGGATTCCTCACCGATAAAACCGTGATGGCAGGAAGACAACAGTCTGCCTGATAATTTAGGGGCATACAGACATTTGATTACCACCTCCGGATGATGGATGAGGATTCTTAAAAGTTCACCGGCGTCCGGACTGTCGGCACCGATAATTCCGACTTTGATCATAACATATCAGGGGATAAGGATTAATGATTAGAGTTGGTCAGGGTCGATTGATAGAATCGCGGCGAGCACTTCCTTTGCTCGTTCCTTTTCCACGTCTTCCCGTAACACAGCGAATATAGTGTCGCTTCCGGGAATGGTGCCAATAATCTCAGGCGATCCGCTTACGTCAATATCATATGCAAGACCAGAGGCATAGCCGTTTCGGGTTTTTATCACAGCGATGTTTCCTGAAAACTGCATTGAGAGGAATCCGCTTTGGTAGTTTGCCCGGATGGGTGCCCTTCCGGTGGTGAGAATCTTATCCTTCAAGGAATTGCTTTCAGGGAGCACATACATGTATGTGCCTCTGTCGGTGGGCACTTTCGTTGTGCGAAGCATCTTGAGGTCGCGAGAGAGAGTCGCCTGAGTGACATTATGTCCTTTTTCAGCCAAAATATGGGCGAGTTCTTCCTGACTGCCAATACATTGGTTGCGTATGAGCTCAACAATTATATCAATTCTTTTTTTTCTGTTCTTCATGACTTATCGTTATTTTCTTTGCGATTGTCAATTTCAGCCTTTATGCGGGCCGCCTCTTCATAGTCTTCTTTTTCGGCCGCTTTCATCATAGCCTCCGAAAGTTCTGACAAGGACATCGCGGAGAGTTCGTCTCCGGGAGCCTTTTCATCATTGTCGGGGCCATATTTCCCTGTGTTGTCGGGTTCGAATCCTGATTCTGCGAGCACAGATTCCGAAGTGTATATGGGGGCTCCCACTCTAATAGCCAGGGCTACGGCATCTGATGACCTTGAATCAATGATTTTTTCAGTGTTGCCGTCAGAGAATATAAGGTTGGCGGCAAATACTCCGTTGGGGAGTTTCCTGATTTCCACTTCAATCAGGGAAATACCAAACGCGGCCAGTGTGGTCACCATTGTGTCGTGTGTCAGTGGACGAGGGGTTGCTACTTCCTGCAGCTTACACTCGATGGCCTGAGCCTCCGGAAAGCCAATGATAATGGGTATTCTCCTTGAGCCTCCGGCTTGCTGAAGAATGAGGGCATACACTCCCGATTCAATCTGATTGTATGTTATCCCCACCAATTCAAGTCTATATCTATTGTCCATATCGAGAGGTTATTTTTATGAGAGACTTTGTAGCATGTCTGGAGAACCGTGATGTGGATTCTCGCGGTTCTCATTCATATAATTGTCGTTTTTTTGGGGTTTTCTATGTTTTTTTCTTGGTTGGGCTGCTGAAATCATCCCAGACCCCAGACATATTATCCTGTCAGGAGTATATATGATGGCAAATTGACCGGGAGCTATTCCTTGCACGTCGGAGTCGGAAACAATCCTTGCTGAATTTCCCTCCTTAATTAGGATGCCGGAATAAAACTCCGGACTGTGACGGGTCTTGAAGCATATCCTTGTCGATTCTGCAGAGGTGCTACAGAATGGCGACCTTGAAATCCAGTTAATCTCCTCCAGAGGTATTTCCCTTCCATATTGCAGTCGGGTGTCATAACCATTTGAGACATATACCACATTGTCTCTGACGTTTTTCTTCACCACAAACCATGGGCCTCCACTCATCCCAAGCCCTTTTCGCTGTCCGATTGTGTAGAACCAGTATCCTTTGTGGACACCGATTTTTTTCCCGGTGGCTATGTCGATGATGGGTCCCTCCTTTTGTCCGAGATGTCTTTCGATAAAGTCATTATAGTCGATTTTTCCCAGGAAGCAAATTCCTTGCGAGTCTTTTCTCGAAGCATTCGGCAATGCGGCTTTACGGGCAATTTCCCTCACTTCCGACTTGTCGAGGTTTCCAAGCGGGAACATTATATGAGACAGCTGTTCATATGAAATCTGAGCAAGGAAATCCGTCTGGTCTTTGACCGGGTCTTTGGCGGTGGCCAGATATAATATCCCGTCGCGTTCCACGATAGATGCGTAGTGTCCTGTGGCGGTCTTGTCAAAATCTTTCCCCCATCGTTGTTCAAAAAAACCGAATTTGATGATTTTATTACACATCATGTCTGGATGTGGAGTGAGACCCTCTTTGACCGTGTTCAAGGCGTATTCCATGACATGGTCCCAATATTCTTCATGAAGAGACACCACATTTAAGGGCAAGGAGTATTTGCGGGCAATCAGTTGGCACATCTCGATATCTTCATCGGCAGAACAGTCACCCTCTCCATTGTCCATTCCGATACGGATATAAAACAGATGTAGCTCATGTCCTTCCTCATGAAGTTTATGCACCACGACAGCGCTATCGACACCGCCCGAAATTAAAACAGCAATTCTCATACTTCCTCAAGTTCAGCTTCGCTTTTGTTTTCAGTGTGGATAATATGCAGGGACAGAAAATAATCTACCGATATTTTCCCAGGTCCGACGAGAATCAGGAAGAAATAAATGCCAAGGAACATTATCGGCAAGTAGCCTTGTTGTTGCCAGTCGAGCAGATATGATGCCTTATCAACGTAATTGTGCAGGAGATGATATTCAGCGGCGATCATTGCGACAAATGGAGGGATTATCATGAGGCGCGTCAGAAATCCAACCATTATGAACAGAGAGCAAATCACCTCAATGCATATCATAATGATGAGAGACGTCTCCGAATCCATGCCGAATACGGAAGGGAACACGTGTTGAGTGTCATAGAATCTCGCGATTTGTCTGATTCCGAACTGCATAAGCATTATTCCCACGAAGAAGCGTAGGAAAAGTCGTCCGAGATTTGTATATGAATATCCCGTGGTTCTAAAGTAGAGACTTTTAATGAATCTCGACAAACTGAATCTCTTCATAACAAGAATGAGGGAGAGGTCCTGAATTTTTATTTCGCCTGAGTGATTACTTCGTTTATGGCATTTTCGGGGGTTACATTTTTGAGAATGATTTTCCCGTCAGCTCCTATTACATATATGGATGGCATCACACGTAGGTCGAAAGATTCTCCAATCGTGGGTGCGTATCCGACTGTCCATTTGTCCGAGTAGTCGGATATCTCATTTTTCCAGTCGGGGTTTTCGGAGGATACGATATATATTACATTTACCTTTCCTTTTTCGACAGCCTGGGATAGGGCGGTGTTGGATTCCATTCTGAGTCTTGACAACCTCCAGTCGGTCAGTGAGGGATTGCCGAAAATCAGTATCGTCGGTGTCGTCATCGGGAAATAGGTTGCATCCTTTCCATGTCTGTCTGTGAATTTGAATTCCGGGACAGGGCTCCCTATAATTGTCTTTTCAAGAGAGGCGAGCTGAATCCTGTACTTGTTTTTCCGTGAGTCCGGAATCTTCTTGTTCTTAATGAAAGCGTTCAGGAATTTGACATATACCTCATCAATCCATGCCTCAGCGCGAGGTCCGTAAAGAGCCTCCTCCGCCGCTTTCATGAACTGAATCATCAGCGTCGGATTTTTTGATATTTTCTCAATCAACCTGTCGGCCGAAGCGAGAGTCTTAGTCTTGTCAGCCCATCTCATGGGCACGGAGTAAACGCTGAATGCATCGTTAAGGGCATTCTGGTCAACTGTTTTTTTCGACTTGAAATCCATAGCATCCCAGAAATGGTCAACCAGATAGTTTGACTTGTCGTTTATGGATTCAATTTCTTGAGGAGCAGACGGATATTCAAACAGAGGGGCAATTTCAACCGGATCTTGGGCATATGAGGGAATTGCGCAGAGAATAGAAAGAGACAGGAATGTTGTCTTTAAGGTATTGTTGAATTTTTTGGTCATTTCTTTATTGGTTAATCGTTTTTAGAATAAGACTCGCTATCCGGTCATTGTTCCACAAGATTCCTTATGGCGTCAGCCCATGCCTGATATCCGGAACCAAGGAGATGGAGTCCGTCGTTGGTGAATTCTTTCCTTAATTTGCCGGAGACAGGGTCTGCAAGGCATTCCCAAAGGTCTATGTAAGAGGCGTCATTCTCATCGGCGATCCTTTTCAGTCTGGCGTTAAGTCTGCGGATGTCTTCCTCCTTTCCGAATAGTTTCTTATACCGTGCGAAATCATTGTTGACAGGCATTACAGACTGGATGTATAGTTCAGTTTCCGGAGCCTGTGTCCTGATGTCTTCCACAAGGAGACGGTATTCATCTGCTATGGAATCAATCGTCCGGTCGTGGGATATGTCGTTAATTCCGATCAGGAGAAATATTTTTGCAGGAGAGTTGCTTGTGACTTGTCGCAGGCGCTCCCTGACTCCTGCGATAACATCAGATGATATTCCTCGATTTTTGATTTTTCCGTTGCCAAACAGTTCAGAAAATTCTCCGCCATCAGTGATGGAATTGCCAAGGAACACAATATCTCCGGGATTGACAGGCAGTCGGTCGAACAGACTCACTTTTTGTTCCCAGTATTCACTCCTTGCAACGGCTGTTGAACTGAAGCAAGTGAATGCCACAGACAGTATGATGGTGGTTGCGTGATGAAGGAAGACTTTATGCATTTCAGATGACGTTTTTAGCTGAATGATACTCGACAAGTCCTTTTAAGGGAGTCCTTGCGATACAACCGGTCTTGAATCCGTTTTTTTCCAATACCTCGTTAAGTATGCTTTCAAAATGAAAGGCAATAGAGCCGACAAAGGAGACAGGGAGCGACATTGTCGGGTCATATCCAGCTACATTTCGCTTGATGAAAAGCTCGAATTCGTCGAAGACAATTGAGCGGATTGCGGGAATTTCGATGTTCTCCTTTAGGAAAGGAGCGAAAGAGGCGAGGAATCTGCTTGGAGATGCACTGCGATAGGTCTTGTGTAATATCTCAGGGAGATCCAAGCCATATTGACGTGTGAAAATATCAATTACATTGTCGGGTAACTGGCGTTTGAAAATGGCGCATAGGAGTTTTTTCCCAAGGGCGGCGCCGCTTCCTTCGTCGCCAAGCACATAACCGAGCGAAGGTGTGTGCGCAATTATTTCCGAGCCGTTGAATAGACACGAATTGGATCCGGTGCCAAGTATGCAAGCTATTCCTTTATTTTTTGCAAGCAAGGCCCTGACAGCCCCCAGAAGGTCGGATTGTGCTGTTATGTCAGCATTTTTCCAATATTCAGAGAGCGCGTTCTTTATTTTATCACAAGTCTCAGAAGATGCGCACCCGGCTCCATAATAGTGTATTTCTCCGATATCGGCATTGCGTCCAAAATGGATAGCAACATCGTTGAGTTTGTCCATGACAGACTTGTAGTCGTCTATGACGGCATTTATCCCATTGGATATGAATGATGTTTCAACAGAGCCATCTGTTGAAATCAAAGCCCATTCCACTTTTGAGGAACCGGCGTCAGCTATGAGTTTACTTTTCATTCAGACAATAGAATACATTGTTTGGAAATACAAACACAAAATTAATAATAAATTCATAAATATACAAATGTGTTTTGCGGGTATTCCGTGAAAACAAAAGAAGATGCCCCAATAGGGGGCATCTTCGCGCTGTTTTCTCTAATCTATTCACCTTTCCGGCTCGGTGATATATCTTATGCAGTGTCAGAATCTTCAGAATCCTTCGGGGTCGTTGAAGTTTGACCATTCACCAACAATCTGACGGAGTTGAGTGTCGCCAGTGGTTCTCAAGTCGGTAAGATTGACGTTGTAGCTGATATTCAGATGAGTCAGCATAGAGTCGAAGCTCACGTCAAGAGTCTGTAGCTGGTTGTTGCTGAGGTTAAGTCTCTGTAGGAATGTCTGATTGCTCAGGTCAACATAGGTGAGGTCGTTCCATTCCAGATTGACGAAAGCAAGATTCGGTACATTCGTGACAGAGAACGAGGTGAGGTCGTTGTATGGAGCGAATATGTCGCTAAGAGCCTTGCAACCGTTCACGGCAAGGGCTGTCATGTGGTTGTCGTTGGCAGCGAGGGTGAAGAGAGACGGAAGGTCCTGTACATACAGTTTCTGAATACGATTGCCTTGTACATTGAGGTTTTCAAGTTTCGACAGGCCGGCGAGGGTCATCCCTGTGAGGTCGTTGTATCCGGCATATAGGGTCTTTAGCGCCTGACAATTGGATACCGTCAGTTCTTCAAGCTTGTTGCTCATACAGTTCAGATATGTGAGGTTGATGGCGTTTGAGACATCAAGGTCAACTATCTGGTTGGAGGCGATGTTCAGTTTCTGTAGAAAGGGGGTGCCGGTGATGTTGATTTCAGGCAGACGGTTGCGGTTAAGCTTAAGAATCTGCAGTTGCTGACAGTCAAGGCCTACCGATGTAAGACGGTTTTTTGATGCGTTTAATTCAACGATAGTAGGGGAGACTAC
>JAIDXM010000107.1 GCA_029058745.1 Muribaculaceae bacterium
GGAGGCTGGAACGAGGATACAGCGTTGCTCGGTGCGGCTTATACGCTGTCGCTATTATCGGCATGGCTATGTCACAGGATCAGACCGAGAGCAGCGTTAGGTAATCTGATTGTGATGATAGCCTATAATGCCATATTGAGCTACAATCTTTTCTTCAATAGCCGCTATGGAGCCGGATTGACATGGTGGTTTTTCTTACTGCTGCTGAACACCGTCCATTCAATAGGTTTGCTGATTTATACCGCTGTTATTCGGTTCATAATAATCCATCATTGAAAACAAATATCAAGTGTTGTCATGGCAAGAAAGAAATATAGTTTATTCAGGAGAAAACAGAGTATAAACTCTTTCGTAGTCATGGAAGGAAAAGTGCGGAAATTTCAGAAAGTCGCGATTGTATAAGCCTCGGTGAGCTGACAGCCTCAGAGGCAGGGTTAGCGCGCTGCGGGTATTTTGTAATTTATTGAGTTTTTAGAAAGTATGGGTGTGGAGACAAAGTGGCAAGCTGATGAGATATCAGTCCACGAGTCAAGACAGTGATATGCATCTTCCTGCGTTGTCGGTATATCACAGATACGCCATTGGGGAATGGGGGAGTGCCATTATAAATTTATTAGGGTGTTCAGTTTGATGTTCCAACTTTTAAGCTCTGTTTTCACTGATAATATCGTGTATTTAAGCGAAATTACACCATAAAACGGGCATATTTTTGAATTATGAACAGACATACTTATAAATGCTGGCGTATATTACATATCCTGTTATGAGTATAGATACTTATGAGCAGGCATCTCTGATTTCTATTTCAAAAATGAGAACATAGAACTGAACACCCTATAAATTTATATAGTATAGTTTGTGTTTTTTCAGCCAGTGACCGTCTGCTAACGCCGGGTGCATGAACAGTCCTTCAAAAGTCATTCCGATGCGCTTCATGACATTTTCTGAAGGAATATTAGGTACGGCAGTAAAAGAGTATAGTCTATTGCATATTTTCTTTTCCCGAGCATACTTTATGCACGCTGTCGCCGCTTCTGTCGCATATCCTTTATTCCAGAATTTATCTGATATTCGCCAGCCTATTTCCCATCCCGGAGAAAATGGAACATCGAAAGTGAAGCGGTGGAATCCGACATAGCCTATAAATTCACCTGTCTCCTTAATTTCGACGGCATATAATCCGAACCCTGTTTCCTCAAATTCAGAATTTATCCTGTCAACAAAGCCATTAGATTCTTCTATAGATAATGGTTTCGGAAAGTATTTCATGACATTGTCATTGCTGTTCATTTCTGCAAAGACATTCCTGTCGGACATTTTCCATGAACGCAAAATCAGTCTGTCAGTTTCGATATATGTTGTATTCATAATGCAAATATAGTCTTTTTCAGTGAGTTTTCAGTACCGATATGTTGTCATTCGTTTTCAACGGCACGCAAAACACTGCTCCTGTTCTTATGCAGTCATATCAACTTAGGAAGAAGTGCTTGCTCGAATTTATAAACGTGCGGAGCAGGGCTATTCTTTTGCCTATAGAGAAGCGCCAAGGCGATAACGGCCGCCAAAAGGCGGCCGTTGAGGCTTTAGCCATTGCACCCGCAGGTACAATTATCATCGCATTCGCAATTGGCTATCACCATACCTTCTCGGAGCGCCTTCTCCGTATCCGCACCCTTTGCCTTGCGGACAATGGCAAGTGCGAATTCGAGGGTTGTTCCGGGCCCCTTTGATGTTATAAGGCGGTCTCCGATTACCACAGGCTCTTCGGAGTATATTCCGCCATTATCTTCAAAGTCGTCTTTGAGGAACGGATAGCCGGTGGCTTTTACTCCGTTGATGATACCGAGCGGACCAAGCACCAGAGCCGGAGCGGCGCAAATAGCGGCGATGTTGCCTCCTTTTTCCCAGTGGGATTTCACAAGGTTGCTCAGCTTTTCGTCAAGGTTCACCGCATCCTCCGATTTACCGGCACCGGGGAATATGAGCCAGTCTATGTGGTCGGGTGACAAGTCGGAAATACTCATGTCTGCAACGACATGGTTGCCGGTGGCTCCTTTTACAAGTCGGTTCTCTGTCATAGAGACGGTGAATACCTCCATCCCGGCACGTCGCAAGACATCGACAGGCGCCAGGGCCTCGATTTCATCGAAGCCTGTTCCAAGCATCACGAACAC
>JAIDXM010000108.1 GCA_029058745.1 Muribaculaceae bacterium
AAGAGATTTCGACCATACTTATGCGTCCGACTTATACCCCAAAATTCGATGTTTTCAAATTTTTGTCATGTACATAACTCGGAAACTTACATTTATATGCTAATGAGGCTCCGTTTTCTTGGAGGAACGGATTCGATTGTGTAATTTTGCGGTATAAAACATTTTAGAAGAAATGGACAAGAAATTCAAAAGAACACTTATCACGTCGGCGTTGCCCTACGCCAACGGCCCGGTCCACATCGGCCATCTCGCCGGCGTGTATGTCCCTGCCGACATCTACGCCCGCTATCTCCGTCAGAAAGGGGAGGAAGTGATGTTCGTGGGCGGAAGTGACGAACACGGCGTGCCTATCACAATAAAGGCTAAAAAAGAGGGTGTCACTCCCCAGGATATCGTTGACCGATACCATAATATCATCAAGGATTCTTTCGAGGAGCTCGGAATTTCTTTCGACGTGTATGGACGCACCACGTCCGACACTCACCGTAAGACCGCGTCCGACTTTTTCCGCACTCTCTACGATAAGGGAGAGTTCATTGAAAAGACTTCAATGCAACTCTACGATGAAGAGGCCGGAGAATTCCTCGCCGACCGCTACGTGACCGGCACCTGCCCTCACTGTGGCAAAGACGGCGCATATGGCGACCAATGTGAAGCTTGCGGGACATCCCTCAACGCCACCGACCTAATCAACCCGAAATCAACCCTCTCCGGAAGCAAGCCGGTGCTCAAGGAGACTTCCCACTGGTATCTCCCTCTCGACAAATGGGAGCCTACACTGAGGAAATGGATTCTCGAAGACCATAAGGAATGGCGCCCCAACGTATATGGACAATGCAAGTCATGGCTCGACATGGGACTCCAGCCACGTGCCGTGAGCCGCGACCTAAAATGGGGCATACCCGTGCCTGTGGAAGGTGCGGAGGGGAAAGTGCTGTATGTATGGTTCGACGCCCCTATCGGCTATATCTCAAACACCATCGACGCCGCCGGACAGGACTGGGAGAAATGGTGGAAGGATCCTGACACCAGGATGCTCCATTTCATCGGAAAGGACAACATCGTGTTCCACTGCATCGTGTTCCCGGCCATGCTCATGGCCCATGGCGGATACAACCTCCCCGACAATGTCCCTGCCAACGAGTTCCTGAACCTGGAGGATGACAAGATCTCAACATCTCGCAACTGGGCCGTGTGGCTCCATGAATATCTGCGCGAACTTCCCGGCAAGCAGGATGTGCTTCGATATGTGCTGACGGCCAATGCTCCGGAGGCGAAAGACAACAATTTCACCTGGAAAGACTTCCAGGCCCGCAACAACAACGAGCTTGTGGCAATTCTCGGCAACTTCGTCAACCGCGCCACAGTGCTCATCCACAAATATTATGGAGGGACTGTCCCGGCCGCCGGAGAGCTCACCGACGCCGACAAGGCCGCCATGGAGGAAGTCAGGGCTTCAGTCAAGGCTCTCGCCGACAACCTCGACCATTTCAAATTCCGCGAGGGTCTGAAGGACGCAATGAACATTGCACGCGTCGGCAACAAATATCTTGCCGACGCCGAGCCGTGGAAACTAATCAAGACCGACCCCACGCGCACTGCCACAATCCTGAACGTAGCCATACAGATTTGCGCAAACCTTGCCGTGGTGTTCGAACCGTTCACCCCGTTCATGTCGGAGAAACTCGCCGGACAACTGCGCCTCCCTGAATTGAAATGGGAGATGGCCGGAAAATTCGACCTCGTGCCTGACGGTGTAGAAATCGGACAACCGGAACTCCTTTTCGAGAAAATCGACGACAGCGTGGTAGAAGCACAGGTGGCGAAATTGCAGGCAGCTAAAGAGAAGAATATTCTCGACCAGTGGAAACCGGCTGAGGTGAAGGCAGAGGTGGACTTCCCGACTTTCGAGAAACTCGACATCCGCGTTGGGAAAGTGCTTGAATGCGAGAAAGTGCCAAAAGCCGACAAACTACTGAAATTCAAAATCGATGACGGGATGGGAGGCAGAACGATCGTGAGCGGCATAGCCAAATTCTATCAGCCGGAAGATCTCGTGGGCAAAGAGGTGTGCTTCATCGCCAACTTCGCGCCGCGCAAACTGAAGGGGGTACTCTCGGAAGGGATGATTCTTAGCGCGGAAGACGCCGACGGGCGTCTTGTAGTGATTGGCCCTACGGGAGAAGTTCGTCCGGGGAGCAGCGTCGGCTGACGCATTTAATGGCGTTCCCTGTGCGCTCAAAGAGGACTGCCCCTTTCAGATGAGGTGTCACTTCCTCTTCCGCCACGATATACAATCTGGCCTTTAGCGCTTTGGGATAACGGCTGAACCACGGGTCGGATGTCCCGACCCATCTCATGGCCACGACACCCGGAAATCTTCCTAAACTGACCCATAGCTCAAAAAGACGTGTCTTAGCGACGGTTGCCAATCCAAGGCGGCCGTCGCTAAATCTTGCCAGACACACGAAATGGCCTGTGACCCTATGCCCGGTGTCGCGCTGTTCATCCGTGGCATGTCCTGACACCGTCACTTTCCTACAGTGTCTCCCGTTGATTTCGGTCATCAGACTCCTGAAGACATGACCGTGAGGGCCACTGTCGGCCAGTCCTTCCACGGCAACATAAAGATGAATCATCTCGTGTATCACGACATCCTCCCACTCCTCTGTGGCGAGATTGAATTCCGTACTTATTCTCATCTCGAAGTCGTGACATCTCATTCCACGCAACGTGCGCTCTCGACGATACACAAGTTTCCCCTGAAACCTTCTCGCACGCGTGAGAGCGAACCTCGGCACAGGTAACGACGACCGGAATATCTCGGCATTGAACCGGCGGAATGCCTCCGCCACAAATATCAAATCAGGCACCATAATAATCTATCTGATTAACGGCATTCCGGAGAAACAAACATCTTTTTATAGTTAATATATCTTAACCGACACTTTGGGCAACATAGCATTACGACATCATTTTTACCTACAGCCCCCCTACCCTCCCGAAATATTAGAATTTACATTCGAAATATCGGCAATTTTATTAAAATTTATTAGAATAGATTAAAATAAAAGAGTAATTTTGCAGTGACAACAACGTCCACCAGCCATCCCGTATCAACAGGGTCTTGACTGTCGCGCACAGTCAACCGTATCCCCTGCCTTCCCGTCTGTCAGTTCTTTTCCAAAGATGGGGGATGACCAAAAAAAATGAACAATGTCTATCTCTGTTATCATCAACACCTACAATGCCGCGCAAGACCTCGAAAAGGTACTCAAGTCTGTCAAAGATTTCGATGAGGTGGTGGTATGCGACATGGAATCCACCGACGACACCATAGAAATAGCACGCCGCAATAAGGCGCGAGTGGTGGTATTCCCAAAAGAAAACCACACATGTTGCGAGCCGGCCCGCAACTTTGCCATCGAACAGGCCCGCAACGAATGGGTGCTCGTAATCGACTCCGACGAGATCGTCCCTAACGCCTTGCGGAGACACCTCTACCGGTACATTTCCGGGAAGAACCCCTCCGATGCCCTCTACATACCCCGCAAAAACTTTATACTCGACAGGTTCAGGAGCGCCAAATATCCTGACTATCAATTGCGGTTTATGAGAAAAGACTCCGTAAACTGGCCTCCATACGTGCATTCGATACCGGAAATCACCGGGACAATAGGGAAAATCCCGGCCAACAAGATGGATCTCGCCATCATACACATCCCTCATTCCATCAGCACTCTGGTGAGACGTCTCGACGCCTACACCACAGCAGAGACCCACAAAGTCCCCGACCATAAGGTGAACATAGCGAGTCTGACAGTAAAGCCAATCGGGACATTCCTGTCTTCCTACATATTCAAAGGAGGTTTCAGATATGGGATTCCCGGATTCATCGCGGCGGCCCACGAATCCGCCTACCATCTCTACCGGGAAGCGAAATTATATGAGGCCGGAGTGAGGTCGAAGATGCCCGACGAACTCTCCCAGGAGGAGGAACAAGGCACATTCCTCGGCGAAGAGGAGGAGATAGCCGCCGCGAGACACACCCGCGTCATGAATACTCACGACAAAAAACACCTCTGACCACGAAGACACGCAGAAAGATTTTTGTTGCATATCTATTGAAAAAGCTGTAATTTTGCATTATGCAAAAGACAGCGTTAATCTTGATTGCGGCATTCGCCGCCACTGCCTGCGGAGGGAAGAAGGTGTCGGCCGAGACTCCGGCGCAGGAAAACGTAGCCCCGGCAGCGAAGCCGGTGGAGTTCAATGCAGACAGCGCATACTCCTACGTGGCTCGTCAGGTGGATTTCGGCCCGAGGGTGCCCAACACCGAAGCCCACCGCCGTTGCGGCGACTGGCTGGCCTCGGAACTCCGGCGACATGGAGCCTCGGTAACTGAACAGACCGCCTCCCTGAAGGCTTTCGACGGCACTGTCCTGAACGCCCGCAATATCTTCGCGCAATATAATCCGGAGGCGAAAGAGAGAACCCTTCTCCTCGCACACTGGGACTGCCGTCCTTGGGCCGACCAGGATCCTGACCCCGCGATGCGTGACAAACCCGTTGACGGGGCCAACGACGGGGCCAGCGGCACCGGTGTGCTCCTGGAAATCGCGCGTCAGCTTGCCGGCAACAATGCCGGAGGCAAAGGGATTGACATCCTGTTTGTGGATGCGGAAGACTGGGGAACAGACGGTGATGAAGACTCCTGGGCGCTTGGCGCACGCCATTTCGTGGAGAATCCCCCTGTGTCGGGATATTCTCCTGACGAGGCTATACTTCTCGACATGGTGGGCGGAAAGAACGCCGTATTCTGCCGCGAATATTTCTCTGAACGCTCGGCGCCGGCTCTCGCTCAAGCCATATGGTCAATCGCAGACGCGAGAGGATACGGCCACATATTCCTAAACCGGATGGGAAGCGCCGTCACCGACGACCATGTGCAACTCATAAAACAAGGGATACCGGCCATCGACATAATCGAATACCATCCCGACTCTGACAGCGGTTTCAATCCTCGATGGCACACCGCCTCCGACAACATGGATGGCATCGACCCCGCCACACTAAAGGCCGTGGGGGAAACCGTGATGCAATATATCGCAAACAACTAATTTGAATACTGATATGGATTTTATCGAAGAACTTTCCTGGAGAGGCATGATTCACACGATGATGCCCGGCACTGACGAACTGCTCAAGAAGGGAATGACTACCGCATATCTCGGGATTGACCCGACTGCCGACAGCCTGCACATCGGACACCTGTGCGGAGTGATGATGCTGCGCCATTTCCAGAGATGCGGCCACAAACCGCTCGCTCTCGTGGGTGGCGCCACAGGCATGATCGGAGACCCCTCCGGAAAAAGCGCGGAACGCAATCTTCTCGACGAGCAGACACTGCGCCACAACCAAGAGGCCATAAAACGACAGCTCGCCAAATTCCTCGACTTCGAGAGCGATGTCCCGAACAAGGCGGAACTCGTCAACAACTATGACTGGATGAAGGAGGTGACATTCCTCGACTTTGCCCGTGAGATTGGCAAACACATCACCGTGAACTACATGATGGCGAAAGACTCCGTGCAGAAACGTCTCAACGGTGAGGCCCGCGACGGACTCAGCTTCACAGAGTTCACCTATCAGCTCCTGCAAGGCAACGACTTCCTGCATCTTTATAAGGAGAAAGACTGCAAGCTGCAGCTCGGAGGAAGCGACCAGTGGGGAAATATCACCACTGGCTCCGAGCTTATACGCCGCAAACTCGGAGGGGAGGCATACGCCTTGACATGCCCGCTGATTACCAAAGCCGATGGCGGCAAGTTCGGCAAGACTGAGAGCGGAAACGTATGGCTCGACCCGCGCTATACGAGTCCCTACAAGTTCTATCAATTCTGGGTCAATGTCAGCGACTCTGACGCCGAAAAGTACCTAAAGATATTCACATTCCTTTCTAAGGAGGAAATCGAGGCTCTCAAGGAGGAACATGAGAAAGACCCCGGCGCACGTCCTATGCAGAAGCGTCTCGCAAAGGAGGTGACTGTGATGGTGCACAGCGAGGCCGACTATAACGCGGCCGTGGAGGCAAGCCAGATTCTTTTCAGCAACAAGGCCGACGAGGCTCTACGCAATCTCGACGAGAAAACCCTGCTCGATGTCTTCGAAGGGGTACCTACTTTCTCCGTGAGCAAAGCAGAGATTGAAGCCGGCATACAGTTGCTCGACCTGCTCGCCTCAAAAACCGCTGTATTCCCATCTAAGGGAGAGGCCCGGAAGATGGTGCAACAGGGGGGAGTCAGCATCAACAAGAAAAAGGTTTCCGACCCCAATGCCACCATATCTGCGGATGAGCTTCTCAACGGCAAATACATCCTCGCCCAGCGCGGCAAGAAGAACTATTTCCTACTTATCGCGGAATAAAAGTGTTAGATAAGCTGTACTGATAAAAATGGCGGCAACCGGAATGGTTGCCGCCATTTTTATTAGTACAGCTTCCGGACGATTGTCCGGAAGCCAATATGTGTATCAGAGCTGGGGACCGGCAGCTACAAGAGCCTTGCCAGCCTCGTTGTTCTCATACTTCTTGAAGTTCTTGATGAAACGAGCCGCGAGGTCTTTTGCCTTCTCCTCCCACTGTGCGGGATCTGCATAAGTGTCGCGGGGATCAAGAATCTTCGGATCTACGCCCGGAAGTTCGGTGGGCACAACGAAGTCGAAGATAGGAATAACCTTGGTGGGTGCGTTAAGGATAGCCCCGTCGAGGATAGCGTCGATGATGCCGCGTGTGTCGCGGATAGAGATACGCTTCCCGGTGCCGTTCCAGCCGGTGTTCACGAGATAAGCCTTGGCGCCGTTAGCCTCCATCTTCTTAACGAGCTCCTCTGCATACTTGGTGGGGTGAAGCTCAAGGAAAGCCTGGCCGAAGCAAGCGGAGAATGTGGGAGTAGGCTCAGTGATGCCACGCTCTGTGCCGGCGAGTTTTGCGGTGAAGCCGGAGAGGAAGTAATACTTCGTCTGCTCGGGGTTAAGGATAGACACGGGAGGAAGTACTCCGAAAGCGTCGGCGGAAAGGAAAATCACATTCTTGGCAGCCGGACCTGCAGACACAGGCTCTACGATGCTCTCGATGTGATTGATAGGATAAGACACGCGGGTGTTCTCGGTAACGCTCTTGTCGGCGAAGTCAATCTTGCCGTCAGCGGCCACAGTCACGTTCTCGAGAAGCGCGTCGCGACGGATAGCCTTATAGATATCGGGCTCGCTCTCCTTGTCGAGATTGATAACCTTTGCATAGCAGCCACCCTCGAAGTTGAACACGCCATTGTCGTCCCAGCCGTGCTCGTCGTCACCGATAAGGAGACGCTTCGGGTCGGTAGAAAGTGTGGTCTTGCCGGTGCCGGAAAGGCCGAAGAAGATAGCAGTGTTCTTGCCTTCCTTGTCGGTGTTGGCAGAGCAGTGCATTGATGCGATGCCCTGCTGGGGAAGGTAGTAGTTCATCATTGAGAACATACCTTTCTTCATCTCGCCGCCATACCATGTGTTGATAATCACCTGCTCCTTTGAAGTGGTGTTGAACACAACGGCTGTCTCTGAGTTAAGACCGAGTTCCTTGTAGTTCTCAACCTTAGCCTTGGACGCGTTGTAAACGATGAAGTCGGGCTTGAAGTCCTTGAGTTCCTCCTCAGAAGGAGCGATAAACATGTTGGTCACGAAGTGAGCCTGCCATGCCACTTCCATGATGAAGCGCACTGCCATGCGGGTGTCCTTGTTGGCACCGCAGAAACGGTCAACAACATAAAGTTTCTTGCCGGAGAGCTCCTTGATGGCGATTTCCTTAACCGCGTCCCAAGTCTGCTCGGTCACAGGCTTGTTATCGTTGGGATATTCCTCGGTGGTCCACCATACCTTGTCTTTCGAGTTGGCGTCGAGTACGATGAATTTGTCTTTGGGAGAACGGCCGGTATAAACGCCAGTCATTACGTTGACGGCGCCAAGCTCCGTCACTGTACCTTTCTCGAACCCTTCGAGAGAAGGATCGGTCTCTGCCTTGAACAGCTCTTCATAAGAAGGATTATAGATTACCTCCTTGACATCCTTGATGCCATACTGGGCCAAATCTAAATTTGCCATAATTTCTGGATATATAATTAAGGGTTTATTATGTAATTATCTATTTTTACCTCATTGCCGGATTTCCCCTGTTTCATCAACACTATAACACCGGCACAATGATTATCAACTGCAAAATTAACGCTTTTATTCCACATTTAGCGTTTAATTAGAGAATTTTTTCTGTATTTAAATGTTAAAATTGCCTAAAAGCCCGCACGACAATTAATCACCCTTCCCAAGATTCTGTAAATCATCATATTTATAGGCTCATACTGTTTCCGACTTCATGTTCACCAGGTCGGCCTCGCCCCTATGGCTGAACCCTCTCGCAGAATAAACCACAACCCTCTCATCCACATCTGCCAGCATCCACGGACACCTCTAAATGGTAAAATAAAAACGCGGTGCAGACGATGGAGACTAACTTCGCCGCATAATTCCAAACCCTGACAACAACAAAATTTCCTATCATATGAGAGAACATTCGATTATTACAGACGATGGCATTGCCGCGCTTGAGACGGCCATGCACTGCTGGAACGCGGGGGCGACATTCAGGAAGGAACGCTCGCGCAACAAGGCATACACCTTCGGCGACCAATGGAAAGACTCCATCAATGTTGACGGACATACGATGACCGAAGAGGAATATATACTCCGTGAAGGCAACATACCACTCAAGAATAACCTTATCCGACGGCTTGTGCGCAACGTAGTAGGAGTATTCCGCAATCGCCTCGCCGAACGCATGGGGAAATGGAACGCCGACGACATGGCACGCGCAACCCAGAACAATATGGAGGAACTTTATGCGCGAACCATGGAAGAATTCCTGATTTCCGGAATGGCGGTCCACAGGAAATGGAAAGGTTCCCGCCAGGGATCTGAGGGGATATGGACAGACGTAGTGTCGCCGGGGGCCTTCTTCTTCGACCCGGATGCCCGCGACCCGCGTGGAGCCGACATATCGGTTGTGGGACAAGTTCATGAACTTCCGCTGCCGGCTTTCTGCAAGGCTTTCGCACTCCATGAGACTGACTTCCGCGCTTTCCAAAGGCTTTACCGGGGAGGACGTGTCAAAGTGATTGAGCTATGGCGCAGGGAGATACGACAGCGAAGGCTTTGCCACGACCGAGACAACGCACGGATACTGAAAGTGGATGAGGATTTGTGGCGAGAGTCGCCACGCCTGAGGGCGATGCCTTCAAGATGGATGGCCGACGATGTTTGGCGATTCTATTACATCACCGCAGAAGGGATGCTGCTTCGACATGGCGACTCTCCATTCCCGAAGGGAGGACACCCGTATGTGTTCAAAGGATACCCCTTTCTTGACGGGGAGATACATTCCTTTGTGGCTGATATAATCGACCAGCAGAGATACACAAACCGCCTCATATCCCTCTACGACTGGATGATGAGGGCATCCGCCAAGGGCGTGTTGCTCTTCCCGGAGGAAGCCCTGCCGCGAGGGGGCGACATCGAGGAAGTGGCCGACCAGTGGAGCCGCTTCAACGGGGTCATCGCATACCGCCCGAAACCGGGACAGCCTCTCCCCCAGCAGGTGAACGGGAATGTATCGAACGTAGGCATCGGCGACCTGCTTGCCATACAGCTCAAGATGATGGAGGATGTCTCCGGCGTGAACGGCGCGTTGCAGGGAAAAATCGAAAGCCTCGGCATGAGCGGAAAGCTATACAGCCAGCAGACAGAGAATTCCCTGACTTCCCTTCGCGACATCCTGGACACATTCGACTCATTCATATCCGACTCCCTGACCAAGGAACGTCAGATGGCAGAAGGTCAGTAAGAACCCGGCGTGCCTCGCCTGCGTCCCCTGTCGTTGGGGTCGAACGGGTTGCGAGTAGGGTCGAAATAGTCCTCCTCCTCTTCCTCCTCGCCGTTCTGACGGTTATTACGGTTGCGGTTGCGTTTGTCGCTATCCGGCTTGTTCTTCTTCACCGCATCGGGCTTCATAAGGTCGATGGAGGTCTCAAACACGTTCCAGGTCTCCGATTTCTCCCAGTTCTTTTTTATGTTCACTGCCTTGGGATAATAATACGCGACATCCGGCTGACGTAAGGAATCGAAATCGCCCGTCGTGTAACGCCCGTCGCCGTCATGGTCCTCAAATATACGGGCATAATATTTACCCGGCGCGAGATAAGGGAACCTTACGGCCCCTCCCACCACCGGCTCACGTCGCACAGGAGCGTCAGAACCGCTCACAAGCTCCACAAATGCCGGCACCGTGTCAACGAAATTGGTGATAGTGAACCCAAGCGTGCAGTAGTCCTCCTCCCCTTTTGTCTTGAACTTATGCTCCAATGGAGCCGTGGACAGTCCGTAGATGCCGGTGGCGGCGAGAGAATCAACCACAAGACGATATTGGGTCCCGTACTCCCAGGGATATTCTATCTTCAGGCGTCGCGGGTTATAGGCGTTCTCCCTTACAGGACGCCATTCCTTCGCCACCGGAGTCCACACGGAGTCAACCATCGATTCAAGATGGAATGCCGTCGTGTCGAGCGAAGACAGTGGTGTGGCGAACTCCATCACCAGAGGAAGATATACCTCCTGGGTGGTGCCGGTCACCATCTGGAGTCCGAGCGGCGGAATCACCGGAGGGAGAGTGTCGGACTGTTCCTCTTTTCCCTTCTTCTTGTCTTTCTTCACTTTCCTGGGGCGGTCGGTGAAAAACCTCAACGTGTCGGTGACCGCCGACAGGTGTCTCGTAGAGTCTGTGCGGAGATATGTCACCGCCATCCGCAGACTGTCGGTGGCAATAAGCGACGGAGGCAGCAGCCAGTAAGTGAGGGTGTCGTTATGCTCCGAGCCTTCAAGCACGGCCCAGTCCTTATATCCAGGAATCCCCACAATGTCGAGATGCGGGAGGGAGTCGGAAGGAGCATTGAAAATCATCTTTATCCGAGTGGAATCCACCCTCTGATAATTCTGCAGGAACTGTGTCTTGTAGCCACTCTCAAACGAACGCAGGAGTATATCGTTGGGCAGAAAACGTGTGCGCTGGCGTGTCACCACAGTGTCAACGGCCCCTGTCTTTAGGTCATACACAGTGTCGGTGGCCTCCACACGCTCTGCCGTAGGGGAAACAGTGAAATCATAGAACGCCATGGCCTCCTCCGGATTGGCGCGGCGGTAGTCGTTGTCAACATCCGCGAGCGCGAAGATGCGGTATTTGCCGGGAGCCACACCCTTTATCGAGAAACGTCCCCTGTCATCGGTCTTCGCTATACGCTCAAAAGGGAGCGTGGAGAAAGCCGTGTCGGAAAGGTTGGAATAAATCCCGACAAGCATCCCCTGCTGCGGCTCCAGGGCATCGGCCGACAGGACCATCCCGGAAATCTGCAACGTGTCGATTTGCGGTCCCGTTGAAAATGAGTATGTGAAACCCTGCAGCTTGTTTCCCTCGTTGTTGTCTTCAATGGCGTTCGAGAAATCAACGGTATAGGTGGTGTTGGGCTGGAGGGTGTCCGTAAACTGCACAGTGACGCGCCGACCCAGCGACGACACTCGCGGAGTGGATTTCGACACCGGCGACACCACCACCTTGGAAAAGGCGTCTTTGACATTGACAATCTCGTCAAACTCTATGTCGATACGGTCGCGGCTGACATTGACAGCCCCCGGAGCCGGATTGGCTCTCACAAACCTGGGGGGCTCCTCGTCGCGTGGACCTCCCGAAGGGTTCCCTATGGAGGCGCAGGACGCCATCAAAGACAAAGCAAGAAGCGTCAGAGGCAGAGAACGTAATTGGATGTTGCGATACTTCATTTTAGGAATGTCTGAATCCGGAATGACGGCCCGCGAATAATTCCTCGGTGCCATATATCCCGACAAAAGTAATGAATATTTTTGAAACAGGACACAGTTTAAACAACTTCCACAACATTTTATCACATGAAAAGCCCTCGATTCCGGAATGCTGTTGAATACCGGACAGGCTCCCATACAACAGGAGGTTCCAAAAAATACGATAAATGATTAAAATATTCCATCTTCCCAACATACATAGCGACTTGTCTAAATTCCTATATATTTTCTCATTTGCATTCAACCATTTAACCATCTCAGAATCACTGTCCGGATTCCGCAAAGCGATATTATCGCCTTGCAGGCTTCATCCTTGTTTTTTTTCGTCAGCTGTCTAAAAATAACGGAAATAAGCATTTTTAGGAGTCCGCATGTGGATTACCTCAAAAATTTAAGTTATATTTGCAAGCTGAAAAATTCATGTCGGCGCGTGCAAACGCGTCCGCTTCGGCATAGGGGTGCACAGTCCGCACTTCCCGTCAACATGTCAACAAAAATCAAAAAACAACAATAAAACCAACGAAAAAATGCAGAACAAAGGGTTTATCAGCACCATTGCCGTCCTTTTGATCCTGATTTGCGGATTTTATATCTCCTTCTCTTTCGTGACTTCTCATTATGAGAAGAAGGCGGAGGAATATGCCGCGATGATGGCGAAGACAAGCGACGTAACCAATGATGCCTACAAACAGAATCTCAAACAATTCAACGACTCAATCGACAAAGAGAAAGTCTATCTCGGCTACACCTACAATCAGGTGCGCAAGCTTGAGATCGGTCTCGGTCTTGACCTCAAGGGAGGTATGAACGTTGTGCTCGAAATCTCGGTGCCCGACATTCTTCGTCAATATGCCTCCGGAGACGCTCAACTCCGTCAGATCAACGACGCGATAGCCAAGGCACAGTCCGCCGGTGTCAAAGGAAGCGACAGTGAGTTTATCCAGAAGTTCGCCTCTTTCATACAGCCGGGAGCTATGGCGGGACTCTTCACCCATGAAGGTGAATTCCTCGGTAAGCTTAAAAGCAACGCCTCCAACCAGGACGTGACCGCCGCCCTTGAGAAACAGGTGGAAAGCCAGGTTGACGCCGCCTTCAACATCTTCCGCACCCGTATCGACCAGTTCGGTGTGGTGGCCCCCAACATCCAGAAGCTTCAGGACAAGAGAGGCCAGATTCTCCTTGAGCTTCCGGGCGTGAAGGAGCCGGAGCGTGTCACTGACCTCCTCAAAAGCTCTGCCAACCTTGAATTCTTCGAGGTTTACAATTATAACGAGATTGCCCGCGAGCTCAACAGCTTCGCTGCCGAATGGGCACGCCAGGACACTGTCAACCACACCAACCTCATCGAGCTTCTCGGTGGGCCGCAGCGTGCCGGCAGTCCGGTAATCGGCATCGTCACCCCACAGAACCGCGCTCTCGTGGACAGCATCCTCTCCTCTCCTTTGGCTAAACAGAAACTTCCCTCCGACTTCTCTGCAGTATGGGAGGTGAAGGCTGTGGATTTCCCGGTGTATGACGCCCAGGGCAACATCCTGAAGAAAGCGAACGGCGAGAACCGCACCACTCCCTATTGGCAGCTCGTGGCCCTCAAAGGCGATGCGGCCCTCGAAGGCGATGCTGTCACTTCCGCGTCAAGCGAATACGACAATATGCGTGGCAACACCGTCAACATGCGCATGAACGATGCCGGAGCACAGGCTTGGGCCACCCTCACTCGCAACAACATCGGACGCCCCATAGCCATTGTGCTCGACAACAACGTATATTCTTATCCTAACGTAAACAACGAAATCACCGGCGGCAATTCCGAGATTACCGGCAATTTCACTCCCGAGGAGGCCAATGACCTTGCCAATGTGCTCAAATCCGGAAAGATGAGCGCAAAGGTTGATGTGGTCAGCAACAACGTTATCGGCCCGAGCCTTGGCGCGGAGGCTGTGCAGCAGGGTTTCATGTCGTTTATCGTGGCAATCATTCTCCTTATGATTTTCATGATCGCGGTCTATGGCATAATCCCGGGTCTTGTGGCAAATGTGGGTCTCATTCTCAATCTATACTTCACCCTCGGAATCCTTGCCTCATTCCAGGCCGTGCTCACGCTGTCTGGCATCGCAGGTATCGTGCTCGCACTTGGTATGGCGGTTGACGCCAACGTGCTTATTTTCGAGCGCACCAAGGAGGAATTGCGCAGCGGCAAGAAACTCCGTCAGGCGATCACCGACGGATACGGCAATGCGTTCTCTGCAATTTTCGACTCCAACCTCACGTCAATCATCACCGGTGTAATCCTTCTCCTCTTCGGCTCTGGCCCGATAAAGGGCTTCGCAACCACCCTCATCATCGGTCTTGTATGCTCCTTCTTCACGGCAGTGTTCCTTACCCGTATCGCGTTCGACCTTATCACTAAGAACGGACGTTGCGCAGGTATGACTTTCGACACAGGCCTTAGCCGCAATTTCCTCTCAAAGACCAAAATCAACTTCCTCGGACAATGGAAAGGCGCGGCTTGCGTATGGCTTCTCCTCATCGTTGTCTCTATCGCCTCTCTCGTGTTCCGTGGAATGAACCAGGGCATCGACTTCTCGGGTGGACGCAACTATGTGGTGCAGTTCGACAAGGACGTGAATCCCCAGGAAATCCAGGAGCGTCTTCTCGGTCAGCTTCAGGATGCCGCCGGCGACAAGACTGTCAGCGTGGGTGTGATCACCATCGACGACCCTTCCAAGGTGCGTATCTCCACAAGCTATAAGATCAACACCGAAGACGGCGACATCGACAACGAAATCACCGGTCTCCTCTACGAGGGTCTCAAGCCTGAGCTTACCGGAGCTGACGGAAAGGTTATGGACAAGACTGCATTCACCATCGCCGACGAAAGCCGTGGCATCATATCAATCCAGAAGGTGGGTCCTTCCGTGGCAGACGATATGAAACGTGACGCGTTCTGGGCTGTCGGAATAGCTGTGGTCTGCATGTTCCTCTACATCCTTCTCCGCTTCCGCAACATAGCGTTCTCGGTGGGTGCGGTATGCGCTGTGGCTCTTACGGCATTCCTCATCATCGGCTTCTACTCCATCTGCTGGGGCTTCCTCCCATTCTCCATGGAGATTGACCAGTCATTTATCGCCGCTGTCCTCACAATTATCGGATACCAGATAAATGATACCGTGGTTGTGTTCGACCGTGTGCGCGAGATGATGAAGATTTATCCGAAAGAAGACCGCTACATCACTTTCAACAAGTCGCTCAACACTACACTCACACGTACGATCATGACGTCGTTCTCGACGCTGCTCGTGCTTCTCTGCATCTTCTTCCTCGGAGGAGACACCATCCGCAGCTTCACTTTCGCAATGATCTTCGGTGTGATTGTCGGCACATTCTGCTCGCTCTACTGCGCGGCTCCGATTGCCTACAATATCGTGAAGGGGTCTTCCAAGAAAAATAACGCCGACAACGACAGCAAGCCCACACTCGAGGGCAACCGCCGTTTCCAGTAACCATAACGAAAGCGGGCGCAATCGCGCCCGGCTTCCCCCACATTGATTAGATTCCACTAATCATCCATAATCCCCGAGGGGCGGCATTCCGATGCCGCCCCTCATCTTTTTATTCCCTGCTTTTTACATTCTGGCCGACAAGGCAGCTCGTTGCAAGTTGAACGAAATCCCATGTATTCTGACCGAAAACCTATATAATTCAGCGCCACAAACCTAATCTCCTGATATAGCCCCATTTACACACACCATTTGGACTCCTCTTTATAACCAATTAGAAATACCGATTATTATATTACTGATTATCAGACTTATAACCATCTCAAAATTAGAAACCAATTAGACGCGGAACTATTGCGGCGACGCTCCGGACGTTGTAAATTTGCAACCATAAACAAACCTAAAAACATCAGATCATGAAGAAAATCATTCTGTCAATGGTGCTACTTTCGGCACTCTCATTCTCTCCGGCAGTTGTGGCCGACAATCAGACAACCCCTGACAAACCCACCACCCCACCTCCAAGTGGCGAGACCATCCCTGTCGTAATAATCAAAGGTCAACCGCGCCCAATTCTTCACGCTCCAGCAAAAGGGATACCCATGACAATCGAAACTTTAGACAATGGACTAAGGATTAACATTCCTTTCAAAGAATATCCGGTAACAGCGGAAGTAGAACAACTTACAACTCCGTTCGGCTACTGGACGGCCACTTTCACCGATGCGGCATCATGCGAAATGCCCTTCGACGGCACCGTCGGCGACTACCGCCTCACCCTCACCACCGCCGACAACTCCACCTACACCGGCTATTTCACCCTCGAATGACCCGCTGAAGGAAAATCCTTTGGCTATAATAATTCAATAATTAAATTTAATTTTTCAATTATGAAGAAACTCTTCATTCTCCTTGCCTGCGTGGCAGGGGTTGCCGGCCTTTATATGGGCCACGGCACACCGGGTTCGTCTGACGATTTGACAACCGAGAACATTGAAAGGCTTGGCCTTTCCGCAGCCGAAGCAAATTGCGATGCCTCCAACGACAAAGATTGTGAAATACTGAATGGTGGCATGGTTGTCGCCAGAGGTAAGGGAAGGGTGTCCTATACCTATTGAACCGGAGATGTGCCACGGAAGGCGTGTCAAGTGAAAAAGACATACTGCACGAGCATATCATAGTTCGGAGATGAAACATACACGATTACGTGTATGGTAGGTAATAAATCCGGAGGGGATGTGAAATCAATTATTTGTAATTCCATTCCCCTCTGGATGGCTTATCGTACAGCCAATATACAAAGTGTATGTATTTCAAAAGTGTACAGTCAGGCATCTTAATGTTTGCCTATACTGCATTTAAGATTTACAGATAATTTGTGTTTCACTTTGATAAAGATAAAAGAATGAAACGTATATTAATTTATGTGGCAACCATTTTTTTGGTTTCGACGGTTACATCATGTGGTTCGGGGAAACCCGGACAAGAAACGGAAGAACTTGTATCGGAAATATTCATCAATGGCGACGCACTGGCGGCTCCTTCATTTATGGCTGCGGCAGGCGAGGGTCTGCTTGTGACAAACTCATACAAATGTGACACCCTGTTGAATTATTACGACGGCAACGGCAAACCTGCGGGCACTTTCCTTCCCAAGGGAGAGGGCGACAAGGAAGCGTTGTGGCTTTCCACTGTACAGTATGACAGTAAGACCGGCGATGCGTATTGTTCCGACATCGACAAGAAAGTACTTTTTCGCATATCGGGAATCGGGAAAGGGGAGAGCATGGTGGAGAGAGAGATGTCGCGACCTGTCAGCGACGGCGACACCATAGAAAACACGGGGGAATTCATGAAGTTCAAGAATTTTTATCTGGCGTACAACGCAAGTCCGGCGGGGATGCTGTCGGTTTACACACCGGATGGTGTTCTCCTTGGAACGCGTGTCCCTTATCCCGACAAGTCGCTTGTTGACGACGGGCTTACGGAATGGGCGAACATCCATCTTTACCAACCGTCGCTTTCAGTCAACGACCGAGGTGATTTCGGTGTTGTATCCTTTTTCAGTTCGGGCAGGATAGTGCTCATATCGGACAAGGACGGGCGTCCGGATTTCAAGATTATCGAAGGGGAAGCTCCTAATAACATATTCCTGGTAGAGAGTGGGGCTGATTTCGTGCAGGGGGCTTTCACCAAGGATTCCAAGACCCATTCCATAAGTTCGTCTGCGGGTATGGACCACGCGTACGTGTTGTATTCCGGCCTGACGGATGAAGTGTTGAAGGAGACCGATTATTGCAAGGAAACGAAACTGTCCGCTTCGCGAGATGTCAAGGTATATGATCGGGAAGGCGAGGAGGTCCGCAAGCTCCGGCTTGACCGGTGGGTACATCAGATAGCCGTCTCGTCTGACGAGAAGTGGCTTTATGCCCTTACCCACACCCCCGAGGAAGGATTCATCATAGTACGCTATGCACTGTAGGTTGTTCGCGGCTGTCGTGTTGTCGTTGCTTGCGATGGCGGGTTGCACAGGGAAGGGTAACGGCGGTGACGCAGAATGGAGGAACTATTCTGCACGTTTTGTCCGTGATAAAATCAACACGGAAGCGGTATTGCCCGACAGTGTTTTCGGCGCGCACGGTGACACCGTCCCGGGAATCCGTGTCATGTCGATGCCAGGGAAAGTGCTGTTCTGCGTGGATGTGGAGTGCGGGGTCTGTCTCGCAAAATTCCACTATTGGAAGGAATTCGTGCGCAAGTTCCGTATCCATCATTGCCAAGACGCCCCGGTGCTCGCGGTGGTCAGTTCCGATAGACCCGGTTATGCCGCCAGAATAGTTGAAGAGAACTGGGGTCTCGACTGGGTTTACGACCCCGGGGCGGCCTTCATCGATTGTAACGACCTTGAGGACGACCGTTTCCAGGCGGTCCTTCTCGACGGCGAGAACGTGGTCCGGATACTCGGGAACCCGATGTTTAACGAATCGTTGGGAGTGCTTTATGAGAACACGCTTTCGAGGTTCCTTGGCGAATAAGCTACGTTACGCGACGGGATGCGTTGTCTGGTGTTTAGCCATTCTTCTGACGTTCATTCTGTTGAAAATGTTCGTTGTTGAAATTTTCGACGTGAAGGGATGGTCGATGCATCCTGCCTTGAGCGACGGAGAGACGGTGGTGGTGACGAAATGGCAATACGGACCCCGTATGCCGCGCAACGTTTATGAGGTGCCTTTGATAGGTATGCTTGTCGCTTCGGTGACGCCGGACGAGAGCATAGACAGGACGATAGGGAGATCGGGGATGTTTTCCAGGATAAGCCCGAGACTGCCGCAGCATGGAGACATAGTGGCATTCAACATTCCCGGCAACCTGCGTTACTGCGCGGTGAAACGGGTCGCGGCAATTCCGGGGGATGCGATGCCGCCTGACACTGTCGCCGGGGGACTCTCTCCGCTTTCAAGACTTCCGGCAGTGCCGGCGGCGGGTGACAGAATCGGGTGGGGCACCCTCGATTCCTTGCAGCGCAAGGCGATGGAGAAATCCCCGTATTTTGCATTTGATCCCGGGGATTCGTCGTTCATGGCGTTGGACGATTTCATTTACCTGACAGGAGACAACCTGCCGGCATCCATGGATTCCAGAAGATGGGGTCCAGTACCGAGTAATCTAATCTTAGGAAAATGTCTAAAATATTAAAGATATTTGCCTCCCGAGTCAAAGGAAGGCGTAGTAGCATAAGCTTGTGCTTTTACATTCTGATATGTGGGGGATGTTCCGTACAGCTTGGGGATTCTCTTGAAATGTCGCTTATGTCGGCTGGAGAGAACCGTGCAGAATTGGAGAAGGTGTTGGATTATTTCTCCGACGATTCGGGAAAACGGGAAAAAGTAGATTGGATTGTCTCCAACATGTTGAACCATTATAGTTTGGACGGTTCGGAATATGAGAGATATGTCGAGTGCTACCGCCTGTTTTCGAGAAAAGGGAAAGATGCGTTGGCAGAAATCGATTCGACAGTCAGAGCCGAAAGTCTTTCTCCATCTTCTTTCCAGCCTTATGCAGACATTCGCCATGTCAAGGCCGCCTATCTTGTCCACGACATCGAACTTGCTTTCAAGACACGTGATTCGCTGCCATGGTGCGCCAACGTACGGGATGAAGACTTTATGCGGTATGTGCTCCCTTACCGCATAAAGGACGAACGTATGACGGCATGGCGAGACTCCGTGTTGACCCTTTTCTCCCCAGTTATCGACAGTCTTGTCAATGCCGGGGTCGATGACCCTCTCATGGCGGGGAAGGCTCTTTTGGACAAATGGGCGGAAAGTCCGTTCAAATGGACCGGGAAGCTTCCACAGGGACCTTCCTTGGGGTATGACGCCGTCACGCTTAAGGCCGGCACATGCGTGGAGTATGCACACGGTGTGGTCTATATTATGCGTGCCGCTGGTATTCCATCGGGAGTTGATTTTGTGCCGGTCAGCGGTGACAACAATACGGAACATTCCTGGCCATTCATACTTGACCGCGAAGGGAATACGTTCGTATCGAGCGTGGATATCCCGAGATGGGTGCCTGCAGACAGCCTCGACATACACGGGGCGAAGACCTACCGTACGGAATTCGGGATAAACATGGATATTGCAGAATCCTTGTCAAGGGACGAATCCCCCGCGCCGTATCTGCTTCCTCCGCGAATAACAGATGTGACATCCGACTACAATCCCGGCAAATGCCATAGGATTGACCTCGTTGACATCGGTGCGGGCGACGCCCCCGTCTATCTCGCGCTTTCAAGCAACTACAGATGGATTCCGGTTGACCGTTCCACCGTAAATGGGAAAGCGGTTTTCAACAATGTGGCAGGGGGTGTGGTAGCTTGCGCAGGATTATGGAAAGACCGCCGTTTCATTCCTCTTACAGAGCCTTTCGAAATAATAAAGGAGAATGGCGGGGTAAGGTACATTAAAGTCGGCCCGGAGATGAAAGAGATGACGGTGTTTTCAAAGTTCCCGCTCGGAGAAAGGAGCGGCGACATTGTGGGAAGGGTTGTCGGAGGTGTGATAGAGGGGGCTGACAATCCCCGTTTCCAGTATGCCGACACAATTTTCATAATCAGAGACTTCCCAAAACGGAAGGTGAACGTGGCTACACTTCCCGAAGCCAAAGGAAAATACAGATATTACCGTTACAGTGGGCCGGAAGGGAGCCACTGCAATATAGCGGAAGTAGCCTTGTTCGGGAATACGACAGACACCATACCGCTAAAGGGGCGCGTGTTCGGCACACCGGAAACTGTCGGCAACGACATGTCGCACAACTATGAAAAAGTGTGGGACGGCGACCTCGACACATCGTTCGATTATCCGGAACCTTCGGGAGGGTGGTCAGGCATAGATTTCGGGAAACCTTGCACAATAAGGAAGGTAATGTATGCACCTCGCAACCGCGATAATTATGTCAGGAAGGGAGATCTGTATGAGTTGTTCTATTTTGCCGATAAAAAATGGAATTCTCTCGGCAAAAAGACTGCTGAGGGTGATTCGCTGGCATACCGTGTTCCCGAACGCGCCCTGTATTATCTGAAGAACCATTCGAGAGGTAAGGACGAGCGTATTTTCGAATACGATTTCGAGAAAAGAGAACAAAAGTTTTGGTAAAGAGAAGTCTTTCCGTCTTATATTTTTATAAATTATTTAAAATCATTATATTTGCAGGACGGTAGGGTACGTGTATGTAATGTTTGAATGCGACGTATGGAATCAAACATGCCGGAGGCATGTCCCTATAAAGCAATACTTAACGAGGAGGAACATGGATAAGATCTATTATACGATTATTGGATTGCTATCAATATTGCTCATACTGTCCGGATGCGGCGAGATAGGCGCGGACAGGGGAGCGCGGGAGGCATTGGACCGGGCGGATGCGGTGCTTGACGAGATGCCGGATTCGGCGATGGCGATAATCGCGGGGATTGATACTACAAAGCTCAATACCGAAAAACTCAGGGCCGATTACTCCTTGCTGCGGACGATGGTTCTTCTAAAGACAGACCCTTCCGCTGCCACGGAAGAGGGATTGAAAGCGGCTTATGACTATTACGGCGATTCCGACGAGCCGTCGCGGCAGATGATGCTTACCCACTATGCAAAAGGAGCAACCGTTGATTCGGGAGGAATCAAAATTTCGGAGTACGACCTGTCGATTAAACTTGCCGAAGGGGAATATTCTGCCAGATACCGAATGCAGGCATGGCTCAACAAGTCGGTGGTGTATGCAGAATGCCATGACGGCAACGACGAACGGGAATGCATCGAAAAGGGAAAGGAAATAATTGTCACCACCAACGACTCCACAAGAATCGTACATGCCTATCTCCTATCGGGCATAGCCTACAACGGGACACGCCAACATACGGAGGCACTCGATGAATTCAACACCGCCCTTGATTACGTAAACAAAGATGGTGAGAAAGCCGTGGAACAAGAACTGAGATCAAACATAGCTTATACATATAGCCTCATCGGCAACCATCCACGGGCATTGGAAATATTCGACAGTATTTCCTCCAAAGGGGATGTCGCTTTGATTCCCCATTTTCTCTTTGCCTACACGCGCTCGATGTCGTATGTAAAAGGGGTTGACAACGCTATAGCCATCGTTGACTCGCTCAACGACAAGGCGGACGACAATACAAAAGCGGTGTGGTATTATATGCTTTCCCAACTCCATTCCGACAAGGGAGACTTGAAGAGAGCCTTGGCTTTCAGAGATTCGGTTGACAAATATTCCGCCATAGTGCAGACGGAGATTGACGAAAAAAACGTGGTCAGACAAGAACGCGACATTGAAAAGGGCTTGACAGCCGAAATCCGGGCCGAAGCCGACAACTGGCATAAGACCGCCATAATTGTAATAATCTGTCTATGCATAGCAATGGCTGGCTGGTATCTCTACAGCGCAATTATAAGAAAGCGCCACCGCAAAAATCTGAAAGAGAAGGAAGATGCCTTGAAGGAACGTGAAAATTCCATAACTGCGGAGTTAGAAGGGTTGGCGCAGCAGAAAGAACAGCTTTCTTTAGACAACGAAACATTGAAGAAGAGTCTTGAAGAAGCTATCCAGAAAAGTAAAATTTTCGAGCGGCAAAAAGATTCGCTTTGTCGGCAAGCCGCCGATTTAAAACGGAGTGAAAACATTGCCCCCTCCCCGGCGATTAATTATAAGGAAGAGAATGAAAAACTGCATCTTCAGATCCACGAACTTGAGGAAAAGGAGACAGAAGCCAACCGACAGATAGAGGCAATAAAAAAAGAACGGTTAGAGTATTTTACAAAAATACATTCCATTGATGCATCGGTGCTTTTAAAACTCAGAAAAAACGGATACGAATGTACGCAGAAAGGTAAATTCCGACGCAAAGAGAACCCGGCACCCACCCGCCATAACGATTCACAGGATGAAGAAGATATGCAATCGCTGGTGGCACGTGGAGAATATATCGTGGCTACATATCGCGATGCCGATACGCTCGAAGCCTTGGCCAATGAGTTGGATTGCCTTAAAAACAATCTTATCACGGTTCTGAAGAATGACCGCAGCGTAAGCCCGTTGGTAATCCGGGCATTGATTTATGACCTATGCGGGTTCGACTACGGTGCCATCGGGATGTTGCTCGGTATAACCTATAAGCATGCGTCGGTAATCCGGGCCAACGCAAGGAAACTTACGGATAAGTCCAAGACGTGATGGCAGAGGGCATGATTTAACATTGTGGAGTTGAACCTCGGATATTGGTTTTCAGTTATAGAAGTAAACAGAAAATCAACAGACTATGAAGACAGCTCTCCTCTATCTGACTATCATTGTGGCGTTCACCGTCACTTCTGCCACAGCCTTGGCCGTGGTTCCCGCCGCCCGGCTCGCTGGAAGCGCCTCATCAACCGTCCCCACAGACGGAAAAGATGGAGCGGCAACAGCCGTTGCCGCCATGCCGCTTGAACTCACCGCCCTGGACTTCGTAACAAAGGTTTACGGGGTGTTTGATACGGGCCTGTCTCAGAACCGTACAGTGGAGGAAGCCGGCCGCTGTCTGAATCTCACGCCCACCGCCGACAGTACGGGCCTATGGCTCGATTCTGCCGACGGCTATGCGGTGAGTTTCTATGGAATGCAACCGTCGGTGAGCGCGGTGGCACATTTTGACGACAACGGGGCCACCGGGTATTGCTATTTCTTCCTTTTCCCTTACTCTCCGGGACAAAGGGAAGAAGCCAACCGCCAGCAGGCAATGTTCTGCGGCTCGATGCTTCAGGAGATGAACGACTTCGGACTGATAATCGGGGTACCCGACGTGTCGGATGCCATCTTCGAGGCATTCGGAAGCTATGCCGACAACCATATCAACATGCGGCTCTGTGAAGAATGTAAACCGGACATGTCCGGCCGTTTCATCTTCATGCTCGACATCACACCCCGCTCCTTCACCCACAATGACTTCATAATGGCTGATTTCCAACCCTGATTTGCAAAAAAACTTTTAATTGTGTATTTTTGCATGAATTAAAAAAATAAAGTATGACTAATTCAGATTTTTGGAAATCTATCAATAATATAATTTCTGACAGGTTCAATTCTGAAGGTCTGGCAAAGTTGGAATGGTATGCAAATCAATTCATCAACAATACAATCGTATTTAAACGATTTTCACCTCAGGAACAGTATGGCTGCACAGAGGGAGGTTCGTCTCATGTCATTGCATCCATACTCGCGGGAGCAGAAAATCCGGCAAATCAAATCTCTGAGAGAGTCCTCGGTTTCAAAGCAATGCTCAAACGAGGAGAGAAGCAAGCTCAAACGATAGAAAACTGGGCTAAAAAAGAAGGCATCTGGTTTAACGATATAGATGCAACCATTTCACGTCAACTCGGCGAACACATTGCGGAGGGAGGCGAGGCAAAGGTATATGACAACGGCTCATCCTTATTAAAAACCATTGGTCTGGATTATTTTATTCTTCCAATCCTCGCATTAGACAGAATCTCTCTCCATAACGCATATTTTCCGGAAACCAAAATGGAAGTTATCGGTTTCGGCAGAGACTCTAACGGATATTTCAAGATATTAATCAGGCAGGCTTTTATCGAAGGCTATCGAATGTCTGACTCTGAGATCAGGACATACATGTCTAAAATGGGTTTTCATCTGCAGAATCCACGTAACTGGACTTATGTTACACCTGAAATATATCTCAGCGACATGCATGACGAGAATGTCCTAAAATCAAAATGCGGCACTGTATTTGTAATTGATTGTGATATCCGGTTGAATACCCCTGATTTAAATAAAGGAGGAATCAGGCAATTCACCACTGAAGTTATTTGCGGCATATAATCGGTGGTATATAAAAATATGACTCCGAATCGTCACAAATACAATCCGGAATCATTATAATGGCTGATTTCCAGCCCTGATTTGATTCAGCACAGGCTATTTGCCGTCGCGGATTTCCACGCGGCGGATTTTGCCGCTGATTGTCTTGGGAAGCTCCTTCACAAATTCTATAATCCTGGGATACTTATACGGAGCAGTCACACGCTTCACATGATTCTGTATCTCCTTTATAAGCGCATCCGGCTCAACCTCTGCCCTCTTCTCGAAATCCTTAGCAAGCACTATGGTGGCTTTCACCACCTGTCCTCGAATTTCATCCGGCACTCCGGTGATGGCACATTCCACAACCGCCGGATGTGTCATCAGTGCGCTCTCCACCTCGAAAGGGCCGATGCGATAACCCGACGACTTGATGACGTCATCCTTGCGTCCCACAAACCAATAGTAGCCATCCTCATCACGCCATGCCACATCACCGGTGTGATAGATTCCATTGTCGTAGGCCTCTTTCGTGAGCGCGGCATCATGAAGATACTCCTTGAAAAGGCCAAGCGGCTTACGCCCATGCGTACGCACTATTATCTCTCCATGCTCGCCATCCTCGGCCCTGCGGCCGTCGGCCGTGACAAGGTCAATGTCATATTCAGGTCCTTTCTTCCCCATTGACCCGGGCTTCGGCTCAAGCCATGGATAAGTGGCAATCGTAAGGGTGGTCTCTGTCTGTCCGAAACCCTCCATGAGTTTTATTCCTGTAAGCGCGAGCCATTCCTCATACACACTCGGATTCAAGGCCTCACCGGCAATCGTGCAGTATTTCAACGACGACAGGTTGAAGCGCGACAGGTCTTCACGTATCAGGAAGCGGAACACTGTGGGAGGGGCGCAGAACGACGTGATGCCGTAATCATTTATCTTGTGGAGCACATCCACAGGCTCAAACTTCTCGAAATCATAGACAAACACATTCGCTCCGGCAATCCACTGCCCGTAGAGCTTCCCCCACACGGCTTTGCCCCATCCAGTGTCAGCAAGAGTAAGATGCAGACTGTCTTCGTCAAGGTTATGCCAATAGGAGGCGGTGATGATATGTCCCAGGGGATATGTGAAATCGTGAGCCACCATCTTTGGCTCTCCTGTTGTGCCGGAAGTGAAATAGAGAAGCGACACATCATCGTTGGAGTTGGCTACGGAAGGACGTTCGAAAGGGGGAGCCGCGTCTATACCGCTATTGAAATCAAGCCATCCCTCAGGCACAAGGGGCCCCGTTGATATGAGTGCCCCGACAGTAGGACACTCCGGCATCGCCTTGTCGATATGGTCAGTGACCACCTTGTCGCCAACTGCGATTATCGCCTTGATGCCGGCTTTGTTGCACCGGTATTTCACATCCTTCTCCGTGAGCAGGTGGGTGGCCGGAATCACGGTGGCCCCAAGCTTATGAAGAGCGATAATCGAAAACCAGAACTGATAATGGCGCTTCAGTATAAGCATCACCATATCGCCACGCCCTATTCCGAGACCCTGAAGGAAGGACGCTGTCTTGTCGCTCTCACGCTTGATGTCGGCAAACGTGAACTGTATCTTCTCTCCTTTGTCGTTAGTCCAGAGCAGTGCCGGCTTTTCCGGCTCCCTGGCCGCCCATTCATCAACAACGTCATATCCGAAATTGAAATTCTCCGGAACATTCACATGGAAATTCTCCATGAAATCCTCGTATGAGTCGAAATGTGTCTTGTCAAGAAATTTTTCAAGCATAACAATCTGCCTCTTATGAAATTATTGCCAACATCCTCACAGGAGTGTCTCCTATGGCTCTCATTCCGTGAGGCTTCCTGGCATCAAACATTATCGTGTCGCCGGGATTGAGCACATTCGCCTTCCCCGCCACTGTTATCTCGAGGGTTCCTTCCACTACATAGTTAAATTCCTGCCCTTCATGTGAATTGAGCGCAAGAGGGCCCTCCTGACGCGAAGGCTCAACCGTCACCATAAACGGGGCCATGACACGATGCTGGAATCCGGCGGCCAGATCCTGATAGCTGTAGGCCCCGGTACGCTCCACCTTTACACCCCGGCCCGCACGGGTGATGAAATAAGAGTTCATATTCGGCTCGCTACCAAACATCAACGCTGTCATCTCCACTCCGCAAGCCGACGACAAAGAGTGAAGGAAACTAACCGGTATATCTACCGTGCCACTCTCATATTCCTCAAGTTGCGCGGCTGATATGCCGCATTGCCCGGCCATATCCTCCAGTCCGAGGTCAAGGGCATCGCGCAATCCGCGAAGCCGCTCGGCAATCTGTTGTATGAAATACATAGCTTTATATAGTTTAAAACGCAAAGTTAGCAACTTTTCCATAACCATATCATTCCACAACAAAAAAAATGTCGCTCCTGGCTGTATGACCCGACTAACAATGATAAAATCACGGAGGCTATTATCATTCGGTTATCTGTATGATGTGCCGATGAATCATATCCTCTTTTATTTACAAAAAATTATTGGCAATTTGCATCGCTTTTATTATTTTTGCAAAAAAAATTAATGATTAGACTGCTTTCTTGTTTCTTGATGCTTACGGCATGGCTCAATGCCGACGCTATCTCCGCGTTTGCCCGGAAAACCTGCGGCTTGACAGCGGGCGACTCTGTAGCCATAGTGCCGCACGGAATCACAGAAATCCCTGAATACGCTTTCGCAGATTGCATACATCTGAAAAGAGTGGAGCTTCCAGAAGGTCTCACTAAGATTGGCGACTATGCGTTCCTCGGATGCGACTCTCTTATATCCATAGCATTCCCCACGTCTCTCACCGAACTTGGCGAGGGGGCGCTCAGAGAATGCCGCTCACTCTCCTCGGTTGTGATTCCCGATGGTGTCAGGAAAATTCCCCGCTACCTCTGCGCATGGAACATATCTCTTAAATCGGTGAGCCTCCCATCGGGAACAAGAGACATCGGAAGCCACGCGTTTGCCTACTGCAAGAGTCTGGAGTCAATTGACATTCCCAAGCATGTAGCCCACATCGGAAGCAATGTTTTCAGTTGTTGCTCCTCTCTACGCGAAATCCAGATTCCCTCATCAGTGACTGAGCTCGAATCTTACGCCTTCTCTGATTGTGTGTCGTTGACAAAAGCCGTCCTGCCGGCCAACGACAGACTGCTTGGCGAACTCCTGTTCACCGGTTGCCGCGACATCAGGGAGATTGTGTGCCTAAGCCCCACCCCTCCCCCATTCGACTGTGACAGTCCGTTGTTCGACCCTTCGGAAAGCTGTCTCTATAAACAATGCATCCTGAAAGTGGCTCCCGGAAAAGCCTCGCTCTACCATAGTGCCACATGCTGGGAGCTTTTCGAAAATATCGAGCAATCAATCACTCATAACCCGTAAGGAGCGGGCACCCAATTATATGAAGAAATTTCTAATGACATTGACAGGCCTTATTATCGCGTGCCTCTCTGCGTCCCCACAGTCGCTCATCGGTGATTGGTCGGGAAAACTGCAGGTGACTCCTCAGGCATCCTTGAAACTTGTGTTCCATATAAGCGGCCAACCTGTCGTGTCGATGGACTCACCTGACCAAGGAGCCTATGGGATTGCCGGCGATGTGGCGTTCCTGTCTGCCGACTCAGTATGCATAAAGGTGCCAAAACTGATGATGGGCTTCTCTGGACGGCTCCGCGACGGCAGGATTGAAGGCACGTTCGAACAAAGAGGCATGAAACTGCCGCTCACACTCGAACCCGGAGAGGCAAAACCTGCCCGCCCTCAGACTCCGCAACCACCTTTCCCCTATTCCTCTGAGGAAATCATTATCACTCATGGCGACGTTTCCTTGGGAGCCACCCTCACAATACCCGACAGACCGTTGCCTTCTCTCCCCGTGGCGGTGATGGTGACTGGCAGTGGCCCCCAGAATCGCGATGAGGAAGTGTTTGGACACCGACCGTTCGCCGTAATCGCCGACTATCTCGCCCGCAACGGGATTGCCTCGATAAGATACGATGACCGTGGCGTCGGAAAATCAAAAGGGGACGTGACTGCCGCCACCACCGCAGATTTTGCTGAGGACGCGCAGGCCGTGGCCGATTGGGCCCGTGCCAACAAGGATTTCGGGAAAGTCGGGATAATCGGTCATAGCGAAGGGGGGATAATCGCATTCATGCTTGGCGCGAAACCGCAAAACCTTGACTTCATTGTCTCTGTGGCCGGCCCGGCAGTGAGAGGAGACAGCATTCTTGTGTTCCAGAACCTCAACGCCCTCTCAAAGGCCGGGGTGGAAGATTCGGTCGCCTCCATATTTGGCGAAGCGCTACGCAAGGCCTTCTCTCTTAAAATCGGAAATCCCGACATGACACTGTCTGACGAGGCTCTGTCGGAAATATACCCTTCGTGGAACGACTCGGCCACCACTCGTCAACTGGCCGAAGGGATACGCGGCTTGTTCCGTGGCGACATGACTCCATGGATGCAACATTTCATATCATATTCCCCATCCGCAGCCCTAAAGTCTCTGTCAATTCCGGCATTCCTCATATATGGAGAGAAAGACATGCAGGTGCCCCCTTCGCTCAATGCCGGCGAGGCTCTTAGAAATGCTCCGGGAGCCACTGTAAAAATCTATCCGAAGCTCAACCATCTGATGCAACATGCCGTCACAGGCAATGTCGAGGAATACAACAGTATCGAGGAAACCATATCCCCTGAGGTGCTCTCCGACATCGCCGCGTTCATAGCAACCCAGTAACACGCAGAACGACTCACTATGACTTGATGCTTTTTGGACATTTAATATCCTGATAAAATGATAATTAATTATCATTTTATCAGGATATTAAATATTCTAAACTAAGAATTAGTTGCAGTCACACTTACGTGGCATGGCTATGGAAAAGCGCGTACCACACGGCTCAGGAAATGTACCAGAGGTGCTCCACACATACGGATACAAAAAAGAGCCACTCGAAAGTGACCCTTCTGTGATCCGGTTGGGATTCGAACCCAAGACCCACAGCTTAGAAGGCTGTTGCTCTATCCAGCTGAGCTACCAGACCGGCCTGAAAACAGGATAGACTCCGTTTTCTGTTGCAAAGTTAATCATTTTTTGTGGAATCCACCATCCTTTGCCTCAACTTTTTTGCATTTTTTATAATTACAATCGTTCCACCGACCAAATCAGTGCGCTCTAACTATAGGTGAGTTACCATTCCACACTAAAATCATACCGTATCTATTGGCCGATTATACCCCGTAACCGCAATTCGATTATCCTGACCCCTCCTATAATGCATTACGTCTTTTAACACAGTGCCGGCTACTACATATTTTTTTGACACTACCGTACAATCGGGGTCTTTTTTGGAACAATATTGAACCTCCATCCTGATTCTTTGTGATAGCTTTGCAATCACAATTCCAAAACTCCTCCTGGTCTCTCATCGGCCAGTGTGTTTTCCGTAATGATATTTCATACAGAAACCTAATATTACCCATGAACAAATACCAGCTGACAACAATCGCGGTCGCGTATGTAATGGCCTCTTCCCACGCAGGCATGCACGCGTCCTCCACTGAAATCACCTCTCCTTCCGGCAACAACACCGAGAAGATCCCAGGCATAATCTATCTGAAAGATTATCTGCACGGCGACGAGGCTTCCACCGACGCGGTGCCGGCAATCCGTGCCGCTCTCGCGGACGCAAGAAAAAGCAATGCCTCCGTGCTCGCGCTTCCGGGCGGGGAACTACGACTGCGTCCGGAAAAGGCGTTTGAGAAATACCAGTTCATATCCAACAACGACGAGAGTCTCAAGCGTATCGCGTTCCAGCTCGAGGGGATGGAGAACTTCACGATACAAGGAAACGGCACTTCCCTGCTCTTCACTGGCTTCATCTCCCCCTTCAACCTTGAGGACTGCCGCAACGTCACCATAGAGGACATTGCCATCGACTACACCCGCACCTTCAACTCCGAGGGGATAATCACCAATGTGTTCGATGGCGGCATCGACGTGAAATTCCCCGACGACTACATCACTGATATCTCCAACGGACTTCTCCGTTTCAGAGACAAAGAAGGGACAGTGTATAAATACTCCTCGATGCTTGAGTTTGACACCGAAAAGCGCGAGCCGGCTCTCTACGCCCACGACATATGGCTTTGGGGTGGCGGTGTGCAGGCCACCAAGAATGAAGACGGCTCATACCGTATCAAAGGGGATAAAATGACTGGCACTCCCGGCAACACGATGATTTTCGGAGCCGCCGCACGTTATAACCCCGGCTTCACACTTGCCGACTGTTCCGGAATCACTATAAAGGATGTCAACCTGTATCATTGCGGCGGAATGGGAGTGATAGCCCAAAGAAGCGATGACATCGAACTGAACAGACTGAGGGTGGTGCCGGCTCCAGGAAAGAACCGCATGACCTCAATCACCGCCGACGCCACCCATTTCGTCAACTGCGGCGGATACATCCGGATGATTGACTGTGTATTCGAGAATCAGAAGGATGACGCCACAAACATCCACGGACTCTATATGGCTGTGGATTCGGTGACAGCTCCCGACCGTATTATTGCAAGATGGAGAAATTCCGGCCAGTATGGCGTGGATTTCATAAAACCGGGTATGACCCTGGAAATTGCCGACAATGAGAACGTCACGACATATGCGCGTAGAGTTGTGAGGGATGTGACCCGGCTCAACAAGATATACACCGAGATTTCATTCACGGAGCCGCTGCCTGCCGACGTGAGAAGAAACCACGTCATAGCCGCCGACGACCGTTATCCTGAAGTCCTAATAAAGGGATGCCGGATGAGGGGGAACCGTGCCCGCGGACTCCTCCTGGGTTCTCGTGGCAAGACGGTGGTTGAAGACTGCTATTTCCATATTCCGGGGGCAGCGATTCTCTTCGAAGGTGACGGGAACTACTGGTTTGAGCAGTCGGGAGTACGCGACGTGACGATACGAGACAATACCTTCGAGAACGGCAACTACGGCTACTCCAACTGGGGAAGCGCATGTATCGCCGTAGGGAGCGGCATACCCAAAAGGGAAGGCACCATATACCACCGCAACATCAAAGTGACCGGCAATACCTTCCGTGTCTTCGATCCACGAATCATAAACCTATATTGTGTTGACGGATTCGAGTTCACACCCGACAATAAGATAATAATGACCGATGACTACCCCTACGGTTTGAAAGAGACCCGCAATTTCATCCACGACAACTGCTCAAACATCAAAATCAAAACGAAAAAATGAGAACGCTCCCCTCCATTACCTCCCGCATTCTCTCCTCTATAATTACAGTCATTGTCTGGTGTATCGCTCCGTCTGCCGACGCCAAGGTGACGCTTCCGTCTGTCATCTCCGACAACATGGTTCTACAGCGGAATTCCGATGTCAATCTATGGGGCAACGCCACACCCGGAAAGAAAGTTACGGTGGTTCCGTCATGGAACGGCAAGAAATACTCCACCATGGCTGACAACGAAGGAAAATGGAAACTGAAAATCGCCACAACGGATGCCGGCGGCCCATATACCATAAAAATCAGTGACGGAGAACAGGTGAGGCTCGACAATATCCTTCTTGGAGAGGTATGGATATGCGGAGGTCAGTCCAACATGGAAATGCAGGTGCACGGATTCATGCATCAGCCGGTAAAAGGGTCTGTCGATGCAATCCTGGATGCCACAAACCACCCCGGGATGAGATTCTTTACAGTAGGGCGCGCATCCCTCGACACCCCGGCGGACGACTGCTCCGGAGAATGGCTCCTGTCAACACCTGAGGCAGTGGCCAACTTCTCGGCCGCCGCATACTTTTTCGGACATCTCCTTAACACTGTTCTCGGAGTTCCGGTAGGACTTGTCACCACCAATTGGGGAGGGTCGCCTGTAGAGACATGGATGGCGGAAGAGATTTTTGAGACGGTGGAGGGAATCGACAAAGATTTCTGTCGTAGAAACAATTATGAGAACTCGGCGGTGGGAAGGCTGTTCAACGGAATGGTGAACCCTATCACATCTTACACAGCCAAGGGATTCATATGGTACCAAGGAGAATCCAATAACCGTCGGCATGACGACTATGTGAAACTGCTGAAAGCCATGATAACCGACTGGAGAAGGAGATGGGACAATCCCTCAATGCCATTCTACATGGTGCAGATAGCCCCCTACCGCTACACAGGATATGATAATTTCGAACTCCCGTTGCTCATCGAAGCCCAGTATAAAGTGGCCCAAGAGATGGAAAATGTGGGAATTGCCGCCACCACAGACCTCGGAAATCCGGTAGGAATACACCCGGCACGCAAGAAAGAGGTGGGGGAACGTCTCGCATTCCTTGCCCTGCGTAATGATTATGGAGTGGAAGGCATTCCGCTGCCGGCGCCTACATACAAATCCATGAGAATAGCCGGCAATAAGGTAAAACTTGAATTCAATAACCTCGACTGGCAGAAAGACTGGTGGGCCGGCAACAATTTCCACTCCTATCAAGACGACAGGTATATCCGTCCGCAAGGATTCGAAGTCGCCGGCGAAGACAGGGTGTTCCATAAGGCGGAAGGGAAATTCGGACACGGAGAAAACTACATCGAAGTGTATAGCGACAGCGTGCCAAATCCTGTAGCCGTGCGCTACTGTTTCCATAATTATGTCCCCGAGGCAAACGTTATGACATGCCTTGGACAGCCTCTCGTCCCATTCCGCACAGACCGTTGGGATGTGGAATACTGAGAAGCCTGTCTCAAAGCGTCAAACTCCGGAATTTGTCCCGGCTCATCTCGCGTGTGGGGCGAATTCCGGAGGGAGGATGTCGGAAGGATCCACTGAATCCACAGCCGTGATGACGGTCTTGCTGGAGCCGCGCCAAGGCAATGTTGCATGGTAACGACGATATTCCACCCTCACAGGGCGGCAGTCACGCTGTGCCTGCCTAAGCTTCCTGTAGTCGCCTCGATTGGCTACCGAGAATATGAAATCACGGCTGTATATACGGGTGGTGTCGGTAAGTTCCTTATACGGCAGGAGTACTCCCTCATATGTCTTGAAGACAGTGCCACGCCGCTCCACACTCTCCACATAGCCGTATTGGGTTGCCTCCTCTATATAAGGCGAGAAATAACGCATCCAACACGCCAATACAAACACAACCAACACGACAGCGACACCGAGCCAAAGCCATACACGCGACTTATTGCCCGGCTTCAGATGCTCCCACTCCGACTCCTCCTCCCAATAGTCAGGATCCTCCGGCTTATATACAGGTTTCTTGGGTTCCTTCACAGGCTCCGGGATATCGGGGCCGTCGAAAAAGTCATCTTTCTCCTGATTAGGGTCCTTAGGTTCAAAAAGCATAGCAATCAAATATTAATTCATAATTGTTTTTCACAACTCCTCCGCCTCCTCGATTGTCTTGTCCATAAGCTGACGGTTAGCCTTTCGGCTCACAGATATATATGCCATGGTGAATATGCCGAGTATTATGAGCATTACAGTCTGGCCGCTCCATTGAAGCATTGAGAAGGCTGTGCCCTGCGCGTCATTCACGCCATATACGGCGAGTCCGAACATGATGGCAAGATTCCACGGCCCGAGACCTCCGTTCGATGGGATGGCCATGCTTATGGAACTGAGCACGAAAGCCACGAGACACGGGGTGAGGCCTCCGGCCATTCCGGGCCCGTGGCAAAGCTCACGGGTAAAGTCGAACGCGTAGAACGCCACATAAAGCTGGAAATAATAGCACCCCCAGATGCAAAGGGTGAGCCAAAGGAACTGCCAGCGCCCCTTCATGCGAGCCACGACGCTGAAACCTGTCCACATATTCAGGGCCATCTCTTTCAGTTTCCTCACCACCACTGTGTCGCGGAACACCCTGAAAAGCGCCCATGCCACGACAGCGGCGCCACACAGAGCCGCCCAGAACCACACCTGGGAAAGCATATCCACAAGTCCGCGTCCCACAGGATAGCGGGTGAGGAACGCCTCAAGAGCCGGAGAGGCGACTATCAGACACAACACAAGCAGAAGAAGCACCATCAGCGTGTCGGCAAGACGGTCGCCAATCATCGACCCCAGGACTGAGGTGAATGACGCCTTCTGTGAAGAGGAGATATATGTGCATCGCCACACCTCCCCGAGACGGGGGAACACGAGATTCAGGGCATAGCATCCGAATATAGAGCAACACAAGGCCATGAACGGAGGTCGGATTCCGAGCGCCGACAACTGAAGCCTCCACCTCGCAGCACGGAACACGTGAGAGAACACGCTTATCCCCATCGCGAGAAGAATCCAGCCATAGTCAACGCCATGTTTGATGAGATTCCACATCTCGGAAAAATTGACCTTATTGAACATATAGACCACCAGCAACACTGTGAGCGCAACCGGCAGACCATAGCGCAACGCCAGCCCGAGAGCCTTTTTCCATCCCGGCTCCACAACCTTTCCATCCCCCTTCACATCAGATATATTTTCCATGTCAATCAGTTACAAAACAAATTCCACCTCCTTGAAGGCATATTCGCGCAGTTCCCCATCTTCCGTCTGAAGTGTGAGCATCCCGTCGGGAGCCACATTCATGATTCTTGCGGAAATACCTTCCCCCCTCTTTCTGTCGAAAAACGGGTATAAGCCGTCGCCGCCACGCCAAAGCATGCCGACAAACTCCTCATGAAGACCTCTCCTTCCGTCATCATCAGCCGCACAAGCCAGGCTCATCCTCTTCCCCACACAATCCGCAAGAAGGGCGGCAACCTCGGGGATACTGTACTCTCTCCCGGTGATTCCGGCAAGAGACACAGGATTCGGCGCGTCGCTAAGAAACAGTGTCTGGTTGATATTGATTCCGACCCCGGCCACAGTGCGTCTGATTCCCATGCCCATTATCGAATGTTCTATGAGGATGCCGCAAATCTTGCGGTCGCCCACATAGACATCATTGGGCCATTTCACCAGCGCCTCCACATTGAACTTCCGGAGTAAATCCACCACCGCGAGAGCCACCGCCTCGGAAATCACGAATTGCGAGGCCACTGCCACATTTTCTGGCCTCAACATGAAAGATGCCGTGAGGTTCTTGTCCGGTTCCGCCTCCCATGAATTTCCACGTTGTCCCCGCCCTGCGGTCTGTCTCAACGCATAGACCATACATGGGGCATCGGCATCCTTCAGGTTTTCTGTAACCCAAGAATTGGTGGAGCCAGTCTCCTTTATCTCTATAATCCTCATCCTCGGATAATTAAAACGCGAGCACACGACTTCCGTCGGGCATTACACGGATATCAACCTCCACGGCTTCCTCCGGGAGTAGCGTCCCGATACGGTCCGGCCATTCTATGAGGCAGAGATATCCGGAATAGAAATAATCCTCAGCCCCCATGTCGAGGGCCTCCTCCGGAGAGTCGAGTCTGTAGAAATCAAAATGATATATCGGACTGCCGTCGGCAGCGCGGTATTCATTGACAATGCTGAACGTGGGGCTGCCCGAATCGTCGTCGGCCCCCAACTGGCGACACACCTCAGCTATGAAAGTGGTCTTACCGGCCCCCATCTCGCCATTGAACGCGAAAACACGGCGGCTTCCCATTGCCTCTATGAAAGCCTTGGCCGCAGGGGCAATATCTTCCAAACCTTTAATTTTGATTTCCATAAGTGGTGCAAAATTAATAAAAAATGATTAAATTTGCAGTGTGGCGCTTTGCGAATTTAGCATCGGGCCGTTATTTCATTAGGCAAGAGGGTGTCAGGACATCCTCCCCCTCAGTACTGACAACTCAAAACAGACATACGAAAGAATGGGAAAAGTAGTGATTATCGGCGCCGGCGGCGTCGGAACAGTGGTGGCGGCCAAATGCGCCCAGAATCCTGACGTGTTCACTGAAATTGTGATCGCTTCACGCACCAAAGAGAAATGCGACCGTCTCGCGGAGAGAATCGGCGCGCCAAACATCACCACCGATCAGGTGGACGCCAATTCCGTGGAGCAGCTTTGCGAGCTTTTCAACCGCCACAAGCCTGAAATCTGCATCAATGTGGCCCTCCCCTATCAGGACCTCACGATAATGGAAGCCTGCCTACAGTGTGGAGTCAACTATCTCGACACGGCCAACTATGAGCCTGAGGACGAGGCCCATTTCGAATACAGTTGGCAGTGGGCATACCGCGAACGGTTTGAGAAAGCCGGACTGACCGCTATCCTCGGATGCGGATTCGACCCTGGTGTGTCGGCTGTCTTCGTGGCTTACGCCGCCAAGCATCATTTCTCGGAGATGCGCTATCTCGACATCGTGGATTGCAACGCCGGAAACCATGGAAAGGCTTTCGCCACAAACTTCAATCCTGAAATCAACATCCGCGAGATTACGCAGAAAGGGAAATACTGGGAAGACGGGAAATGGGTGGAAACCGAAAATCTTGAGGTGCACCGTCCGCTCAACTATCCCAACATAGGCGAGCGTGAGTCTTATCTCCTCTACCATGAGGAGCTCGAGAGCCTTGTAATCAACTTCCCGACCATCCGCCGCGCCCGCTTCTGGATGACATTCGGACAGGAGTATCTCACTCATCTCCGCGTAATCCAGGACATAGGCATGGCACGCATCGACCCTGTGATGTATGAGGGGCGTGAGATTGTGCCGATACAGTTCCTGAAGGCTGTGCTCCCCGACCCGGGCTCGCTCGGAGAAAACTATACCGGCGAAACATCTATCGGATGCCGCATCTCCGGCCTTGACAAGCAAGGGAAGGAATCCACATACTACATCTACAACAACTGCTCTCATGAAGAGGCATACAAGGAGACCGGCGCCCAGGCGGTAAGCTACACGACAGGCGTGCCCGCCATGGTCGGGGCATACATGTTCCTCACCGGAAAATGGGTGAAACCAGGTGTCCACAACGTGGAGGAGTTTGATCCGGACCCGTTCCTCGAGAAACTCGCACTCTCCGGCCTACCCTGGCACGTCATCGTTGACGGCGACCTGGAACTATGACGCCAACCCATCAGCCATACCAGAGGGCCACACCGCAGGCAACACGGGCGTGGCCCTCTCTCTATCATACCTTTATTTCTATTTTTTGCTTAACACCCTACCTATGAAAAGACTTTTTCCCGCAACCATGGCCGGCACGCTGGCTGTGATGGCATGCGGAGCGGCAATAGCCGGACAAAGCGGAATCAAGGAGACAGACGGCTCCTATGATGTGGAAACCGCCAAAGGCGTCGTGTCAATCCTTCCTCTAAACAACGACATATTCCGCGTCACGACACGTCCCTCGGAGTCAAAACTGAATTACCAGCCATCGCAATCGGCCGTGATGAAACGGGCGAATCCTGATGTCAAGGCCATCTCATCGCCGGAGGCTTTCTTCATAAGCTCACCCACCACCACCGTGAGGATTGACCGCGAAAGCGGAAAAGTGACATTCCACAACGCCGCAGGCGACATCATCCTTTCAGAGATTGCCGGCGTTGACAATTCCGGAAACGTGAAAACCGTCACATTTGAAGGAGATGCGGATGAAACAATCTACGGGGCCGGCGAACGTGGACATTCCCTGAATCTGAACGGCGACACACTCGTGATGTTCAACCGTCAGAACTATGGCTACACAGCCGGCGACCCGCGAATATCACAGATGGGAATCACTGCCCCTTATTTCGCGTCAGACCTCGGATACGGAGTGCTTTTCGACGACTACAACGAGGCAACACTCTCGCTTGGCGACACAATCGAATATTCCTCCGCCACCCCTTACCCCCTGTCTTATTATTTCATCAACGGCAACGGAAATCTCGCCGGAACCACCGAAGGCTACACGCTTCTTACAGGACGTCAGGACCTGCCTCCCTTCTGGAGCCTCGGATATATAACCTCGAAATACGGCTACCATAACCAACAGGAGGCCACCGGGGCCATCGATTCGCTAAAGACCCGTGGCTATCCCGTTGACGGGATGGTGCTCGACCTTTATTGGTATGGCGTGGAAACCGACATGGGACGGCTCGAATGGGATTCCAGGCAATGGCCCGACCATCGCAAGATGCTTGCCGAACTAAAAGAGAAAGGGGTGAACACTGTCCTTATCTCCCAGCCGTATATCAACAAAAAGGGGGCGATTGACAATTACAACTACCTTTCCGGGAAAGGGATGCTCGTGAAGGATTCCATGGGCAACACCCACAACGTGACCACCTGGGTGGGGGACGCGGGGATGCTCGACGTCAGCAATCCGGACACCCGCGAATGGCTTTGGAACCGTCTGAAAGGACTCACCGAAGAGGGTGTGGCCGGATGGTGGGGCGACCTCGGGGAACCTGAAGTGCATCCGCGCTCCATAGTGCATGCCAACGGAGAGACCGCCTCTCAGTTCCATAACGCCTACGGCAACGAATGGTCGCGCCTGATCTATGAAGGGCTCCGCAAGGATTTCCCCGACATGCGTCCACTCCTGATGATGCGGGGTGGCACCGCCGGTCTGCAGCGCTACAGTGTCTTCCCTTGGACCACCGACGTATCACGCTCCTGGGGTGGGTTCCAACCTCAGATAAACCTTATGCTGAGCGCCGGAATCTCAGGACTGGCATATATGGGAAGCGACCTCGGAGGGTTTGCCGTTGACCCCGCGAATCCTCGCGACGAGGAACTTTATGTCCGCTGGGTGCAGTCGGGAGCGTTCACTCCTATGATGCGTACCCACGCGCAGCAGCAGCCGGAGCCATACCATTATCCGGAACAGGAGGAAATCCTCAAAAAATTCATCAGGATGCGTTATGAATGGCTTCCATACAACTATACCCTCGCCTATGAAAACGCTTCTAAGGGATGGCCTCTCGCCCGCCCCTTGAACTTCGATGGCCGGAACCCTGATCCCAAATATGGCGAGATATCCGATGAATACCTTTGGGGCGATGAGGTGCTGATCGCGCCTGTAATGGAGCAAGGGGCCCGCCGCCGTAAGGTGCTGTTCCCGAAAGGGGAATGGATCAACTGGAACAATCCTTCGCTACGCTACAGGGGGGACTCGGAAGCTACCGTCCAGGCCCCGCTCGACGAACTCCCGATGTTTGTAAAAGCCGGGTCGTTCATCCCTCTCTACACACAACCTATAGAAAATGTCACCCAATACAACCCGCAGTTCCTGACGGTGAAATATTTCCCGGCAAACAAGGAGACGGAATACACCCTGTTTGAGGACGACCGTAAATCGCCGACTTCCCTGAGCGACGGAAAATACCAGCTTATCTATTTCACCGGCGAGAGACGCACACGCGAGACTGAAATATCTTTGCGCACCAACGGCGGCTCCTACGACGGTATGCCGCAGGGAAAAATGCTAACATTTGAGGTTGTCGATGTGTCAAAACCCAAGAGTGTCGCCCTATCATCTGGGGCTGATATGCCCGAGATGGCCTCCCCGAAGCTGATACGCCAATACGGATGGTGCTACGACCCGACGTCTCGTACCCTCTACGTCCGTTTCCCTTGGGACTACAAGCCACTCTCAGTCACAATCCGCTGACCGCCTGGCTGACATAATACACTGAGCGTCACATCCTGAGGATGTGACGCTCAGTGTATTATGTCATACTCTCTGGTTGAGAGGGGAGTATGCCTGAACAAGTACTCAGACGGCGATGCCGTTGCCGAGTTTGATGATATCCACAAGAATCGGTTTCACGCCTCCCACAAAGCATTCCACGGCTATCACCATTAGGATAAGCCCCATAAGGCGCATCATGACATTGTTGCCCGTCTCGCCGATAATAGGCACAAGACGGGTTGAGGCACGGAGAATCAGATATGTCAGGAGATAGATTATCGCGATGCTCACTATGAGCGTCACTTTCATAGCCATGGTGTTGGCGTTCTCCATAAGCATGATGCCGTTGGCTATGGCCCCGGGACCGCATAACATCGGTATTGAAAGGGGCGTGATTGAGATGTCGTTGGCATATACCTTCACCTCCTCCTCACTGAGCTTGGTGTTGGAATATTTGGCCTGGAGCATGTCGAACCCGATCTTCATGATGATGAATCCGGCGGCTATCCGGAAACCGTTGGTGGAGATTCCGAACAGCGAGAACAGTACCTGACCGCTGATGGTGAAGGCGATGAGGATGATAAACGAGATTATCGTGGCCCGTTTCACAATCTGTGCCCTCTCGGAGTTGTCGAGACCCTTTGTCATCGACAGGAACACGGGCATCGTGCCCAGGGGATTGGTTAGAGTGAAAAACGAGGTTAGACAAAGAAACGCGAATGGGAGAAGGTTTTCCATAATGCAGGTGTAATTTTTTCGCAAAAATACACATTTTTCTCATACCATCCACTATCCTCAGGAATTATTCCTTACTTTTTGCACCACGCACCTTACCTCAGCGGATTTGGCCGTCGCCGCTGATGATGTATTTGTAGGCACACCACTTGGGAGCCACACATTCACAAATGGATTGTCTTGCATAGGAATACATAATCAAATTATATCAGTCCATTATTGTCTGCCCACATCAAATATCCGGTAGCCCAGAGACATACAACAGCCATTGCCATAAACAGGAACGAGATAACCTTACACGTTTTACTATAATACTTCCGGTTCTTTAATATCCCAATATACCGTTTGTTTCCAACCAGGCGCCAATATAAAATAACCACAAACAATGGTATAATTAAATAGAACAATGTCCCAAATCCTGACAATGGGATCTGCATTACCCAAATACTCCATAATATGCCGCAAAAAAAAGCGTAACACAACAGAGCCAAAAAAAACATACAGAATGTAAAAAAAACAGGATCATTTTTATGTCCCCATATACTATGTCTATGGAAATAGACATAATTGCAGAATAAAATCTTAAACAGTTTCATATACTTTAATTCATTAAAATATGTTTTTCAATTTTTGCTAAAAACAGTACCGAAGAGCCTTCCAAACCAACCCATTCATATCCGCAACATAGTAGGCCGTACTAATCAGATAACCCGGAAAACCAGCACACCCGACAATTGCCGTAAAAATATATTATATCCTGCTGACAATCATCAGCTATATCAATCCGTTGTCATGCGCCCACATCAAATATCCGGTAGCCCAGAGACATACAAGAGCCATTGCCATAAACAGGAACGAGATAACCTTACACGTTTTACTATAATACTTCCGGTTCTTTAATATTCCAATATACCGTTTGTTCCCAACCAGGCGCCAATATAAAAATGCTACAAAAACTGGCAGAAATATATAAACTATCACTTCAAATGTTGACGTCGGGATATTTACAACAAATATATTCAACAATTCAACAACCATAAAAACATACAAAACTAACCCCACAAGAATATTTATGAATGTAACGAATACTGGCATATCTCTATGACCCCATATCGTATGTTTATGGAAATAGACATAATTGCAGAATAATATCTTGAACAGTTCCATATCTTAACGTCTTTTCATTGTTTCTTTCTCTGGTATTGAATAATCGATGTAAAACCCGTCTGTAGCATAATCGGCTTACTTAATACACTCACAATCACACTAATCCCGGGAATTACGATTGACATATGTATTATCAGT
>JAIDXM010000109.1 GCA_029058745.1 Muribaculaceae bacterium
ACCAGGAATGGATGGACAACATAACCTCCGGCGAATACGAACGCTACTACGAGGACATGTACAAAAACCGTTGACAGCCCCCCAACGTCAGGAACCCACCCAATGCGGAAATCCGCTCAATATGGAAATCCACTCAACGTGGAAATCCGCTCAACGTAGGGACATGCCTTCGGCATGTAGCAATGGGTTCCCGTCTGATATTCTGGCATTTACAGAGCCATAGCGCAATCAAACATGCCAAAGGCATGTCCCTACATCGGTCGGTTCCATCAATCCGGGTGTTCCGACATGGACGGTTCCGTCAATCCGTGTTCCGACATGGAGGTTCCATCAATCCGGGTGTTCCGACATGATGGTTTCGTCAATCCGCGATGACGACATAACCGGAACGCATAAATATAATTTTTAGAAACAGAGGAAGCCTCCCCGACACGGGGTGGCTTCCTCTGTTTCTAAAAACGGTGTCGCGAGCAAACCTTTCTGGCGTTGCCGTGTTGTAATAGCAGAGAGGCTTCCGGCGACGGAGGCCGTTACGATTCACACGCAAACAGTTCCAACAATATAAAAACCTGTAAAATCGTATTGCTATGAAAAAGACTTTTATCTTTGTTATGGCTCTCGTGTTCGGACTCTTCTGCGCCGACGCACAGACCTATGAGTACAAGCCCATAAAGGGATTCCAAGACCTTACAAACGAACGTCTCGAAGCATTCCTCGAATCCACGGTGCCTATGCAGACACGCAAGGTGGCCGTGTTCGATTGCGACGGTACACTTTTCGGACAGGCTCCATATTATCTCGCCGACGAGGCCCTATACGAGTTCGCGAAAAAAAATTATGAAGGGAAGACCGACTCCCTGTCGGTGGCGAAGATGAAGATTGTTGACCAGCTTCTCCACGGCGACAACGTAGGGGTTGATTTCGTGCAGAACAGGGTACGCTTCCTAAGCGGACTCACCGCCGATGAGATTCAGAGCATAGGCGACGCCATGTTCCATGAGAAATATCAGAACAAGATGTATCCGGAGATGAAATCGCTGATAAAGAATCTTGAGAACTACGGTTTCGAGGTGTGGATTCTTTCCGCCTCTCCCGAACTCCTCTACCAGCGTTTCTGCGCCGAACAGCTCGGACTTCCGGAAGACCGTATCCTTGGCGTGAAGTCGAGAGTGGGAGAGGGAAATGTCGTCACCGACGAGCTTGTGTTCCCTGTGTCGCAGGATGAGGGGAAAGCCGATGTGGTGCGCACGTTCATAAAAGCCGACCCGCTGTTTGTCGGCGGCAACTCTCGCGGCGACCTTGAGATGATGGAGACTTCGGTAGGGTTGAAGATTATGATAAATCCCGACGACAAGAAACCTGAGAAGGTAGCCAATGGCAAGACTATAAAACAGTATTGGGAAGCCGACCCCAACTGCATCATCGAGTATTGCAACGACGTGCCGACAGAAGGAATCACATACGTCACCGAAGAATGGGGCGTGAAGAACAACGCCACCAACGCGAAACCCTCGCAGGTGGTGATCAACTACTGATACACTGACATCCGGATGCCATTGGGCATCAGTCATCGTAGTCGCGGGAGGCGTCTTCCTTAATTATGAGGAGGGTGTCTCCCGCCGACAGTTTACGCTTGCCGTTGGGGACGATATACCTGTCGCCACGGCGAATCATCATCACGAGCTGACCCTGCGGAAGTGCGATGTCGCTGAGGGTATTACCCTTCGTGAGGTCACTCTCCCGGAGCACCATGGTGTGGAGCGATGTCGGCAGTTCCTCGTCAAGCTCTACCCCGAAGTCTTCCTCTTGCTGTGCTGAATTGTCGATGAGCCGCAACTTGCGTGCCGCCGCGATTACGGTGGTGCCTTGCACCACAAGAGAAATCAATGTCACGAAAAACACGATGTTGAAAATCTGGGAGGCTCCCGGCACATCTGCCACCACCGGATATGTGGCGAAGATAATCGGTGCCGCGCCTCGCAGTCCTACCCACGACACAAACGATTTGGTGCGCAGGTCGATTTTGCGGAACGGCAGCAAAGAAAGGAATACGCTGGCCGGGCGTCCCACGGCAATCATGAAAATACCAATCAGGAAAGACACCGCGGCCACCGACAGCATCTCGTGAGGGTTGACCAGGAGTCCGAGCATCAGGAACACCACAATCTGCGCGAGCCACGTGAGTCCGTCCATGAATTTGGCGATGCTCCGGTGGTGGGGCAAGGTGGAATTGCCGAGCGCTATGCCGCCGATATACACTGCGAGGTACCCGTTACCTCCGAGGTTTGTCGTGGAGGTATAAGTCAGGAATATGGAACCCAGTATAAGGATGGAAATCATGGCAGTGGCCTGTCCCGCGTCTTCGCGGGAGGCGGCGGAGCCGAGACGGCGGTAGCACTTTATGAGCCATCTGGTGAAATACCCCATCACGGCGCCCATCGCTCCCCCGACACCGAACTGAAGCAGAAGCTGCGCTATAATAGGTCCGGCAGACATCGACCCTCCCAATGTGATCGCCTCTATAAGAATCAGGGTCAGCATGTATGCCATGGGATCGTTGGAGCCGCTCTCAAGCTCAAGCATGGGGCGGAGGTTATGCCGGAGGGCAACCTTCTGCGACCCGAGGATTCCGAACACCGAGGCCGAGTCGGTGGAAGACATGGTGGCGGCCAGAAGAAGCGACGGGAGGAGAGAGAAATGTATATTTGTCCATGGCATCCCGGAGAGCCAGAATATAAAGAGTCCCGTCACCAACGCCGTGAGTAGCACCCCGACAGAGGAAAGCACGAGTCCCGGCGCAATCACGGGGCGTATGGCCGCGACTCTTGTTGACATTCCGCCGGAGAAAAGGATAATGCACAGGGCAATCATCCCCACGAACTGCGCGTCGTGCATATTGTTGAAATGGATTCCGAGGCCATCATTGCCGAATCCCATTCCCACGAGAAGAAACACCAGGAGGAGTGGCAGCCCGGTGCGGTAGCTTGTCTTTCCGATGAGCACTCCGGCAATCAGGAGCAACGACCCTAAGAGAAGAATGTTTTCACTGCTTATAATCATGACGAACGGTTTAATGATGAAGTCGCCTTGCGCCCCTTCGGGACTTTGGGCGTTTACTTGCAAATTTAGTGAAAAATCTCCGTTCTGCAATGATTGGCGAGATAATGGGAAGTGATAAGGGGGGACACAAAAATAAGTGTAGCCGCGCTGTTATGTTTGTTAATCCGATGTTTTTTCCATATTTTTGTGGAATAAACAATCCAAACTATGATTGAACCAATCTATAAGGCATCCGACCTCCGCTATGAGTCAGGCATGGCATATGCGCGTAGCGGAAGGAGCGGGATATTGTTGCCCCGCATATCTCTCGGTTTCTGGCACAACTTCGGAGAGGTTGACCCTCTTTCGAGAAGCAAGGAAATCATGCGCTTCGCGTTCGACAACGGCATCACGAGTTTCGACCTCGCCAACAATTACGGACCCGGTTACGGGACAGCCGAGGAAGCGTTCGGATATGTGTTCGACAAATCGTTCCGTCACTACCGCGACGAGATGTTCATAGCAAGCAAGGCAGGCTACGACATGTGGCCGGGGCCATATGGCAACTGGGGTTCGCGGAAATATCTTATGGCATCGCTCGACCAGAGTCTCACACGCATGAAACTCGATTATGTCGATGTCTTCTACAGCCATCGCTATGACCCCGAGACTCCGCTTGAGGAAACCCTCCAGGCCCTTGTGGATATCGTGCGTCGCGGCAAGGCCCTGTATGTAGGCATATCCCGATGGCCTCTCGAGGCAGCCCGCTTCGCGTTCCGCTATCTGCGGGAACGCGACACGCCGTGTCTGATTTTCCAGGACCGCTATAACATACTCGACAGGAAGGTGGCGGAAAGTGGGGTGCTTGATTGCGTGGCGGAAAACGGCTCCGGGTTCATAGCCTTCTCGCCACTCGCCCAGGGCATACTCACGTCGCGCTATCTCGGCGGCGTGCCCGAAGGGTCGAGGGCATCGTCAGGGCGTTTCCTGAAAGCCTCGCAGATTACTCCCGGACTTGTCGGGGAGATTGCCGAACTTAACCGGATTGCCGAGTCTCGCGGGGAGACACTCGCGCAGATGGCGTTGTCGTGGGTGCTCAACGACAGCCGTGTCACTTCCGTCATCGTGGGATGCAGCAGTGTGGCGCAGCTTGCCGACAGCATCAAGGCCGTGGAGGCTCCCGCATTTGACGCCGACACCCTTGCCCGTATCGACTCTGTGGCGGAGAGGATGAGAGAGTCGATGCAGTGAGTATGTGGTGGGCCTCTCAAACGCTGACCCACATTCCTATGGCATGTGCCTGCATCCAAAAATGCATAGGCGTTTGCGGCCATAACCCGGATTGATAATCAAAGAAACAAATATATTGCTATGTTCGATAAAAAAACCTACATCAGACGTCGGGCCGAACTGAAGAAACGAGTCGGCTCCGGCGTGTTGCTTTTCCTGGGCAACGACGACTGCGGCTGCAACTACGCCGACAACACATATCCTTATCGTCAGGATTCCACTTTCCTCTATTATTTCGGTCTTCCGTTCGCAGGACTGTCGGCCATAATCGACATCGACAACGACCGTGAGATTATATTCGGTGATGAACTCACCATCGACGCGATAGTGTGGATGGGCACTCAGCCCACACTCCATGAGAAAGCCCACAGTGTGGGAGTGGATTGCGTGTGTCCCTCCTCGACGCTCCGCGCCACCCTCGACAAGGCTGTCGCCTCAGGGCAGAGGGTACACTATCTTCCGGTGTATCGTGCCGAACATTCCCTGAAGCTCTGGAGCCTTCTCGACGTGAAGCCCGGAAGTGAAAAGCCGTCGGCCGAATTCATATGTGGCGTGGTGGATATGCGCAACCATAAGACAGCGGAGGAAATCGTGGAAATCGAGAAAGCCTGCGACGTGACGGCTGAGATGCATCTCGCGGCAATCCGCGGAGTGCGTCCCGGGATGCATGAATATGAGGTGGCGGCAATCATTGAGAACGCGGCCGCCAGCCGCGACTGTTCTCTCTCGTTCCCCACCATCTGCACCATAAACGGACAGACCCTCCACAACCATTATCACGGCAACCTGATAAAAGAGGGGGACATGGTGCTGATAGACGCGGGCGCGGAACGGCCCTCGGGATATGCCGGCGACATGTCATCTACCATATGCGCCGGAAAGAATTTCTCTCCGCGCCAGAAGTCTATCTACGACATCCAGGTGGCATCTCACCTCGCGGCGGTGGATATGCTCGCTCCAGGAGTGCCTTTCGTGGATGTCTATGAGCGTTCGGCTGAGGTGATATGCGCCGGTCTCAAAGACCTCGGCATCATGAAGGGGGACCCTGCGGAGGCTGTCAAGGCCGGCGCGCACGCCATGTTCTTCCCCTGTGGCCTTGGACATATGATGGGACTTGACGTGCATGACATGGAAAACCTCGGAGAGGTGTGGGTTGGATATGGAGGCAAGCCCAAGAGCACCCAGTTCGGACGCAAGTCATTGCGCCTGGCCCGGCCACTGGAAGAAGGGTTCGTGCTCACCATCGAGCCTGGCGTCTATTTCATTCCCGAACTCATCGACCTTTGGAAAGGGGAGGGAAGATTCGCCGACTTCATCAATTATCAGGAACTCGACAAATGGCGTGGCTTCGGCGGAATCCGTAATGAGGAGGATTATCTCATCACCGCAGATGGCGCCCGCCGCCTCGGGAAAAAGATACCGTTGACAACCGAAGAAGTGGAGGCCCTCAGATGAGACAGTCAGGCAAACCTGTGATACTCGGGGCTGTGGCAGTGTTGAGCTGGTCAACGGTAGCCACAGCCTTCAAGATAGCCCTCAGCCATCTCTCCACATTCGAGATGGTGTTTGTGGCCACACTCACCGCCCTCGTGATTTTCACCGTATGGATGACGGTCACAGGGTCTTGGAAAGAACTGCGCGGTCTGACCCCTTCCCTGTGGGGACGATTCGCGTTGCTCGGGTTCATCTCCCCTGTGGCCTACTATCTCATCCTGTTCAAGGCCTACGATTATCTCCCCGCCCAGATTGCGCAACCGGTCAATTACCTGTGGCCCATACTCCTTACGGTGATGCTTGCTGTGATATCGCGTAAGCCTATCCCCGGGGCCAAATATATAGGCATGGCCGTGTCGCTTGCCGGCGTGGCGGCAATCTCTATCGGAGGAAAGGGTATTGCGGGGAGCGTGTCTGTGACCGGACTGCTCCTCGGGCTTGGCAGCGCTTTCCTGTGGGCTCTCTATTGGATTGTGAACGACGGACTGAAAGACAAGGTGGGTGAGGCCACCTCACTGTTCCTCACCTTCCTGTTCGGCATGGTGTATCTCCTTGCCGGCACACTCGTCGCCCCACTGTCGCCCATGAACATGGAGGCCATCCTGTCCGGGGCCTACATAGGCGCGTTCGAGATGGGGGTGCCGTTCATCTGCTTCGGAATGGCAATCCGCCACACCGACAATCCGGCCCTCATCAACCAGATGTGCTATCTTTCCCCCTTCCTGTCGCTCTTCTTCATCTCCCTCATACTTGGAGAGCCCATCATGCCCACCACCTACATCGGGCTTGCCCTGATTGTGGGAGGACTGGCCTACAACCAGTATTTCGCTGGCCGACGCGACGTGCGCCGCGCCGCCTGAACGTCTATCACGTGCTGACACTGCCGCGCCTGTCGTGGCCGGCAGTGTCAGTACGTGAAACTGTTAATAATAGGCAGATAGACGGCTGAAATGTTAAAAATGAGAATCTTTTTGATGAAAAAGTTGTATGTGATGTTAAAATGATATAACTTTGCAAAGCCGACTCGCTTCGGAAGCCCGCAGTCGTGGGTAGAGGGGAGGGGAGGCAGACATATTTAAAGCGTAACTTAACGCTCTATTCTTGACACCTTGAAACTTCGCAACTTTCAAATTCTAAGTCAAGGGTTCAGCAACAGTGGACGCCGCATGGATATGAATTTCCGTGTACAGGGGCTAAGCGCGTGAGCGTGAGGCTCCCAATGCATATATTCATATTTTGCGTGGGCTTCTGTGTTGCCATCCTACTTAGAAGGGCATGCGAAGGCCTCAGGGTGTGGGATGACAGCAGGATTGATTCCCACGCTTTTGTTTTTTATAATTCCTCCCATAGGGAATCGGGGAGATTGGCTCATATCACTCACATGCTTTCAGGCATACTTTTCAGAACATTTAGCTTATATCAACGGAGACTGTCATTACCGCTTGCCGCCATCATTATGATGCTGTGTAACTTGCCGGTACGCTCGCAGGATGTGGCTTTGAAGTCGAACATCCTGTATGACGCGACATTGTCACCGAATATAGGTGTTGAGGTAGGGATTTCTCCCCGATGGACATTCGACCTTTCGGGAAACCTCAATCTGTGGACTGTCGGAGACGGCCACAAGTGGCGCCACTGGATGCTTCAGCCGGAGGCCCGTTATTGGTTCTGCCAGCGTTTCGCAGGCCATTTCCTGGGATTCCACGCTTTGGGCGGCCAATACAATTTCGGGAACCTTGACATGGGTTTCAAATTCCTTGGCACAGATTTCAGAAACCTCAAAGACCGCCGCTACGAAGGGTGGGGGATAGGAACCGGCGTGGCCTATGGATATGCCTGGCCGCTCTCGAAACACTGGAACCTTGAGGCCGAATTCGGCTTCGGGTGGGTGTGGACCCGTTTCGACTCATATCCCTGCGCGGAGTGTGGCTCCAAAATCGACGACGGCAGAGTCCACAATTATGTGGGACCCACGAAAATCGCGGTCAATATCGAGTATGTGTTCTAATCCATCTTCCAACTAACAGCTTATACAGAAATGAAACCGACAAATGGAATTATATCTCTACTGTTGCTTGCCGCTCCGGCGATGTCTATGGCTCAGAAGGTGGACAGGCTCGGTCTGACAGGAATCGACATTTCCCGCAACGCGGAATCGTTGCGCCTTGAGATGACTGTCTCGCCATCATCATGCCGTCTTGGCACTGACCGTCTCATGACGGTGACTCCTGTGCTCAGGAGTGCCGACGGTGCCGATTCAATCAGGCTTACCCCATATTCGATAGCCGGAAAAAACCAATATTACTATACGATACGAAGCAACAGCCGCGAAGGGAAGGTGTATCGCTCCGGAAGCCGCAACAGCGACTCCTATTCGGCAGATGTGCCTTGGCAAGAATGGATGGCGGAATCAACTATGGAGTTTGACATCTCGACATCGGCATGTTGCGGGGCTCCCGTGGGGGAGGAACAGCTCCCGGTGGCCGACCTCAATTTCGAGCCGCCTGTGATACCGGTCACAGCCGACCTTGAGTATCTGGAACCAGCCCCCACCGCCGTAAAAGAGTATGCGCTTGAGGGGAGGGCTTATGTGAATTTCCCGGTCAATCGTACGGAAATATATTTCGACTATCTCAACAACCCTCTTGAACTCAAGAAAATAACCAACTCAATAGATACTGTGCGCGACAATAAGGACGCTACAATCCAGAGCATAACCCTCACAGGCTATGCGTCGCCGGAGGGCCCGTATTCCAACAACGTCCGTCTTGCCAAAGGGCGCACCGAGGCAGTCCGTGACTATGTGAGCCGCCTTTATGACTTCGCCCCGTCGGCCTATATCACCTCTTCCGTGCCGGAAGACTGGGCCGGGCTGAGGGAAGCGGTGGAGAAGTCGGTGTTCCCGATGCGCGACAGGATGCTCGATTTCATAGACTCCGATTATCCCATAGAGAAACGCAACGACCGTTTCCGTCAGCTTTTCCCCACGGAATATGAATGGTTTCTGAAGAATGTCTATCCGTGGTTGCGCCACACCGACTATCTGATAAAATACACCATCCGTCATTACAGCGATGTCGAAGAAATCAGGAAGGTGATGGCCACGCGTCCCCAGAATCTGAGTCTCGACGAGTTCTATCTTCTCGCCAAGAGTTATCCTGTCGGGAGCATGGAATATGACGAGGTGTTCGACGTGGCGGTGCGGATGTATCCGGATGAGCAGATTGCCAATCTCAATGCGGCCAACGCCGCCCTCAGCCGTGGCGACCTTGTAGGCGCGGAGCGTTTTCTGCTCAAGGCCGGAGACGGGACGGACGCCGACTATGCCCGTGGTATGTACTATGCCAAGAAGAAGGATTACGACAAGGCAGTGGACTATCTGGAGAAATGCGGCACCAATAAGGCACGTGCGGCCATCGACCGTATCAACATAATCCGTAATTTCGAGGGCACGGTGCTTTTCCGTCCCATTTCCGAATAAAAAACGACGACATATTCATGCATATGTAGGCCGGGGTGAGCACACCGGCATGCCGTCCCACTCTCTTTCAGAGACGGGCATATATGCGGAATAGTCAGTATAACATTGAATAAATCAATTAAATAACAATATTAATTCAATTAAGATGAAGAAGAATCGTATTTATTGCATGGCGGCTGCCATTGCCATGCTTGCGGGCTCCTGCTCAAGCGATACGTTCGAACCAGGTAATAATCCCGGAAATGTATCGCCAGAAGACGGTGTGTATATGACTGTCAACATTGCGATGCCAACTGCCGCAAAGGGAACAAGGAGTGAGACAACAGGCCCTAATCAAAGTTCAGGTGGTGTAGAGATAGGCCAGGACTATGAGAATAAAGTCAGTGAGGTCTTGATAGTGCTTGCCAAGAGTACAAACAACAGTTTTATCACAGCGGCAACTGTAAAATCAGAAGATCTTACGGCTGTGACAAATCAGAATGGAGTCTATAGGACTATTTCCAAGTTCTCAAAGACAGCCATGAATACATATTACAGCGCGGGCGATTTTGAAAGAGATGTAAATATCTTCGTGTTCTGTAACCCCACGAAGGCTTTGTATGACGTGATTACGGCTACTCAATATGATGATGCCACCTGGTTTAATCAGATGGGTGAGTTTGACTTGACGGTAGGTTCAGAAAATACTATTTGGGGTGAAAACCAGTTCCTGATGGGCAATAATGCAATTGCCACCCGTACTCTTCCGGCAGATATGAGTGACTGGAATAACTATTCCACAGCAAATTCTCCATTCAACCTTTCAGGTATGAATATGGAGGGTCGCCCCAATCAGATAGATAATTATTCCAATGGCAAAGGAAATATCAGAGTGGAGCGTGCTTCCGCACGATTCGACTTCCGTGATGGTTCAATAGACGGAACCAAGGAAGGCGTGGATAAGAATCAGTATAATGGTATCGGTGATAATACGTATGAGGTTGTTTACGATGTTACTTCCACAGGGGAAAAAGGTGCTTCTCTGGTAAATGTGAAACTTGGGAAGATGGCACTTGTAAATATGAATAAAAAATACTATTACCTTCGTAGAACCTCTGCTGATGGCCTTCCCACCAATATATCATTGTGTGGCCCGGAACTTCCTTGGGTTCTCGGAACTAACGGAGCTGTCACGACTGCAGGAAATTATGTTGTAGATGCATTTGCCGAATGGAAGAACGGGACGCCGACAACGGGATTTTCAGCTCATTTCAATTATCCGTTCTTTAACGAAGACGGTACTATTGACAATAATAACGCGGCCTCTGACAGATGGGGAACTTCCTTGATTGATGACGTCCTGAATAAAAGTGAAGATAACGACGACACTTGGAATGATGGAACGAAAGGTGACTATCATATTTGGAGATATTGTATCGAAAGCACAATCCCCGGAGACCCGAGTAATCAGGTGAACGGAGTGACAACTGGTGTGGTTTTCAAGGGAAAGATGATTGCCACGGAATATGCCGCCAGCCTTGATGAGTCGTGGAGAAAACAGCTTGTGGCCGCTATTAATAATCCGAGCAATACAAATCGTGATCCATTGACGGACCCCATTCTTTACAGCTTCGGTGGCCACCTCTATGTGACATGGGAAAATATCCGTCGTGCCGCTATCTCTGCATCAGTGACTGACTTGAAATATGATTCCACTACTCAGAAATGGACATATATAGTTAACCGTAGTAATTCTTTGTATCAGGCAGTCTTCGGAAACGGTGGGTTCGGATCATTGACTTTCTCATACAATCAGACAGATGCAAATGGTAATTTCTTGGAAACAGGTTCTGAGACGTTGGTCGATGAGATGCCTCAGGATGTGCAGTCTGCCAACTACAACTGGCAACAATGGGCAGCGGCAGGAAAGGAAAACGGTCCTTTGTTCACTGCCATGAAGAAGGCGGTTGTAGAAAATGCTGGAATTACCATATACCAGTCAAGTTATGATGAGAAACTTGGCGGATGGGGATATTATTGCTACTACTATTATTGGAATCGCCACAACGATAATAATCAACCTGGCATAATGGGTAACATGGAGTTTGATGTTGTGCGTAACAATGTATATAAGCTCGCAGTAACAAAAATTGCACGTCTTGGACATCCCCGCATCTCTGAAAATGACCCAGACAAACCCAAACCGGACACTGATGATGAATTGGGCAACGTGTATATCACTGTTCAGTGTGAGGCATTGCCTTGGGTTGTTCGTGTCAATGACATCGTCTTTGACTGACACGCAGATAGTATATTGACGGTGGATAGACATCTGTCAATGTCAGAGTCCGAAAGGAACAGTCCGGGATGGCTTGACCGCCTCCCGGATTACTAAATTTGATTAGAATATGAATATCAGAATTATCTCAAAGCATGTTGGCGTCATAGTCGGAATGGTATTTGCCGCCATACTATTGCCGAACTTTACATCCTGCGATCGTCTTCAAGAAGATTTGCCGGAGTGTGTAGGGGGATTGCGGCTTCGCTTCGTATATGATTACAATATGGAGTTTGCCAATGCTTTCCCTTCACAGGTGGATTGTCTTACGGTATTATTCTATGATAAGGATGGCAATTATGTGGCCACACGCACTAATGAATCTCCTGATCTTGCAGATGAGAACTGGAGGATGGAGGTTGACCTTGCCCCTGGCGATTATGATGTTTTGGCCTATGGAGGTATGGAATGCCATGATTCATCATTTTCTTTTGTCACTTCTCCTGAATCAACAAAATATGAAGATGTAATGGTCAGACTTGATTCACGAAACCTTTCGCGCCCTAATGGCGTGAGTCTTCATCCGTTGTTTTATGGACGCGCTTCTGTGACAGTAGAAGATCCTTCGGAAAATCTCGGATATAAGGAAGCGACAGTCAGCATGATTAAAGATACAAACAATTTGCGTGTCATCCTGCAACAGATAGATGGAGAACCTCTCGATAACAGTCAGTTTGATTTTGTGGTAACAGATGACAATACTCTTTTCGCCTACGATAATAACCTTCTTCCACAACCGGAAGTGGAATATTGGCCGTGGGCGCGTGGTAACGCGAGTCCGGGAGAACTTCCAGATGGCTCCGCATCTTCGGTGGTGTATGCGGAATTAAGTTTCCCGAGACTTGTTACATCAAATTCACCGCGACTTCTGATAACTCGGAAGAGTGATGGAATGAAGGTAATTGATATTCCATTGAATAATTATCTTCTTCTATTGAAGAGTGAGCTTTTTGCGTCCATGCCTTCGCAAGAGTTCTTGGATCGTGAGAGCCGTTGGAGCCTTCTCTTTTTTCTTGATCGTAGCAATGTTTGGATTAAGACACAGATTGTCATCAACGATTGGGTTGTTAGGATAAACGATATAGACGGGCTGGGATGGTGAGAAGTCTTACAATAGGGAATGTTAAGTCATCTGAAAAATGAAAGGGAATAAGACAATATATATAAGCTCTGGAATTACCCAACTGATGCCATTTGTGGTGTTTGTGCTTGCTCTGATTGCGACGGGCTGTGGTTCGGATGCCGTGACGGCTCCGGAGGAACCTGTCGATGACGGGACGGCGGTGGTGAGTCTGAACATCGGGCTTGCCGATGCTCTTGGGGAGTTCCGCACACGTGACGCGGTGGTTGATGATGAGAATTATTTTGAAGACCCTGAGTCTGAATATGAGAAAATAAAATCGTTGCGGATAATCATTGTGGATGAGGCTGGCAATGTTGAGCACAACCGTTATATCCCGCTTCAGACTACCTCCACTTTGGTGAGGTCGGTTTTCCGGGTCAAGAAACTGGAGAGGAAGCAAATCTATCTATTCGCCAACGAGCTTCCGAAATCGGAGTGGAACGGAAACGGCTATTACGGTTTCGAGTCCCTTGTGACAGGCGACCCGTTCCCGTCGGAGGCAGTGGCAGGTTTGACACTTGAAGCTGATGAGAATGGGGTGTTGTTCGACAACACCGGCGCTTCCGGGACATATATACCGCTCAATGAGCATTTCGAGGTGACACTCACCAAGGATGAGCCCGGCGACGAGAATAATCCGTCGGAGACTTTCAACCTGTTTGTGACGCGAGCGGCTGTGAAGTTCACGTTCAGTATCGACCCTAAGTCGGAGGTCGGTTCCTCGACCTATAAGGTAGAGGAAATCCATTTCAGCCGTGTAGGGGGTAAGGAGTACCTTTTGCCGAATGGCACTGTCTATGACCCCGGCAAATATTTGACAAGCGGTTTCCCTGAAAACGGAAGGTTCATCACAGAATATTCGCTCCCCTCTGATGCCGGCGGCACATCCTACAGGTTTAATCCGGAATCATTCGGTAAGGGTGCCGATGACGGGGTTTCGAGGAGCAGTAGATATTCCCCTTATATCTATTTCGCGGAAAGCAAGCCGGAAACGGGCGGCTATTATGAGGTAAGCCTCAAGGTGAAGAGGGATGATGACGACAAGGTGTTCGACTTCGGGCCTGTGCGTCTTCCCAACCTGCCGGATTTTCCGCGCAACACACATGTAAAGGTCAACTTCCGGTTCAATTCCTATGGGTTGGAATGTGCCGTGGTCCTGGTTCCTTACATAGGGGTATGGCTCAATCCGATATTCGGGATAGATCCTGACGGGGAAGGCGGAGAGAACGCGGGAGATTAAGCTGTTTGAGATTAAATAAATGAACATACGAGACATCAAAGAGACAAGAAAGATATGACAACCAATATTGGCCGACGCATCCTGTCGGGTGTAATCAGTGTGGTGGCGTTGCTGGCGTTTATCGGATGCAGCGACGAGCTTCTCTATGACCATGGCCTTGTGGGCGATGGAGAGGCGCGGATGTCGTTTGTCATGGGTTTCGAGCCTTCCTTGACGACAATCGGCGGCACACGTGCGGCAGGAAACGCCATCAATACCATCAATAATGTCACGGTCGTGGCATACGACAATAATGGGAAGCTTTATAATGTGTGGCGGTCTGCGAATGGTGATTTCACTTACGAAGTGGAGGAGAACACCGGAATGCCCGGTGATGTGACGCTTAATCCGGGCAATCCTCCCGTAAGCGGCACAGACCAGGCGGAGGCCAAGACTCCAAAGGTGAAATTTGAATTGCCCGATGCCGTTCCGTTCGGTCGCTACAGGTTTTATGCCGTTGCCAATCTCGCGCTCACAGATGATGATGTCGAGACAGAGGAGTCGCTTAAATCACAATCTGTGAGATGGGATTCTGATAATATAGCGGCCAACAATGCCATGTTCGGCCATTTCTCCACCGACAGCGAGGGGATGAGGTCTCAGCAATTTGACGCCGAGCTGATTACTGTCAACAAGTCGAATGTCAGTATATGGGCATGGGTGAGGAGGTGTGTCTCCAAGGTTACGGTGGCCTTCGACGGACGGCGGCTGAAAGACCATGTCACGATTTATCTCAAGTCTGTTCAGATTAAGGATATACCCCTTAACTGTTATATAGGTAAGGATAATACTCCTGATGATATCAAACAGCTGATAGCTGATGGAGAGACTATCGTCTATGAGGAGGGGAACGACTACAACAATTGGAAAGCCACAGTAACAAAGGGGAATCCGGTGTATGGGGCTATGGGGCGTGATGACACTACGGAAAGTGGAGCCGCAGGCACGGTAATAGAGCAGATAAGATACCAGCATAACGAACTGGCTCCGGCCCTTTACTTTTTCGAGAACAACCAGGGGAAGGGGGAGGAAGGAACAGTCACCGACAAGCGACAGGATGTCTCCGGCGCGAACAAGGATGTGTCGTATCCCGATGGGAACAACGGAGTCCTTACGGACGGGTTCAAGGATGGGAAGGAGTTTGGCACGTATATAGAGGTGCGGGCCTATTATGTCAACACCGGAAGCGGGTCGTCGGGAGCGGGCGACATCATCTACCGTTTCATGCTCGGTCAGGACGACCGCATAGACTACAACGCCACCCGCAACCATCATTATAAGGTGACTATGAGTTTCAACGGCAATGCCAACGACGTTGACTGGCACATAGTGTATGAGCAACCGGATGTTTCGTTTCCCCGCCCGTATTATATCTCCTATCTCTACAATCATGAGATGCTTTGTCCGGTGACGGTGAATGCCGGAAGTCAGGAGATAAAGTCCATGACGGCCAAAATCAGATCGAACGCCTGGGCTCCTTTGAATCCGGGAAATCTGAACTATTGGAGTGCGATAAACCAGCCTGAGACATATCCGGAGAACGGTTTCCTGTCGCTTCATGAGACTACGGAGACTGTCATCAAGGGAGTGAAGCCATTCACTCTCACAGCCAACAAGAGTTATTACGACCAGGCTCCGAAGCGAGGGGAGAGGACATACACAGACTTCAGCGACGGGGCGCATTCCACCTCAGGGTCGCTCGCGACAGACCTTTATTATGTGAAGAAGCGTGTTGATGACGACGGCAACAATATATATGAGGTGTCATTGCCGATGTACACCCGTGCCAAGCAGCTTATAAAGCAGACCGCATACACCGGCAACAATCCGTATGTGGCATATCAGCGTGAGGCGTTTGTTGACCTTGAGATTGAACTGAAAGACGGCACGAAGATAAAGCCAGAGAACCCTATCGACATAATACAGGTGAGGCGAGTGGTGAATCCCAAGGGTATATTCCGGAAATACAACAGCACGAAGAAGTTCCACGTCAATCTGAAGTATCAGGATGGAGAGGAATCCACATCTTTCCGTCCGCTCACGTCATTGTCGGGGCCTTGGAAGGCTTATGTGGTGAGGGCGTCAGGCTCTGATGTGGCTGCGGGCACCGAGGATGCCCACGGGATGATTACGTTCGACGGACAGACAAGGATATTCAAGAGCAATGACCCGCTTGTCAGCGACACAATCTATGGCGACATCGGGTCGCAGATTGATTTCGATATCCTTTTCAACGGCACGTGCAGTTCCGACCAGGTTTCCCGTCATGCCATAGTGCGTGTGGAATATCATAATTACACATGCTATCACCTTATATTCATACGTCAGGGTAACGCACCGGTAAGGCTTACGCCCAATGGAGTGAAATGGCATAATTCCAATATGATAACTAAAGATAAGGAGGCTGAATCGCCTATCGATGAGGGTTCCTTGTTCAAATTTGGTAACTGGGACTGGCCGATAGCCTCGTCAAGCAATGTCAACTGCAAGGAAAACTGGGTGAACGTGGTGCCTGGAGATTTCTCCGGCAACAGTGGCGATAAGCTGAGAATCGAAGGGAAGGATGGCACATACAAATGGAGCGACTTCAGCAAGTCAGGAGACGCGTTTGACAATCCTTCAGGGTCGTCATTTGTGCCGGGATTCTGGCAGTATGCCAATTTATATACAAACAGTGATATCGAGCAAGGTTACGGGGTGCTGTACGGAGATGACGCCGAAACCACGCAGACCACTCTTTCCGGGGCATACGGATATATCCGTGGCGGTGATGCCACACATGGCATGAGAGGTTGCTTCGTATATAACAAGTCAACCGGAGCCAATGTCTTTTTCCCGATAGGGAATTCCGGATACGGACACAGAAAGAACCGTGGAAATGACTGCAAGGACTGGCCTGAGGGGGTGAACGGACTGTTGCGCTATTCCTGCAATTCGCGCTGGGGATATTTCCCGACAACCCTGGTAGGGCAGACAGATGGTTTTGCCCAGGTATATCCGGATGCGGTCAACGACTGTCCTCTGTTTTATGACATCTATATGCGTCCCGGAGGAATATATTGGTTTAAGAATAGTGCCGGTACAAGTTCTGTATTTGAAGGGGACCCGGATGTCGCGACAGCGGTGGCCTGGGACTTCAATTACTTCACATTCGATTTTTACGGATTGTCGTTGTCGAATCTCGGTAATGGCGAGGATGCTTGCTTCATAAGGTGTGTGAGCAATTGAAATATGATGGCGGATGGATGGAGGGGGTGTGTGAAGGCACACCCGAATGAAATGACAAGTAGTAAATCATGTGGGATATCTTCTCCGTGAGGAGCGGATACCCTGTTCAGTAGTAAATGTAATTGTTTTGGGCATTAGATTCTAATAGGAAGGTGTGTAAGAAATGAATTCATGAATTCATTTCTTACACACCTTCTTTCTTTTACGCGATGTAAATTCGTGCAGAATGTCAGAACATGGGATCCCATGCCGGGAGAGCCACCGGTTTCTGCTTGAGGAGGTCGAGGAGCCTTTGCGGCATATATTTCTTGTTGACCACCAGACGGAACATATATTCGTCAAACCATTTGTCGGTCATGATGAGATGCCCGTCGTTGGCTCCCGGTCCCCAGCTGTTCTCCACCATCCATTTTGTGGGCTTGCCTTCAGCGTCGATATCCACCGCCACTAAGGTCATCGCGTGGGAAGACGCGCTGTCGAACGAGCGTATCCTGTCGGCCTTATCCATTCCGAAAGAGACTCCGAACAGCGACTCATAGTCGAAGTTGGAAGTGTCGAGCAGCCCGCGTTCACGGTCAAGGAATTTACCCACGTCGCAAGAGAAATACATCATGTTGTTGTCTTTGATGCTGGCTATTGCCATCTCCTTTATATCCTCCACCGGGAGGTTGAGGTATGTCCAGTTCTCACCGTCGTAGGTGTGACGGTCGAGGTTTATTTCATAAAGCTTGTAGTATTCGCGGGTAGGGTCGTTCATGAGCATCACATAGTCGTTCTTGAGGTCGTTGCCCGCATACTCCTTGTAGAATTCCTGCGGCGTGTATCTCTTGGTGCTCACAATTTTTCCGTCCTTGTCCGTCCTTGTCCAAGAGAATTCGGCAGGGGGAACACCAAGAGCCAGGGCGAGCATTCGATACACGTCCGCGAGCATGGCCTCTTTCTCCGCCGATATCGTTTTGTCGCTCTTTTTGTCCGCTTTCATCTTGCGTAGTTTCAGACCGTCCTCACGCAGTTTCCGGGCAATGTGTCGGCTTAGTGCGGAAGTCTTTGAGCTGGAGAACGTCTCCACCATGGCGCTTTTCGGCACCACCCCGTATTTGAGGATATTGTCGGAGAGTCCGGTGTATTGTCCGCCGTCGCTGAGGGGATGCTGGAAAAGCCATTCCACGGTCTTGTCGTCATAGGGGAGCGTGGAAGTGTCTATTACAGTCTGCAGGAAGAGGTTGGCCTTCTCGAGCTGGTCGAAGAAGAAGTTGTAGTTTTGGGAGAGTTCGAGTTCAGGGATGTCATTGTCGGCCATCATTTGGGCGCGGAGCACGTTTAGCCCTGTGAAAAGCCAGCAACGTCCGGAGGATTTCTGGTTTGTGATTCCCTTGCTTTTCACCCTGTGGGAGAAATTGTTGTCGATGAGGTTCTTGTTGTCGGCGTTTACCGCGAGAATCTCGATGTCGGAACTGCGCATGGCGTTAGAGATGGCCCTGTCGGCGGGGGTGTTCTTGTAGGAATCGCGGAGACGGGAGAGCATGTCGCTGTCGATTCCGCCACCGGGAGTGACGGCGAACATAGGGAGTGCCAGAGCCCCTGCTAATAACGAAAGGAGTAATCGGTTCATGGTTCTTGTTTTTTGATTGAGACGCTTCTTCCGCGCCACAATCTGTATTATGGTATAGTTGTTGTCGGATGCGAAATTACTAAAAAAATCTTATAAGCCCACGAAGGCTTATAAGATTTTGATGATGTTTTTATAGTGCGGACAGCTTCTTGCGATTAGAATCTCAAATCGGGCTGTTGCCGTGCGGAAAATCTCTCTCAATCCGTGATTGGGGGGCTACTGGTTACGGCATAAGGAGAACATACACACGGAAAACGAGCACCGCGAATAGGGCGCCGATTATGGGTCCGGCAATGGGAACCCACGCATATTTCCATTGGCTTTCACCTTTCCCCTTAATCGGGAGCAGATGGTGGGCCATACGAGGCCCCAGGTCTCTTGCGGGATTGATGGCATAGCCTGTGGTGCCTCCGAGGGCCATGCCTATCACAACCACGAGCAATGACACCGGCAACGCGCCGATTGAGCCGAGTCCCACTTGTGCGGTGTTGCCGCTTTCAGCGAGGAACAGAATCACGAGTATAAGCACGAAGGTGCCGATTACCTCAGACAGGAAATTACGCTTCAGGTTGCGGATTGCGGGGATTGTGGCGAAGACTCCGAGTTTTGCCTCCTTGTCTTCTGTGATGTCGAAATGGTCCTTATAGAACCAATATACGGTGGCACCACCGAGGAATGCCCCGATCAGCTGCGAGATGATGTAAGGCACCACCATCCCCCAGTCGAATTTCCCGGCTGAGGCGAGTCCTATTGTCACGGCGGGGTTGAGGTGTGCTCCGGTGTATGGACCTGCGATAAAGACACCGCACATCACGGCCAGACCCCAGGCGAGAGTCACCACCACCCATCCTCCCCCGTTACCTTTGGAGTTTTTAAGGGTGGTGCATGCCACGACTCCGCAACCGAGCAGAATCATGACATATGTTCCTAAGAATTCAAAAAAACACTGTAGGAATATGGGTACTTCAAGTTCTTCCATGGCTTACATTTTTATGAAGTTGATATTTATAGTAGTTTTATGTAGGGACATGCCTTCGGCATGTCTTATATGAGTCCCGTCACGTCAACCATTTTTTAGATAGCCGTTTATTGTGTTATCCCACATGCCGGAGGCATGTCCCTACATATCATCTTTATGATTAGTTGATGTCGTCTTTGGTCAGAACCCTGCCCACAGCGTCATGCCATCCGTCGATTCCCTTTTCTACCGATTCTCTGGCAGTGGTTGGGGAGAATTTACGTTCCACCTGCCACTGCGCTTTGATTTCTGCTATGTCTTTCCAGTAGCCTACAGCCAGGCCGGCCAGATAAGCTGCCCCGAGTGCCGTGGTTTCGGTTATTTCCGGACGAAGCACCTCCGTGTCGAGCACATCGCTTTGGAACTGCATCAGCAGGTTGTTGCGGGACGCGCCACCGTCAACCTTCAGGTTGGCTATCGGAAGTCCGCAGTCTTTCTCCATGGCTCTCACGATGTCGAGGGTCTGATATGCTATCCCTTCAAGAGCGGCACGCGCTATGTGGGCGGTTGTCGTGCCACGCGAGATTCCGGAGATGGCCCCTCGTGCATACTGGTCCCAGTAGGGGGCGCCGAGGCCGGTGAGGGCAGGCACGAAATACACACCGTCAGTGTCGGGCACGGATGCCGCAAGCTCCTCCACCTCCGAAGATGATGAGATGCAATGCAGGCCGTCGCGAAGCCACTGCACCACAGACCCGCCGACGAATATCGAGCCCTCGAGGGCATATGTGACCTTGTCGCCGATTTGCCAGGCTATGGTGGAGAGAAGTCGATTTTGTGATATTATCGGTTTGTCTCCTGTGTTCATAAGCAGGAAGCAGCCGGTGCCGTAGGTGTTTTTCACGGCTCCAGGTTCCACACACATCTGTCCGAAGAGAGCCGCCTGCTGGTCGCCGGCCACCCCCGCAATCGGGATTTCGTGGGCGAAGATGGTGGTTGTGGTGTGGGCCATCACTCCGCTGCTCGGTTTCACTTCCGGCATCATAGAACGTGGGATGCCGAAGAGGTCGAGCAGATAGTCATCCCATTGCATTGTGTGGATGTTGAACAGCATAGTGCGTGCGGCGTTGGTAACGTCGGTGACATGTGCCGAATTACGGGTCAGGCATGAAATAAGCCATGAATCGACAGTCCCGAAACGGAGTTCGCCGCGTTCGGCCCTCTCTCTCGCTCCCGGCACATTGTCGAGAATCCATTTAATCTTTGTCGCGCTGAAATAGGCGTCGATAATCAGCCCGGTCTTCTGCTGTATAATCTCGGCATACCCCTCCTCGCGCAGTTTGTCGCAATATTCAGAGGTGCGTCTGTCCTGCCATACTATTGCGTTGTAGATTGGCTCGCCGGTAGCGGCATCCCACACGATGGTTGTCTCGCGCTGGTTGGTGATTCCGATTGCGGCTATGTCGTGTCCGTTGATACCAATCTGGGATATGGCCTCGGCGATAACTGAAGCCTGGGACCCCCAGATCTGATGAGGGTCGTGTTCCACCCATCCTGATTTCGGGAAAATCTGAGGGAACTCATGTTGTGCCGTAGAGCAAATGTTGCCGGCATGGTCGAAGACTATGGCGCGGCTGCTGCTCGTGCCCTGGTCGAGTGAAAGAATGTATTTTTCCATAGCATCAGTTTTTAGGTCAAAGCATAATGCGTGATTGTTTAATTGTTTTGATTCATAGTCATGACATGCAGGAGGGGCCCCTCCTGTCTCAGACATTCAGTCGGCGTGTGGCGTCGAAGTCTATGGCCTCCGCCAACACGGAGATAGGGTTGAGCACAGGCACGTCAACCGACATCTCGATTTGCCATTTACAGGTCTCGCAGTCGCAGGCCACGAAGTCGCAGCCGCTTGCGCGAATGCTTTCAAACAGCGGTTCGCCTATAGCCTGGGAGTATTTGTAATACTCTTTCTTGAACCCGTATGTGCCGGCAATCCCGCAACAATGCGACGGGAGGTCGATGAACTCCACTCCAGGAATCATCCTCAGCAGGGATGTCGAGTATATCGTCCATCCGAGTTTCTCCATATGGCATGGCACATGATAGGCTATTCTCTTGCGGTAGTCTTTCCGGAATGCCAGTTTCACTTTCCCCTTGTCGATGAGGTTATAGATGAACCGTGTGGCCAGCATCATATGGTCGCGCACATCGGCATTGTCCAGATGGAGGAGATGGGGATATTCGTCGCGGATTGTGAAACAGCAGGTTGAGGAAGTGGAAAGCACCTCGTCGCCTCTCTCCACCGCCTCTCGTATTGCCCGGAGGTTGTTCTCCCCGTCGCGGGTTGCCTCGTCGATGCATCTGTTGGCGATCTTCGCGACTCCGCAACACTTCTCCTTGTCGAGAAGCCTCACGCCATATCCGATGGCGTTCATCACTTTCAGGAGGTCTTTGCCGAGTTGCGGATAGTTGTAGTTGACATAACAGCCATGGAAATATGACACATGCCGGGGAAATGCTTCCTGTTCCTTCTCCGCGTTCTTGTGATACCATGTCTCGAATTTCTGCGAGGCATATTTCGGGAAAGTCCTGTGGTCGTCAATCTTGAGCACCTTGTCCATAATCAGCTTCACCGGCTTAAGACCGAGCGAGAAATTCACGATAGGCGACATGGAGGTGGCCATCTGTCCCATGAAGTCGGTGTTGGAGAGCAGGGTGTCGCGCAGCGACGGTTTCCCTTTGGCATATTTTATGCGGGCGGCCTGTATAATGTCGCCGATTTTGACATTGTTCGGGCATGCCACCTCGCAACGCTTGCAGTTGAGACAGTATTTCAGGGCCTCATCGTAGAAGAACGGTTTTTTCAGACGATAGCGTTCGCCATCGGGACCCGCCTGCTTGGGTCCCGGATAGTCGGGATTGACCGCCGTCACAGGACAATACACGGTGCAAATCGTACACTTTATACACGACTCGAAATTGTTGTCGCTGATATTTTGCTGTTGAAGATTCATCATGGCCTTTGTTTTTTCGATGTTTCATGCATTTTCCGGATGCACGGTGCGGTATGTGGATTCAATAAAACCAGGGCAGCCTCTATACGATGCGGGATGCCGCGTGTAGGGCAGTGGCGAGTGTTATGCCGGCTCCGCTTCCCTCCTTGAGGGCGTTGAATCCGGCCAGCAAGGCTCCTGTAGCATAGAGATTGTCGATTGTCTCACCCTTCAGGGAGGGACGGAATTCATTGTCGGTGACAGCCCCGTATTGCATATATGGCTGCGGGGCGTAGAAATCCTCGTCATACCATTCCGTGCGCCCCTTGTCGATATTGAGGTCGAGGCCGAATATCGGTTCATATATCCTGTCGATGCTTGCTATCAGTCCGTGTCCGAAGAAGCTCCCTGTCGATATTACGAAATTTCCGGCCTCGAGAGGCATATCCCCGAAATTTACCGTATATATGCGTTGAAGACGATGGGATGAGATGTCCCCCTTGACCACGGTGTCGCCCGGCATGAAAGTGCCGCCAAGGCGTATGAACAGGTCGCGCAGGCTCAGCTGGCATCTCACACCCGGAACGGAGGCGGGTGTGGTGGCCACGAAATGCACGGGGCGGCCGATTCCGGCACGTAGCCTCTTCACCGGTATGTCGCTGAAAATCCCGAGCACCGCTGGCATAACCACCATGTCTGCCCCGGCCGAGGCATCGTTGATTTTGTCGGCTAAAAGGTCAACGGCCCCGCCGTTGAGGAAACGCGACATGTTGGTGGCACGCATCTCCGTGGTGCTTTTGCGGAGTGTGTCGAGCTGTGGGATGTTGACCTCCGCCGTGAAGCATTCAGCGCCGATTTTCTCCAGACCGAATTTTATGAAACGGGGATAGAAGTCGATATACCCTTCGATATTGACAATTGCAATCCTTTTCCCTTTCAATTCATCGGGGTGCGCCACTGACAGGTAGTCGTCGAGTGTAAGCCATGCCGGCTTCATGAAACCCATGGGTGTCAGCCGATAGTGGTTGCGCTGCAAGGAGCCGTTCACCTTTATCCCGGCCTCGGCAAGCAGAGGCGTCACCCTTGAGAGGAGCGATTCCAGTCGTGGCAACCCGATTTTTCGGTAAGGGTGGCCGGCAGGAAGGAGGGCGGCTTTCTCAAGGGGATTTTCAATTACAGTCTCACCGTCGGCCTCTCCGAGAAACTCAAAGGAGCCCGACCAGAAATGCAGGGCGCTCTGCCCTGCGGAGACGATGGCGGTTGATTTCCCGGCTTTCTGTGATTCTATGGCGGCCACGAGTCCACTGAGTCCACCTCCTATTATGATGTTGTCGAATTTCATAGCACACGTTTTTTAAAGGTTGTTCAAATGGTCTGTGCGTAGCGAAGAGTCGTCTTTGTCGGCGCTTCCGAGTCCCATCACCCCTTGATATAGCCAGGAAGTGAACTGCACCTCGCAAAGCGTTTCCCCCCAGCACACCGGATACATTCCGTGCCAACGCTCATTCATGAAATAGGAGAGGTCGTCAAGGCTCCGTTGCGTGCATCCGTCATGCCGTTCGAGCAATCCGGCTCCGCGACATGCGCACAGCTCCCCCTGGCAGGTGCCCATTCCGAGTCGCGTGCGCCTTCTGAGGTTGACAAGGTTGTGCACGTTGAGCTCATCCATCGCATAGTTCACCTCCGCCACACTCACTTGCTCGCATTCACACACAAGCGCGTCGTCGGAGTCAGACTTCGACTCTATTTTTCCGCTCCAGCTGCCGTGTCTCCCTTCGGCGGCCTTCTGTTCGGTGCTCAACTCGATGATATGAGCGCGGCGCTCTTCGTCGTCGGCATCCGGTTCAGACCCCGGCAACGGAACCTCCGCCGTGGTGCATGGGCGGTCTATGCCGAGTTTCCGGCATGCGAGGTCGGTTGCCTCTTCTGCCATCATGCGGTAGGTGATGAGTTTACCACCCGTTATTGTGATGAACCCTTCTATACCGTCGCGCTTTGCATGGTCGAGACACACTATGCCACGGCTGATGCTTCGTCCCGAAGGGTCGTTGTCGGCCGCCACGAGAGGGCGCACTCCGGCATATGCCCTCAGCACCCTGGTGTAGGCGAGAGCCGGCGAGAGCTTTATACCCTCGCGCAGGAGGAGGTCAACCTCGTCGGCGGTTACTTTCATGTTGTCGATTTCTGAGAACGGTATCCGAGTGGAGGTGGTGCCGACAACGCATATTGTGTCGCCCGGAACGAGGATGTCGGCGTCGGCCGGTTTGCGGCAACGGTTTATCACCATATTGTTGACACGGTGTCCGAATATAAGTAGAGCTCCCTTGGCCGGATACATGTTGACAGTCACCCCGGCGAGTTCTGCCACATGATGCCCCCATATTCCGGCGGCGTTTATTGTCACCTTCCCGTATATGCAGGATTCCTCTCCCGTGTGTATGCTTCTGATTCTTACCCCAATTATTCGGTTGCCGTCTTTCTCGAAGCCGACAATCTCATGATAGGTGATTATATCGGCTCCGTTAATTCTTGCCGAGAGCACATTGGCCGTGGTGAGCCGGAAGGGGTCGATTGACCCGTCGGGCACCTTCACAGCCCCGATTAGGTCGGGGTTTACCGCCGGCTCCAGCTGTATGGCCTCTTTAGGGTCGAGCACGTCAGCCTGGATTCCGGATGCGAGACAGTCCTTGACGAAAGCGTCCTGATAGTCGAGAGAGTCTTCGGGAAGCGTGATAAACAGGCCTCCGGTTTCCTCCACGCAATGCCTGGCTATGCGCCTCAGTATCATGTTCTCCTTAATGCATTCGGCGGCCGATTCCGGGTCGGTGTGGGCATAGCGGGCGCCACTGTGCAGCAATCCGTGGTTTCTTCCTGTCGCTCCCGCCGTAAAGTCAAGACGTTCGATAAGGATTGTTTTAAGACCGCGCATTGCGCAGTCGCGGGCGGTTCCGGCTCCTGTCGCGCCGCCGCCTATTACAATCACATCATATTCCTTATGATTCGCGTTTTCCATAGCAGCTTGTGGTTGATGTTGGAATTCAGGACAGTCCCGGCGAATGGTAGGGGACAGTCAGGGATGGCGGATGTACGGATTCATAACCGTCCGGGACTTTGGATAGCCACCGGATTTTATCCGATACAACCGCTTTTACCAATAACAACAACAAACAGCCGATAAGGTTCTTAGCCTATGGCATGTACAATAGATAACCCGGAAATCACATGCATCACAATGTATGGAAATGACTCCGGCATGCTTGCACGGTTTCCGGAAATATTCATTGCTCTATGCATGGGCTGTTTCATTCTTCAACGACGCGGAGGAAGCACGCGTCGCTTTGGTGTTTGGAGCCTTCTATGTTGCAGTGGTTGGAGTCTCCGAGACCGGTGTCGAATGTGAAGAAGTTGATGTCGAACACACCGTTGGCATTCTTATATTCATTGAGCCAGTAGTTGGCTCCCGGACGCTTGTAGAGGTCCCAGAAGAGGGGACGGTGGAAGACATTCCCCTTGCTTACGGATTGGTCCTGGTCCATAGGGAGAGTACGGTGGGCGTATCTCACCACTCCGGACCGGAAGTCATCGTCTCCCCATACGAACCCTTTGAATTCCTTGGTGTAAAGGAGGCTCGTCTGCGTATAATAGTTGCCGTATCTTCGTCTGCCATAACCGCTGGCGCCAATCGGGAAAATCACATTACGTCCGTCGTTCATGTTATATAGGACGAGGCAGCGGATGCCACGTCCGGCGGTGGTTCCGGATACCCTGAACTCGTATGCCCCGGCCACGGTCATGGCCGTCTCGGTTGATTCGTCGCCATATGCCACTCCGAATCCGTAGCCTATATCTTTTTTCGCCTTCATGCTGTCGATGTCGCTGCCTTTCAGGAGCCTTCCGGTGGAAACAACGCTCCCGTTTTTGTTCTTGACATTGAACGGAGGGTATGCATATGCGGCATATGCTACTGACGGAATCTTGTTCCAGGCTGTTTTCTCGGTCTTTCCGGCGATGGTGAGTTCTGTCGTCGTATGGTCCTTGAAACCGTCAGCCACATTCTCACACGCATCGATTGGGTAGTCGAGGGCTTCGGTGCCATATCTGAACAGCGATCCCTCGTCGAGCGGGTTTTCTACCTCCGTGTCTTTGGTGCGCAGATTGAAAGTATGGATTTTTACGCCATTGTCCGTCACTCTGATAGGGTCGTATCCCTGTCTTACGAATATACGGTGGAGGCATGTCTCGTTGTGGTATCTCACAAGAATCTCCCCACATCTCGGCTCTCCTGAATTGGTGCCGTTTGGAGAGTATGTGAAGGTGATTGTAGAACCTGACCCTCCTCTCACAGAATCGGCGGTTATATTCTTTGAATTGGTGTTGTCTCCGTTGATTTTAAACCAGTCGCCACCGGAGACAATCTTCGCGCTCCAGGGCCCGATGGACTGAATCTTCGTGAAAACTGAGTCTTCCTCACTTGTGAGTTTGGTGAGAATCACCTTGAACGGCTTGGCGCAACCGTTACTTCTGTATATGGCCTTGGGGTTGATGACCCGCGTCACCTGGATAATCTCTATTTCGATTGAATTTCCGGGCACGGACTCCTCCCCGACGATGGAGAACCTTACCTTGGCATAGCGGCGATAGGCGGAATAGGGGTTGTTGCCCGTATATCCGGTCCTTGACACCAGGGTCTTGGCTCTGGTGAACAGCGGGACACCGATAAGTGTGGAACCCTTCCCCGCGTCGTAAGACACGGTGTAGTAGCCGTCGGTGGCATTTCCATACGGGGTCTCGCTGGAAGCCGTCTCATATTCGCGCTCGCCGCGAGGAGAGACTTGCTCACCGTTACTGTCATCTCCATTGCCGTTCCAATATTCCTTGTTATATCCTGATTCGAGAGTCTTGTCGTTGCCGATGTCGGCTTTTGTGGTGTTCTTCAGGGAAAGGAATCCGTTCCATACTTCATCCTTGTCTTTTACCCATCCTCCGTAGTAGGTGATGCCGGCGGGGGCGTCTTTCGGGTACCAATGGTTCTGTATGATTTCGGCCTTGATTTTTTTCCCTGTCAGGTCGCCGTTATATCTCAAGGGGAGAATCATACTCTCATCGTAGAGATATGAGATGAAGTAAGGATTGGGGGCGGAGAATCCTTTCTCCTCCTTATAGTCGATATGCCAGTCGAAGTCGTTGCCGTTCCCCTTGAATTTCAGAGTCACCTTATAGTGGGTGTTACGTTCGGCGTCGAAATTGTATTTCACGTCTTTCCCGAGCATGAATCGGTATATAATCCTGCCGTTTCCGGCATCCTCGGCATTGTTGTTCTGATACCAACCCTCCACCTCAATATAAGCCCCGGCCGGGACATTGTCGCGCATGTCGGCATAATCCTTCACGGTGCCGTCGTCTGCGGGGTATTGTCTTTTGTCGTATTTCTCCTTCTGAGGGTCATCGGAGAAATCACCCTGACAGTTCTCATAGAAGAAGAGCGCTTTTGCCTCGTCGGCATGGCTCACGTCAGGATGGTCAATCTTAGGGCTGCTTTTCGCCACCATAGGCCATTTCGTATAGTCGGTCTCGTTCCCTTTTTCGAAATAGTCGATGTGATGTCCGTATGTGCTCTTGTCCTCCTCCAGGCGGTGGGTCTCGGTTGCATAGAGAGTCTCGGTGGTGTCTTTCGGGGTGTTTGTGTCGCCGAGGAGACACTTCTTGGGAATGTTGCGAATCACGGCCTGCTTAAGGTAAATCATCACGTTCTCGCGCAAGCCGGAGCCGTCGTAGTCGATAGTCACTTTAGAGGCCGCCCTTTTGAGCCATGCGTGCAGCTTCATCCCCGGCTTGTCGATTTTCACGAGAGGGGCTTCCTTACGGTGGGCATTGTCGGTGGTCATGAATCCGAGCATCTGCCGGTTGTTGAGATAGTTGTCGGGATCCCAGGTGAGTTCTATCGTCCGTAGTCCTTCCACAGTCTTGATGTCTTCCAGATAATCGTTTTTGAGTACATCGAGCGTTGATGACACTCTTTCCTCATTATTCCAGCGTCCCATATTCGCTGCCACATAGATATAGAAATCGCCCCATTTCCCGAATTTCCAGTTGAAAGAGGCTTGGCCGGTCTTAGGTTCGGTGGTAGAGCCGTTTGCCGCGTCGCTGTCCGTGCGGTCAACGATGGTGAAGTTCAGGTCGGAGAGCACATCCGTGTCCTCGGTGCCGTCGGCCCCGGTGACTTCTATGAGTTCTCCCTTTGAATCATAGACGAGGATAGCGAAATCGGTTATTTCCCTCATTCCGTCGCCCGGAAACGCCTCTGTGGCGCGTGTAGGCTCCATATTGGAATAGGGGGAGAACGAGAGGGTTGCGGATATGTCCGATTGTCCGTCGGTATATCCTCCGTATCGGTTGAAATCGAAATCGTCGGAACACCCTGCCGTGGATAGGAGCAGGAGAATGGGGGCTATATATACAAGTAGATTCTCTTTCATATCATTTCAGTAGTCGGGCGTGTGGAGACGCTCTCTAAAGGTGGCTTCTTCAGGGTTTCGCGGGAGTTATTATATTTCCGTCCTCATCGCGGTCGAGTCCGAAATCAGGCTCAAGCACAACTGACGAATATGGCGTCACGTCAAGTTTCACCTCGATGCTATCGGGATGCTTGCTCACCACATAGTGATACCAGTTGTTGCGCATGATGTTGAAATGGTCTCCCTTCTTGAGGGATGTGACGTAGGAGGGGGGTGTCTCGTAGTATTTGAAGTCAATCCAGAATGTGTAGTCGATTCCGGAGAAACGCACTCCGATTCTTGCCCTGTCCTCCTCATCAAGAGTCTCGTTGCCGATTATGTTGGCGAATTCCGGGACATAAATCACCCATTTCCCGTTGTCGGTCTTCACGAAAGGGATGTCGGAGTCGGTGGTAGTATTGGCGGGGATGGCGGGGGACGAGGTGTAATCGTCGTTGAAATTGTCTTTCCGGTAGTCACTCTCGCATGTCACTCCCGGGGGGAACATGAATCCGCGCCTGTTCACTTTGTTCATGAACACCTTGTCGAGGGTCTTGACGGAGGAGTTTTCCGTGTCGGCCTCTACTTCGATTTTCGCGAAGGCCCTGAGCATGTGCATGGCTCCGAGGTCGGCTGTCATGTCGCTGTCGAATTCGAGAGTCTTGGTGTCGATGATTCCGAACATCGGGATATGGTGGGTTTCATCCACGATTAGGTCCCCGTGTCCTTCACCGTCATTGTCGGAGGTCTCGAAATCGAAAGCCGACAAGTCGGCGATGTCGGTGATTGTGGTGAGTCCTACACCGGCGGCTGGGTAGCTTCCCCAGTTGGCGAGGAGAAGCACCTTCAGCATATAGTCGCATCCATCGAGAAGCGTGGAGCTGACAGAGCCTTCGATGAATGTGCGCTTGCGGTTGTCGTCGGAAGTCTTTATCTCGGTGTCGGTGAAAGAACCGATATAATTGTCATCCTTGTCGAAAAAGAGCACCATGAAATCCTTTCCCTCGAAGTCGATCATATTCTCATAGATAGAACCGGGCTGATAGTCGCCCGCAGAGGGAGTGGCGCGAGTCGGGGAGGAGATGTCGAAGTCCAGATATAGCCTCAGCTTCATTGTGTCGGGCATAGCGGGTTCGGCCTCCGGAGAGTCGGAGGAGCAGGCAGACGCCACACACATGGCCAATATTGTCAGTATTGTCGCTAATGTCTTAGAAATCCACATTTTGAGTACGTTTAGACCATGAAAGCACATTTATGACGATGTCGCAGTATAGCCATTTGTCACCTTTCAGGAAGAAGTCGAGGTGATAGTCGTATTCGCGGTCGAGATATTCCTGGTGGCCGTAGTTGTATATCTCGTAGGCCATCCGTCCTTGCGAGAGCACGGAGGGGAGGTTTATATGCGCCACCACTGCGCCGGTCTCCTTGTTCGAAATCTCGAGTATGGCGTTGTCGGCATTGTCGGAGGTGTTATAGACGAGACGGTTGAACATCAGGTTGTAGTGGGCCGTGCGCTGCACGGTCTCCGGTTCCTCTTTTGAGTCCCCTTTGGAACCCCCTTCCATATCGTATTGTCCCGGCTTCCCTTTGTGGATTGTCTCGATTTCCATTGAGCCATCGGAGAGGAAGCGGCTTGTCCAGGAGGCATAGGGTGAATAGTGGAGGGAGTCGGTGGTGACAACCTCGTTGTCGTGGGCGAGAGTGGCGTTGTTGTCGAGAATCCTCACGTCATACCTGTCGGCCGACACGGAAGCCGGCTCGTCGAGTTCGCGGAGGGTGATGTTAAGATGCTTTGTGTCGCGCACGAGCGAGACGGTGGCGTATGTCGCACGGTTGTCGGCCACCTCCACAAACTGCTCGTCGAGTGGATATACCGAGAAGGGTTTCGAGGTGCGCTGCAATGCCGGGACAATGTTTCCATCCTGAGGCAAGTGGCTCATCACTTTCAGGGTGTGCCAGAGAGTGTCGAGAGGGGCCGCGTCGCTGACGGCATGGTGCGACGAACCGTGGCAGGCGTCATCTTCCCTGTCGAGTTCAATCACGAGGTCATCGTGGGAGGAGGGGGAGTTGCGGCGGTATTTCGCGCCCGGAGTCGCGAGGGCCTCCTGCCAGTCGCGTTGCATGGCCACGGCCTGCACCCGGTAGCGTCCCGGACGGAGTTCGTCCGGAGAGAAATGTATCGCGTAGCCATATAGCGAAAGGGGAGCGTCGGCCCCGGAATTGGAGACTGTCCTTGTCGCCGCGAGATTCCCCTGCTCGTCGTATAGGAACAGGGTGACATGGCCAACGTGGTCCTTGAACATGTCGGCGCGCTGCGTATTGTAGTCATAGACGAAACGCACATACAGCCCCAAGGGACAGTCTTCGACACTGTCCTGCATCATGGAACATGATGTCGAGGCCGCGACAGCCGCCATGGCCGCCATGCCGCGTAGGAAAGTATTGAAAAAGCGGTTCATAGATGCTTTTATTTTTTTTGATTGGTGACATGGCGGGGTTTCACCCCCGCCATGCCTTTGGCACGCCCTCCGGAGGATGGCCGGAGAAGCTTGGATGGCTCTCAGTTCAGGAATCAGAAATCGACATTCTGGGAACGTTTAGCCCAGGAGAGGATGTTGATTTTGAACGAGAGGTATTTGTGGACATCGTGGTTGTCGTCAGACTTGTTCACGTTCTGCACCTTCGGAGGTACTGGGGAACCGAGATGAAACACGTTACCGATGGAAACCGAATACCAGTTGTTGCGCACCATGCCGTAGCGACCGAGGTAGTAAGGTTCGGAATTGGTGTCGTTGCCGTAGGCCTGTTCGGTGGTGATTTTTGATGTTTCGGGGGTTTCGATTGCCCATTTCCATGGAGCGAGGTCATTGGGACCGTATGTTCCATTTGATGGCGCATCTGCGAAGTGCATGAATCGGAGGTCGTAGTAGCTATGTCCGTCAGTATATTGAAGAATGCGCCAGGTAGAGTTGATATAGCTGATAAGGGCCTTCTTTGACGCACTTTCCGCGAATGCAACGTTGGGATCCACCTTGAAAGTCTTGTCAGCCCCGACTTCTTCTTTGGAAACTACCAGGTTAATGTCTGTGACAGAATATACTCCGGTCTCAGCGTCATGGCTGAATGTGATGGAGATATTGCTTTTCCCATATGAGAAGCTTTTACCCTCATTGAGAGCCGCCTTGAATGCCTCGCGGATGTCGGAGTTGTGGCCGTTTACAGCTCCGCTTCCGGGAGTGTCGGTGGATGGTTCGTCATCTGTCAGATAACCCCAGATTACAGAAGTCGCATCCTCGATGTTGGTGTAGAGGTTGTTCTCGTCATCATTAAGTGTGAAGAATGTCACGGGCTTGTTGTCTCCACCCACAGCGATTGTCATACGGAATACGGCACGTGTCGTGTTGTGGTAGCTTTGATTGGCTACTGAGAAGGTATTCTCGTGAGGATAGAATATATAGTCCTTGTCCTGGAATAGCTTTCCATTTTCTGTGGTTATTCCATTCACGAAATAGGTGTTGTATTGGAAATGGCCTTTGCCATTGTATTGCGGGTCGGCGCACCAATATATTCGATAAAGATTTTCGGGAGTCTCATTGTTTATTTGCCCCATAGGTTCGGTGCCTACAAAACGGTAGTTCTTATAGGCTTCATAGTCATCTCCCCCTGTGGTGTAACCGAGGTAGTCATCAAGTACGCCGTTACCGATTCCGAGATTGCGTATAATGTAGGATGTCGGCTCAGTGTTATCGACGTACCATCCCCAAAGCTTGATATCGTATTTTTCATTTCCGATAGTGGCTGAAGTGGGGACAGATTCGAGTGTGGCTTTCGCCACGGCGCGTTCCACATATATCGAGGCGGCAGGGTCTTTTTTCGCGTCGGCCTCGGTGTCGTGTATTTTTCCGGGGTCGAATTCCACAAGAGTTCTGACATTACTGAATTCAGGCTTTTGGGGAGCCAAGGTTCCGCGTTTGCTGCCGATTGCGCTGGATAGCGGAGCGTTTGTCATGAAGAACTTGTCGGAATTGCGGCTCTCCCCATTGTAGAGCTGATGGGAGGTCTGCGCTTCGAGAAGTTCTGCGAATGTCCCTGTAAAAGCGGTAGAGGGATTCGTGCCAGAATTGGCGGTTTTCACCATCAGTTCACCATTGTCGCCACAGGAGATGACTTCGGGATTGTAGTTGAGGATGGCGAGGGCAAACAGTTTGTCTTCTTCCTCTCTTTCAAGACCGTCAATCTTTGCAACCTTTGAATAGCGGGTTGTGATGTTGTCATTGTCGTTGTCAGGCTCCTGCATGGCCATGTCGTAGAGCACGTAGGCTCCTGCCACTGTCGCGCTCATCTCGTCAGTGCCTTTGAAAATCACGATGGCGGCGTTGTCAACGTGATATTCGTTGGTGGTGCCGTCGTCGTAATTGTCGTTGATGGCACGTGTGCCGGCTACGGTCGGGAGCTGGATGTTGAATGCCAGATACCCGCCCGGGGTCTCGACAGTCTGCCCCCCGTTGGTGGGGAGGTCTTCATTGGAGCAGCCTGCGAGAACAGAGAGAGCAAGCGCCCCTGATAATAATCCTTTAAGTCTCATTATTCAGTAGTTTAGTTAAATGTAATCTTATTATAATCGGTAAGGGTGTCATGCAGCCCTTTTGATATTTTTGGCCGGTGGCCTATATGCAGAAAGCCGGGCGTAACAGTCCTCCGGCTCGTCAATGTCCGTTATCTCAGGAGGTTGAGGTTTTTCGATGCTTCCGGGAGATTTCCGGCCTTCTCAAACCACTTCTCGGCCTCCTCGAACTCCCCCTCGGCTGTGGCGATTATTCCACGCAGGTTGCACACCTCTGCCGACATCCCGGCCTTGTCGAGGAGCGGCTTTGCCGCCTCATAGTCGCCGGAGCGCACTTTGGCCGCCGCCGCGTTGAGGTTTGCCGTCTCGTTGTCGGGGTAGTGGGCGAGGGCAATGTCGATGACTCTGTTGAATTCGTCGCTCCCTTCCGGGTATAGACGCGCCACACGGAACATCTGGTTGAGCGACATCTTTTCCGGGGAAGTCTCGATGATGCGGGCCAGATGCCTGTCGTCCATGGGCTTCAGCCTGGTGCTGATGGCGAATGTCGTGGCACGCAGACGCGGGAACCATTCAGGGAGTATCTTGCTTCTGTAAAGCTTTGCGAATTTCGGCGATGTCTTCAGTTCCTTCTCTTTCTCATCGTAGTCGGCGGGCCCATAGGCGGGACGGTCGATGAGCTCCAGGAGGTCGGCACGCTGCCGGTCGGTGATTTCGTCGCTGTTCACAATCTGCTCGCGGAATTCCTTCCAGTTTTCCGGCACTGCTGAATATGTGCTTTTGTCGCGAGGGATGTTGTATCGGTCGGCCAGGTATTCAGCGAGGGCCTTAGAGCGGTTTGTGGCGAGGTAGTCGTTATGGGTGTATGGCGATTCCGGCGACGCGTATCCGCAGATTGCGATTCCGGCTATTTCCACATTCGGGTCTGAGAGAGCGTAGCTTACGGAGTCGTCGATGATGCGCAGTTGCTCGCGGTTGTCGATTTTCTGGCCGTTGCGGCAGGTGAAAGGGGAGTCGTGGAGTTCTGTCCTATCTACTTCAAACTGGACACGCGCTTTCCCCTCATGTATTTCCACGGGGAGTTCCGTCACTGCGGGTGTCACCATGGCAGTCCGCATCTCCTTGGCGGGGTTGAGATGGAGTGGAATTTCATCCATTATTAGCTGTCCCTGCTCTACTCCGCATCCGCAAGAGTCATACACGAAAGCCAGGCGGGCGTCGCCGAGGCGCATCCATTTCTCAAGGGGCACGCTCGCGAGATAGTCGAATTTCTGTTTCTTGCCGTTGCGTCGCCACACTTCGTCAATAATTTCGTGGCGAGAGATGTCGTCAAACCCCTTCAGGGCACCGCGCTGATAGGCGAAGTGCATGTTCTTGCCGCTGATGAGCAGGGAGGGGAGGGTGGCTTCCTCCTCGGCCGCGCCCCTCACCACCGGGGTCACGAAAACCTGGCGGTTACTTCCCAACTTCAGGGAGTCGAGTATGATTTCCGCACTGACGTTAAGGTGTTGTCCGGCCACAGAAAGGGTGACATCTTCCGTTGATATGCCGCTCCCCTGAGCAAAGGTGTTGGCCGATGACATCATGGCAAGTATGATTGCCGTATATATGTTTCTCATATCGATGGCGTGCTTAAAAGATGTAGATTAAGGAAAGGCCCAGTTTGGTGACTCCCAGATAATTCGAGCCCCCGTTTCCGATTTTTGCCCCACATTCATAGCATGGGAATTTGTCATACCAGGCGTGGCAGTATCCAATCCCGATTTCCGCTTCCGCGTTCCAGTGTCGGGAGAGTGTCCATTGGTAGCCGTAGGTGGCTCCCACACCGGCGAAGGCTCCCTGATAATGGTAGTCTTTCACACCTTTTGCAAGGTTTTCTCCAGAGAAGAAGAACCCAGGCACCGGAATCGCGGCATTGGCGGCGTTGAATTGTCCTCCCAGGGCATGCACGCCAAAGAAGTGACCGTTGAATTTTGAACATGTCCACCATCTGTATTCGGGTATCAGAACCCAGTGTTTCGCTTTCCGGTCTCCTTTTGAACCGGAGTGGAATGTCCATGGGTTAAGGCCATAAACAATGTTTACGGTTGATTTCTTGCCCACTCCGGCCTCCAGTCCCAGATTGGGAGTGGTGGTGGCATCATACAGGAGATTCGTCTTCACCGCAATCTGGGCCTTTGTGCCCACCGAGGTGAATGCAATGAGCAAGAATGAAGAAAAGACTATCCTGAAATAAGACATCTTGATGTGGTCAGTAGTTATATAATTGTATATCCCGCCTCTGTCGGCGGAATCGTGTAAATGTTTTTATGTCGGTTCTTTGGCTAAATCTGAAAGCCGTTTTTGTAATTGTTTTGGATTTTGGAAATGCCGTCCGGACTATTGGCTCATAGGATACTCTGGCATATATTCGTGTCATTTGCCCGGAAGTATTTTCAAAACGGATGCAAAATTAGGTCAAAATTTTTAGATTACCCCCCCCGTTTAGTTAAATAATGTTAAAGATGATAAAATATTTATATAAAAACAATTCTTGTTTGAAAAATTCATGAGTGGAGGAAGCCGAAGCATCCGCCACGCGCAGTCCTTTCCTCAACATGGCGGATAATGGAGAGATTTTAATGTGAAGCGAAACGCCCAATGCGCGAGGCATATCTCATACTTGCCACGAGCATTGGGCGCTCCCTTGAATATCCCGATATGAATCGGACGTAGGCCGTACTATTTCCGTTTCCGCCAAAGCGCAGACATCTCTTCGAGAGTCTTCCCTTTTGTCTCGGGCACCATCCTGGCCACAAACCATGCGGCCAGTACGCAAATCGCTCCATAGAGCGCATATACGAAAACGTGTCCGAAGCTCTCGCCCATCTCTCCGGCCCGCATATTATATAGCGGCACGAATGTTGACGACACGATAAAGTTGAAAATCCATTGGAAGGCCACGGCGATAGCCACTGCAGCGCTTCTTATCGTGTTGGGGAATATCTCGGAAATGAGTACCCAGCATATCGGTCCCCAGGAGAACATGAACGATGCGGAGTATATCATTATCGACACTACCGGCACAATCGGGGCTACATCTATTATGTTGGCGGCTGCCACTCCGAAGGCTCCGATAGCCATTCCGGCAGAGCCATATATCAGGAGTGGCTTACGTCCCCATTTCTCGACTGTGAAGATTGCCACGAGTGTGAACAGGATGTTGACGATTCCCATGATTACGGTCTGCATCATAGGATTCCCCATACCCATTGAGTCGAATATGCGAGGCGCGTAATAGAGCACGGCGTTTATGCCGACAGCCTGCTGGAATACGGAGAGCATCACGCCTACGAATATCACGGTGATTCCGAATGAGAACAGTTTCTCTTTCTTCACGGAGACAGTGTTCTTGATATCCGCGAGAATCTCGGCGGCCTTCCCTCCGTTGATTCTTCTCAGCACATCCAGGGCCTTTGCGTCTTTTCCTTTCAGTGCGAGATAGCGCGGCGATTCCGGCACAAAGCATACGAGGATTGTGAACAGGGCGGCGATGATACCCTCGGAGCCGAACATATAGCGCCATCCTGTCTGGATTGTCCAGGGGTCGGATGCCGGATTCACGGCATAGAGTGTTTCCCCGATTCTCTCGATGATGGGGTTGGTGTGTTCTCCCAGAATCAGGAAATTCACGAAATATACCACAAGCTGTCCGAAGATGATGGCGAACTGGTTCCACGACACGAGAGTGCCACGGATTCCTGAAGGAGCCACCTCTGCGATATACATGGGGCATATGGCGGATGCGAGGCCCACACCCACGCCTCCGATTATGCGGTAGATGTTGAACGAGGCGAGGAGTCCGAGCGACGGGATCCCGTAGTTGAAGAAGAAGGCCTCCGGATAATATGAGCCGAGTGCGGAAATGAAAAAGAGCACACCGGCTATGGCGAGCGACTTCTTGCGCCCGAGCCGTGAGGCGCATAGTCCGGATAACGCGCTCCCGATTATACACCCTATCAGGGCACTCGACGACGTGATGCCGTGGATGACATCGGTATATACGAAATCCTTTGCTCCGAGGAAGAATGCCTGAAGACCTTTCTCGGCTCCGGAAATCACGGCGGTGTCATAGCCGAAGAGGAGACCGCCGAGCACAGCCACACACACAATCCCATACAGATATGTCTTGCTGCCGTTGTCTTGTTTGTTCATGGATTAATCAGGTTTGAAGAAGGCGGGCCGGAGAGATGCCGTCGGCAATTATCTACGGCCCGCCGTTGTGGGTTTTCGTTAATTTTTAAGACATACAAGTTCACGATAGACTCATAGAGCTCCTGCTTTCCGGAGGTGACAGCCGGCTCACCTTTGGTCTTGGCGTATGCCACAACATCTTCGAGCGAGAGTGCGCCTTCTTCGAAAGCCTTTCCCTCGCCGCTGTCGAAGCTTGCGTATCTTTCGGCAAGCATCTTCTTGTAGGGCGATTTCTCCAGGATGTCGGCGGCGGAGAGAAGGGCGCGGGCCATTGCGTCCATACCGGCGATGTGTGCGATGAAGATATCCTCAGGGTCAGTGGAGTTGCGGCGGGTCTTGGCATCGAAGTTCGTGCCGCCGTTGCCGAGTCCGCCGTTGCGGATAATCTGCATCATTGCCTGGGTCAGCTCATAATTGTCGATAGGGAACTGGTCTGTGTCCCATCCGTTCTGGTAGTCGCCACGGTTTGCGTCGATGCTTCCGAGCATCCCGTTATCTACAGCCACGCAGAGCTCGTGCTCGAAGGTATGGCCGGCGAGAGTGGCGTGGTTCACCTCGATGTTCACTTTGAAATCCTTGTCGAGTCCATGAGCTTTGAGGAATCCTATTACAGTCTCGGTGTCAACGTCATACTGGTGTTTGCTTGGCTCCATTGGTTTCGGTTCGATGAGGAAAGTGCCTGTGAATCCTTTGGAACGGGCATAGTCGCGGGCAATGGTGAGCATGCGGGCGAGATGCTCTTTCTCACGCTTCTGGTCGGTGTTGAGAAGGCTCATGTAGCCTTCGCGTCCACCCCAGAACACATAGTTCTGGCCTCCGAGGGCTATGGTTGCGTCGATTGCGTTCTTAATCTGGACTGCTGCGCGTGCCACAACGTCGAAGTCGGGGTTTGTGGCGGCCCCGTTCATATAGCGTCCATTTCCGAACACGTTGGCTGTGCCCCAGAGATTCTTGATTCCGGTCTCTGCCATAAGCTCCTTGAGATATGCGGTGATTTCACCCATGCGTTTCTCATAGTCTTCAATGTCAGTGAGGTCGCCGATAAGGTCGGTGTCGTGGAAGCAGAAATATTCTATTCCCAGCTTCTGCATGATTTCAAAACCGGCGTCGGCACGCTGTTTGGCGGCAGTCATTGGGTCGGGAGCGTCGTTCCAGGGGAATTTCTTGGTGCCGGTGCCGAATTGGTCGCCACCTTCGGCGCAAAGAGTGTGCCACCATGCCATAGCAAACTTGAGCCATTCCTTCATTGGTTTGCCGAGCACGATTTTCTCAGCGTCGTAATATCTGTAGGCGAGGGGATTATAGCTGTCAGTACCCTCGAATTTGATTTTCCCTATCGAGGGAAAATATTCTTTCTTTGCCATTTCTCTATATGGTTTTTTAGGTTAAAATTTATGAAGTCGATATAGGCTTCGTTAAGGTGTTGTATTATTCTACTGATTCAATTTTCAGGGCGAGTTCATGCTTCCATCGTGCGTAGGCTTCCAGATATGGCCTACGGTCGGATGCCGGCTCAATCACGTCTATCACCTTCAGCGAGCTGAAAGCCTCGGCGGGGTCCTTGTATATTCCGGCTCCGATTCCGGCACCTTTGGCGGCTCCTGCCGCACCGTCGGTATCGACAAGGTCGATGGTGGCTCCCGACACAGACGCGAGGGTGTCGCGGAATATGGGACTGAGGAACATGTTGGCATTTCCGGCATGTATCCGTTTGATGTCCATTCCGATGCTTTCCATGATTTCCATGCCATACATGAATGAGAAGACTATCCCTTCCTGGGCGGCACGGATGATGTGGCAACGGTTGTGTATATTGAAGTTCACACCGTTTATGCAACATCCGATCTGGCGGTTCTCAAGCACGCGTTCCGCCCCGTTGCCGAAGGGGAGTATCGTGACTCCCTGGCTTCCGACAGGCACTTTGGCGGCGAGAGCGTTCATATCGGCGTAGCTGATTCCTTCCGGGGCGACATTGCGTTTCACCCATGTGTTCAGAATCCCGGTGCCATTTATGCAGGTCATGACCCCTATCCGGGTTTGCTGTCCGGAATGGTTGACATGCGCGAAGTTATTGACTCTTGAACGCGGGTCGTAGTCAACGGTGCCGTTAATTCCATACACCACACCGGAGGTTCCGGCTGTGGATGCCACTTCTCCCGGATTGAAGACGTTAAGCGACAGGGCATTGTTCGGTTGGTCGCCGGCACGGTAGGTGACGGGGGTGCCCGGAGCAAGTCCCAGGTGGGCGGCAGCGGAGGCCGTAAGTCGTCCTTGTTCAGAGAATGTAGGTTTTACATCCGGGAATATGGATGGATCGAATCCGTAATGGTCCATCAGGAACCTTGCCGGCGCGTTCTCCTTGAAATCCCAGAGCATATATTCCGACAGTCCTTCGGGGTTGGTGCAGATTTCTCCGGTGAGCAGCATAGCCACGTAGTCGCCGGGGAGCATCACCTTGTAAATCTTTTCAAACACTTCCGGTTCTTCTTCTTTAAGCCAACGAAGTTTCGCGGCGGTGAAATTGCCGGGCGAGTTCAGAAGTCTGGGAAGACAGATGTCGGCGCCAAGCTCCTTGAAAGCTTTGTCGCCATAAGGCACGCCTCGGGAGTCGCACCATATGATTGCGTCTCTCAATACGTTGAGGTTCTTGTCAATGGCCACAAGGCCGTGCATCTGATAGCTGATTCCTATCGCTTTTATGTCGGCAGGATTCACTCCGCTTTCTTTGAGCACCGCATGTGTGGCTTGAGTGAGATATTCCCACCAGTTGGCGGGGGATTGCTCTGCCCATCCCTCTTTGAGGGCCTTTATGGGGGCTTCTGATTTAGGGAAGAAATCGGATGCCACGCATTTTCCTGAGGCGGCATCAACTATAGCGGCTTTTACGGATGAACTGCCTATGTCATATCCTAAGAGAAACATAGATTTAGATAGAACAGGTTATTATATGATTCCGTTCCGGAATCCAAGGTTAGATTTATGGTCAATTCACGATTTTCGATTGTGTGAATGCATGGTTTATGATTCATAATGCATTATGAATCATAAACCATGCATTATGTAAGATATGCTTGCCGCAGAGTGTCAGAACATTGATTTCACCTGGTTATATACGTTGTCGGCGGTGAAGCCAAGTTTCTCGTCGAGCACTTTGTAGGGAGCTGAGAATCCGAACGATTCGAGTCCCCAGATTTTACCGTCGGTGCCGACAAGGCCGAGAAGGTTGACGGGGAGTCCGGCAGTCAGACCGAATCTCTTTATCCCTTTCGGGAGCACTTCCGCCTGATATGCTGCAGGCTGGCTACGGAACAGGCCCTCAGAAGGAACCGACACGATCCTTACCCGTATGCTGTCTTCGCGAAGTTTCTTTGCGCCCTCAACAAGAGTTGACACCTCTGAACCTGTGGCCACAAGCACCACGTCAGGATTCTCGTCAGACCCGGCCACTACATATCCGCCCTTTGCAGTGAGTGAATAGTCGTTCCCTTTGGGGAGGTTGGTGATGTTCTGGCGGGAGAGGATGAGTGCGGTGGGGGTATATACATTCTCCATCGCGAGTTTCCAGGCCTGGGTAGTCTCCTCGGCATCGGCAGGGCGCAACACGAGCACAGAGTTGCGGCCATGGTGGTTTTTAAGCTTCTCCATGAGTCGGATTTGAGCTTCCTGCTCTACAGGCTCGTGGGTCGGACCGTCTTCACCGACACGGAATGCGTCGTGGGTCCAGATGAATTTCACGGGGAGTTCCATGAGGGCCGCCATACGCACAGCGGGTTTCATATAGTCGGAGAATACGAAGAATGTGCCGCAAGCTGCGATTACTCCTCCATGGAGGGCCATGCCTATGCAGCAGCAGGCCATCGTGAGCTCAGCCACACCTGCCTGGAAGAAGGCTCCTGAGAAATCGCCCTTCTGGAATGAATGGGTCTGCTTGAGGAAGGAGATTGTCTTGTCGCTTTCAGAGAGGTCGGCAGATGAGCATACCATGTTGGGCACCTGCTTGGCCAGCTCCGCGAGTACGGCTCCGGAGGCGTTGCGTGTGGCGTCGTTCTCCTTCTGCTCCACTTTGCTCCAGTCGATGGCCGGGACTTTGTTCTCAAACCAGTCGTTGAGTTCGGCAGCCTTCTCGGAATTCGCGTCAGCCCATGCTTTCTCTTCGGCTTTGCGTTCCTCCACGATTCCCTTCAGGGCTTTTGCACGGTCGGCATACAGTTCCTTCACCTCGTCGAAAATAACGAACGGATCATCGGGGTTGCCCCCGAGATTGGTGATGGTGTTGCGGAATGCGTCGCCTCCGAGAGGGGCTCCGTGGGTCTTGCAGTTGTGTTCGTAAGAAGTGTTGTCAGCCTTGCGCGCGCCTTTACCCATCACGCATTTTCCGATGATGAGGGTGGGGCGTTCGGTCTCTTTCTTGGCGGCATCGAGCGCGAGGCGGATCTGGTCAACGTCGTGGCCGTTGATTTCAATCACGTTCCATCCCCAGGAACGGTATTTCATGGCGGTGTCTTCCGAAGTCACCTCTTTTGTCTCAGTTGAAAGCTGGATGTCGTTGGAGTCGTAGAACATCACGAGGTTGTCCAGTCCGAGTGTGCCGGCCACACGTCCTGCACCCTGGGAGATTTCCTCCTGGATTCCGCCGTCGGAGATATAAGCGTAGATTGTTTCCTTGCTGAAGCCCGGGTTGCCGGTGCGAGCGGCGAGGAATTTCGCGGCAATCGCGGCGCCCACCGCGAATGTGTGTCCTTGTCCGAGAGGTCCGGATGTGTTCTCCACGCCACGTGCGATGTCAAACTCCGGATGTCCGGTGGTGGGGCTTCCCCATTGTCTGAGCTCTTTGAGTTCGTCGATGGAATATTTCCCGATGAGGGCAAGCTGCGCGTAGAGCATCGGGGCCATATGTCCGGGGTCAAGGAAAAAGCGGTCGCGTGCATACCAGTTGGGGTCGGCAGGGTCGAACACGAGATATTCGCTGAAGAGCACATTTATGAAGTCTGCTCCACCCATAGCTCCTCCGGGGTGGCCTGATTTGGCTTTTTCAACCATTGAGGCAGCCAGTATACGAATGTTGTCGGCCGCACGGTTCATGATTTCTTTTTTCATTGATATTATATTTTGATAGAATTCGAAACTGTGGAGAAGAGGCGAATCACTTTGCAAAGATAGTAAATTAGGATAATAAATAAGTGTAATATTTGTTTCAAAAGGGAGATGATTTTGTAACATCGGGTGTATTTATTGCTTTTTTATACATTTTTAGACTAAAATATAATTGGATTTGTTAGAGAAGTTGACATGGCAGGCCGGCTTTGGGCCGGAAGATGCCGATTCATTCACAAACTGGTAAATTGAAAATATATGGATTATCTATGGCTGGTTCTCGGGCTTGTCCTGATTCTTGTCGGAGCGAACGCGCTGACCGACGGCGCCTCCGCGCTTGCACGCAAGTGGGGGGTGAGCGATCTTGTGATAGGACTCACTGTTGTGGCGTTCGGCACGTCGGCTCCGGAATTGTCGATAAGTATGATATCCGCGTTCAAGGGGAGCGCGGCGCTTGCTGTGGGGAATGTGGTGGGCAGCAATATATTCAATGTCTTCATGATAATTGGAGTTGTGGCTTTGGTGAGGCCGATCGTGATAGTCCGGTCGGTTATGGAGAATGAGATTCCGTTAGTGGCGCTCGCGTCGGTGGCATTGCTCGCCATAGGGAGCGGCCCCTTTCTCGGAATCCCCGGAGAGAGGGTGGTTGACCGCATTGACGGCATCCTTTTGCTGCTGTTTTTTATGGTGTTCATGCGCTATACCTTCTCTCAGGCCACGTCGGGAAGTGGTGATGGTCCGGCCGACCCGACGGCGGAGAATGTCGCGGCGAAGGCGCCCATGCCGATGTGGAAGAGTGTGGTGTGGGTAGTGGCCGGACTCGCAGGCCTAATTTACGGTGGCGACAGATTCGTGGCCGGGGCCTCCGGGATTGCCCGTTCACTGGGGATGAGCGAGGCTGTTATAGGCTTGACCATCGTCGCCGCCGGGACATCGTTGCCTGAGCTTGCCACCTCCGTGGCTGCTGCCTTGAAGGGAAAGCCGGGTATAGCCATCGGGAATGTGATTGGAAGCAATATTTTCAATATTTTCCTGGTGCTCGGACTTACATCCACAATCATCCCGTTGCCATTCGGCGCGATAGGGGTGGCCGACCTGCTTGTGATGACGGTCGCCGCGTTCCTTTTCTGGTTTTTCGGATGGCGTTTCGGGAAGCGCACCGTCACCCGTTGGGAGGGAGGTTTCTTGGTGGCGTGTTATGTGGGATACATAATATGGCAGGTGGCGATGGCGTGAGTCGTGGATTGCCCATACGCCGAGGGTCAGAGCCAGGCGTTCTGTCGGGTCCTGACGGCAATCGACGAACTGAGAATCTTGATGAATTCCTGCATGGACTTCTTCCTGTAGGAGTCGCGCAGAGTGTGGACACATCCGTTCATTTCGGGCTCCCCTTCCGCGAAGGGTATTGCCACCACTCCGCTTTCGTTGAGAATCGAGGCTTCAGCCAGCACAGACGCCAGAATCCCCTGACGTATAAGCTTTAGGAGAATGTTGACCTCATTGAGTTCGATTTTCACTCTTAGTTCCGATATGCGGTCGCCGATTATACGGTCGAACTGGTTTCTGGCCTGCAGTCCCTGGGAGGGCAGAGCGAGGTCGTATTTTTTCAGCAGTTCGAGATTCACGCTTTTCTCTTTTGCGAGAGGATGTGATTCTGCTACGATTACGGCGAGATAATTCTGGAAAAGATAGTGCGACTCGACTCCGGGCATCTGTTGCGAAGGCTTGAAGGCAAGCACGAAATCGAGTTCTCTCGCCATGAGGAGCTGCATAAGCTCAGTCATCGGCTTATAGAGGATGTTTAGCTTTACCTTCGGGTACATTGCCATAAAAGAGAACAGCGACTCTGTGAGTATAGGGCTGAAGGAATATGTGACGCCGATATGGAGTGTGCCGCCCAGACCTTCTTCGAGGTCATGGATACGTTGCTGGCATAGAGAGGCGTCGAGAAGGGTCTGCCTGGCGAAGGGGAGCAGTTCCGTTCCAGCCTCAGTGAGAGCCACTGAGTGAGATGTCCGTGCGAGGAGTTGGGTGCCGAGGGAGTCTTCGAGTTGCCTCACCTGTTGGGAGAGGGTGCTTTGGGTGACGAAAAGAGCTTTGGCTGCCTCTGAAAAATTAAGAGTCTCGGCCACTTTCACGAAATATTTGAGTTGACGTAGTTCCATGCTTAGGTTGTAGTGATAAAGAGAAGATGCGGTGTGGGTGGAAGCTTTTCCGCCGCCATGCTATCTTGTCGCGGTGAATGCCGTGGTCTTGAATGTGAATATGGGGATTGTGGCGCAGGTGACCATTGCCATAATAATCGCCACGCATATCAGGCCGTTTTCCGCGAACTGATAGAAATAATAGTCGAACTGGGACTTCGATTCCCCAAGTAGGCACATCACCATCCCTCCGAAAGATTTATAGGCGTAGATTCCGGGAATCATCGGGAGCAGGGAAGGGAAGAGGTATGCTTCCGCCGGGGTCTTGGCCAAAGGGGATGCGAACACCGCGAGAGTGCCGATAAGCAGAGAGGCAATGGCGGTGGCGAGCAGGATGTGGAGGTGGCCTAAGTCAGGATTCATGAGCAGGAACCTGAGGGAGTGACCGATCGCGGCTATAAGGCCACAAAACAGGTAAGCTCTACGGGGAATCCTGCTGATAGCCCCGAATCCGATTGCCGCGATGGCGGCGAGGATGGCGTCTTTAAAGAATTCAAACAACATGACGGATATATGATAGGTGTTGGTGAGGATTTATTAGTGCGATTAGCTCGTTTCAGAACATCCCGACTCTCATGGCCCACATCCCCAGACATAGTCCCATTGATAGACATCCTGTGAGGACCACCGCGTCGGTGAAGCGGCTGAAAGCGCAGATGTAGTGGCGGTAGAGGAGGTCGCTGAATGAATTCAGGAACGGGATGCCGGGCACAAGATAGAGAACACTCGTTCCGACGGCAATCGATGGTGTCCCTCCTGACGGGAACAGGAAGTCAGTGGCTCCTATGACGGATGACACGAACGCACATATGAAGAAAACCGCCCTTACGTCCATCCCTTTCCCGACGAGTACCTGCTTCAGGTTGAATCCTGTAGCTGTGGCCACGAAAACGATAGCCATCGCTATAGCGTCTCCTCCGAAAATACCGCAGAACGAGGCGTTTGCCAGGGATGCGAGCAGGAGGGTGAGCCATTGGTTCTCCGTGTCGGACGACGCGATTTCCCGGAACCTCTTTTTTGCCTCCTGCAAGGGGATGCCGTTGTCTTTAACATTCCAGCTCAGTTGACTGAGCTTTGTGTTGAGAGAGAAACTTATAGGCGCCCCTTTCACTGTAGCTATGGATGTGAAGATGTCGTCGGCGCCGTCTTCGCATACCGTCATATGTATATGACGTGGCATAATTGTCACTTCCGCTCTCTTGCCGAAGGCATGGGCCATGCGGTTAATGTTTTTCTCAAGGCGGATACAGGTGGCCCCGCACGCGAGAAGCGTCACCGCGTATTCCGAAAGGAAAAGACAAACCTCTTTCGATGAGGGTGTCTGATGTGCCGGCTTGTCGTGCCGGATTGATGTCTCCGTAGCTGATGAATCAATTATAATATTGGTCATAGTCGTCATATCGGGCGATACCTGTGGCATCGCCGGGAATATAGAATTCATCTTTTTCACGTCCAAGTTCTATAATCTTGAAGCGACGTTCCCTGTCGGAGTCCTTTCCGTTTTTAGTATTGCTGTATTCAGCTACAATCCTTGCAACAAGGATGATGAAAAGAAGCCCGGCCACCACGAGCCATACAATCAATGATGCAGACATAATCTATCGTTTTTAAATTCGTCGCAAAATTAACATCAGCTTTCCGATAATGTTTGCGGGTTTTGATAGATTGTTTCTATAGCAGCAAGTGATTTTCCGGATAGTGAAAGAGGAATGCCTGCTTTAGGGGAGGTGCGAGACGGCGAATATCCTAAGAATCCGGAATCCGGAGGGATTGCGGTCCCTCCAGTCCCCGGATTCCGTCAGTGTTGGATAAATATTCACCTGTATGGGTCAGAGAAGCTTGACTTTCAAGGCATCGTAGGCCTTGGCGGCCTTCTCTTTGGCTTCTTCCACGGAATTGCCTCTGGCGAGAATCACGCCCATGCGGCGGTGGCCGTGTACTTCGGGTTTGCCGAATATGCGTATCTGTGTGCCCGGTTCCGCCAGGACGTTCTCAAGTCCGTCGAATTCAACGCAATCGGAGTTGCCTTCCACAACGATGGCCCTGGATGCGGAAGGACCAAAGAAGTCGATGGCCGGTACCGGGAGACCGAGCAACGCACGGGTGTGGAGGGCGAATTCGGAGAGGTCCTGGGAAATCATGGTCACCATTCCGGTGTCGTGCGGACGCGGCGACACCTCGCTGAAAATCACGTTGTCCCCTTTGATGAAGAGCTCCACGCCGAAGATTCCATAGCCGCCGAGAGCGTCAGTCACTTTGCGTGCAATATCTTTTGCGGATTCGATAGCTGCATTCGACATCGGCTGAGGTTGCCATGAATATCTGTAGTCGCCGTCCACCTGTATGTGTCCTACGGGTTCGCAGAATGTTGTGCCGGATATGCTTCTGACGGTCAGCAAGGTGATTTCATAGTCGAAATCCACGAAGCCCTCGACGATGACACGTCCTGCTCCTGCGCGTCCGCCTTCCTGCGCCTCTTTCCATGCCTTGTCAATCTGCTCTTCTGAGCGCACCACGCTCTGCCCGTGGCCTGATGAACTCATAATAGGTTTCACTACGCAGGGGATTCCGATTTCCTTTACGGCCTCTTCGAATTCCTCGCGGGTGGATGCGAAACGGTAGGGGGATGTGGCTACGCCAAGCTCTTCGGCCGCGAGACGGCGTATCCCCTCGCGGTTCATCGTGAGCCATGCAGCGCGTGCAGTGGGAGTGACGTTGAAGCCCTCTTTTTCCAGCTCAAGGAGGGTCGGGGTGGCTATGGCCTCTATTTCCGGGATTATATGGTCGGGACGCTCCTTCTCCACGATTTTGCGCAGTTCGTCGCCGTCGAGCATGTTGAACACGTAGGAGCGGTGGGCCACCTGCATGGCCGGGGCACCCGGATATTTGTCGCAGGCAATCACTTCTACACCGAGCCTCTGGAGCTCAAGGGCCACCTCTTTGCCGAGTTCCCCGCTGCCGAGGAGCATGGCCTTACGGGCTTTGGGAGTCATTACACTTCCGATTTTTGCCATTTCTGTATATGCTTTATGTTGCTTTATAGGGTTACATCGCGAAGGAGTTGAATCCGCCGTCCACCACGGCCACGGTGCCGGTTACGAACGACGCGGCGTCGCTTATGAGATATTGGATTGTGCCGCAGAGTTCCTCGGGGCGGCCAAAACGCTTGAAGGGAGTCTGGCGAATCACATCCTGTCCGCGTTCTGTGAGGGAACCGTCGGGGTTAGTGAGCAGGGCGCGATTTTGGTTGGTGAGGAAGAATCCAGGGGCTATGGCGTTGACGCGTATCCCGGAGGTGAATTTAGTGGCCACCTCGTTTGCCATAAATGCCGTGAAGTTGCTGATGCCGGCTTTGGCGGCGGCGTATCCGAGCACGCGGGTCATGGGACGGAATGCCGCCATTGATGAGAAGTTGACGATAGAGCCTTGTCCGGCTTCCACCATCGGGCGCAGGAAAACTTGGGTGGGTATGACGGTGCCTGTGAGGTTGAGGTTGAGTACGCGTTCGAAGTCTTCTACCTTAACGTCAAAGAATGTGCCAGTGGGGGCTATCGTGGCCCCTGGCATGTTCCCTCCGGCTGCGTTGAGAAGCGCATCGACCTTTCCGTAGCGTGCGAGGATTTCATCGCAGTTCCCTTGCACTGTCGCTTGGTCCATCACGTCGGTGACAAGGAACATGGCCTCGCCTCCGGCGGCTTTAATTTCATCCACGAGCTTGTCGCCTTCATCCTTGCGGCGTCCTAACAGCACCACTTTGGCGCCTTCGAGGGCGAGGTGTTTCCCGATGCAGGCCCCGAGCACGCCGGTGCCGCCGGTGATTACCACCACCTTGTCTTTCACTGAAAAAAGTTCGTTCATAGTCGGATTCGTAAAACTTGGGATTTGTCCGCTGTCGGCCTTTCCACAAGGAGCCTTCCCCGGACTTCCACGTTTGAATCCACAAATTTACGAAATAAAAGCCGCTTTTCCAAACCAATGCCCACGCTTCCTCCCAGGTGTGATTTTTTGTCGGAGGTTTCTGTTGAGAGTCGGATTTTTATGTTATTTTTGCGGAAGAATTCAACAACCTGTCATAACCATGAGACTATTAAGAGATTTGACGGCTTTTGCAGTATTTGCCACTGCATCACCCTGTATGGCTCAGGGAACTCTATATGTGGATGCCGCGCGCCGGGGGCATGATATCAATCCGGGGATGTATGGGATTTTCTTTGAGGAAATCAATCATTCGGGCGATGGAGGTCTGTATGCGGAGATGATTCAGAACCGGGGTTTTGAGGAACATACCATTCCGGGAGGTTTCCATGAAATCGCCGCGAACAGGATTCAGACCGATTCATTCATAGAATACAACACGCTCACCACACGTCAGCTGACGTGGGACTGGGATTACACTGCGAAGAAGATGACCGGCTGGAGAATCGACAGCCGGGGATGTGAGATGTCGCATGATGTGGAAATTCCGGAGAAGCCGCTTCATGAGGCTACCCCGAACGCGATGAGGCTTACAATGAGCGGAGCTTCTTCAGGTGCTGTCGCACGATTGATAAATTCCGGATACTGGGGGATTGCGGTGGATAAGGATGCCGCTTACGACCTTCGGTTTTATCTCAACACGAAAGATTATTCGGGCAAGGTGAAAGCGATAATCTATGATTCAGACTGCGTAAAGGTGATCGCCGAAACGGAATTTGATGCGGAGGCATCGGGGGAATGGGTGGAATATAAGGGGGTGTTGACTGCCTCCGCGGATGTTAAGGACGGTAATTTCGCATTGGTTTTTTCAGGTGACGGCACTGTCTATGCCGACTATGTCTCACTTTTCCCACAGGACACTTTCATGGGACGCCCGAATGGCATGCGCCCTGACATCGCCCGATTCCTGGTTGACTTGAAGCCCAGTTTCCTGCGTTGGCCGGGAGGGTGCATCGTGGAGGGGATGGTGCTTGGCAATCGGGTCAGATGGAAGGAGACTCTCGGCGATCCCATGACCCGTCCCGGAGAGTATGACTTATGGGGCTACCGCTCCACGTGGGGCATGGGCTATCATGAGATTCTACAGTTCTGTGAAGATGCCGGAATGGATTGTATGTTTGTGGGGAACGCCGGACTGTCATGCATAGGATGGGGAGGACAGTATGTGTCGGGAGATGATGTAGAGGCGTATTACGAGGAGATAAGGGATGCCATAGAATATGCCATCGGCGACCCTTCGGTCAATGAATGGGCGGCACGGCGTGCGCAGGCCGGCCATCCTGACCCCTTCCCTTTGAGGTATGTGGAAATAGGGAACGAGAATTTTACCGCGAGGTATGACGCGAACTATAAGTATATATATGGCAGGCTCAAAGAGGAATATCCCCAACTCACATTCCTCAATACAATGGGGCTTGAGCATGCCGAGGAGTTCGGAGTCCGAACGGATATGATCGACCCTCACTGGTATGTGGCTCCTGATTTTTTCTATAATAACCGCAGGATATTCGATGATGTGCCGAGAGGCAACTATGAGGTATATGTCGGAGAGTATGCCACCAACGTTAATGTCGGATCTGGAAATATGGACGCCGCACTTTCGGAGGCTGTGTTCATGATGGATATGGAAAGGAATTCCGACCTTGTCAGGATGGCCTCGTATGCACCCCTCATCACCAACGACAACGCACCCAACTGGACGTGTAACCTGATATGGCAGCATTCTGGCGAGGTGTTCGGCCGTGCATCCTATTACACGCAGAAGATGTTCGCAGGGAATCTTCCTACCTACAATATAGTATCGTCTCTCCTGTCAGAGCGCATTGGTCCCGCATATGAGGGACGTGTCGGTGTCGGGACGTGGTCAACGTCGGCAGAGTTCCGCAATTTTAAGGTGAGCGACCATGAAGGGAATGCCCTATACGTAGCGGATTTTTCCGGTTTACGTGCCGAATGGGCTGACATGCAAGGAGAGTGGAGTGTGGATGAGGATGGGATATTCTCTCAGTCGGCTCCCAATCAGACGCGATGCATATCGCTGATGAACCGTCTTGCATTCCGCGACTGTGTAATTGAGGTAGAGGCGAAGAAGGTTTCGGGGGCTGAGGGTTTCCTTCTTGTGTTCGGATGCGACGATGAAGACTGGAACCATTATTATCAGCTGAATATAGGAGGATGGAACAATACGGGTGTGGCGATAGAGGATGTAAATTCAGGGACAGGCACGATAATCTCGGAGCGTAAGCCTTTGCGGATTGAAAGTGGGAGATGGTATTCCCTGAAGTTGGTGTGCAGGAATGGTGTTGTGGAGGGGTATATCGATGGAGAACTCTATTGCAGTTACGATTTTGGAACCGGAACCACCGGGCGTATTGCGGCTCATGCCGGATATGATGAGGAGGCGGGAGAGATTGTGCTGAAGGTCGTGAATGCCGAGGGAAATCCGTTGGCCCTTGACTTGAATGTGAATGCTGAAGGACTCGAGCCTGAAGGGGTGGCGACTGTCATGAGTGCCGCATCGCTTTGGGATGAGAATTCGTTCAGTGTCCCGGATCTTATTTCCCCGGAGAGTCGCCGGATAGAGGGTGTGGCAACAAAAATGCACTATACATTCGAACCATATTCCTTGACGGTAATGAGGCTCAGGGGCGTTCCTGCGTCAGAGCCGCTTGAGATTCCTGCTATTGTTTTCAGCACAACCCCTCGGGAGCTTTCTCCGGTGGCGGAGACCGGCGTTTCGGCAGAATTGCGCAGGATGATTTCCGAGGCACAGACAGTAGCTTTTGATGATGTCGATGGCGGAGACGCGCTTCGTGTGGTTGCCGGGAATGCGGAGACCGTACTGAAGACTGGTGACGAGGAGGCGATAAAGGGTGTCGTGGCGACTCTTGATTCCGCTTTGGAAACCTATTATAAGGGAGTGATGGCGATATCGGATGAAATTACAGAAGCGTTGACAAATCCTCATTTTGAAAAGAACGGCGACAATAGCGGTTGGCGAGGAAATCCGACAGTAAACGAGCATGTCGCGGAGATTTTCAATTCAGGTTTCAATATTTCACAGCAGGTGTCCGGACTTGAGGATGGATGGTATCTTGTTTATGCGCAGGGTTATTACCGCAACGGCAGTCATCCGGAGGCATATTCCCGCCATGCCGACGGAAGCGAGGAATTGCTTGCTTCGTTTACAGTCAATGATATGTCTAAGCCAGTGGTGTCGTTGATGTCGGAGGTGCATGACGGCTATTGGTGGGGCGCGCCTAATACCATGGCGGAAGCCAACACGGTGTTCTCAGAATCGAGTGATAATTATGCCAACTACCTGATAGCGTATGCGGAAGGGGGAGTGTTGGATATATCTTTCAGCAAGACACGTATATGTGAGACAGACTGGTTCTGTTTTGACAACGTGCGTCTTTTCAGAGTGCCAACCGGCCATGCCGGTGTGATGAAGGTGGAGGACGCTGTTTATGAGTTTTCGCCGGAAGCGAGGATATACAGTCTTGATGGCAGACTTGTGGGTGGCTATGCCGGACTCGGCAGGCTTCCTGCTGGAATATACGTCATAACGGAGAACGGACGAAGCGCGAAGGTGCGCCGCTGACGTCAATGCTGATTGATATGGGATGACGGTGTCAGAGGGTGTTGCGCCGGAGTGTGGCGAGAGTCTTCTGCAGGGAGTTCTCGATTGTCAGATAGCTGCCGATTTTCTGATATAGATTGTCAGACTCCATGTAGAAATCGGTGGCTGTCATGTTGCCGGAGTCAACGGATTTCCTCATCAGGGCAAGAGTCTCGTTGATCAGGTTGAGGTCTATTATCTTCAACGACTCCAGGAGGCGGGAATACTCTTTGATGTTCGCTTCCATTTCAGACACTGCTTTAAGCCGGGCATCCTCCAGGTTTATTTGCGCGGCGGCCTGTCTGGCCGCCGCCGCTTTCACCTTGCGGGAGGTGGAGAAGAGCGGGAAAGAAGCCCCGACCAGGAATCCGTTGCTTGCCTCGTCCAGCTCCGTGTTGCGTCGGTAGCCGGCTGATAATTTCGGAATCCATCCCTGACGCGCCACTTTCACCTCCTGGCCGGAGGCTTCGAGGGCAGACTGGGCTGCAAGTATCCCGGTGTCGTTCATTATCAAATCTGTTGCCTGGAAGCCATCTTTGAGAGAGGGGAGGGCAAGGGGATATTCCCGGTCTGTTATTTCCAACGATCCCGGCATGGCTCCGCAGAGCAGTTCAAGTGAAGCCATGGCATTGCCATATTCCGACTCATTGCGCAGGATTTCCGACCTTAGGTCCATTTGTTCCATCCTGATTCTGTTGACCTCGAGAGCCGTGGCGAATCCCAGTTCAAGGCGCCTTTGAAACAGTGATAGGAGAGTGTCGGCCACGGCCACGCGTTCATCAAGCACGTCTCGCTCCTTTTTAAGGCCAATAATGTCAAGGTATGTCTGATTGACCGACAGGAGGATGTCGCGACGTAAAGAGGCATATCCTGCCTCAAGGGTAGCCACCTGCAGCTTCGCGGCTTTGCCACGGGCCGCATAGAGAGTCGGGAAATCGAACTCCTGCGACACTACGAGTTCGGAACTTGCCACCCCGGAAGCCCCATTCCGGAAGAAAGGACTATATTCCACCGAGGTGGGTTCCAATGTGTTTTCCGCGCTCAGTTCAAAGCCGGCGGCATTGATTTCCTGCCTTGCAGCCTGGAGCGACAAGTTGTTCTCTTCCGCTTTCTTGAGAAGAGAACCGAGTCCGTTCCCCTCGGCTTTGACTGTTGAGGAGGTGATGATAAAGAGGAAAGCGAATATTATCTTTATTCTGTGCATTTTGCGGAGTTTTTATTAGAGTTGTCGTTCTTACGGTGCATCCATACATACATTATGGGAATGAGGAATGCATTGAGGATTGTAGATGAAATCAGACCGCCGAGAATCACAATGGCCATGGGGCTCTGAATCTCGTTGCCGGGAAGGTCGCCACGTGCGGCGAGGGGCACCAGCGCCAAGGCGGATGTAAGGGCTGTCATAAGAATTGGATTGAGACGGTCGGTTGACCCTTCCATGACACATTTCATAACCGACATGCCCTTCTCCTTGCGCAACATGTTATAGCGCGAAATCAGTAGCATGCCGTTTCGGGTGGCGATGCCGAAGAGGGAGATGAATCCGATTATGGCCGGTATGCTCATTTCCCCCGATGTGAATCTCAACACGAGAACACCACCGATGAGCGCGAAGGGAAGGTTGAGGAGCACCACACCACTCTCTACTGCATTACGGAACTGCATGAACAGCAGGAGGAAGATTATGACAATGCTGCCGAGAGAGGTGAGCAGAAGAATGCGGCTTGCCGCCTGTTCGCTCTCGAACTGTCCGCCGTATTCTATGTGGTAGCCCTGCGGCAATGTAATGTTGCTGCTTATACGCTGACGGATGTCATTGACCACGCTGCCGAGGTCGCGTCCGCTGGTATTTGCCGACACCACCACCTTGCGTGTCACGTTCTCTCTGTTTATGGCGTTCGGACCGGAAGTGGAGACCACGTCTGCCACGTCAGAGAGAGGCACTTTCCCGCCATCGGCGGTGTCGATAAGCAACCGTCTGATATCCTCAATCGAGCCTCGGCAGCTCTCGGATGCCCTGACCACGAGTGAGAAGCTGAAGTTTCCCTCATAGATTTGTCCCACTTCCTCGCCTCCAAGCAATGTGGAGACATACTCGTTGAATTTCGGCAGAGGTATGCCGAAACGGGCGAGCATTTCCGGCTTGGGTGTGATTTTGATTTCCGGGCGTTCAATCTGTTGCTCAACGTTGAGGTCGGCGATACCCTCTACGGACTCAATCTCTTCCTTGATGCGGTTTCCCAGAGAGAACATGCGGTTGAGGTCATCTCCGAAAATCTTTATCGCGATGTTTGCCTGTGTCCCGCTTAGCATTGCGTCTATGCGGTGGCTGATTGGTTGCCCTATCTCGATTGACGCTCCGGGAATCTCCGACAGCTTGTGGCGAATCTCATCGAGGATTTCACTTACGGGACGGTCATCGCGTTCAAATGGAGCCTCTATTTCAGAGACATTCACACCCAAGGCGTGCTCGTCAAGCTCTGCGCGTCCTGTTTTCCTGGCTACAGTCTTTATTTCCGGGACAGACAGCAGGATTTGTTCTGCACGTTGTCCTATCCTGTCAGATTCCTCGAGAGATACTCCCGGAAGTGTGCTGACGTTGATGGTGAACGATCCTTCGTTGAATGGGGGAAGGAAACTGCGTCCGAGGGTGAAGAACAGACCTACGGAAATTATGAACAGCACTCCGGTCGTTCCCGCCACCAAAGATTTATGACACAGTGTCCATTTCAGGCATTTCCCGTAATATCGTTTGATCCAAGTGGTGATGAACGCCTCTTTCGGGATGCGGGAATCCTTATCGCCGCCGAGCAGATAGCTGCACAGCACCGGGGTGAGAGTAAGGGCCACGGCAGTGGATGCGAATAGGGCCACGATGAACGCTATACCCAGTGGGACGAGCATTCTCCCCTCCATACCGCTGAGGAAAAACAGGGGTACGAAACTCGCCACAATGATTAGGGTAGAGTTGAGGATAGGCATTCTCACTTCACGCGATGCCTCATAGACCACCCTTATCGACGGTTTGCGGAGCGATGGTTCCTTGAGGCGGTTTTCCCTTAGACGTTTCCAGACGTTCTCGACATCCACGATGGCGTCATCGACGAGAGAACCGATGGCGATGGCCAGTCCTCCGAGACTCATGGTGTTGATGGTCATTCCCATCATGTGCAACACAAGCAGCGACACAAGCAGAGAGAGGGGGATTGTCACGAGAGAGATTACCGTGGTGCGCACATTTGCAAGGAAGAGGAAAAGAATTATTACCACAAACACAGCACCTTCCAGGAGGGAGTCGCTCACATTTTTTATAGAGCTTTCGATAAAGCTTGACTGTCGGAATATGTCGGTGGAGATATGTATTCCGGCGGGAAGGGTCTTCCCGACATCTGCAAGCGTGCTTTCCAGTTGCTCTGTGAGCTGTATGGTGCCGGCTCCAGGCTGTTTGGTGACAGTCAGCAGAACGGCGGGACTCCCTTTCTCGGAGGCGACACCGATTCTTGGCAGTTGTCCGCCGACTTTTATCTCGGCTATGTCGGCAAGCACCACCGGATTCCCGCCGACAGTCTTGACCGTAGATTTTGCGATGGCCTCTTCGATGTCGGGAGGCGCGGCTCCGCGTATGATATACTCGTTGCCATGACTGTAGGTGACACCCCCGCTTGCGTTGGCTCCAATCCCACGTGATGCGTCGAGCACTTCGGAGAGAGTCACTCCGTAATGGCGCATCTTGTCGGGATTCACGAGTATGCAGTATTCCTTGAGGTCTCCACCGATTACCGACACCTGCGACACCCCTTCCACAGAGAGAAGGCGCGGGCGAATGGTGCGTTCGGCAATCGTGCGCAGTTCGAGCATCGGTATGCTGTCGGATGTCAGTCCTATAATCAGCAACTCGCCGAGGATGGAAGACTGCGGACCGAGTGTGGGCTGTCCCACATTTGAGGGTAGTTCTCCGGCAATCGCCGACAATTTCTCCGATACAATCTGACGGTCAGACAGAATGTCGGTGCCCCAGTCGAATTCCACCCATACCACTGAGAAGCCCGTGGAAGACGCCGACCTCACGCGCCTCACTCCGGACGCGCCATTGACGGCTGTCTCTATCGGAAAAGTCACAAGCCTTTCCACTTCGTCCGGGGCCATGCCGTTTGCTTCGGTCATCACCACGACTGTAGGCGCGTTGAGGTCGGGAAACACATCGACCTCCGTTTTTTTCACTGCGAATATCCCGGCCACTATGAGTAGGACTGCTCCCACGAGCACCAAGAGCCGGTTGTGTAGAGAGAATTTTATTATCTTGTTGAGCATGATGCCAGTGTCAGTGATTGTGATTGTGTGCGGGGATTGAAGATGCCACCGATGCGAGTTTCACCTGTATGGCACCCTCGGCGACGATATTGTCGCCCGCGTTAAGTCCGCTTTTGATTTCAATGTATTCTCCGTCGGAGTCGCCTGTCGTGACTTCCTGCTTACGGTAATGTATGTCGTCTTCCCTGATAAACACCGAGAAGATTCCCTGTTCCTCAACCAAGGCTGATACGGGCACTGAAATCACGTTGTCGCGAGAGCCGGTTATGAGATATATCTCAGCATAGCATCCGGGCATGACACCGCCGGTGTTGATAAACTCGAATGTGACAGGGATGAACGGAGATGTTGCTGTGGCAGACGTCCCCGCCGACACAAGTCTTCCGTCGAGAACGGAAATGTCGTATATATTGTCGGAATATGACGGCCTGAATTTTGCCGATACAATCTTGCCGACCGAGAGATAGTCCCTCTCTGCCACTTCCGCTCTAAGGTAGAGGTTGCGGTTTTGTGCGATTGTCATCAGTGGCTGGCCCACTTCCACATAGTCGCCGTCTTTCACGTTGCATTCTTTCACGAATCCTCCGGAGGGAGCTGAGATTTTGATTCCTCGTGGCGAGATGTCGGCCACAGCCTCATATGCGAGTTCTGCCCTGTCGAATTCGGCTTTTGCCGCGAGGTATTCCTTTTCTGTTATGATTTTATCGGCTATGAGTTTCTCTGCCCTTTCGAGTTCTGTCTTTGCGTTGCTGTATGCAATCCTGGCGCGGGTTGAGATGTCGCCGTCAGCGAGCGATGCGGTGCTGATGTTGAAGAGCGGGGAGCCTTTGGCAATCTGGGAGCCGTCGGTGAAACGTCGGCTGAGGGACACTACCCCTGCCACGGTAGCCACTATTGTGGATTCATCGCCAGATGCCGCAAGCACCTTACCTCCGGTTTTGAGCACTCCATGAAACTTCCCCGGAGTGATTGTCACGGTCTTTATCCCATACTCTTCGGCTTTGTCGGCAGGGATTACTATCTCGTCGGCATTGTGGGTGCCATCCTTGCCATCGTCGCCATGGCTGATGCCGGCGGTGGCTTGTGTCTCATCGCTGTCGTGGTTATGCCCCTGATGTCCGCAGGCGGCAAACGACAGGAGTGCGGATGTCATTAAGAATATGATTGATTTCATTGATGCGGAATTATGAAATTTTTTTGCATTATTCCGCAAAGTTATAACATGACGACTGCAACCCGGTTGCAAGTTGGAGGTTGCCGTGTCAGATGCGTGAGCATTCGGGACAGAATCCCTTCACCATATAGTTCACCGAATGTGGAGTGAATCCTGCCGGCAGAGGTACGGATGGGGCCGGGATGTCTTCGAGGCAGAACACCTTGTGGCACCTCTCGCAATAGAAATGGGCATGCATATCGGAGTCAGCCTCATGAGAGTGGTCGCCGTTGCAGGTCTCATATCGGGTTATGCCGCGTCCATCCTCCACGGCATGCACCGCACCATGTTCAAGCAGAAGTGTCAGCACACGCGATATGCTCGACTTGTCGAGAGTGTCGAGTATTGAATCGAGATCCATCAGGCTGAGAGGCCGGTCGCTCTTGAGAATCTCCCTGAGCACGAGTATCCTGTTGGATGTGGGTTTTATTCCCGACTTTTCCAAGATATTTTCGATGTGGTTCATTTCTGTTGACGTTCTAAGAAGTGGCAAATTTACGATTTATATATGTAAACAACAATAGGAACGCTTCCGGTTTTTGCGGTAAGGTGTTTTTCGCCACCCGGTTGCATTTTCGTGGGAATTATAAAGGGTGTACCATATTTCTTATGATACACCCTCATGTGACGGCAGGGGATGGAATCAGTCGATAAGAGAGAGTGAGATTCGTCGGCGTGTATTGTCTATGTCAATAATCTTTGCCTCAATCCGTTGTCCGAGTCTCAGCACATCGCTGACAGAGCTTACCCTCTTTTTTGAAATCTTGGAGATATGCAGGAGCCCGTTTTCCTTAATCCCGAGGTCAACGAAAGCCCCGAATGCCGTGATGTTGTTGACGACTCCCGGCAATGTCATGCCTACAGAGAGTTGCTCGAAACTTCCCACACCCGGCACGAACGCGTCGGAATTGTCGTCGGTTCTCGGATCACGTCCCGGTTTGCGTAGTTCGGAGATGATGTCGGCCATTGTTTCCAGACCGCCCACACCCTTTTCGGCGAGGGCATTTATGTCGATACGGTCGAGAAGGTCACCGTTTGCCGGCAATTCTGACGGAGAGACTCCGATTTGCTCCGCCATGCTCTTCACGATGTGATAACTCTCAGGATGTATGCCGGTATTGTCGAGCGGTTCCTTTCCCCTTGGCACGCGCAGGAATCCGGCGGCAAGCTCAAAGGCTTTCTCTCCCAGCCTCGGCACTTTCTTCAGTTCTTTCCTGGTGGCGAAGTCACCGTTTGCCATTCTGTATGCCACGATATTGGCGGCCAGTGAAGGTCCTATTCCGGAGACGTATGACAGGAGGCGTTCCGAGGCTGTGTTCACATCCACCCCTACGGCGTTGACACAGCTCATCACGGTATAGTCGAGGGCTTCCTTGAGGCGGGTCTGGTCAACATCATGCTGGTATTGCCCGACACCGATGGATTTGGGGTCGATTTTCACCAGTTCCGCGAGTGGGTCTATAAGCCTGCGCCCGATGGATATGGCACCGCGTACTGTCACATCCTTGTCCGGGAATTCCTTACGTGCTATGTCGGAAGCGGAATATACGGAGGCTCCGTTCTCGCTCACGATAAAAAGACGTGATGGCTCTACAATCCTGTAGTCTTTGATGAATTTCTCAGTCTCACGCGAGGCGGTGCCGTTGCCGAGAGCAATAGCATCGAGCCGATGGCGGCTGATTATTTTTTTCAGGGCAGATGCCGCTCCTTCAGTGTCCGCTTTTGGAGGCACGGGATATATCACAGTGTCATCGAGCAGATTCCCTTGACTGTCCAATGCGACAACCTTACATCCTGTGCGAAATCCGGGGTCGAGCGCGAGTATCCTCAATCCTTTAAGTGGAGAAGCGAGAAGGAGTTGCCTGAGGTTTTGCGAGAATATGTCGATGGCCACGCGGTCGGCTTCCTCCTTCAAATCCGAGGAGACCTCGTTCTCGACAGAAGGACGGAGCAGACGCCGGGAAGCGTCGCAGACGGCGTTTCCGATTATCTCGGCTGCCTGTCGGCTTGCGTGGGATGGGATGAACGCACGGCACAGCGAGTCGTCGAGCTTATCGGACTCATCGCCGAGAGAGTATTTCACTTTCAGGAATCCTTCCCGCTCCGCTCTTCTCAATGCAAGGTATTGATGAGACGGAAGATGACGGAGATTCCTGGAGAAACCGCCATATTGGGAGAAAGGTGACGCTGCGAGCTCCTCCTCTTTCCCTTTTGCCACAGAGCATTCCACAGATGCGGCGCGCCGGAATGTGTTTCTGGTTATGTTGCGCAGTCTTGTGGATTCGGAAGCCCATTCTGCTATTATGTCGGCGGCGCCTGCGAGGGCCTCCTCCTCATCCTTGACATCGTTTTTCCCGGTGAATCTTGAGGCTGATGAAAGGCAGTCCGTGGTTTTCCCGGCCATTATGATTCTGGCGAGAGGTTCGAGACCCTTTTCACGCGCAATAGTGGCCCGGGTGCGTTTCTTAGGTTTGTATGGCGCGTATATATCCTCCACTTCCGTGAGTGTGGTGGCATTGTCGAGAAGTTCCCTTATCTTAGGAGTCATTCCTCCGGCGTTTCCGATAGCTTCGGCCACAAAGTCTTTTCTTGCCATCAGGTCTTTGACTGTCTTTAGCATTGCCTCGATTTCCCGAATCGCCACTTCATCGAGCGAACCGGTACGTTCCTTACGGTAACGGCTTATAAAAGGCACCGTGGCGCCCTCTTCGAGGAGTTCGGCGGTGGCGGTGACGGCTTTTACACTCAGGTTCAGACGACGGGCCACCTCTTTGCATATGTTTTCCATTCTTGTTTGTTGATGTTGCATTACGGGCGCCGTTCTCCGGTAAAGGGGGAACGGCGCCCGTTGTTGGATATTCCGGGTTATGACCTCAGGCTCAGTATTATTTCAGCGACAGAAGACTTGCCGATACGTTTCGGTAGATTCTATAAGTGAGGTCGCTTTCATCAGCTTTTACGAATTTCTGTCCGGTGATGTGCTCAAACAGCTCGATATATCTTTCCGAAACACTCTGGATGAACTCTGGACTCATCTGAGGCACAGTCTGCCCCTCTTTACCCATAAACCCGTTGTCGATAAGCCACTGGCGCACGAACTCCTTGCTGAGCTGGCGCTGAGCCTCCCCCTTTTCGAAGCGTTCCTGATATCCTTCCGCATAGAAATAGCGAGAGGAGTCGGGGGTGTGGATTTCATCGATGAGAATCACTTTGCCGTCGCGAAGACCGAACTCATATTTCGTGTCAACGAGAATAAGCCCTTTCTCTTTCGCCATTTCGGTTCCGAGAGCGAAGAGTTTACGGGTGTATTCCTCCATTACCTTGTAGTGTTCCTCGCTAACGAGACCTTGGGCTATTATCTCCTCGCGGGAGATGTTCTCGTCATGTCCTTCCGCAGCTTTTGTCGTGGGAGTGATGATGGGTTCAGGGAATCGCTCGTTCTCACGCATGCCGTCAGGAAGTTTCACGCCGCAGAGTTCGCGGCAACCATTCTGGTATTCACGCCATGCGCTTCCTGTGAGGTATCCACGGATAATCATCTCTACGGGGAATGACTCGGCTTTCACGCCTACAGTCACCATAGGGTCGGGCACAGCGAGTTTCCAGTTGGGTACAATCTCAGCCGAGGCATCAAGGAAGTATGCCGCAATCTGGTTGAGCACTTGACCTTTGTAAGGGATGCCCTCAGGTAGAATTACATCGAAAGCGGAAATACGGTCTGTGGCGATCATCACCATCATGTCGTTGTCGATAGTATAAACGTCGCGAACCTTGCCGTGGTATTCGGCGGTCTGTCCCGGGAAGTCAAATGAAGTCTTGACCAAAGTTGTTGCCATCTTGTATTGTTTTGATTCAGATTGCAAATTTACTCAAATTTCCTGACATATCTATCAATTCCCCTGAAAATTGTAACGGAATCCACTATCTTTCGCCACCATAATGCTTACGCTTGATGTCGGCCTTTACATAACAAGCAAGATATTAGGGCACAAGAATATAGCTACTGTGCAGATATGCGCAAAAATCATCGACCAAAAGAAAGGCGATGCTGTAAATCGTGTGGATGAGATTTTCAAATAATTGGAAGCGATTCTTATCATTTTGAATTGCCGCTATATTTTTAAGTTGTTTTTACAAATATTCTCAGCGTTATGAAATAAACCGCAGATCAGCGTGAGATATTCGGGGAGATAACCGTCATTGCTCCATAGCAATGGGAAGCCGAATAGCTCAGATGCCGTCTTCCCGAGATCGAAGCCGTATGATTCAAGCGAGGGTCTCACCAGTTCAGGATGCCTGCATGGTTGATTCTCAAGCCTTGAACAAGTACCTTCGGAACAATAAAGGCAGCTTCCGGCGTAAGCAAA
>JAIDXM010000011.1 GCA_029058745.1 Muribaculaceae bacterium
TCCATCGGGACATCTTCCCACTATAAAATAGCACAATCTTTGAGAATGCAACGCAATCTTAAATGAAAGAGCCGTGTCTACAAACTTAATCTAAATCGCATAAATCTAAATATTATTTTATAATTTTGCAACGATGCATATGCAGCATAAATATTATGGCAAAGAAATTCGGCACAACATGGTGGGGAGAGCAATGGCTCAACTCATTGACTCATATTGACTACGGCAATCGTCTCCCCAGAGGGGCACGGTATGCCCGCAACGGCTCGGTCAGAAGCATCGACATCGACGGCGGGAAGATTTCGGCCCGCGTGGCCGGTTCTCGTCCCACGCCATATAAGGAGACAATCGTTATTCCTCAATTCGACAAATCCAAGGTGAAGGAATTTGTGGATAGACTTACAGAACACCCTCTGATAATTGCCTCCCTTATGCAGCGTAAACTTGACCCAGAGGTGTTGCAGATTGCCAAATCAACAGGATTACAGGTATTTCCGTCATCATGGAAAGACCTGGGCATGACTTGCAGTTGTCCGGATTGGGCAGTGCCGTGTAAACATCTTGCCGCTGTAATATATAAAGTGAGCGAGGAAATTGACAATAATCCGTTTCTGGTGTTTCAATTGCATGGTCTTGACCTTTTGGCTGAATTAAAAAAACGAGGACTACTTTCCGAAAAAGCAGCCACCAATCTTGAGCCAACAGACATTAAGGAACTGCTTAAGAAATCCGAATCGCAAATCGACACAAATACCTGGCAATCACCGGATGTGGATTATACCACCATTCCGGATATAGGAAGCGATTTGCTTGAGCTCTTGCCTGAGAATCCCCCTTTCTCTATAGATGGAGACTTCAAAAAGACTTATGTCAAGGCACTCGCCACAATAAGCAAGCACTTCGCAAAAAAAATCACATCAGCGATTGATAATGATGAAAAAACTGAAGCTTTTGAAGCCGGAACAGAGATAAAATTCAAAATCAACAAGAAGTTTGAGACAGAAGTGATTCTGACAAATGTCGAGGGGAAACAAACAGTTGTCACATTCTCCGATTTCGCATACCGACTCAGTCTTGTAAGTCCCGCATCATATCTCACAAGTCAGCCATGGGTAGAAACCATTCATAAGATGTGGCTTCTTGCCGCCAACCTACTGTCAAAAAAAGACATTGTCCCACGTATTGTCAGCACCGGGAAATCATACAGAATAATATGGCAACCGGCTGTCATTCACGCCGACATCAGACGTGTTGCGACATCCGTGACCCAATGTGTGCCTGCAATCGTATGTGCCGCCAATAACAAGCCTATTGAAAACAGCGGAGAATGGCTGTTATGGAACCTGATCAACTCCATGATAGCCGATGCTACCGCCTCCAAGGCAGACAACGACAAGCTATTCGACATATTCTTTCTTGATGAGCCGCAACGGTTCGACGGAATCGGCCAAGGTGGTATTCCGGGGGGAATCAAGGTATGGACCGACAAATTCTTTCTTCTTGACAAGTCAGGGGAGTTTGTGATGCACGTTGAAGAAAAAGGGACAGGATTTACAGTGAGCCTTTCTGTGGCCGTAAAAGAGTCTGATGCTGCAATAAACCGTCACATACCGTTCTCGGATTTCATCCTTGACAATGATTTCAGGGACCGGCAACTTGAGGCTCTCACCAAAATATCGGTGTTATCCGATTATCTGCCAGAGTTACGCGATTATATCATGCACAACGGCAAAAAGCCGATGACATTTGATTCACGCACATTTGTGACATTCCTGTTCAAGACAATGCCGCTTATGCGACTGCTTGGCGTGGAGGTGGCCTTACCTAAATCACTTCATGAGTTGATTTCTCCTAAAATCTCGGTAAAGATTGATCGGAAAGAACAAGACGGAAAGACATATATCCGGCTTGATGAATTGCTCACATTTGACTGGGAGATAGCATTAGGCGACACTATTGTGTCGGTTGAGGAATTCAACAATGTGATGCGACGCACGGGCGAATTAATCAAGTTCAAAGGGCGTTATATCTATGCCACTCCGGAAGAACTGGACAAAATCAGGAAACAGCTTGCAAAAAACGGCAAGCTGTCATCGCAAGAAATGCTGGCGATAGCCCTATCCCGTAGTTATAATGAAGCACCTGTCACCATTACGGACGCCTGCCGGGAACTCCTCGACAGATTCCGGCAAATGCCGTCTCTGCCTGTCCCTTCAGGGCTACAGGCGAAATTGCGACCCTACCAACAACGCGGCTATGAATGGATGACACACAATCTTTCACTTGGTTTCGGAGCTGTATTAGCCGACGATATGGGTCTTGGAAAAACGCTTCAGGTGATTGCCGTGTTGCTAAGATTAAAGGAAGATTGCCGACTCGAAAAACGCAAGGCCATCATTGTAGTTCCCACCGGCCTGCTCGCCAACTGGCAGAAAGAATGCATGCGGTTTGCCCCTTCGCTCAAAGTTGGAATCTATCACGGACCGACGCGGAATATTGAAGCCTTCGATGCGGAAGTAATGCTGACATCCTATGGCGTGTTACGAAGCGACATCGCCAAACTCAAAAAAATCAAATGGGAATTGATTGTAATAGATGAAGCCCAGAATATCAAGAATACGGTTACGGCTCAGACAAAAGCCGTGAACACACTTTCGGCATACTCTCACATCGCCATGAGCGGCACTCCGGTTGAGAATCGGCTCTCCGAATACTGGAGTATCATGAATTTCGCAAACAAAGGCTTGCTCGGCTCGTTGAAAGATTTCAATTCCCGCTACGGCCGTCCTATTCAAATTGAGGGAAGCCGCGACGCCGCTGAAAAATTCAAGGCAGTCACAGCACCATTTATGTTGCGACGTCTGAAGTCCGACAAATCCATCATTTCCGACCTTCCGGATAAAATCGAGCGTGATGAGTTCGCAATCCTTACCCCCGACCAAAGCGCACTCTATCAACAGACCCTGAATGAAGCGATGCGTGAAATAGAAGGTATCGAAGGGAAAGACCACGCCTCACTGTTCAAGCGGGAAGGTCTTGTCCTGCAAATGATAATGGCCCTTAAACAGATTTGCAATCACCCGGCCCAGTTCTTGAAAACCAAGCAAGCAGAGGCCGACCTTTCGGGCAAAGCTATGCTCTTGACCGACCTTGTGCGGACGATTGTGGAAAACGGTGAAAAAGTGCTTATCTTCACACAATTTAAGGAAATGGGCGACCTGCTCGTGAATATTCTTGAGAAAGCCGATATCCGGTCAATGTTCTACCATGGAGGCATCTCATTGAAAAAGCGAACGGAGCTTGTGGAGCGTTTCCAGAAAATTCGTTCCGCGCAAGTATTCATCCTGTCGCTGAAGGCCGCGGGCACTGGCCTTAACCTGACGGCGGCAACCCACGTAATCCACTATGACCTGTGGTGGAATCCGGCGGTAGAAGCCCAGGCCACCGACCGCGCCTATCGTATTGGCCAGCACAGCAATGTGCAGGTGTATCGTTTCATAACAAAAGGCACCTTCGAGGAAAAAATCAATGCAATGATTCAGGACAAGAAACAACTGGCCGACCTGACTGTGGGCACCGGTGAGAAATGGCTCACATCGATGAGTGATGACGAGCTCCGCTCTATTTTCACAATTGAGCAATCAAAGCATTAACATTAAAAACCGGTAGCTCTTAGCATGTCGGACAGGAATGTCAATGTTACGAAACATATCCCCGGAGTGATTGTCTGACAGACCCCAATTATACTATAGCCTCTGTATGAAAAGAATTTCCGAAAACATTATCCCCGCGTTGTGTGCCACCTTCATCTGCATGACGCTCTTTTCCGCCTGTCATTCCAACCGACAGGAAAGAGATGCCCGCCAACTGTCCTGCATCCAAGAAATCACCGACACAATTGAAAGTATAGTGTTCTCCTATCCGGGAGAAATCGGGGTGGCGATGATAATCAACAATTCCGATACCGTTGCTGTCAACAACAGCAATATATACCCCATGATGAGCGTGTTCAAAGTGCATCAGGCCATAGCCGTCTGCAATGACTTCGACCATAAAGGGGTTTCACTTGACACCGTCATGGAAATACACAGAGAAAGGCTGAATGAGAACACCTGGAGTCCGATGCTGAAAGACCGTCCAGACTCTGTGATTTCAATTTCGGTAAGAGACCTGCTGAACTATACGCTGACCCAAAGCGACAACAACGCAAGCAATGTGATGTTCAAGGAGTTGGTTGGGGTCGAGGCCACCGACAGTCTTATAGCCACGCTTATCCCAAGAGAAAGTTTCAAGATAACCTACACTGAAGAGGAAATGTCGGAAGACCACGACAGAGCCTATGACAACCGTACCACCCCGCTCGGCGCGGCTTGTCTGATGAACAGATTATTCACAGACAGTCTGATTAGCCACGAAAAACAATCATTCATAGTCGGAACATTAAGGGGATGCAAAACAGGCACAGACAGGATAGCAGCCCCTTTGCTTGAGAAGAACGGTGTCACAATCGGCCATAAGACCGGGTCCGGGTATGTCAATGATCAGGGAATACTGGCCGCACACAACGATGTCGCCTACATATGCCTTCCCAACGGCATATGCTACACTTTGGCTGTTTTTGTAAAAGACTTTAAAGGAAATGAGACAGAAGCGGCAAAAGCCATCGCACGTGTTTCCGCATCTGTATATTCCATCCTATCAGAGTAGTTTTTGCGACTATTCAAGATACACACCTCAAGGTAAGGCGATTGATGAATTTTATGTGGGTGTCACCCCTGGAGCCTTTTGCTGGAAATGACTAAAGCCGGTATTATGAAAACACGTCTGTCTTAAAATTCCGTCAGCCCTCCTGCCGGTGTTGTCGGCAACGGTTCCCGGAACTTACGCCCAGACTTCCCAATAGATGAACAATCTGCGGGAAGTCGTGGTGTGGGGCAACCGGCCTATGAAGGATATCGGAGTGCAGAAAACAACCTTCGATTCAATCGCCGCCCGTCAATGCAAGAGCATGTCAGCTCCAACCTCCGCCAAGAGCCTTGTAAAGGTTAATCAGGGCGAGATATTCATTAAGGAGGGCATTATTGACCCCCACCTGCGACTCGAAATACCTTCGCTGAGCATCCAGGACATCTATATAATTTAGCGTCCCTCCACGATATTGCAGCCATGCGAGTTGCACATACTTGGCTGCCGCGTCTCGCAAATCGGTCTTCACTCTCAGGTTCTCCCTATATTTGTTATAGGCGGTCAGAGAAGTGTTGACCTCCGTGAAGGCCCCTATCACTGCCTTCTCATAGTCGAAACGGCTTTGATCATACACAGCCTTGGCCGCCTCATATTTCTTTTTCCTGCGTCCGAAATCGAATATTGGGCCTGTGAGTTGGGCAATCGTGTATGTGAAAGGCGACTTGAAGAAGTCCTTAAGCCTGTCATTCTCAAATCCGGGTGTAAACCCGATACGGAACGACGGGAAGCGGTCGGCATAACTTACCCCCACATCCGCCATAGCCGCCTTTAGACGTTGCTCTGCCGCCCTGAGATCCGGACGTCTTTTCAGAAGGTCAGACGGTATGCCGGCAGGAAGCCTGTCGGTGAAATCCGTATCAAACAGCACATCACGGTTCTCGAAAACGTCACGTGGGAATTCACCCATCAATGTCGTCAGGGAATTACGCATCGACGTCACTCGCAACTCGAGGTCTGGAATCAGAGAAGCGGCCGACGAATACTCCACCATCGCCTGCTGATAGACAGTCTCTGAAGTCAGTCCCCCCTCAAATCTGATTTTGGCGAGCTTAAGGGCCTCCTCCCTTGTCTTGAGAGTCTGACGCACAATCGCAAGCTCATTCTCAAGCGACAGGAGACGGAAATAAGCGGTGGCAACTTCTGCGATGAGTGTCATCCTCATGGCCCTATAGTCCTCCAAAGAAGCTATGAAACGTGCTTTCCCTGCATTTTTTGCATGAAACATCGCACCCCACAGGTTCACCTCCCATGAGATTGGGAACTTGAGGTCATGCTCCGGATCCAAATCACTCTGGCCACCGTTATATTTATTGGTTTCATACGAATAAGCCACATCCAAACCAATCTGAGGTAGCATATCGGCTTTCGCCACTCCATAGAGAGCCCTCATCTGCTCCACTTTCGCCGCCGCCTTCAGTATGTCCCGGTTGTTGTCAAGAGCCGTCCTAAGAATCTTGGTGAGAGTCGTGTCGGAATAGAACTCCCACCACTTCACATCGGCAAGTGTAAGGGAATCGGCAGACTGCGGAACTGTGTCGCCCGACATATATGACGCCGGCATCTCCACCCGCGCCCTCGAAAGATCTTTAGTGCCCGAGCAAGACGACATCAGCAATATAGCGATTATCGTGATAAGAGAATATTTCATTTTTCTGAAACGTTTTTTTCTGATGATGAATGTTTCCGGAAAAGTTTATTGACCGCCACAAAAAAGAATGGCACGAACACTATGCCCACGGTTATGGCCACGGCCATTCCGAAGAACACTCCGGTGCCTATATCCCGACGGGCGGCGGAACCCGGCCCCGAGGCAAGGAGCAACGGCACAAGGCCAAGCATGAAAGCGAGAGACGTCATCACGATAGGGCGGAACCTTAGCCTGGCAGCCGTCAGGGCCGCATGAGCAGGATCTGTACCTTTATCTGTTTCCTCCTTTGCGAATTCCACAATCAGGATGGCATTCTTGGCCACAAGTCCTACGAGCATCACAAGTCCAATCTGGAAATATATGTTGTTTTCAAGACCACATATCCATATTCCGAGATATGCGCCCACTCCGGCGATAGGCAACGACAGAATCACGGCCAGAGGCACCGACCAGCTCTCGTAGAGGGCGGCCAGAAACAGGAAAACAAACACGAACACAAGTCCAAGCACCAGTCCCGTGTTACCGCTCTCATGTTTCTGCTGATAGGAGAGTCCGCTCCATTCCACGCCGATATTCTCCGGAAGATGCTCCCTGACGATTTCCTCAAGGGCATCCATTGCCTCTCCCGTGCTGTGGCCATGGGCAGCCTCTCCGGATATTGTTGCTGAATTGAACATGTTGAAGCGTCCGATAGTACCCGGTCCGGTGGTGAAATTCGACTTTCCGAGAGTGGAGACAGGCACCATGGTGTTGTCTGAACTTTTCACGAAGAAAAGGTCGATGTTCTCCTTACGCGCCCTATAAGGGGCATCGGCCTGGATATAGACTCGGTAGATGCGGTTGAACATGTTGAAGTCGTTGACATATATCGACCCCGTAAACGCCTTCATCGTGGAGAATATGTCGCTGACAGGGATTCCAAGCATCTTGGCGCGGTCACGGTCAACATCGAAATAAAGCTGCGGGATATCGGCCTGCATGGATGTCGAGAGATCGGCAATGGCACTGGATTGCGCCGCGTAATGGCGCAGTGTGTCAACGGCATTCTGAAGGTCGGAATATGTGGCGTCTGCACGCGCTTCCAGCACCATCTCGAAACCGCCCGAGCTTCCGAGTCCCGGAATAATGGACGGAGAGAACATATAGACCTTGCATTCGGGATATGTGGAGAGAGTGTCGTGAATACGCTCCTTCACCTCCGCCATGTCATGCGACGAACGTTTGTTCCAGGGCTTGAGAATCACTGTCAGCTGTGAATGCGCCTGATTCGAGCCAACGCGAGGGGAAGAACCCGTCACATTAAGCACATATTCCACATCAGGATCGGTGAGCAGGAACGCCATGGCCCTGTCGGTCACTTCCCTGGTGCGTTCTATGGTGGCTCCCTCCGGAAGTTCAAGTTCCACAGTGAAATATCCTTGATCCTCCTGCGACATGAAGCTTGTTGGCATAAAGGCGTTCATCAGATAAATGAATACGAGGGCCAGCCCGAATGCGGCATACATGCGGCGGGGATTCGAGAATGTCCTCGCTATCGAGCGGCAATAGAACCGGTTGCCACGTCCGAGCCATATATTGATGAGGCGGAAAATCTTCTTCTTTTTCTTTCTTGTCGCGGGCTTCAGCAACTTGGCACACATCACAGGGGAAAGTGTCAATGCCACGATGGTGGAAATCACCACCGACACTGCGATTGTGACAGAAAACTGCCTGTATAGCTGACCGGTGATGCCGGGAAGGAAACTCACCGGGACGAACACCGCACAAAGCACCAGAGACATGGCCACGAGGGCGCTTCCGAGATTCTTCATGGCTTTCGCCGTAGCCTCATAAGGGGAAATGCGTTCTGTGTTCATTATACGGTCAACATTCTCCACCACGACGATGGCGTCATCGACCACGATGCCAATCGCGAGGATAAGTCCGAGAAGTGTGAGCATATTGAGTGAAAACCCGAACATCAGCATCACCCCGAACGTACCCACAAGAGAGATAGGCACCGCAATCACCGGAATGAGCGTGGCCCTCCAGTTCTGAAGAGACAAGAAAACCACAGCTATCACAAGCAACAAGGCCTCGAAGAATGTCTGATAGACATGATGTATCGATTCCTGTATATAAGTGGTCATATCGAAGGGAATCTCATAGGAAATCCCCGCCGGGAAATTCTTCGATATGTTTTCCATCTCCTCCTTAACAGCCTTGGCCACATCCATGGCGTTCGCACCGGGAAGCATATTGATGTTAAGCACCGAGGCATTCCCTCCGTTGATTCCACTCTCAGTGGCGTAGCTCTGAGCCTCGAGCGAGATTCTGGCCACATCGCGCAAACGTATTATCGAACCGTTGGCCCCTGCACGCAACACGATATCCTCAAATTCCTCCACCGACGACAGTCGTCCCCGCGCTATGATAGGCATCGACACGTCTATTTCATTCATAGGAGCCTGTCCGAGAGTGCCGGCGGCCGACTCCCGGTTCTGGTCTTTGAGTGCATTCTGGATATCTTTCACAGTCAGTCCAAGATTGGCGAGCTTGTCGGGTTCCACCCAAATCTGCATGGCATAGTAGCGGCTTCCCACATTGCTGACACTTCCCACACCCGGAATTCGCCGTATAGGGTCGAGCACATTGAGAGTGGTATAATTGCTCAGATACACCTCATCGAATTTAGGGTCGCTTGAGAGTATCGTGATAGTCATCAGTTTGCTGGCGGTCTCCTTTGACACTGATATGCCATTCTGCACCACCTCGGCGGGAAGGCGTGACTCCGCTTTCTTGATACGGTTCTGAATATCGACGGCCGCCAATTCCGGATCCACATCAATGTCGAAAGTGACAAGAGCCGAGAAGCCTCCCGAATTGGAACTTGATGACGACATGTATATCATACCGGGAGTTCCGTTAAGCTCCTGCTCTATCGGCGTGGCCACAGCCTGGGTGACAGTCATGGCGTCAGCTCCGGGATAGGAAGCGGTTATCTTCACCACCGGAGGCACTATCTGAGGGTATTGGTCCACCGGGAGCATCACAAGCCCGATGGCTCCGATTATGAATATCACAATTGATATCACAATCGAGAACACAGGGTGTTCGAGAAAGAAATTCTTTTTCATACTCAATCCTCTTTTGTCGCGGTTGTCTCTGATTCTCCGCCCGTTGTCGCCGGAGTGGATGACACGGAATCAACCGGAGCGGCGACAGGGTCAACCTTCATGCCATGAGAAAGCTTATGATAGCCCTCCACAACTATTTTCTCTCCCTTCGCAAGGCCACGCTCCACGATGGTATTGTTGCCTGTCTCAGGGCCTATTTCCACAAATCGCTTCTCCACCACACTGTCAGGGCGGACCACGAATATGTAGGCGCCGTTCTTCTCTATCACAAGAGCCTTTGTAGGCACGTCGATAGCTTTCTCGCGCACGTCAAGAAGCACCTTCACCTTTGTGAACTCTCCCGGCAACAGGCTCTTGTCGGGGTTTGGCATCTCCGCACGTACAGAGAATGTCCCTGTCTTGGGATCAACCTGAGGGTCGGCGAAATCCACAAGTCCCTTGAACGGGTATTCCGAGCCATCGGCAAGCGTGATTGTCACGAAAGAATTCCATTTCCGGCCGGGTTCGCTCGTCCCGAGGTTGACATTGGCATCCTTCCCCCGGAGGTAGTCAAGCGCCGTCATCGAGAAATCCACCCTCACCGTGTCGCTCTTCACAACCGTGGCAAGCAATGACTTACCCCCTGATGGTCCTACAAGAGTTCCGATATCGGCAACCCTCTCCGAAATCATTCCCGAGATAGGGGAGGACACCCTCGTATAGCTCAATGTGAGTTCCGCCTGCGTGAGGTCGGCCTGACTCACCGTGACTTCCGCCTTCGCGCTCTCGTAAGCCGCCATGGCATTGTCAAGGTCAAGCTGGGAAGCGGCGTTCTGCGCGAAAAGCGGCGTGATGCGGTCAAGGTCGTGTTTCGCTTTCCTCTCCTGCGCCTGTGCCTTGTTGAGGATAGCCCGAGCCTTATTGACATGAGCCTCATACACTTTGGGGTCTATCACAAAGAGGGTCTGACCTTTTTCAATATACGAGCCCTCCTTGAAAAGCATTTTCTCAAGATACCCTTCAACCCTGGCATGAATCTCGACAAACTGCTGGGCACGGATACGCCCGACATATTCGCCATATATGTTAACATCCTCTGTAGATACTTCCTCCACCTCCACTTTTGGCAATGAAGGTTCCTGCGTCTTGGGACGCAACAGATAACTCACAACCGCCAGCACAATCAATGCGGCAAGTATGATAGAGAGCCATGCCCATCTGCTTCTACGGTTACCCGGTTTAATTTTGTTTATTATTGACTTGAAATTCATTCGCTTCGATTTGTGCGTTCTTTCAGGAGCCATGTCGTTAGGATTATGGTTTTGCATTTGATTTACGATGAGGAAAGTTTAGATATATAACAGAAAAATCCCCGATATGTTTAGTTAATTTTATAAAAAAACACAGGGACAGTTATAATCTATGCAAAAATATCAAACTTTTCAGTCTCGGAATACTCTATGTAAACAGACGGCAGTAATATGACAATAAACCGACCGACTCCCCTGAGACCAAATCCGGCGCCCAAACTTTTATACGCAACTTTTGTGTATCGGCAAAATTGTAATCTCACGATTTTTCATTATTTTTGCGGAATAATTCAGCAGCCCCGGATTCTTCCGGGATACGGACTGAGCAAGAAAACCCGACATGGCATGGAATGATATGAGGAAACCATTGATTCTTATATTCGCTATAATCTTCGCGGCCACAGCGTGGGCCACCGGCGCGGAATGGGAGAACCCACGTGTGTTCGCAGAGGGAAGAGAGCTTCCCCGGGCAACCTCACACCCATATCCCACCACTGCCGGGGCCTTGTCAGGTGACTTTGCCTCATCGCCATGGTTCATGAGTCTCGACGGGATATGGAAATTCCACTTCTCCCCGAATCCGGGAGGCGTGCCCGAAGGGTTTCAGAATCCTGACTACAACGTTAGATTCTGGAACGGAATACCGGTGCCGTCAAACTGGGAGATGGAAGGTTATGGCATACCGATATACACCAACACGAAATATGTGTTTCCGATAAATCCGCCATATGTCCCGCATGACGACAATCCGGTGGGATGCTACAGGCACAGTTTCACAATTCCATCATCCTGGGACGGAAGGAGAGTGTTTCTCCATTTCGAAGGAGCAACGGCTGGAATGCACGTGTGGGTCAACGGGAAAAAGGCGGGATATGTGCAAAGCGCCAAGAATCCGGCGGAATTCGACATCACGGGGCTTATATCTTCGGGAGAGAACGAACTCGCATGCCAGGTGTTCCGCTGGACCGACGGCTCATATCTTGAAGACCAGGACTTCTGGCGGCTTTCGGGAATAGACAGGAGCGTGTATATCTACTCCACCTCGCAACAGAGGATACGAGACTTCCACGTCACTCAGGACCTTGCCCCCGGATATAAGGACGGCATATTCGGTGTGGATGTTGAACTGCGCAATCACACCCCCCGTGCATCAGAACTGAACCTGGATGTATCTCTTTACGACTCTGAGGGAAAGAGGGTCTATCGGAAAAAGAAGAGTGCCGATATCCCGGCCGACGGCACGACAAAGGCAGCATTCTTTTCAAGAATCGGCAACATCTCGAAATGGGATGCGGAAAACCCTTACCTCTACACAATGGTGATTACACTCTCAGACCAGAATGGGAAAGTGATTGAAGCCACCTCTTCCAAAGTGGGATTCCGTAAAATAGAAATCAAAGGCGCTCAACTGATGGTCAACGGCTCCCCGATAGAGGTGCACGGTGTGAATATCCATGAGCACCATGAGCTTACAGGCCATGTCGTTGACCGTGCAACCATGTTGGAAGATATCCGCCAGATGAAACTTCACAACATCAACGCGGTGAGGATGAGCCACTATCCTCAGTCGCCGCTATGGTACGACCTTTGCGACCTCTATGGGCTGTATGTGGTGGATGAAGCCAATGTAGAGAACCACGGTTTCGGGGTGAAGGAGAAAGACTGGAAAAACAACCCGCGTCATCCGGCCTCCGCCCCGGCATTCAAAGACGCAATCCTCGACCGTGAGCTGATGCTCGTGGCTCGCGACAGGAACCACCCGTCGGTAATCGTATGGAGCCTTGGAAACGAAAGCGGCAATGGCGTGAATTTCATTGAAGCGTATGAATTCGTGAAAGCCCTCGACAAGAGCCGGCCTGTGCAATACGAGCAGGCAAAAGAAGGGGAGAACACCGATATCGTCTGTCCGATGTATCCCACGATTGAAAACATGGCGGAGTATGCCGCCCGCAAAGATGTGTCGCGCCCCTACATAATGTGTGAATATGCTCATGCCATGGGCAACAGTTCGGGAAACTTTCAGGAATATTTCGACATTGTCAGAAGCTCCCCTCATATGCAAGGGGGATTCATCTGGGACTGGGTTGACCAGGGACTGCTTACAAAAGATGGCAACGGAAAGGAATACTGGGCCTATGGTGGCGACTTCGGGGCAGAGGGATACAACAATGACGGCAATTTCTGCATAAACGGACTCGTCCAGCCCGACCGCACACCCCATCCGGGACTAATGGAGGTCAAGAAAGTGTATCAGGACATACGTTTTTCTCCCATAGATATCAGCAACGGGGAAATCTGTATAGAAAACAATTTCATCTCCACCAATCTACGCGACTATGACATATGCTGGGAAATACTTGAAGACGGAATAGTCGCGGCACGAGGCATTCTTGACGCCGCCGACGTGAAGCCGGGATGCCGCCGTAATGTGCGCATCGCGGAGGCCGCATCCCGCATCTCCGACGACACGGAGCGTTTCCTCGCAATCTACGCATACAGCCGCGACAGCAAAGGGATGATTCCGGCAGGGCATGAGGTGGCACGCGAACAATTCCACCTGTCTGGTGAGTTTCCTGCATTGAATCATGCGGAAAGCGGCGCCATGCCTTCTGTCGTGGATAAAGGAGCTGAATGGATTGTATCAGCAGGCGACACTGAGGCAGTATTCAACCGCACCACAGGAGAACTGCGCAAGTATTCCGTGGCAGGACGTGTAATCATCGACAAAGGGCCGGAGCCATCCTTTTGGCGCGCACCCACCGACAACGACTTCGGCAACAAAGCCCATATACGTATGAATGTATGGCGTGCGGCAGCCGAAAACAGGGCAAGCCGTGGCGCGTCGATGTCGCATGAGGGAGACGTTGTCAGAATCTCAAGCATGTGGACTCTCCCGGACATATCGGAATCCCGCTACGACAACACCTACGAAATCTATCCTGACGGCTCCATAAAGGTGACGGCTTATTGGAAAGGCGCCGGCAACACCCCGGAACTTATGCGGTTTGGGATGAGGATGACCCTGCCGGCCCGTTATGACAATATGGAATGGTATGGACGCGGCCCCTGGGAAAACTACAGCGACCGCAACACGTCTTCTTTCATGGGAACATGGAGCGGAAAGGTGGCCGACCAATATTACCCGTACATCAGGCCACAGGAGAGCGGCAACAAGACAGACGTAAGATGGGTGACTCTTACAGACAGCGACGGCTACGGACTGAGAGTGGATGGCGAGACACCCCTGAGCGTCAACGCTCTCGACTTCGCCTCGGAAACCATCGACCCCGGTATCGGGAAAGGGCAACGCCACAGCAATGATGTTATCCGCGACCGTAAAAACATATTCCTGAACATTGACCTGGCCCAGCGAGGACTGGGAGGTGACGACAGCTGGGGACGTCCCCCTCACAAAGGGTATATCCTCGATGCCGGGGAATACCGCTATTCATATCTACTCTCCCCTTTGGCACCCTTGCCGAAGCCCTCAGGACAATAAACTACAGTTGAACAGATTTATACATATAGGTTATTATAATTTCAATAGGTTATTTAGGTTAGATTTCAAAAGGAAGGGCCCGACGAGAGTCGTGCCCTTCCTGCTTTATGACTTCTGCCACACAATGACAATGAACGCACAGGCCATCATCATTTCTCCGATTGGCTCTTGAGGATGTCGCGTATTTCCGTCAGAAGAGCCTCCTCCTTTGTGGGTTCGGCAGGTACCGGCTCGGGTTCTTCTTCTTTCTTTTTCAGTTTCATTGCCAGTCTGATAGCCACGAATATCGACAAGGCTATTATGAAAAAGTCAACGATATTCATTATGAATGTGCCATAATGTATGGCCACTTCCTCTACAGCGGCTGTTCCGTCAGCTCCGGCGGGGACGCCATTCTTAATCACATACTTGAGATTCTCGTAGCCCGACCCTCCGGTGATGAGAGAAATCACAGGCATTATGATGTCGTTGACAAGAGACGACACAATCTTTCCGAATGCCCCGCCAACGATGACACCGACTGCCATGTCGATTACATTTCCTTTCAATGCGAATGCCTTGAAATCAGCTAAAAACTTTCCCATATCAATTATAATTAATCTGTTTAAACATTATATCCACACAACAGCGCACATCCTCTTGGGGGTATCAAACCGAACTTGCATCCGCCACCTTCTGCCTGCATTGAGGGAAAGACACACACTGCAATGCGAAACTACTGAAAAAAAATCTAAAAACGGCTATTTTTCCGCATTAAAAACATATATGGGTTAAAAAACGTTCATTAATCGCTGATATACGGAAATTTTTTTATAATTTTGCAATACTAAAAAGGCCGGTCACACCATCTCCGGCATATCTAAGGAAAAAAGATATTTATAACAAAATATTAGAACCCAATTAATATTAAAAGCAATGACAAAGATTGGTATCAACGGCTTTGGCCGTATCGGACGTTTCGTGTTCCGTGCCTCTACAAAGAGAGAAGACATCGAGGTTGTGGCAATCAACGACCTTCTTCCTGTTGACTACATGGCATACATGCTCAAATATGACACAATGCATGGCCGTTTCGACGGAACTGTTGACTATGACATCGAGAAGAGCCTTCTCATCGTCAATGGCAAAGCTATCCGCGTGACCGCATGCAAGAACCCCGCAGAAATCGCTTGGGGCGAGGTTGGCGCTGAGTATGTTGTTGAGTCAACCGGTCTTTTCCTCACCAAGGAGAAAGCTCAGGCTCACATCGAGGCAGGTGCCAAGTATGTTGTAATGTCAGCACCTTCAAAAGACGACACCCCCATGTTCGTATGCGGTGTGAACGCTGACACCTATGCAGGCCAGCAGTTCGTTTCAAACGCATCCTGCACCACCAACTGCCTTGCTCCTATCGCAAAGGTGCTCCACGACAAATTCGGCATCAAGGAAGGTCTTATGACCACCGTACACTCTACAACAGCAACCCAGAAGACTGTTGACGGTCCTTCTATGAAAGACTGGCGTGGTGGCCGTGCCGCTTCCGGCAACATCATCCCCTCTTCAACCGGCGCTGCGAAGGCTGTAGGCAAGGTTATCCCCGAGCTTAACGGCAAACTCACCGGTATCTCAATGCGTGTGCCCACTCTCGACGTTTCTGTAGTTGACCTCACCTGCAACCTCGAGAAGCCCGCTACCAAGGAGGCTATCTGCGCTGCCATGAAGGAAGCTGCCGAAGGCGAACTCAAGGGTGTTCTCGGCTACACTGAGGACGCAGTGGTAAGCTCTGACTTCCTCGGCTGCCCCCTCACCTCTATCTTCGACGCTAACGCCGGTGTATATCTTACCGACAACTTCGTTAAGGTTATCTCCTGGTATGACAATGAGATCGGCTACTCAAACAAGGTGCTCGACCTCATCGCCATCATGAAGAAATACAATGGCTAATCGGATAGGGCTCAAACGCTAATCCAACTCACAGGCGGGACATTCCGGATTCCGGAATGTCCCGCCTCCGTATATCCACAAGAAAGTCCACCATACTTCATTATCAAGCCTTCTCAATGTTTTATCCTATTTTGATTTTGATTTAACCAACTTTTTATATAATTTTGCATTATCGTGTAAAACCGCCGACAGCGCTTCACATTCCTTGCCGAATGCGTTATAGTCGGCAACAATAAGACACAAAGCTTTTTGCGAGACCATTGGTAATCACATGCCCCTTCTTATCGTCTTGACAAGACGGCATCACGGGCAAAAGGACTCACATAAAGCCTAAGGTCGATAACCAAAGCTCATAATAAACCACACCACTTATGTTGACACATGACAATTTATTGTATTGGCTTGAAAATGACCTACTGGTATTTGCCATATCGGTAGTGATAGCCGGAATTATCATCCCTCAGATTCTTCTGATTGCATTCCGAAGAAAGCTGTTTGATGAGGTTGATGAAAGAAAGATACACAGAGGGGTAGTGCCCCGTCTGGGAGGAATAGCCTTCTTTCCGGCCATGCTTTTCTCCATTGCCATTGTCATTGCCCTCAACCTCCGGTGCGGAAGCGAGCTTATGGACCTTGCCTTGACCACCAAACTTGTGCCGTTTCTTTTTGAGATATGCGCCATAATCCTCCTATACCTCGTAGGTCTCGCCGACGACCTTATCGGAGTGCGCTATATGGCAAAATTCGTAGTCCAGATTATCGCCGCCATCTTGCTTGTATGCTCGGGCATGTATATCCATAATCTCTTCGGGATTCTATGGATTCATGAAATGCCGGCAATACTCGGCTGGATTATCACCGCGTTCGTAGTGGTGTATGTGGTCAATGCCATAAATCTTATAGACGGAATCGACGGACTTGCATCCGGACTCAGCACAATCGCACTCATGTTCTATGCCGTGGTATTCTTCAACGGTCATGAATACATCTTCTCCATGATTGCAGCCGCCACAGCAGGCACCCTTTTCCCGTTCTTCTACTACAACGTATTTGGCGACCCCAAAAAGCAAAAAAAGATTTTCATGGGCGACACCGGAGCACTGACCACAGGTATGGTTCTCGTGTTCTGTGCCATCGCTGTGATATGCTCCAAACCCGACTTCCTTGACGTGGAATACAACCCCGCCATGGTGGCCCTGTCTCCCCTCGTGATTCCTTGTTTCGATGTCTTCAGGGTGTATTTCCATCGTGTACGCCGCCACCGCAACCCATTCCTGCCTGACAAATGCCACATACATCACAAGCTCCTCGCGTTGGGATTCAACCAAAGGATTGCACTGATGATGATTTTGGCGGCATCCCTCGTGTTCATCGGATTCAATGTGATTCTATCCCCATACATGAACGCAACCGTCCTGCTAATCTGCGACGTGTTTATATGGACTGTTGCGAATGTCTTGCTCACAAAAGCGATACGCCGACGCGAGACGAAGCTTCAGACTTCCCTCTACGACTGACAGGAGAATCTCCGTTCATTGCATAGATCTCACGCCATCACGCCAATCACGTGGTGGCGTTTTATTTTTATTCTGGCCATCTAAAAAAGAAAATTTATATCAGAGTCCATAATTCTTAAACAATATTTCACATAAATAATATTTTTTATTAATTTTGCAGAAATTATGAAACATTGCAATAAAATATTCAATTACTCATAATATTTACCACAATATATCCGATTTACACTAAAATTTGACACTTAATACAGTTCTTTAATTTTTTATTTTTATGAAAGTTCTACAGGTTAGAAAAACAAATGTAGCATGGCTTGTATTATTTATCGTCATGCTTGGCGTGAGTCTCGTGGGTCTTGTCGCAAGCCCGCGAGACGGGATTTTCGACATGGACAACAACCACCTTTATGCCAACATGGCCTGGATGATAACAGCAACGATATTTGTGCTGATGATGACCCCCGGTCTGTCATTTTTCTATGGAGGCATGGTCAGGGTAAAGAATGTCATCTCCACAATGCTTCAGAGTTTCATTGTAATGGGTGTAGTCAGCGTGATATGGGTTGTGTTCGGATTCAGTCTCGCATTCGGAGACGACATATGGCATGTGATTGGAAATCCCTCAGACTTCTTCATGTTCGATAATGTAGGGGTCTCCAATATCACGTCCCCCTCCCAGGAATCCACCCAAATAGGACTTGCCATCACAACAATACCCCTGGCTCTGTTCGCACTGTTTCAGATGAAATTCGCAATTATCACCCCCTCTCTCATCACAGGCTCATTTGCCGAGAGAGTACACTTCGCGGGCTACCTTCTATTCATGGTGCTGTGGACAATCGTGGTGTACTGTCCTTTGGCACATTGCACGTGGCATCCCGAGGGTCTTTTCGGCCTTATGGATGTCCATGATTATGCCGGAGGAATCGTCGTGCATGCCGCTTCCGGCGTGGCGGCGCTTGCCGGGGCAATGTTCCTTGGCAAGAGAACATCGAAAGGACACTCCAAACCAGCCAATGTCCCGTTCGTCCTTCTGGGTGCGGCCTTGCTATGGCTCGGATGGTTCGGATTCAACGGAGGGTCTTCTCTTGCCGCCGACGGGATAGCCATATCCGCATTCCTGAACACCAACACAGCGGCTGCCACTGCCATGGTGGTATGGATAGCGATGGACGGCATGAGAGGCCATAAGCCATCGGCTATGGGTGCGGCAATCGGCGCTGTGGTGGGACTCGTGGCAATCACTCCATGCGCAGGTTGGGTGTCCGTGGGACAAAGCATTTGCATAGCGTTCATTATCACAGTATGCTGCAATATGGCATGCAGCTGGAAAAGCTACAGCCACATGCTCGATGACGCTCTCGACGTCTTCCCGACACACGGTCTCGGAGGAATTATCGGCACCGTACTGACCGGAATATTCGCATACGATTTCTTCGCCTCGCAAAACCCGGAGATGATTTCACGAGCACACTTCTTCTGGAACCACATTCTTGTGCTTATCATGGTCTTCGCCTACACTTTTATCGCCAGCTATGCGCTATATTGGATTACAGACAAGATTATTCCGATGCGCGTATCTCAAAATAATGAGGCAATTGGCCTTGACCGTTCGCAACACGACGAAACATATGGAGGTGAGACCGGTATCGCCGAAGACTCCATAAGTCTTGATGACTGGTATCGGAAAATGGAATGACAATATACGGCTATCCTTGAATGCCGTAATTTCCCAATGCAGTGCCGGAGACGCCCCCTTTTATCAAAAAGGGGAGGATCCGGCACAGCAATAAAAAACAAGAAAAAACAAA
>JAIDXM010000110.1 GCA_029058745.1 Muribaculaceae bacterium
TGTTTCCCGTTTGCGGTTGCAAAATTACAACAGTTTTTCCCGCTCCGCAAGTTTTTTATGCTTAAAAACATATTTTTTCTCTTTTAACCCCCACATCACGCTGTCAAACAGTCAAATCAACAAACGTTAAAATCTGTTTCACTTTGTTAATCAATAAAACTTTTACCTTATTTCATGCGTTATATTAAAACTTGCGTGCGCTAAAAAAACGTCTGGAGACTGAAAAAACAGTCTCCAGACGCATTTTTTTTCGTCTGACTATAAAAAAACAATAACCCGACACTGCCAAACCATGCGGAATGGCACCTTAAATACTATCCATATCCTTAGTCATCGATTTTCTTAAAGGAGCCAGAGCGGTCGAATTCGAGGTCAATGCCGTCAGACAACTCCACATCGTATGAATTACGATTTATGTCGAGCGACACAATCTTGCGTCCACCGAAATTTTTAGAGACATAATCCCTGATTGATTTAAGGACAAGCCCATCAGGCACGGCAGCGGCACCACAGTCAATCTCCTTGAGATTTCCATCATGGTCAAAGTCGAGTTCAGTGCCTGTGTTCAGGACCACCTCATAGTCACTCCGTCCTAATAGATTCGAATCAATCTTTATATGGTTCACTCCAGTTTTGGGATAATACTTTTTCAGAAGAGTCTGGGCCTCAGCAGGAAGCTCTTTAACATCACGCGTGACGCGGTCGCGCGCGCATACGGGCGACACCAACAACATGACAAGTGCCATAATCGCAAATAACTTTTTCATCTCACTCTAATTTAAATAATTAACATAAATAACAACTTCTCCCTATCATTTGCAGACAAGCGGGAATAATGAACTAATAGAAGAATCTATTAATAATGAAAAAACATTGTAGAGAAGATTATTGTTTCCCTCTTCATAATAATAATTTCTTCCTGTCATAAAAACAAATCCGACGCTACCTTGTATAAAGGAAGCGCCGGACAGTTGAGATACCGACATATTCACATTGCCACAAAGCGGGACACGTCCCGTCAGCTATTGCTCAACGATAATCCTTCAGGATTTCTCGAAGTCGTTTACGTGTGAAGAATATACGGCTCTTCACAGTACCAAGAGGCATAGACAAGCGTTCAGAGATTTCCTCATACTTATAGCCTGCCACATGAAGAGAGAAAGGCTCACGATAATCTTCCGGGAAACCGGCTATTATCGTGGAAATCTCATTTATGGCAAACACACCCTCCGGCGACTCCATACCGGAATCTTGCCTTAGGTTAAGATGGAAAAGGTCGTCAGTGGTGTCAACCATCGTATTCTCACGCGCTGTCTTTCTGTAGTTGTTGATAAAGATGTTGCGCATTATTGTGAGCATCCATCCCTTGAAATTGGCATTGTCAACGAATTTCTCTTCGTTGTTGAGAGCCTTCAAGGTAGTGTCCTGCACAAGATCCTGCGCCTCGTCTCTGTTCAAGGTCAGCTTGAGGGCGAAAGAAAGAAGATTGGCCTGCATCCCAAGTACCGATGATTTAAATGAGGGCTTGTTGCTCATTGAATTGAACAATTAGGTGAATAAATATATGTTCATTATCTCGCCACAAAGGTAACTAAATATTTTAATAAAACATTCAGATTTGCAATCTTTTTAAAAAAAATCTAAAGTTTTGTAACTTTGACAAGTTCTATGCGGGTCGTGGCCATCCGGAGGATGGTAAAATGGAGGTCGCCCACATCGAACGAATCATCTTGTGAGGGCAGCGCCCCGAGATAATCAAGTATGAACCCACCAAGAGTGTGATAGGTGTCTGACTCCTTCAGGTCAAGACCGAACTCCTCATTGATAGCCTCGATTTCGGCACGCCCTGAAAATTCATACACACCGGGCGACACTTCGACGGCGAGGAGTTTTTTCCTGTCGTGCTCGTCTTCGATTTCACCGAATATCTCCTCCACAAGATCCTCCAGGGTGACAAGTCCGGCAGTACCGCCAAATTCATCAACGACAATCACCATAGAACGTTTCTCCGCCATCATCCTGCGCATCATCTTGTTGGCGAGCATTGTCTCGGGTGTGAAAATCACCGGTTTCAGTCGCCTCTTCCAATCAGCGCCCACATTAAACAGTTCCGACACATGTATATATCCCAACACATCATCGATGTCTTCCTTAAACACGACAATCTTTGACAACCCGGTGGCTATGAACTTACGTATGAGTTCCTCCCGGGTGACAGAGTCTATCCCCACAGCGACAATCTCATTGCGCGGAATCATGCACTCCCCTATCTGAGTGTCCTTGAAATCTATGGCATTCCTGAAAATCTTCACTTCATTCTCCACCTCGGAGTCTTCATCCCGTTCGTCAATCTGCCGCTGGAGATAGTCGTCAAGCTCCTCTATAGTGAGCGTCTCTCCCCCCTCACTGTCATTCTTGATTCCGAACAGCCTCATCAGACCTCTGGATATCCCCGACACAAGCAAAGTCACAGGATAAAGAGCCAGGTAGATAAGATACAATGGCAAAGCCATCAGACGCATCATGAAATTAGGATTAATCCGGAATGTGGTCTTAGGGATGAACTCTCCCACCAACAGCACAACACCTGTCGATAAGAACGTATTGATTACCAACACCATCGCTTCCGAATCGAACCAAGATTGCAAAATCGGGTTGATTATCATCGAAAACGTTATGCCATAGATTACCAGCACCACATTGTTCCCCACGAGGAGAGTGGATATGAACATATCCTCATGATGAGAGAATCTTCTTATGATCCGGTCGATTATCCCCCCACGTGCGGCGTCAATCTCCATCCTTACCTTACTCGACTGCACGAACGCGATTTCCGTGCCGGAAAACAATCCTGAAAGCAGGAGCACAATCACTGTAACTATTATGGCTGTCGCTAAACTCATTTGTCTGGTCTGATTTCTTCTTTATTAATTGGGAATATACCCGTAGGATGCAGAATCCTGTATTCCGTAAGACGTTCGTTAGACTCAAATCCGGTGCCCTCAAGCACATGCGTGGCGTTCTCTATGTGTATAAAGGTGTCGGAATAAAGTCTCTGGCGGCGCTGGTCCCAGAAAACGCGAGGAGAAAGAAACAAATCTTTCGGGGCCTTGGTCATCTCCACATTGCCGTCAAGCCTCCAGAGCTTCTGCACCCTGAAAAAACGGGCAGAGTCGGCGGCCACAGTCGCTATGACATTGAAAGAGGGGTCGTACTTCTGAAGATAGAGTCCCTCCGGGAACAACCAGTATGGAGTGTCAACCTCGTCATACACATACCACACAGGAGCCACAATCTTATATTGTGTGACTCCGGAATCGGAAATCAGCGTGTTGACGTTGTGTGTCACCATCGAAGGCATCTTTCCGGGATTCAGCGTCTTTGTGATATCTATCTTCGACTCCTGCTTGCAGCTGCCCACAGAAATCGCGGCGAGAACCGCAGACGCCATCATAAGTCCGGTCTTTCTCATATCTCCTTGTCTTCACGGACGCCGCCGTCGCCGGGAAAGGCGACGGCGACACCTGTGGAATCATTTTATCCTACGTTGCCAGAACCACAACTCATTGACATTGATGCCAAGAGTGACGTTAAGATAGTTCTCAGAAATCAGAGTCTGCGGGGTAGCCTTGCGATGCTTCCACTCCAATCCGAGATTTATCATGGTCTTACCCTCCGGCGTGTTGAAACCGAATCCGGCGGAGACTCCATATTCCTTGAGGCGGTTCCCCTGGATATTGAGATAGTCATTGTTGTAATATGCCCCGAGGCGGTATGCCATTCTCTGGAAATAATTTCCCCTTACCTTGGGGACAAACTCGCCTCCGACAGCATATCTTACCCTATTTTTGAAATCCATACCCTGGAACACCATATTCTCCGGTTTTGATATCTCATACATCGGGGAATATTTTACCTTCGACCACTCCTGATAAGTGACATCAGCCTCCACCATCCACCGGGATGTGCGTTCATGAGTATAGGATAGGCCCGCACCCAACGACATGGGAGTCTCGTAGTTCCCACCCATCTTCATGCTTGCCACAGTGTCGGCCACGCTCTCGAGAGTGGTTTCCTGGGTAGTCACCCAAGTATTGCCATGGAGCGATTTCTTAGGCGAGAATGTGACGCCCACCGACATTTTCTCCGTCTTTGCCAGACGGGCCGTGTATTGGGCGCCTATAACAATATCCCAGTCACGTATCTGCATCACATGCTCGACAAGCGACTGCCCACTCGTGGCGGGATTGGCGAAATAATCATTTATGATATTACCGAAACTATAGGCAACATTGACTCCGACTGAAAATCCAGCATATTTACCGGCAAGGCCTAAATATGCCTGATTGATGCCACCGGAACCCTGATTCTGCAAAGCGCCATGGGCTATATCCTTACCAAAAGAATACCCCACGGATGAATAGGGCAACATTCCTATCGAGCCACCGATAAACTTGCATATCGGGAACTGCATGGTGATATAGTCAAGGCCACCACCAACGGAGTGCTCCTTCACAGCCCCCTCCTTTTGCCAAAGCATCGAGACATCGGCGCCTATGTCAAAAAGGAACGTCAAAGAGTCGATGGCCGCATAGGACGCGGGGTTCATCACATTTATCTGCCTTCCGGAATTCATGGCATAACCCACCGAACCCATCTGACGCTGCATGGATGTGGCCCTGTCGCCCAATATTCCATAACCATACATAGAATATGGGGTGGTGACATTCTGGGCATAAGCTCCGGACATTGCCGCGAGCGTTATCAAAAACAATAGTTTTATTCTGTTCATATGTTGGAAAGTCGTTGTTTCGGTTTTTCTTTCCGGCGCGAACCGGATTATTCTGATTTTATATCAATATCATTGGGTACTTTGTGGTAAAGGTTATGCCGGAATATGGAGAGGAGTCCGAATCCCACCAGGTTTGCATGAAACGAGGCTTCGACACCACGCCTGAGCAACAACGGGAGAAGTCTTTGGCCGTCATAACCAGCCAACACCACTCTACGGCATCCGTACAACCGTTCAGCAATCTGGAAAGCATCAACCACCTCACTCACCATTCCCCCCACGACACCGGAACGGATGGCAGAGATTGTGTCGCCTCCGAATGCCAAGACCTCGCCGTCGGCATCCACGAGGGGAAGACGGTCGGTGGCGTCATGGAGAGAGGAAAACCTCAATGTCATTCCCGGAGCGATGTTCCCTCCAAGGAACTCTCCCTCACGGTTTATAACATCGATGGTGACGGCAGTGCCGGCATCCACCACGAGCACGCTCTCACCGGGAAACATGAATGTCGCGCCGGCCGCAGCGGCCACCCGGTCGTTGCCCAATGTGGCACGTCCGGAATATCTGATCCCGACAGGAAGCGGAGTGGAGGCGGTGAGCACAAGCAACCTGCCATCCACGAGTCGCCGCAGGGTCTCAAGGAACTTGGCGTCGGTATGTCCCACGCTGCTGTACACACACCCTTCAATCTCCCCCTCTTCCAAGAGCGGGAGCAACCCTTCTATCGACATCTCCGACAGTCTGAGACTGCGTTCCGGTTCAAGCCCCCGCCAAAGGGCTGCCTTTGCGGAAGAATTACCCTGGTCGATTGTCAGGATTCTCATGTTGTCTTCAGCCTTCATCACTTCGACTGTTGTTCTTTCTTCGCTCTTGAGGAAATCATCCATGAGCTTATAATCTGCAACATAGCCCCCACCAGAGTAAACATGATGGTGTTTCTCATAACCGCGAGCACCCCCGCATAGGGACCGAGATGACTCTCTGAATAAAACCAGAAGGCAGCCGCAATCACAAAAGCGACCCCTGCCCAGAATTCCATCCTGCGGAGACGCCGTAGCCGCATTGAATCCGACGGGACGTTAACCCCGACTGACCTCGCCACCGTATAAATAAGGGCACCGCCGCTGTAAATCCATTTGAAAATCCATGGAAGTTCCGGGTTCTCCGGATTCGAAAACGGAGCCACAAGAGCGGCACATATAAGGAGCAAACCGAAAGTGGCGGCCCATTCCGTCAACTTGCGACGCTTCTCAAGCCCAATGCCGTTTGTTTTTGTTTTTGATGTCATCCTAATTATAATAAAAACGCGGAGACTGGAGGTCTCCTTATTTCAACAGAAAAACATCTTCCGACGGTTTCTGCATATGGAATTTTTCCCGTGCAAGACGTTCAAGACCTGCGGTGCCATGGATTATCGACTCTCTCTGCCGCCTATAGAAGGCCGCAGAGTCACGGCACTCGGCTATCTCTGCCGAAAGCTCATCTATCTGGCGGTCATATTCCAGGTTCATGGAAATCGACGCGTCATCGTTGAACAACAGGAGCATAACCATCAGCGACCCTATCACAAGAATCGGTAGGTGTGAACGGCGCCTGACCCAAAAATTCGCTTTCTTTACTGCCTTACTCACTTTTATATTATTTCAAATGCCCACAAAATTAATGATAATCTACCATTCGACAACAAAAGAGAGGATTATTTTTTCATAATTTAACTACAGAATCCTTTCTAATCCTGAAAAAAGCGTCAGCGCAAGCTTTTTTTACAATCATCTGTTAAAATTTCATGCATACAAAACCGCTTGCCCATCCCCCGGCATCACAGCCACATTCCCCTTAAATTCCGACATAGAATGTATGCATGCAGTGTGCACATTTATGTCACATTATGAACTGTTAACAATTTGTCCAAATTTTTTTAACATTATATGTAAATCCGTTTTTTCAAACATATTGTTATAATAACAAATCAATCAGAAGCGGTCTGGATTGCGATTGTAACTCCAGATTGTTTTCCACTAAAAACTATACAACGATGGCAGATTCAGGATCATTCAAACAAAGACTTCTCGGGCTACAGGGCAACCTGCTAAACTTTGCCTACCAGCTGACCACAAGCCGTGAGACGGCACAGGATTTGGTGCAGGACACAACCTTGAAGGTGCTTGACAACGAAGCCAAGTATGTGGACAACGTCAACTTTAAGGGCTGGGTGTTCACTATAATGCGCAACATCTTCATCAACAACTATCGCCGTCAGGTGAGAAGCGCCACTGTAATCGACACCACAGAGGACCTCTACCACCTCAATCTCTCACAGGAATCCGGATTCTCAACTCCGGAGGGAAGCTTCGCGGCAAAAGAAATCTCAGCCGCCATCAAGGAATTCTCAGATGAGTACAGAATCCCATTCTCCATGTATGTCGCCGGATACAAGTACAGTGAAATCGCCGAGAAAATGCAACTCCCGTTAGGCACTGTCAAGAGCAGGATTTTCTTTGCCCGCAAACGTCTTCAGGCCCTCCTCAAAGACTACAGATAACCCAAACTCAAATTTTCTGCCATTCATCCCCTCTTTCTCTCCCGATGAAACAATTCGCAACAGACTTTGTTTTAAAGGCAAACAATATCATGCTTTGCTAATTAGGATATAGTATATAACCGAAAATTTCAAGGCCTGGCCTCCGGACTCCGGAGCCAGGCCTTTTCCAGTCGCCGTCAGTCTCTTACACGATGTTCAGGAAAGGATTCAGTCGATATCCACAAGAAGGTCGGGACGAAGACGGCGTGTGCGCTCAAGACTTTGCTCATGTCTCCATTCGTCGATTTTGGCCTCATGCCCCGACAGAAGGATTTCGGGCACTTTCCATCCGTTGTAGTCGGCAGGACGGGTATAAATCGGAGGAGCGAGCAAGTTGTCCTGGAAAGAGTCGGAAAGAGCCGACTGCTCATCCCCTATCGCCCCGGGAATCAGACGCACCATGGCATCGGTCATTATGAGAGCCGGCAGTTCCCCCCCGGTAAGGACATAGTCCCCCACGGAAATCTCCATAGTGACAAGATGTTCCCTGATACGGTAATCTATCCCCTTGTAATGTCCGCAAAGGATAATCACATTCTCCAGCATAGAGAGCCGGTTGGCCATCTTCTGGTTGAATGTCTGTCCATCGGGCGAAGTAAAAATCACCTCGTCATATTCACGCTCTTTCCGCAAGGCATTTATGCACGCCTCCACAGGCTGCACCTTCATCACCATCCCGGCTTCTCCTCCGAACGGATAATCGTCAACCTTACGGTGGCGGTCGGTGGTGTAATCACGCAGATTATGCACCACAATTTCGGCCAGCCCTTTGTCCCGGGCACGCTTGAGAATGGAACATCCCAAAGGAGACTCAAACATCTCCGGCAACACTGTCAATATGTCGATACGCATAGCAATTACTGTTATATCTACTGCAACTCCGGCCTCCGGCCAAAACACCGGGGACACCCGACGCAGACGGCCCCGGCACGTATTATAAACGTCCGGGGCCGTCTTATATTACATCAGCGGCCACAACTGGCATCCGCCATGCAGAATCAGTCTATTGTCTCATCGGCCTCATAGCCGCCCATCTCGCGAATAGCGTTCTTGAGCATCACATACTGCTGGAAGAGATGATTGACAGGCACTTCGCCCTTGGTGTAGTCGTGCATCGGGCTCTTCAGGAAGAAGCTGAGGAAACGCTGTGTGCCATAACGCCCGGCACGCTGCGCGAGGTCGCTCAGAAGAACGAGGTCGAGGCAAAGGGGCGCGGCAAGAATCGAGTCGCGACAGAGGAAATTGATTTTTATCTGCATCGGATAGCCCATCCATCCGAAGATATCAATATTGTCCCATCCCTCCTTGTTGTCGTTGCGCGGGGGATAGTAATTGATGCGCACCTTGTGATAGTACTGGGTGTCCTCATCATTGCCATGGCCATAAAGGTCGGGCTGCTCCTCCGGCACAAGAATACTTTCGAGTGTGGACAGCTTGCTCACCTCCTTGGTACGGAAGTTGGCAGGCTCATCAAGTACAAGTCCGTCGCGGTTACCGAGGATGTTGGTCGAGAACCATCCTGAAAGGCCAAGGCAACGGGTTCCTATGATAGGAGCGAAACCAGACTTCACAAGAGTCTGTCCGGTCTTGAAGTCTTTGCCGGCTATCGGAGTCTTGGTCTTTTCCGCGAGTTCCCACATTGCAGGGATGTCAACAGTGGTGTTGGGCGCGCCCATGATAAAGGGACATCCCTCGGAAAGCGCGGCATATGCATAACACATCGACGGGGCGATACGCTCCTTGTCGTCAGCCTTCATGGCAGCCTCAAGAGCGGCGAGAGAGCCATGCACCTCATCATCGACAGGCACATACACCTCCGTGGAAGCGGCCCAAAGCACAACGACACGCTCCACTCCGGTCTCCTTCTTGAAATTGCGGATATCCTCGCGCACCTGCTCCATCATGTCCCAACGGTCTTTCACTTCTTTGACATTGTCGCCGTCAAGACGTTTGGCATAATTATGGTCGAAGGCAGCCTTCATGGGCTTTATTGCCTCAAGCTCATCCTGCACCGGGAGGATGTCCTTCGCCCTGAGCACCTCTGCGTTCACCGCCGCCTCAAAAGCATTGGCGGGATATACGTCCCACGCGCCGAATACGATATCGTTGAGATCGGCGAGGGGAACTATGTCCTTATAGTGAAGATATTTCTTGTCGTCGCCTTCTCCCACCCGGATCTTGTCATACTGTGTCATAGATCCTACGGGTTTGGCGAGACCCTTGCGTGCCATGAGCACACCGGTCATAAAGGTAGATGTAACTGCCCCGAGACCTACCACAAGAACACCAAGTTTGCCTTTGGGTGCTTCAGCTTTCATTGTTGCCATAATCTTTTATCAAAATTAAATTTGTTGTCAGTTTTAAATTATCATGCGCAATCCCCATAATATCGCCCGGCCGTGGTGACATCAGGAGGGAAAAAACGCCCGCCTGGAGGCAGGGCGATACGTTGCGTCTGATTTGCGGCGTAAAATTACGGTCAATTTCATTACTGACAAAAAATTTCTTATTAAAAAGAGTGTTTAAAAAATTAAAAAATATTAACAGCATCAATAATTAGCCAATTATTGTTAATTTTATACTATTATACATATTTATTGTTAATTTATTAAAATTAGGCTTGAACGAATTTTTCAATTATATTATGCATTTTTATGCCATTCTTAACACAAAGTGACCGGACTTTCCCATATGAAAAAAGACCGGCCACTGACAGATGTCCTGATTCCTTATAATCCGGGAATCACCATAACCCGGAAATCACGCCGACTCAATGAATGCGAGCGCCTCACCGAGCGACCTGACGGTATTTGGATGCACCGTTGACTCCTCTTCCACCGTCCAGCACTTACCCTTCAGCCATATAGCCTGGCATCCGGCCTGCTGTGCCGGGACAATATCTTTTGAAAGGCTGTCGCCGAACACCAGCACCTCCTCCGGCTTCAGTCCGAGCGCCTCCACTCCGAGAAGGAATATCCGGGGGTCCGGCTTACGCACACCTACCACGGCGCTCTCGATGATTTTAATGAAATATCCGTCTATGCCGAAATCCTTCAGCACAGTCTCCACATTGCCGTAGAAATTCGACACCAACACCATGGGATATTTACGCGACAGGGACTCAAGTACAGGACGAGCCCTCTCCACCGACTCCTTTGCCGACGCATAACAGATATCGGCAATCCGCGATGCCTTGTCCTCCACCTCCGAAGGGGCGAAATGACCCAGTTCAGCAAGGCGTTGCAACTCTATGCGCATCTTTATCGACAGCAAATCATGGAAATCATGATGCGGAAGTATGTGAAGAGTGCGGGCCAGCTCCCTCTCAGCATATACATACACCTCTCTGAACATCCCCTTGTCGGCCGCCACACCAGCCTTCTGCCAGGCATCCCAGATTACCTCGCTCCAATGGTCGCCTCCACTATCGATTGTGCCACCATAATCGAATATTATACCCTTGACTTTACTTACATCTATATCCATAGACCTTGATTTTTCAGATTCATACATTCCTTTAATAAGCGTCACTTCCCTTGCAGACGGGTCACAAAGCCCTTGCAGATATTCTCGTGACGCCACATCATATAGATAAGAACGATATTGAGCACAGTAAGTTCGAACGCGAAATACAACCAAGGCTGCCGGAAAATCAGGATTGCCGCGAACAGAGCGAAACTTCTGGTATTGAACGACAATATGTTGGTGTATTTCATCAACGGACGGCTCTTTTGCCTGAACTCTTCACGGAACCCCTGCGGAATCTCATTGCCATATTTCTCCCTGAGCGTCTTGCGTAATCTCTGCATCCAGGGGGTACGCTTTTCCTGGCCTACGGTGTAGTTGGTATAGAATGCCAACGTAAGCTTGCTCCAGAAATCAGACTTCCATGAAAGCTGATGGAATTTTTCCCAGAGCTGCGACGCGGTGTCGAGTTCGCTACCCTCCTTCCCCTTCAGGAAGAAGAGATGGAACTGCCTGTAATAATCAGCCATGGCAGCCTGTGTGGCATGGAAGAAGCCTGTGACCACAGCCATCACCCATATCACCCAATGATGACTGCTGAAAAACGCGCTTGTCTCGTTTTCGCGAAGGCATATCGCCACATATATGGCAATGAACCAGAAGTCACCGCTCACTCCGTCAAGGATACGCCCTATGCGGGAATATTGCTTGGTCATACGTGCGAGCTGCCCATCGGCACTGTCAAAGGAATCGGCCCACATCAACAGCACCACTCCAATTATATTAATCCATATATCGTTGAAATAGAACGCCACGCCAGCCCCCACACCAAGAAAAATCGATGCTATAGTAATGGCATTGGGAGTTATTCCAAGTTTTTTGGCAAGGAGCGCCCAAGCGTAGCCTATAGGACGGTAGAATATAAGATCGAACGTTTCCTCCGTGTCCATCGACTTCAGAGAATCCTTATAACCGGAACCTTTCTTATTTCCGGCAGTCTGATTTGTATTTTCCACTCTGCAAATTATTTATCGTTTTCTTCTCGCCTTTATAGCACTGAGCACACACTTCGCGATGTAAGGGGCCGCCTCCTGACGGCAAGGCGCGAAACTCGGCCAGTCGTTGAAGTCAATAATCCTGATGGTTCCATCGGCATCCACAATACAGTCTCCCCCATACACCTTGACATCAAGGATGTCGGAAGCCGCCTGACACATCCCCTTGAGTTTCTCGACATCGAACTCAAGCCCTTTGCTTTTCCCGTTGACAGCCTCATATCCATATTTGCTGTGGCCTTCATCAAAAGGATAGAACCAATAGAAGAATGGCTGCCCGCTCACTCCATAGAATTTCACAAGGTCGCCGACAAGATGACGGTTGATTACCGCCCGTTTTATTCCCCGGTAAAAATATTCGTGAAGCACCTCCTGCGCCTCCTCAGGATGACGGCAATAGCTCACATCCTCCTTATGCATGGCATGAAAGTCTCCACGCTTTATCCAACAGGATGAGAACCCGGCCTCCTTGAGGTCGGCTATCACGCTCTCGTTAGTATTCACAATCAGACTGTCAGGATATGGAATCTTATTCCCGATAAGGATTCTTGTCATCCTCTCCCTGGTGCAGTTCTCTATTCCGTAGCCGGAGTTTATGACAAGGCTCCCGGAATCCTCCAAAGCCTGCAGCCTGGCTATGGAAGCCTGCTCCCGGCACATGTTAAGGATTACAGTCTCCTCAATGTCGGCGGTCTGGAACTTTTCCTCACTATATATATTGACCTCGCAGCCACGCTTACGCAGCTGCTCGGCGGCGGCATTGAAGATTGCCGCATCGTTTCCGATGTGATTGGGAGAATATGCGCCGGCACGCATCACCCCCGCTATTTTTATATCTGCCATATTATGGGTTGCTGTTGTGGTTAGTTGGCGCCTTTTATAAAATTCTCGGCCATCACGATGTCGGAAGCATGGTCCACATCTACAATCTTGCCCATGTCGTATGCCTTCAGGTCAAGACCGGCGGCCACAAGCGCCCTCTGGTAATTTCGCATCCTCCCCACGCCCTCGTCCAGGCACTTTCCAAGCACAGGAATCGCACTCTGCGACAGTCCGTAGATTCCGCCGCTCACATATTCCACCCCATCCTCCGGGCTGTCAAGGAAACCTGTGATCCGCGCTCCGTCAGCAACTGCCACATAAAGCGGTTTCTCATCTTCTATAAACGATGTAACAGCCATCATCCCGTCGGTTTCTTCCGGGGCATTCCGGTAGGCCTCGACATAACGTGCGAAATCCTCCTCTCTGAAAATGGTGTCCACCGTAGTTATGATATACCGTCCCTTCCCTTCCATCAGAGACGACAGCTCATAGAAACTGTGCATGGAGGTAGGAGTGGTCTTGACAACCACATTCAGCGGACAAGGTATCCTGTCGGCAATCTCACTCAGGTAGGCCGCCACCTCAGTCATCTCCTCGTTGACAATAACATTCACTGAACTCGCGCCACATCTCACGAAGATGTCGATAAGACGCCCTATCATTGGCTGTCCGCATATCTCCACAAGTGGTTTGGGAAGCGACACGCCTTCCTGGACAAGGCGTGACCCCTGTCCGGCGGCTATTATTCCAAAATTCATGACTCTGTATTTTCGGTTGTTTTATTGTCCTCTATTTTTTCAGCCGCATTCTCGGCATCCATTCTTTCAGGTTGTGGAACCGATCCTTTCTTATCCTTCACAACCTGTGGCCGGGGTCTGTCCTGACGCTCCCCTTTGTCTGGCTTATCGGCAGAATAACGTCGCAGAGGATTGGCCGACATCTCGACATAGACAGCACGGTTCCTGAATATATCCAGCGCCTTATAGATAGCTTCCCTCATAGAAGTCGGGTCGGCAATCCCTTTCCAGGCAATCCCGAATGCCGTGCCATGGTCGGGTGAAGTGCGAACAAAAGGGAGGCCGGCTGTAAAGTTGACACCCCGCTCTCCGGCCAAGGTCTTGAATGGCGCAAGTCCCTGGTCATGATACATGGCCACGACTCCGTCGAACTTACGGTAGTCCCCCATTCCGAAGAATCCATCTGATGCAAATGGGCCGAAAGCGAGCACACCACGGTCTCTCATCTCTTTTATTGCAGGACCGATCACCTCCGTTTCCTCTGAGCCAAGAAGGCCGCCGTCGCCGGCATGCGGATTCAGCGACAAAACCGCTATTTTCGGACGTTCAAATCCGAAATCCATGCGCAACGACCTGTCAAGGTCGGCGATAGTGTTTTCCACATTTTTCCGCGTCACAGCCTCCGCCACCTTGGAAATCGGGAGATGAGTGCTCACGAGAGCCACCCTGACAGTATCGTCGAAAAGAATCATCCTCGCCCTGGCTCCCTCTCCGGCACAAGACTCAAGATATTCCGTGTGTCCGGGAAACCTGAAGGAATCCCCCTGCACAGCCTCCTTTGAAATCGGCGCCGTCACAAGCACGTCTATCTCTCCAGCCTTCAAAGCCTTCACAGCCGCGTCAAGAGCCTCTACCGCCGCCTTGCCCGACTCCGGAGTGCCCCTTCCGGGTTCATGCTGCGGCACCTCGCCTGCAATATCAACTATATTCACTTTTCCCGTCTGGGCCGCTGCCGCCGACTTCACTTTCTGCAGATGAAGCTCCTCAAGTCCGAGCTGCCGACGACATTTCTCGGCAAGAGAATAGAACCCGAAAACAACAGGAGTGAACATTTCCGCAATCGCATCACATGAGAGGGCCCCGAGAATCACCTCATAGCCTACCCCGTTTATATCGCCGTGGGTTATTCCCACCTTAACTGGTTTTGACATGTCTTGTCTGTTTATTGTTTATGAGGGTTGGAGCCCTGCTGGCCGGCAAGCATCCCGCATGCGGCCATAATGTCTTCCCCTCTCGAACTTCTGATTGTTGCCGTTATCCCTTTTGAATTGAGATAATTCCTGAACATGAGCATCCTTTCCTCACTGCATGGAGTCAGCCGCACGCCTGGAATGGCATGGAAACGTATCAGGTTGACCCGGCAGTCAAGACGTCCGATCAGACGCACAAGCTGCTCGGCATGGGCGATGTCGTCGTTCACGCCTCTCCACATGATATATTCAAGCGACAGCCGGCGCTGATGGCTGAAATCGTATCCCGCCAACACCTTCATGACATTTGCTATGGGGAAAGCCTTCTGCGCGGGCATGAGCTGGAGCCTTTCCTCCGGATCGGCAGTGTGTACACTTATGGCCACATGCACCTGTGTCTTCTCAAGGAGGTCCTTCAGCTGGGGAAGCTTACCGACGCTTGACACAGTGATACGCTTGGGACTCCATGCCATTCCCCAGGGGGCTGTCAGAATCTCTATCACAGGCATCACCGCTTCCAGGTTGTCGAGAGGCTCTCCCATTCCCATGAACACAACATTGGTGAGCTCTCCGGCAGGGGTCTCACCCTTAGAAGGAGCCGGAGGGATGCTCAGAATCTGATTGATAATCTGGGCGGATGTAAGGTTGGCCTTGAATCCAAGCCTCCCCGTGGCACAGAAATAACAGTTCATCTTACATCCTGACTGCGACGACACACAAAGAGTGGCCCTGTCGCGGTCGGGGATATACACACTCTCTATGGTGCGCCCTTCTCCGACATTGAAAAGATATTTCACCGTACCGTCCGACGATTTCTGCCGTCCCGACGCAGGCTCCCTGCCTATAACATAATTAGCGCCAAGCCACTCCCGGTTCTTTTTTGAGATGTTGACCATCTCGTCGAATGAAGTGACCTTTTTCTTATACAGCCATTCCGCGAGCTGCCTGCCGACAAATTTCGGCATCCCACCCGAGAGAGCCACCTTGACAAGGTCGTCGAGCGTCATCCCTATGAGGGAGACAGGCTGATTCTTTGAATGCATTTCTTATTTTTATTATAGCAAAGGGCCGCCGCCTTTGATACGGCGACGACCCTTCACGTTGTTATCGTTACTGACGGGTGTCTCACGACTTTCAGTCGCCCGCCTCGAATTTATAGATATTGTTGACGTATTTGTTGGTTCCCTTGAGCATCTCCCCCATATTAGGATTGACAAGCTGATAATACTGCTGCTCATACTGCTGCTCGCTATAAGGGAAGTTCTCAGTGGCCTGTGAGGCTACCTTGTAGGCATAGACACCGTTGTCGCCCTTGACCACCACAACCTTTCCAGGCTTTGAACCCGCAATCTTACCCATCACGGCGGCATCACGCACCTGTGCGTTACGTCCGAAACGGAATGTAGGGTTGTTGACAGCTTCCGCCTCCATAGCCTGGGCCACAGACTCCATGCTTGCAGACTTCGGCTGATATTGCTTAACCAACTCATCACCGGCCTTCGACTTGCGTGCGCGATCGGAAACGAATGTGCTGACATTTCCGTTTGACACGGGAACATAATCATCGTATTCGGAAGTCACAGCTACAGCATAAAGGGCAGGTGTAAGCGCATCCTTGCTTTCATAAATGTGGCTCACCTCTCCCGGCTTGGCATCAATCATCACCCAACGCACCACCTGACGGCTGTCTGGATAATAGCTGTTCATGCCCGCCACACGGGGAACTGCCGCAGAAGAGGCAGTGAGGCTGAAATCCTGTACTGAATAGCCAGCCTTCGCGGCGTTGGCCACGAAATCCTTGGCTGTGGCATTCTCCTCCAGGAACTTTGAAAGTTTAGCACGCTCATCGTTGATTGTCTTTGAGCTGGGCTTGAGGTCGTAAGTGACCTCATCATATTCATAGATATCCACCGGAGCGTTTTTCTTCGCCACCTGCGCGAGCACAGCGCCTTGAGGCGACTCCATGAGGGTTATGTAACGGCCTCCGGCTTTGAGGAGGGTGTCAAGTTGCGAGCTCTCAAGTGCATTTGTGCGACCCTGTGCCGTAAACAATGGAATCCACTGCGCGGGCTGAGCCATCACGCTATCAACGCCGAATGTCTTGCCGACAGAGTCAACAGGAAGACCGGAATTGAGGCTGGCAAGCACTTTTGAGGGAAGTCTGTCGCCAACCACTTGCACGATATTGAGCTGAATGGAGTCGATGGCAGTTGTGCGGCGTCCCATCTTGACAACGGTGAAACCCTTGATGTTTTCTGAAACCACCTTCACTGAATCCGCCGATGCAGAAAGCACATAATCCTTGACAGCTCCGTAAGGGAGATCCTTCGCACGAAGCGTCTTGTGGGTGGATACCACACCCTCCTTCTTTATATCTTTTCCAAGCTGTCCGGCACTGTCACGCAACGATTCCACAACCCTTACGGCAAGCATCCTCGCATCCTCGCGGTCTGGTATGGAGGGAGTGACATTGACAGCGATAAACTTCACGTCTTTCGTAAGTTCGTCAACCTTGAACATCCCCTTAACCTCATTATATGCCTGGGAAATCTCCGCGTCGCTTACCGCATACTTGGCAGGGTCAAGCTGCCCATAAGGATGGAAAGCCACATCAACGTTGCTTGTTGCCACGTAGTCATTGTAAAGAGCCTTCTTGTCAAGATCGTTAGCCTTTACCGTGCCATAAAGGAGACGCTGGTATTGCTGGCGGCGGATAAGCTTCTTGGTTTCCTCCTCCATAGCCACCCAGGCTTTCTGGAGAGGCGCCATCTGGGCATCGGTGAATCCATTGCGTTTCGGGTTGAATATCACCTCATAAGCCTGCTGAGGAGTGGAGACACTGAGCCCGGAAGCGTTGAGTTGCTGCAAAAGAATCTGGAAATCAGGATTAATCGGGTTGTCCATCACGAAGAAACGGAGTTGCTCGCCGGATGTCTGGATTCCGGCATCATCGGCCGCCTTGTCAAGGAGGCGTTCCCCGACAAGCTCGTCAAGAGCCGCCTGCGACAGAATCTGGGTGTCGAAGTTAGCCGCCTGGGCGGGATTCTGCCTGCGCGCCTGCTCATAACGGTTGTTGAGTTCCTCACGCTTCTGGATGTAATCGGTATAATCTATTTTCTCACCTCCGATTTTGGCCACCGTGGTATGGTCGCCGAAGAGGTTACGGCTGTTGGTGATCGCATCACCGACAATGAAGGCAAGAAGCGCCACGCCGATCACTACGATCAGCAACACTGACTTGCTTCTGATTCTCTCTAATGTTGCCATTCTGTGCTATAGCTGATAATTGTATTGATTAATTCGTTTGAAAAAGCCAAACCCGGGTTGTCAGCCCATCGAAGGGGGAGACTACCGGATTTTCGGGGTTTACATACGTCCGTCTGTCCCCGATTGAGCACGCAAAGATAACACTTTTGCATCAATTACCCAATTTTAGGACCGATTTATTAAATATTTTTCATATTCACAGTGTGTTCCTTAAACCCGCAGTCCCACACTCTTGCCGACAGCCGCAGTTGCCCCGGGCCATTTCATCCGATGCCGAATGCCTTCCGTATGTCGTCCACCCGGTCTTCCTTTTCCCATGTGAAGAGTTCCACCTCACGCGTAATCGGCTCTTTCTCATAGCGCGACCGGAATGTCTTCACCACAGTTCTGGGAACCTGTCCAAGATGGCCGTATGACGCTGTCTCCCTGTAGATTGGATTGCGCAACTTCAGGTCCCTTTCTATTGCACCGGGACGAAGGTCGAACATCTCCTTAATCTTTCCGGCTATCATCGAATCAGACACTCCCGGAATGGCAGTGCCATATGTATCGACAAAGACACTGACAGGCTCCGACACTCCGATGGCATAGCTCACCTGCACAAGCATCTCACGGGCCACCCCGGCCGCCACCATGTTTCTCGCGATATGACGGCATGCATAGGCAGCCGAACGGTCAACCTTGGACGGGTCCTTGCCTGAGAAAGCGCCACCGCCATGCGCTCCCCTGCCTCCATATGTATCTACTATTATCTTGCGTCCGGTGAGTCCGGTGTCGGCATGAGGGCCACCGAGCACGAACTTGCCAGTCGGGTTGACATGGAGCACAAGGTCGCCATCAAACATAGCCCTAATGTTTTCGGGCAACTTCGCAATCACCCTTGGAAGAAGGACACTCTTCACATCTTCCCTTATCCTCTCCAGCATCTCCTCATCGGCACGCACCTGAGCCTGCGCCGACTCGTCAAGCGGGGTTATGAATTCGTCATGTTGGGTCGAAATCACGATTGTATGTATCCTTTTGGGAGTCCTGTCGTCGTTATATTCCACCGTAACCTGGCTTTTGGAGTCAGGACGCAGATAAGTCTTGAGCTTCCCCTTGCGGTAATAAGTCATCTCCTTACCCTCGCGGCGGATTGCGGCGAGTTCGCGCAGAAGCATGTGGGAAAGATCGAGAGTCAGAGGCATATAGTTGGAGGTCTCATTGACGGCATAACCAAACATCATCCCCTGGTCGCCGGCGCCCTGCTCAAGCTGGTCGCCACGGCTCACGCCACGGTTGATGTCGCCGCTCTGCTCATGTATGGCCGACAGGATGCCGAGGGAATCCCCGTCAAACCGGAAGGCCCCCCTGTCATATCCGATTTCCTTTATCAGCTCGCGTGTGGAGTTATGGATATCGACATACGCGTCGCTCCTGACCTCACCGGCCACCACCACCTGCCCGGTGGTGCACAATGTCTCTATCGCCACATGGCTTTGGGGGTCGCGTGCCAGAAATTCATCAAGCAACACATCGCTGATTTGGTCAGAGACCTTGTCGGGATGCCCTTCCGACACTGATTCTGAAGTAAATAAGTAGCTCATTTTCGTTTTAATTTAATTCAAAGTTAATAAAGACAAACCGTCCACGCATAAGAATATAGCTTATTCCCTTCCTGCGACGGCATAAAAAAAGAGCAATCGGATAAAAATCTGACCGCCCGATGCCCTGCATACTCCCTCCGGCGGAGACATGTCCGGACGGAGTTGGAGACTAACCTCGAATGTGCAGTTTTAGCATTTTTTTGAGTGGTTGCAAGCAGCCAAATTTTTCCACGTGTGAAGAGAGCCACAACGACCCTGCTCCTTTTTCTCTCCGCAAAATTACAACAAATACATAAAGATTGCAAGAATACAGGCATAAAAAAAGCTACAGACTCATAGAATCCATAGCTCTGTCGGGGTGAGGCGACTCGAACGCCCGACCTCTACGTCCCGAACGTAGCGCGCTAGCCAACTGTGCTACACCCCGATTGCCTTAGCGAGTGCAAAATTAGATATTTTTTCTGAATCCGCAAAATATTTCGGATATTTTTTCCTCGTTTCGTCCGGAATTGCTAATTTTGCTGAATCGGGGTCTCCGCAGGACGGCCCGGCATCCCCACTCCGAGGGGCACTTTTTCAGAACCCATAACCCACTTATCCATGTCTATCCTTCCTTCCATAATAACACACCGAAGCCAAAGCTCACTGATGATGGGCATAGGCTCCGTATTAGCCGGCACAGCATGCGCGGCCTTGAGAGGCAACACGGAAATACTGCCTGCCACATTGTGCATTGCGTTCGTGATTTTCGCGCAGCTTTCCGCAAACTTCTACTATCAGTATTTCGACGAGTCCAACAGATGTGGCAACAATATCGACCTGCGCATACACACAAGATTCCAGGATTCCGGCTTCCCTTTGCTCAAGGAATTCAGCATAGGGATGCTTATGCTTGCCGTGATGACAGGGATGGCTCTTGCCGTGATGTCGGGATGGTGGATAATTGTAATCGGAGCTTTCCTATTGATTAGCGGATGGCTCGCGTGTGGAGGAAGCCTTCCCTTGCTCCGCACTCCCTATGGGCCAATCTGCTCCTTCATGCTTTTCGGGCCAGTGGCGGTGATTTCCACATCAATGATACAGATTTCTCACGACTCCGTGGAGAGGGCAGCATGGTATTATGTCACACCCTCTATCTATATGTCAGTCGTGATTGGACTCATGTGTGTCAATTCAACCCTGATGTATGGATACTCCACATTCGTACGTGACCTCAGAAATACCAAAGAGTCGTTTGTCACAACATTCGGGAGGAAAGCCACGAGATTCATGTTCATAGCCAACTCTCTGCTATATACGGGCATTTCCATCTACATGTGTCTATCCCTGCATCTCAAATTGAATGGCCTTGACATCATGCCGGCCATCCTTTGCCTAATCATAGACATATATATCTGGCGCAAGATGCGCTCCCTTCCACGCCATCAGCTCAACGGGCTTGTAGATATCGCCAACTTCAATGTCTTGCTTATGGGACTTCTCTCATTCCTGATTTTCGAGCTGACCGGCGAACCCGACGATAGCACACTGACCTTCTTCGGTCTTTGACAGCAGTCCGCATATTCATTGCGACACCACCTCGTCAAGCGGACTCCTTGGCTGTGGTTTCCTACGCGCCGGGGCCTTTCTCAATTTACCGCCATCCTTTTTCAAAATGCCCCCCGCCGTTCCGGTCGAATCAGCTGGAGAATCGTCCGAATCATGAACCGCGACAGAATCGCCGGCCACAAGCACTTCCACATCCTCTCTCGTGATAACCTTTTCCGGACGCCCGCACCACGCCACACACAATCCTGAAACCGTGACACACAGCGCTACTGCCGCCACGATAAGAATCCCTTTGCGTTCTGAAGATGATACCGGCTTATGTGCCATAGCTGAAAAATAAAAATCAATGATAAATCCTGACGCCGCAATCCCGGAATGCCTTAGAACGGATAGCCTATTGCAAGATGGAAAGCAAAAGCGTCTTTGAATCTGATATTGAAATAATGCGGCGTGCCTGTGTCATAGGGGGCGTGAAGTCCGTATCCGAGGTCGCCTCTGATTACCATCATGCCTATATCCACACGCAGACCCACACCGGTGCCGAGCGCGATGTCTTTGAGGAAATGTTTCCCCGTCAAAGTGCCGCCGGGTCGAAGCGGGTCATTCTTGAGCAACCATATATTGCCTGCGTCAAGAAACACCGCCCCGTGGAGCACACTGATTATCGGGAAACGATATTCAGTGTTCAACTCCAGCTTGAATGTACCCGTCTGGTCGAAATATCCGTTCCTCTGCGACTCCGGGGCTCTATATGACCCGGGGCCTATGGAACGCACCGTAAAAGCCCTGATGGAGTTCGCGCCACCGATATAGAACTGTTCCGAATATGGCACCTCCCGCGAATTGCCATATGCATGGGCGGCTCCGATGAGCACACGCGACACAAGCCACTGGTCACTCCCCCTGACAAGGCGACGGTTATAGACAAGCTGCGCCTGCCCTTTCACAAACTGCGAGAATGGCGTGCCGAACAGCTTCTTCTCTCCCCTGGCCCTGCAGAGGCTCCATATACCGTCAAACAGGTTGCCCGCCTCCGTGAATGTCACCGAGAAGTTGATGCCGTTTATCTTTTCCCGCTCAAAGAAGCGGTCGTAGGTATAGGTATATGACAACTGGGGGATGAACTGGCTCTGGAAACTCAATGCCACCGCAGGATTGAGCGACATGATTGAATCGAACTCATGGGTGGTGGATATAAGCTTATTATATGTCAGCTTGAACGGGGTGAACTGATTGACGGAATATCGTGACGCACGCCACTCATATGTTATGCCGGTATTGAATTCGGCGAGCTTGAAGAAATGAGGACGGTTAAGTATGCTTACGCCAAGCGATATGGTGGTCCAGTTAAGGTCACGCTCCGTGCGTTTTATGAAGCGCGGAGCCAGCATCCTCGGGAATGCCAGAGAGGCCGTAAGCCCGAACTCATAGCTGTTGAACACGCTGCTGCGATTGCGTCCTGTCTGCCACTCATAATCAGCGTTAAACTGGAGACTCAACCGCTCACCACCGCCGAACGTATTGCGGTTGGCAAGGCCCAGAATCAGTCCGGGGCCGAGGTAGCTGTTGGATTTCGATGTGGCGTTCACCTCTATTGACGCCTCCATGGGGTCGTCAAACTGTACTATGTTATAGACATCAAGCAAAGTGTTGCCGGCAGAAGTGTCAGCCGGCACTGGCTGAATCTGGATGTTGCCGAAAATTCCGAGTCGGGAAAGACGTGTCTGCGTACGGTCCATATCACGCACAGAGAATAGTTTCCCGGGACGGAATGTGATGCATGACGGTATCAGGTTTTTCCGCAGTTTGGCGGGCCGCATCACAATCACCTCCCCTTTCGGGGTCTGGACAGTGTCCGGAGTCCCGGCAAAGCTGTCGCTTTTACGCAATACGGTTGTGACTATCTTTCCGGTGCGATACTGCGTCCTGGCCATCTGCGGCATATTGTCGGCAAGGGTCATTTTTATGGCTATGCTTCCGGGCGTAATCAGGGAATCGGCAAGGAATTCCACATATTCAGGACGGAAATAATAATACCCTCTGTTGCGGAGACGATTGGCAATCCTCACCCTCTCCGCCGACAATGAATCCACACAGAACACTTCCCCCTTCTGAAGGTACGGACTCTTTTTAGCCACAGAATCTATAAACCCGCAAATCTTAGACTTGGGATCATTGAAATATATGATTGAGTCGATACGGTAGGGTCGCGACACATTCAGCGTATAGTCTATGCTTGCCTTTCTCTTGTTCTTCTTGCTGTAGTCTATACTATAAGAAGCCGTGGAGCCGAAATAACCGTTGTTGTCAAGAATCTGCTCCATCAGCTTAACGCGCATCTCCGGACGGACCTCGCTAATCGGCACATTTGGCTTGGCAAGATGATCATAGAGCCATCCTTTCAATCCCTTGGCAGAGTCATTCCAGTTGTTATAAACCCACAGTCCGAGAGGAATCTTAATGAACGGTGCAAAAATGTAGTCGTTGGCATCGCAGTTCGATGCCTCCTTAAGATTATCGACGAGTCCAACCGGCAATTTCTCATTGTCGGAGCGAATTATGTCGAAGTCTCCCACTCCGGTGTATCTCGTCTCGCCCTGTCCAAGACGCCGTGTCGTGGAACAGGCACATGCCATCACGGCCAAGACCGCCACCAGGCCACACATTACATCAAAGCGAATCTTTTCTCTCTTCATGTTCTTCTACGATTTGCGGGATTGTGTCATTCTTTATAACCATCGCGGAATCCGGTTTCTCCACCGTCGTTGAATCAGAAGGCTCTCCCGTATCATTATTGCGGGTTCCCCATCTGAACAAGTCGCGCAAGTCGGAGAGTCGGCGGCGCATCACGAAACCGACGCCTGTCTCCGTAATCTCACCCTCCAGGATACTCTCATAGCCCGTATGGCGGAAAAGACGCGCAAGCATCGTAACGTTGCTTGTCTGTTTAAGGATATACTCAAACGATATGTCGCTTATAAGGTTTTCCGAGAAATTCTCATCAGCAGAGGCATCGGTGGTGTAGTTGCCGCCCACAGAAATCTTGAACCGGTTGTTGAACAACGATTTCGACATCTGATAACTATAGCTCATGGCTGTGCCGGACTCCCCATTGACCGTCTTGTCATACTGGTCAACCCCGAAACTGAGCTCCACTCCCTTCACGTTATTAGCCAGGAAATTGTTGAGCGAGGATGTCAGCACTCCATAGAGCTTCTCCGTGAGCATCGATGACGACAGGAAGTCGGCGCTCGCTGTCTTGACCCCCTGCTGGTTATACTGTCCAGTGAGCAGAAGGTTGATGGCCGCCATGCTTCTCTGATCGGCGCTCATCGAAAGGAGGTCGTTCTGAATCGACATGTCGTCCTCTGTGGAAAGATCAAACAGCAGCTTGGGTTGCGACAGGTTGTTCTTGACAGACAGCGACACGAGGAAATTGACAATCCTGGAATTGCCGTTCTGCAAGAGGTTGGCCTTGATATGGTCCGAGGCCTCTATGCTCAATGCAGGATTCATGATGTCGCCGCTCCAACGGATATAGCTTGCCGGGTTGAACTCAAATTTCTTGTTTCCAAGCATCGGAACATTATAATTGGCATACCCTTCCCCGAGATTGAGCTGGCCATTGAGCCTCATGTCGCCCATATAGTTCTGGAAATAATTAAGGTTACCACTCGGATGAAGCACACCTTTTCCGGAACCGGTGGCCTGTGTGCCGGGATAAATCACCTCCACTTCCGTTCCGGGTTCGATCGTGAGATCGGCCACTATCCTCATGGTCATGGAGGGAGCCACCGTGTCGGCCGACAATACCTGTGTGGTGTCATTGAAATTTACAAATTTCACCACCCCCTCCATCGACTGCTCCGTAAGCTGGGCGGTGGTCTGCGGGACCGAATAGGTGACATCCGTAGCCGAAAGCACGTTGACATTGGCATTGACATTGAAATGGTCCATCGGCCCCCTTGCAGAAGCGTCGAGGTCAAGGAATATCTTTCCGTATATGTCACTTCTCGCCTTCTTGTCGTTGTTGATAAGCTGGAAATTCTTTCCCTTCACACCGATGTCGAACGATATGGCCGAGAATCTGGTGGCGTCCACGCTTCCGTCTATTACAAGGGGATTATTGTTGGCGCCCCAGATGTCAAACCGGGAAAGCCTTATGATATTATCCGCCACAGTCAAGGAATCGTCAGCGAATTTCAGCTGCGAGCCAATCATCGGCACAAAGACTCCCACCGAATCACACGCCAGCGTTCCGTTGAGAAGAGGTGCGGAGAATGACCCTTTCATGTCGATATCCCCGTTTAGATAGCCCGAAAGACGTGCCACATCGTTTCCTATGAAGGCATTCGCTATATACAGCGGGAACCTCGTGAGTTCAATACCGAATTTCTCCGCCTGCAAGACTCCTGTTGAATCCGGCTTGAGCCACATTTTGGCTGTCAGCGCGTCATTGCCGTCCACTTTCAATGTGGCCCCCGCTCCTGACGTGCCGTCGTTGTTGCGTCCCGCCTTCAGCGACAGGTCGAGATTTCCGACCCTTATCTTATCGTATGTGAAATCCTTTATACCCAAGGTGCCTCCTCCGTATAGCCAATTCTGAGTGTAACCCACGTTGAGGTCGGCGTCAACCGAAGCCGTGAGCGGAGGGGCGAACACCGACATCTTCAGAAAATCCTGTACCCTCAGGTTATGTATGGCAACACGCAGCTCGTCATTGCCGGCTTTTCCAAGCTGTGTGACGAGTTTGACGCTACTCTCGTTGCTCTCCGCTATAAGATTGGCGTCGATGTGACGGTCTGCGAAATTATACTCCACATGGTTGTCTTCATTGAATGTCCACGGAAGATATGCGATTGTGGCCTTCAATGGGGTGAAGTGGACTGTGGCTATAGAGTCTGCCAACGCCCCTGTCAGACCGAGACGGTAGCCCGTCTCACCCTTCTGGTTTTTCTGAGTCAGGGAAATAAGGATACGGTTGGCGCCAAGATAACCGTTGACATTGACATCGGCAAACTCAGCGAGTGAATTGTTGCGGCGGTTGCCCATATGGGCCTTATAATCGAGAAGGTTCCCCCTCTGCCTGATAGCTAATGTGAGGGTGTCGGCACGCATGCTCTTGTTGCCTGCCTCATAGATTCCGGCCTTGGCGGTAATCAGTGAGTCGTTTGCAATATTGGCATAAACGGTGTCCACCGACAAGCCCATGGTGTTCAGATAACGTCCCACTATCCCGCGTCCGGAGGCATTGAATCCAATCTCAAACGGCGGGAGGGCGGCCTGCAGCCCCTCCACGTTCAAGTCGCGTCGCGAAATCTGTCGGCCCACGGAATCGCCCACCTCCATAAAGGAACCGACAAGACGTTTAAGCCCGGAACGGCTGTTGAAATCCAGACTCATGAGTTCTGCCTCAACACTTGCCGCCACATTATCGGCATAACTGTCGAACCTGACCGCCACATCTCCCGGGAAATTGAAATACTGGTTGCCGACAGTCCATTCCACGCTGTCGAGCCTCATATCCACATCATAGAGCCATCTCTCCGGACTGGCTGTGCCTGTGATATATAGCGACCCACTGCCGGCGTTGGCCTCCGGAGTGAGACCAAGCGAATGAAGGTCGAGCCTGTTAAGCCTTCCCGTAAGGTCGAATGTATAGAAGTCCGGGGCAAGCGTCCCTGAGCCATCCACACGGAAATCGGCATCCTCATTCGATGAAAGCGCGGTTATGGTATATGCGCCGTCATGCAGTCCGATATCCGCGACTATATTCCTGAGTGTCTTCTTCTGATACACAAGGGAGGCAACGTCAAGTCTCACATCCGTGACGGCATGTGGCTTCGTGGGATTGAATCCCGCGCCATGCGCGGAGACAGATGCCGTGACTTCCCCAACCCCAAGGGCAGGCATGAAATGGGCCACATTCACGTTGCGCAAATCCACATCTGCGTCATATGACTCAGCTGTCATGCTCACTTTCCCGTCGGCCGCGACATCGCCGGCCGACGTGTCAAGGCGGAAATTGGCGGCATATGTCTGCGCGGCAGCGGAAGCCCTTCCTTTGATATGCATCTGCGGCAACTTGAATCCGACCTTCCCGAGAAGATTGTCTATCACCCCGGGATTGACAACCGCACCCTCGAAATCCAACGCGCCTCGAAGTTTCTTATAATCAAGCGCGTTTTCCGCCTTCCCCTCCGCCTTGATGTCGAACACTCCTTGCATCGACATTTCAAACGTTGGGATATCCACATCTGAGAGCGTGCCTTCAGCTTCCAATCCGAAACGAAGGGGATTACGTCGCGGCAGGCCTTTGGTATATACCTTCAGCGCAGGCATAAACGCCTCCACGTCAGGAAGCCCGACGCTTCCTGACGCATGCGCGTTCAGAGGAGCGTCCGGATTCAATTGCATGAGGGCAAACGGGATTCCTGCCGTTGCCGACAATGAGGAATAAGGGGTGCTTATCTCAAGGCCTTTTAGCGCAAGTCCGGTGGAATCCACAGAAACCGTGCCATGTCCTTCCGTAATCTGAAGCCCACTCCTCTCCTTAGCCTTGATGGAGGCCACCGGAAGTTCCACCGTGGAGGAGGCGTTATAGAAATTCTCAAGCGACACCGCGACATCCTCAACCTCTATGTATGAGGGGTCGAAACCATCCGCAGGCACAGCATCCTTTACCGCATAAAGGGCCTTGAACCCTGACAATGACACAGTATCTCCCTTGATGACCATTGGTACTGATGGCGTGGCCACTGATGTCGAATCAGGAAGCGGGGCTGGATGCCCCGATATGTATTCCGGTGTTGGGGTAAGATATGTCATCGAACCGTCGGAAGCGGCGAGGCTTGAGGCCGTCACGAGATTCTTGCCAAGATCCACCACCCCTTCGCGTATTGTCAGGGTGGATGTGTTGAATCTGAGTGTATCAATGGTGGGAAGCATGCTCATCTCGAATCCGAAATCCTCCAGACGCAGGTCGGCCGCCTTTATGAAGAACGGCGTAGAGGCGCTGTCGGTTGGCGTCGGCTTCTGCTTCCATACATTCATGAATAGCGACACGTTACCTCCTCGGAGATAAGCCTTGTTAATCAGAATCCGGCTTGAGGCAATATCAACGGAGCTCTTGTCATCCACATCAAGCAGACCGGCATTGATTTTCAGAATCATTGATGAATCAGGGGAAACCATCCTGTAATATCCGTCGAGAAGCCGAAGTCTGTTGACCTTCACGTCAAGCTTGAACAAGGGCATTAACTTTACATCGGCAATCACCTCACGGGCGTTGACCATAGTGTCGCCGGAAGCCTCAAGCACAGTGACGCCCTGCAGCGACACATCTACAGGCCACTTCAGGCGGAACTTCCCGATGTCAACCCTCATCCCGGTTGATTTATATACCATGTCGCATGCAACATTCTTCACAAAGGTCTGTACCGGAGGCACATAAAGGAGCACCGGCACCAGAAGCAGGGATACGATAATCCAGAAAAACGTCTTCAATATAATCCTCAGCCATCGTGGCTTTATCATATGACGTTTCCCTGTTTTGGCTGTCTCCTTCGCCTCTGAAGCGTTTGACTCAGGAGCGGTTTTGTCATCGTCTTCTTTCATCGTGGAATCCTCCTTTTTTGTTTAATTTCAGCTACGGTTGCTCCAGCGATGCTGCAACAAAATCCAAGACAGTGAGCATATCGCCACACCTACCGCGTCGGCCACCATATCGGCCACCTCGTAACCCCTGCCCATATCCATCTTCAGCTGTGCCACTTCTATCCCGACTCCCATCAATATGGATAATGCCGCGCCTAAAAATATAAATGGCACGGAGAGTGTCCGCCATCCATCTTTTCTTTGACGGTCAAATAAAATCATTATTGCCAGGAAGCCGAACATCATGGCATGCACCACCTTGTCGGCTCCGGGGAACAGCCGAGGAGCGTCATCTCCCAACGGGTCCGGACTCAAGGTGAGCCACAGAATGACAATTGCGGTCAATAATGACAGAATCCAGGAAGGAAGAGCGGTGAGAAACACCTTGGCATTGTTCATCTCTTTAAGTTTTATTAATAGGCGGTGTGATTGCGTCACCACGTCTTTTCTCATAACATTGGCAGATGTATAAAAGTTTTTAACATCTGCTTTTCTTATTAAAACAATCCGCGGGACTCTATTCCGGCAGCGTCCCGGAAATCCATTGGTCGATAATTCTTCTCGAAAGCGATGGTGGTGATGGCAACGGTGGAAGTGAATCGCGGGTGAAAAAGCCTCCGGATGTGATTTCCCCGTCGGCGAATCTCACATCCCCGCCGCGATAACGTGCCGTGAAACCCATCATAAGCTGATATGGGAACGGCCATGACTGACTCCCCACATATCTGATGTCTGACACCTCCACGGATGTCTCTTCCATTATCTCCCGCGCCACACATTCCTCCAGCGTCTCGCCAGTCTCTACATATCCCGCCACAAGGGCATGCACCCCCTCGGCAAGATTGCGCGAATGCACGAGCAACGCGGAGTCTCCACGTGTCACCAAGACTACAATCGCGGGATTGAGACGGGGAAAGTATTCCTTCCCGCACAGTCCGCACCGCTTGCTGATTACAGTGGCCCGTTCAAGGGGGGAGCCGTCTCGCGCACAGTAACGCTCCGCCGCATTCCAGTTAAGGAGTTCCACACATTTCGCCACGGCCTGGCTGTCATCCTGCGGAAGGGAAGCACACGCCTCCCTCACTCTCTTCTCCAAAACGTCTCCCGACACTTTCGTCACGTCAGGGCCTGACACCGCCACATATCCGTCCAGCGTGAAGGTTTCCGCACCGTCCCTCACATCCGCCTCACTCTCATAGGGGAGACGCAATGACCCGGACTCTCCGAAAAGCCACACATTGCCTTCGTTGACTATGACCAAACGCCTCATCTCCTTTTCCCATTGTCAGATTCCTCCCTTTCAAGCACGGCAAGCATTTCAGACGCCGTGAGTCCTGTGGCGGGATGACGCCATCCGGGAGCCAACTCCGCGAGAGGTTCCAGAAAGAATCTCCTTCCGGCAAGATGTGGATGAGGCACTTTGAGACGACCCGAGGAAATTTCCTCCATGTCTATGGCGATGATGTCGATATCCACCATACGGTCGGCATAGTTTCCGTCGGCATCCCTATGTGGAGCCGGAGATATGCGTCGTTCAATCTCCTGCAGGCGGTCAAGCAACTCTTCGGGAGCAAGTTCTGTATGGAATGCCATGCCTACATTTAAAAAGCCGTTGGTGGAGTCATACCCCCAAGGGGCCGACTCCACCACATGACTCATTTCAAAATCTCCGAACTCGTCTCCCACCGCACGCATGGCCCGGCTGAGATTGAGTCTTCGGTTGCCTATATTGCTCCCGATATTTATCAGTATAAATGCCATTAAAGCGATTTCTTCACCTCAACTTCCTCATATGCCTCAATCAGGTCGCCCTCGCGGATATCATTGTATCCCTGCACAGACAGGCCGCAGTCATATCCTGATATAACCTCTTTTGCGTCATCCTTGAATCGCTTGAGCGAGCCAAGCTCGCCGGTATAGATTACGATTCCGTCGCGAATCACGCGCACTTTGCTTGTGCGCTTGATTTTTCCGTCACGGACAATCGCACCGGCAATCGTGCCAACCTTCGAGATATGGTATGTCTGGAGCACTTCTGCCGTGCCGATAATCTCTTCCTTGATTTCAGGCGCGAGAAGACCCTCCATCGCATCTTTCACTTCCTCTATAGCCTTGTAAATCACAGAATACAGACGGATTTCCACGCCCTCTTTCTCTGCCTCCTTGCGGGCCGCGCCTGACGGACGCACCTGGAAGCCGATGATGATGGCGTCGGAAGCGGCGGCAAGCGTGACATCGCTTTCTGAAATGGCGCCGACTCCCTTGTGAAGGACATTGACCTGTATTTCCGGAGTAGATAGCTTGATGAGTGAATCTGAAAGCGCCTCGACCGACCCATCGACATCACCCTTGACCACAAGGTTGAGCTCATGGAAGTCATTGAGGGCACGGCGGCGTCCAAGTTCCTCAAGTCCGGGACGTTTCTTGGTGCGAAGCCCAAGCTCACGCTGCAGCTGCTCACGCTTGCCGGCTATCTCACGCGCCTCCTGCTCTGTCTCAAGCACATTGAATGTGTCTCCTGCAGTGGGGGCCCCGTTCATGCCGAGAATAAGCACCGGAGTGGATGGGCCTGCCTCCTTGACACGCTGGTTGCGCTCGTTGAACATGGCCTTGATCTTGCCATAATGGGTGCCAGCCAATATGACATCCCCGACACGCAATGTGCCGTTCTGCACAAGCACGGTGGCCACGTAGCCTCTACCCTTGTCAAGGCTCGACTCAATCACCGAACCCACGGCCATACGGTCGGGATTAGCCTTGAGGTCAAGAAGTTCCGCCTCAAGGAGCACCTTCTCCATAAGCTCATCGACACCGAGACCTTTTTTTGCGGAGATATCCTGGCTCTGATATTTTCCGCCCCATTCCTCTACAAGATAATTCATGCCGGCAAGCTGCTCCTTGATTTTGTCGGGATTAGCCGTAGGCTTGTCTATCTTATTGATGGCAAATACCATCGGGACTCCGGCTGCAGAAGCATGATTGATGGCCTCGATTGTCTGGGGCATAACATCATCGTCTGCAGCGACTATGATGATGGCGAGGTCGGTCACCTTGGCTCCTCGGGCACGCATGGCCGTGAACGCCTCATGTCCGGGAGTGTCCAGGAATGTTATGTGGCGCCCGTCTGAGAGTTTCACATTATAGGCGCCGATATGCTGTGTGATACCTCCGGCCTCTCCGGCAATCACATTGGCCTTACGTATATAGTCGAGCAAAGATGTCTTACCGTGATCGACATGACCCATCACCGTGACAATCGGGGGACGCGGGATAAGATCCTCCTCATTGTCCTCCTCTGGAGTGATGGCCTCTGTCACATCCGCGCTCACATATTCAGTTGTGAATCCGAATTCCTCCGCCACGATATTGATGGTCTCAGCATCCAGGCGCTGGTTAATCGACACCATCACGCCAAGATTCATACATGTGGCGATGACATTATTGACAGGCACCTCCATAAGGTTGGCGAGGTCGTTGGCCGTCACAAACTCCGTGAGCTGTATCACACGGCTCTCCGCTTCTTCGCGACGCTGGTTTTCCAATTCCCGGTTGTGGATGGCCTCCTTCTTCTCCTTACGCCACTTCACGCCCTTCTTGGGGGCCTTGCTGGTGAGTCGGGCAAGCGTCTCCTTTACCTGCTTCTGCACATCTTCCGGATTAGACTCCGGCTTCTGGGCACGCTCATTGCGGCGGGGATGCCTGTTGTCGTTCTTGCGGTCGCCGCGCTTGCGGTCGCCTCCCTGACTGCCTTGACTGCCTTGGCCGCCCTGGCCGCCATGACCTTGGCCGCCCTGGGCTCCACCCTTCTTACGGCGCTCTGAGCCGAATCCAGGCTGCGACGCAGCCTTCTCGATATCCACCTTCTCCTTGCCTATGCGCTTTCTCTTCTTACGGTCGGCATTAGATGCATCCCCTCCGGAAGTAGCATTCCCCCCTCCGGGACGGTTCTTGTCGCCCCGGCGACGGTCGTCCTTGCCGCGCTTCTTGGGACGGGTGGACTGATTGAGCGCCGAAAGGTCGATTTTTCCAAGCACCTTCAGTTCCGGCTGAGCCGGAGGGGTGGATAGACGGAATACGTTGCTTTTCGCTCCATCAGCTTCCGACTGGTTCTCCTTCGGAGCCGACGCCTCGGATTTTATCGGTTTCGTTTGCTCTTTCATCCTGGTTTCTGCACTATGGTTCTCCGTGGATGCCTCACTCCGCTCTCCACGGTTTTTGCCTTCCTGTCTGCCGGAAGTCTTATGTTCTGATTGATTTATATTGTTCACAATAGGGTTTTCTGTAGTGACTGCTTCCGGGGTTTCACCAGCCTCGGACTTTCTCTCTACTTCTGGTTTCTGCACATCGCCTGCGGGCGTGACGTTGTCATGGCGTGGCGCGGATGCCACTGCCTCATGTTCCGCCACGGCTGCCTGCGAGGATGGCGCCGCAGACTTCTCCGGACGTGCAGCCTCCAACGACTGCAATCCCGGATTCTCCACGGGCGATTCCTCCGGCTGAGTCGGCGATACGGCCGGAGCGTCGGTAGGCTTTGGCTTCTCGGACTTCCTTGCCTTGGGAAAAGACGATTCCTTCCTGCCGCCACGCTTCTGCGCTCCAAGATCGATTTTGCCTATCACCTTGAGGCCGGGCATTCTTGACGATGCCGAATCCGAAGTGTTCTTTTTCTTACCTTCGCGCCGCGAATTTGTCCTTGTGTCTGATATGATCTTATCGGCCTTGTCGCCGCTGAATTCACGTGTCAGAAGTTCCACGGCGCTCTCATCGATTCTCGAATTGGGATTGTTATCGACATCGATATTGTTTCTCCGCAGAAACTCCGCCACAGTGCCTACGCCGACATTGAGGTCCTTTGCTACTTTGCTGATTTTTATGCGCATATGCTGGTGAAGAGGTTGTATCTTAAATTTATTGGAGAGAGGCTGACTCCGGAGGGTCAGTCATCGAATTCTGACCGGATCACGTTCAACACGTGTTCCAGTGTGCTGTCCTCAAGGTCGGCCTGCTCAAGAATCTCCGGCTTGGCATTGAGCACCGCCTTGGCCGTGCCGAGTCCGAGGTCTTTGAGGGCCTCGATTACCCAGCCGTCAATCTCATCGCGGAATTCATCAAGATAGATGTCCTCCTCTCCCTCCTCGATATCCCTATAGACATCGATGGTGAAGCCGGTGAGCATCGTGGCCAGACGGATGTTGAGTCCCCCTTTGCCGATGGCGAGTGAGACCTCGTCGGGATGAAGGAACACCTCCGCCTTCTTCTCCTCCTCGTTAAGACGGATTGACGAAATCTTGGCAGGACTCAATGCCCGCTGTATGAACAGAGAAGGATTGGCCGTGTAGGATATCACGTCTATGTTCTCGTTGCGGAGTTCCCTGACTATGCCGTGGATGCGGCTTCCCTTGATGCCGACACACGCTCCGACAGGATCGATGCGGTCGTCATAACTCTCCACCGCTATCTTTGCCCTCTCGCCAGGGATGCGTGCCACAGCCTTTATCGTGATGAGTCCGTCGTGAATCTCAGGCACCTCCTGCTCGAACAGGCGGCGGAGGAACCGGTCGTCTGTACGCGATATGATTACTTTCGGATTGTTGTTTTGGGTGTCAACGCGCTTCACGATGGCCCTGACCATGTCTCCCTTATGGAACGAGTCGCTTGGAATCTGCTCCTCTTTGGGCATGGTAAGCTCATTCTGCTCATCATCTACAAGCAAAGCCTCGCGCTTCCATATCTGGTGGACCTCCCCGGTGATTATCTCCCCTTCAAGTTCCTTGAACTTTGAAGACTTAGCCTCGTTCTGGAGGTCTGTGATTTTCGACTGGAGAGTCTGGCGGAGTGTCAGTATAGCCCTGCGCCCGAATTTCTCAAAGAATATCTGCTTCGACACGTCCTCCCCTATCTCACATTCGGGGTCGATTTCTTTCGCCTCCGAAAGGCAGATCTGAGTGTCCTTATTATCAATCTCCCCATCGGGAACCACCGTCAGATTCTGATATATCTCACAGTCCCCTTTGTCGGGATTCATAATAACGTCAAAATTCTCGTCGGAACCGAACATCTTTGCCAACACGCTGCGGAACGACTCCTCGAGCACACTTATCATCGTGGTCTTGTCAATATTCTTGAGTTCCTTGAACTCCGCGAACTGATCGACCATATTTACTGTCTCTGCTTTCTTTGCCATTAGACTTTAGAATTGTAGTAGATATTTCGTATATTTCACTTCGTCATAGCCGAAAGTATGCTCCACTTTCTCTATGACAGGGCGTTTGGCGCCTTCCGGCCTGACCTTCTCCTCGCATACCACCGTAAACGTGTCGGCCCCGGCCTCTCTCAGGAGCCCTTTGTATTTCTTTCCATCAGCTGAGAGAACCTCCACCTCACGGCCGACATTCTTCTCATACTGGCGCCTCACCTTGAACGGGGAGGTAAGACCAGCCGACCCGACCTCAAGCTCATAGTCTTCGACGTCCCTGTCAAACGCCAGCTCTATCTCGCGTGTCAGCGACACACACCTGTCGATATCAACACTGGTGTCGGAATCAATCTCAACGGTTATCTCATTGGAGGGCGTAACAGCCACATCCACAAGATAAAGGTCGGTGCCTTCAAGCTGCTTCTCTATGAATGCGGTCAATGTCTTCTTGTCTATCATCTTGTCTCTGTTTTATTTCGACGGAAATTTCCCGCCGGTTGCCGTAGGTCGGCTGTTCGCATCTGCCGGACTCCCCGGTTTTATCGCCGAAATCTTAGCAATAAAGATGCGACAACGCTAAAAAAGAGGAGGAGACATATGTCCCCTCCGGAATGCTTTTGCAAAGATAATAAAAAAACTCCCCTTTTCCTTATTATTAATCCATTACTATCTCTTTTTAGAGTAAATTTAATTATTTTTAACAGATTTTATAGTATTTTATACCAAAATCACCTTAAACCAATTCCGCATTCAAATCTGACAGGAATCTTGCCATCGCGGGATTGTCAGACACCACCTGACGCAAGAATTCCCTGGGGGGCAACTGCTTCGAACCTACCGGAGCCGTATTGACCTCCACCTTCAAGACAAGAAGGTCGTTCGACAGAAAATCACGCAGAAATTCAAGAAGCTTAGGCATCGACAGTTCAAATGCCTGAAGCTGTGCCGGATGGTCAACCACTATCCTATAGCAGTTCTCTCCGTTCGGCTCTGGATGAGCGCCCCGCATGGTGTTGACAAGGATATGAAGAGAGGGATTTCTGGCTATAAACTCGCCCCATCCTTGCATAAAACGCTCATGGGTGACTGGCGTGGAACGCTGGGCGAGACTTCCCGCGTTGGCCGACACGCTATGGGAGGGTTCGGAAAGACGGAATGTCGATGGACGCGACAACTGGCGTGCCTTTACCGCAGGAGTTGATGCGGACTTGGCCAAAGTCGCACCCTGCATCGGCTGAGGATGAGAAGCCGGTTGCGCCTGCGGATGTGGATGAGAAGCCACTTGCGGTTGCGCCTGCGGATGTGGAGCCGGTTGCGCCTGGGGCTGAGTCTCTCTTGAAGCCGCCTTCCGCTCTGCCGTAGGATCGCCGAGCGGCATCGGGCGATCGAGCGAATCAAAAGGGGGCGTGGCCGGTTTTAGAAGCTGGCAGAGACGTATCAACGTGAGCTCTACAAGAAGCCTTTTTCCGGTAGCAGTACGGTAATTGAGGTCACAATCGCTCAGAAGACGCATGGCCGCGTAATACCACTGCACAGGAAGCGTGCGCGCCTGCTCAACGTATCGTTTCGACACCTCCTCCGACATCTCAAGGAGCGTCACCGTCCGAGGATCGGCAGCCACCATAAGGTCGCGGACATGTGCCGCGAGACCGTTCACAAAAAACAACGAATCAAACCCCTTGTCGCGGATTTCCTTATACACCAACAGAGCGGCAGGCACATCCCCGTCGCGGAAAGCGTCAACGATGCGGAAATAGAAATCATAGTCGAGCACATTGAGGTTCTCTATCGTATTCTGATAGGTGACTTCCCCTCTGGACGAGGCCGACACCTGGTCGAATATCGACAACGCGTCGCGCATGGCCCCATCAGCCTTCAGGGCTATCACCCCGAGGGCCTCACGGTCGGTGGATACCCCTTCTTCCCTGGCTACATATTCAAGGTGCTCAATCATGTCGTTGACCGTTATCCTCTTGAAATCATAAATCTGACAACGGCTAAGGATTGTCGGGATTACCTTGTGTTTCTCAGTAGTGGCAAGTATGAATACCACATACTTAGGAGGCTCCTCAAGCGTCTTGAGAAACGCATTGAACGCCGCGTTGGAGAGCATATGCACCTCATCGATGATAAACACCCGGTATTGACCGGTCTGGGGAGGCACATTCACCTGCTCCGTAATGGAGCGTATGTCATCAACGGAATTGTTGGAAGCGGCGTCGAGCTCTACAAGATTGAAGGAATTACCCTGCTCTATCGAACGGCATGACTCACACTGCCCGCACGCCTCTCCATCAGGAGTGGGACTCAGGCAATTGATTGTCTTGGCAAATATTCGGGCACACGATGTCTTGCCGACACCCCTCGGGCCACAGAACAGATAGGCCTGGGCAAGACGGCGGGTGTCGATGGCATTCTTCAGGGTGGCCGTCAGAGCCCGCTGCCCCACTACGGTCTTGAACGTGGCGGGACGGTACTTGCGGGCCGATACTATGTATGGTGTTTGTTCCGACATTATCTGATTTTGTTTTGCAAATATAACACTTTTTCCTCCCTTCGGCAAAGACATGCCATTTTTTTTATTCATGTCTGCAACAATATCCCGCGCATTACGTTAAAAAGTAGAAATTCAGATTCTATTTCCCTGATATGACCAAAAGCAATCTATACACACGGACAGGAGACTCTGGCTCAACATCCCTTGTGGGTGGCACCAGAATCAGGAAAAACAGCGTCAGACTGGAAGCTTATGGAACACTCGACGAGTTTTCCTCATTCCTCGGCTGCGTACTTTCAGACCCGGAATGCCCCCAGGAAGCAAAGGGACAGTTGCTTTGCGTGCAAGACATGCTCTTCAATCTCGGCGGATACCTCGCCTCTGAAGTGAAAGACGAAGAGCGGCCTCCCGTGTGGGGACTGTCGGAAGAAGACCTCGAAAGGCTTGAGGGCTGGATTGACGCGCTCGACGAGCAGACTCCCAAAGTCAACGCTTTCGTACTTCCCGGCGGATGTATGATCGCCGCCGCCACCCACGTGGCACGCTCCGTATGCAGAAGGGCCGAAAGACGGATTCTGACCCTGGCCGACAAGGAATATGTTGACCCCCTGCTGATAAGATATGTCAACCGCCTCTCCGACTATCTGTTCATTCTCGCACGGTATTTCAATTTCATGAAAGGCGTCGAGGAGATTACATGGCACAGGAAATGACATCCCCTCCCCTCATGACCCTATCTCAAATCTGAACATAAATCTTAATCAACAACACAAAAATACCGAACTACTATGTATTGGACTCTTGAACTCGCGTCAAAGCTTGAAGACGCACCATGGCCCGCAACAAAAGACGAACTCATCGACTACGCTATGAGAAGCGGAGCGCCCCTCGAAGTTATCGAGAACCTACAGGAGATGGAAGACGAAGGCGAAACCTACGAAAGCATCGAAGAAATCTGGCCTGACTACCCCTCCAAAGACGACTTCTTCTTCAACGAGGAGGAATACTGAGCAATAATTTTTACATAACCACCTGATAATCAATGGCTAAGAAATAAATAATTTTCTTGGCCATTGCTGTTTTATCCCATTTTACCTTATAGTTTTCTTGGCTAAATTACGTTTTCTTGGCCAGCTTCATCGGTATTCTTGGCTAAATTCCGACAGTCCTCAGAGGTTTGTGAGTATAGGATTTCTATAAGGAATCACATAGTAAGCCTAATCAATAACGCTAAAATTTATTTTGCGAAATATTTTTTCGTTCCATATTTGGATATTTGCGGATTATTACATAACTTTGCATTTAAAAACTTCGCAATATTGCGAACTGAATTAAGATAAAAATATGAAGCAACCGCTTTTAGATACTATCAAGCCGGGAGAACTCATAAAAATTGAGTTGAAAGAACGGCGTATTTCGCAAAAGGAATTTGCGAAAGCGGTTGGCGTGGGTGAATCTCATATCAGCGACATTCTATCCAGTCGCCGCCGCATCACTCTCTCCTTGGCTAAAAAGATTGAAGAACTTCTCGGAATTGATTCTAAAATTATCTTGGATATGCAGACAGCAAATGAGATAGTCTGCAAAAATAATGGTTGTTCCGACAGTTCCGAACTTGACGCCAAATTAATATTGAACTCTATTGACGAAGAAGTATCGGTAAAGACCTTGCTTAAATTCCTAAAAAAGCGATTTAAGACTAATGTGGAAAAGCTGGAAGCATTGCGCCATTATTATGGATTGTCATCAAATGTGTCTGTTACAGTGGCTTCGCTTACTCAAGGATGTTATCGCAAATCATCCACTACTGGAATGGACAAAAGAATGATTTCAAGTTGGGTGGTTTTAGCTCATGCAATCAGCCAAACGGTTAAGCCCATTGGAACATATTCGCACGAAAGAATTGAGGAGCTTTGTGTGCAAGTGGTTTCAGAACTTCATCGCAATGGCCCTAACCTAATTAAACGCCTGATAGATTTACTATCGTTATATGGAATTGGTCTTCTACGGGTGGATAAGGTTGAACGAGCATCTATTGACGGCTACTCATTCTTTAATAATGGAATTCCATATATAGTACTTACATGTAGATATGATCGGATTGACAACCTGGCATTTACTATTCTGCATGAACTCGCCCATATTGCATTGGGACACACTGCTGAAAACAAGTCACAGCTGAATATAGACCGGCGTAGTTACGATGAAGATTACACTGATGCTTTCGAAGATCAAGCCAATCAATATGCTTCTGAAATGTTGATACCGACAGAAGTATGGAAATTTGCACCTACAATCTCGGCAATTCCTGCTGTGATTAAGTCGCGATATAAAAAATGGGCAGAATCCAGAAATCTTAATCCGTGGATTGTGCTTGGGAGATTGTCATACGAAACAGGAATATATAAATTCCCGGCAGATGAATCTCGCAAAATCAATGGAGGAAAGGAGGTGTGCCATGAATTAACCGCATGATTCAAGGCACAAAAAAAGAGACTCTACCTCGGCAAAGGCAGAGCCTCAGTAGAACATTTTAGCGGGTGTTCATGTGCCATCCATATATATAAGGATTGCGTTGCAAAGATAGTTATTCTCATTCTATTATGCAAGGCAATCTGTCAAATTGTGAGTTAAAAATGATTTAAGTAATTCATAAATGATTGTATTGCAATAAAATATAAATAACTATAGTTATGGAGGTTACCCACCTCCTGTTCTTCCTGGAATGGAAGAATACATTCTTCCAGATTTCACTACACCAACGGATATCGAAGCTTTACCGTTCCGTACTAAATCGGTTAAATCCGACCCATTCTTCTTGCACATGTGCGAATGTTGCAAGTTTACTTCTCAATGGCAAATGCCTATTATCGAGCCGGTTTCAGACTCAAGTATTCTTGAACGAGAGATAATGGGGTATGACAGAATAGCCAATGCTAAGAGTCACAATTATGGTACGCATTTTTATTGCTCGGACCCTAAAATACTTGCATCGCTTCGAAATCCGAGGCAAGTATATCAGCGAATCAAGTCACAACCCTTCGTAATTGGGCCTGATTATTCGGTGAGAATGAATATGCCATTCCCTCAGAAACTGAATAATTCATTCAATATAAAACTCGTAACCGCATGGTATCAATATATGGGGGTGTTGACAGTTCCCAATGTTGTTTGGTCTGACGAGTCTCATATTGATGCCTATCTCGACGGGTATCCTTCTTGTTCTATTATTGCAATAAACAGCACAGGAATTGGTCACGATGCTCGTGCAATAATGAATTGGCAAACCGGATACAGATATGTTGTCGAGGTTCTGAATCCTTTAGCCATAATTAGATATGGCGTTAAACTTCCGGGCGAAGTTGAGTCCATATCTTACTACAAGAAAAATGACAATCTAAAATCGTGTTGTTATGGGTGGTAATGGATCGTATGACAAGGGATATGGAGGTATCCCTAAGGATAAGCGAACGCATCCTGAAATAGAGGGTCATAGAATTTTAGGACATAAAATTCTTGTCCCTAAAGATAATCCAACTAGAGGTTCAGCTCCTATGAACTGCAATAGTCCCGATCAAATATATATGATTGGAACAGTAGCTGATAGAAGATCCGGAGACCGAGCAGGAGAGGTTTCCATTTCATCGGTCGCATTCTATGAAGGTCATCATATCAAATATTCTATCGATTTAAAATATGATGGAAATGGCAGAGTGGTGGCATTCAAAGAGAATACTGGAGAAAGTACATCTCATGCCCACAAATGGCATGAAGTGCAGCCTGGTATATGGGGAAGAATATCGCGAGCCAAGAATAATCATCTTGCGCCAGATTCCCGCTGGACATCCGATATGATTAACGCTATAGAAACATTTAATTCTAAAAGAGTAAAATGGGAAAAGAAATAATTGGGAAAAGACGTATAGCAATCCGGGATTTTTATGGACCCGGAGAGAACATCTATGCAGACCAACTTGGTTGGCAAGATGCGGAAAAGAAAGAAGCACGAAGTCTGATATCTAAAGACATATGGGAATACTTCATCTGTACAGTAGGTATGAACATCTCGTTCTACTTTCCCAAGAACGACTCGTTCTACGGGCTGCATACGGAAGAAATTCCATACACTCTTTACAAACTGCCCCGGGATAGAAAGCTAAGTCCTTATTTAGGATTACAATGCAATGGCGATACGCATGAATATGGAGAGGTTATTTTCGAGTCCAATGATAGAGAAAGCCTTTGGGACAATATAATTATAGACGGACACTCGTTAGAATATGTATTGAACCATTCATACATAATCAAACTAAACTAATATCAAATCTCAGATATTAGAAATATGGTGAAAAGCATGACGAGTCTCTAAGACGTAGACTTGTCATGCTATACAAATCTCATCCATTTTTCTTGGCCAAGCACCGTAATTTTCTTGACCAATTCGATTTTACGCCGTCAGACACTGTGGTTATCTTTGCCAAATTCCGTTAAAAACACCTAAACGGCTGAATATTAATAATAAGAGCGCTTTTCAACGAAGAGGAATATTGAGCAACAAAATTCACTTAAATACCTAATAATCAATGGCTAAGAAATAAATAAATTTCTTGGCCATTGCTGTTTTATCCCGTTTTACCCCATAGTTTTCTTTACCAAACCACGTTTTCTTTGCCAATTTTTGCCGTTTTCTTGGCTAAAATCCGACAGTCCTCAGAGGTTTGTGAGTATGAATCGAAGTCTTCGTTTGCAAGATTTAGGAGTAACTACTCAGGTCTATAAAATACCGATACGGGCAGTGCGATTAGATTTGAAAAATCTGTATCTCCGTATGGCTGT
>JAIDXM010000111.1 GCA_029058745.1 Muribaculaceae bacterium
GGGCGATTAGCTCAGCTGGTTTAGAGCGTCTGCCTTACAAGCAGAGGGTCTGCGGTTCGAATCCGTAATCGCCCACTCTTCAACTTTTAAGAATATTTCGTAAAACAATCGGCTCATTCGTGAGAATGAGCCGATTTCGTTGTTGTTTGTGCTTATTTTTATTAATTTTGCAAAAGAGTCGCCGCAAACCGGCATCTGCATATAAATAGATTATAAATCATGGAGAAAAAACGGTTTCCCATAGGTGTGGAAAATTTTGAGGCGTTGATTACGGGTGGGTATCTTTATGTGGATAAAACCCGTTATGTCCACGACCTCATATCTTCAAGCAAGTATTACCTTCTGTGCCGTCCCAGGAGGTTCGGGAAGAGTCTGCTTCTTTCCACGCTTGAAGCTTTTTTTCTCGGGAAACGCGATTTGTTTGACGGGCTCGCCATATCGAAGATGGATGTTGAGTGGAAACGCAGGCCGGTTTTTCATCTTAATTTCGTTAATCTTGATGCGTCCTCGGGCGATGAATTGCGGAAATTCCTGAATACACAGTTCGATGACTGGGACAAGGTTTATGGCATAAATTCCGGAGAAAAGCCTCTTCCGCAACGTTTCCAGACGCTTATTGAAGCGGCGTATGCGCAGACGGGGGAGAGGGCGGTGATTCTTATCGACGAGTATGACAAGCCTCTTGTGACGAATCTCGACAACGAGAGGCTGAACGAGGAATTGCGCAATATTCTCAAACCGGTCTATGCCAATCTTAAACGCTGCGACGGAGCTATTGCCTTCGCGTTGCTTACCGGTGTCGGAAGGTTTTCACGCCTCAGCATATTCAGCGACCTCAACAACCTCCGCGATATTTCGATGCTTGACCGATATTCGGCAATTTGCGGCATAACGGAAGAGGAATTGGAAGAGTATTGTCGTTTCGGGGTGGAGGCTTTGGCAGAGGAATCGGGTATGTCGTTTAGGGAAACGTTGGAGGCATTGAAGAGTAATTATGACGGTTATCATTTTTCGGAAAAATCGCCCGACATCTATAACCCCTATTCCTTGTTTACTGCTCTCGAAAACAGAAAAATCGGTGCGTATTGGTACACCACCGGCACTCCTTCGTTTCTTATGAAGCAACTCCGTAAATCAAGAAGCCCGCTTTCGGGACTACTGAATGAAGAAGCCGACGAACGGGAGTTGCAGGGAAGCGATTTTGACGGTAGCCATCCTCTGAGCCTACTTTACCAGACGGGCTACCTCACTATAAAAGGGTATGACCCGGAATTGGAAACCTACCGCCTCGGATTGCCAAACCAGGAGGTGGCAAAAGGCTTCTTCGAGGGGCTTCTCCCATGCTATCTGGACACTGTCAAAAATGAGGCTTTGGAGAAGGTGCGCGACCTTTATCGCGATATCCGGGAAGGGAACGCCGAAGGATTTGTGAAAAGGCTTCGCACAGTGCTTGCGGGAGTGCCTTATCATCTTTCGAATGCTTCACATGAAGTTTATTTCGAAAACAATCTCTATATTATTTTCAGTCTGCTCGGATTTTATACAACTACGGAATATCAGACCTCCAACGGACGGATAGATATTTTGATTGATACCCCAAGTTTTATTTATGTTATCGAGCTGAAACTCGACAGGTCTGCAGAGGAGGCCCTGCGACAAATAAATGAAAAGGATTACTGTCTTCCATTTTCATTTTCCGGGAAGAAGGTCTTTAAGATTGGCCTCAATTTCAGTTCCCGGAAGCGTAATATCGACGATTGGAAAATCGAAGAATGCTAAATTTATTATCGGTATATTTTAGTGATGATTATCTGGATATTTGATTGAGGAGGCGGGAATATTCTTCAAGACCGGGGAAAGACGTCTGCGAATGTATGAGGTTGTGGTGTTTGTCGAAGAATAGATAAGAAGGAAATCCTTGCAGCTGATATTGCTCTCCGATTTTGGCGGAATCCTCTTTGCTTATCCTGACGTTTTTGCCGTGTATCTTGTCGGCTTTGCGTTTCCAGGCGTCAATTTCAGAGGAGGTGTCACTAAGGTAAAGGAAGGCCACGTTTTTCGGAAGCGTGTCCTTTATGGCACCGACTTTTCCAATCGCGTCAAGACATGGCCCACACCAGGTGTTCCACATGTCAACCGCTACCGGTTGTCCCGGAAATTCCTTATCGATATAATCTTTCAAAATAAAAGATTCCGATGAAAGGTTGGTCATCTCATCCATCTTGTCAAGGATGGCAAGAAGTTCGTCATTCTTTTTCAGCACAATCTTGCCGAGGTCGTCGCCATAGCCCTTGTTGATGTTTTCAATCTGTACGGGAGACAGCGGTCGGAAATTATTCTCAATCTGTAGGACATAAGACATTGCAGACATCAAGTCGAGCAGAAGGCGGGAGGGCTTCTTTATAGCCGCCTTGAGTTTATTTGCTGCATATTCCTGCCATTGTGCCACTGGGGTTTCCCCGATTCTTTCGAATCCTCCTGCCGGATAGCGGAGAAGGGTTGAAATGAAAGGCTTTGGTCCGATATATGGAATATGCTTAATGAAATTCCCGGAATAGTCGATATTGTCAAGCCATGAATATGCCTCCATCGGAGGCTCCTCCACCTCGATATCTGATTCCATTTTTGCAATAGCTGAATATGGTATGTAAGAATAGGCGGCAAAATGCATAAGCAATGAATTGACAAACCAATCTTTTGCATTCTCCGGAATCGGATGGTTATTTAGCGTTTCATCTAATGTTTCCTTAAGATTGTATTCAATATTATACTTCATTACTTTTCTCCAATCCGGATACAGTGATTCCGGAACAGCTTGGTATTTCTCAGATTCAAGAAAATCCATATAAGCCTTAGTAATATTGCTTAATTCCAAAACGGTTAAATCTTGGGAATCTGCTGTATGTGCATTTATAAATTCGCCGGAGGGAGAGAATGTCAAAAAAATCTCTGTAGGTTTTGCCTGATTCAAGAATAGAGGAAGGCCACAGATTACGTTGGAGCCTTCAATGAATATGCCGGCGATTTCTTCAGGTTGTTCAAGCGGCACACTACCCGTAAATATATTCGAGGAAGTTTCTGAGAGAAGAAAATTATCATTGTTCCAAGGGTCAATAAAAATCGGCGACGTAAGGGCAGTAACAGACCCTATGCTGTCGAGAGAGATGCCGTCGATATGGACGGTTACCGTGGCGGTTCCAAGTTTAAAGAACTCGCCGGATTCCCTGTTGCTTCCCATTGTTGATTTCTTTGACTCAGATGAGAGGAATGTAAAAAACGCCATCAGAAATGGCAACGAAATCTTCAATAATGCCTGTATATTCATGATATTGTGTTTTATGCCACAAATATAAGCAAAATTTTTCAAATGCCAAACTGTGCGGTGTTTATGCCTACGAAATTATTTGAAACATAACTTATTAAAAGCCATACGACTTACTAAAGAGGATTGAGGTCTTTGGTAAGTCGTAAGTTCGGAGGATAGAAATTCTAAATATCATATTATTAATCTATGAAAGTTGATAAAAACACTTTAGATTAAGCAATGTGATATTTTGAATGCTTTCCAGATTATTGTTTAGAGTTTGTTTAAAAACAAATGTTAATAAAAAACAAGCATCAGTCGAAATTTCAGACACTTATTCTTTGAGGAT
>JAIDXM010000012.1 GCA_029058745.1 Muribaculaceae bacterium
CGACACCGAATTATTGTCGTTAATGGTAACGACATATTCGCCTATAAATTCTGAGTTCTTAGCCATATCTGATTGGTTTATAGACCTTTTATCCAACCTCCGTTTGATGAGCGGAGTTCGCAACTGCCGTTTCGGTTCTGAATGAAAACGTCGTTACCTTGCCACCGAGCCATTGCGATATTGCCGTTCCCCGAAAATGAATTGAGGTGTCCGCCGTTTTCGTTGCAGACTATCACAATACCTTTTTCGGTAGTAACCAATATCTTTCCGTTGGAGTGGTTATAATCTACATACACCGCTTTGCCTCCTTGGTTAGGTGAGAATGAACGCATTTTGCCGCCGTATTCATTTACTATAACGACATTGCCGTTTTCAATCTTTGGAATGATTGCCATTGTATTGAAAGAGGTTAGAGTTTTTCGATGTTGTAGTAGTCGCTGGAGGGTGAGGGAATTGTTTTACCAAGCTGTTTTTTTACAGCCTCCTTTATATCATCCATATAGATACCGCCGATACCGCAGTTCTTTTCGATGATGACACTGTCGCCTTTCTTGGCTCCCTCTCGCATGGAGCCACAGTCCTTTTTGAATGTCAGTCTGAATTTTGCCATTTTATAAAATTTTAAGGGTGTTTTGACAAACTGGGTGGAGATACATCTTGCAGCAGGGCAGTTTGAGAAATGCCGCACAAAAATTTAGTCGTACCCGATTTTTTACGGACACGACATAACGCGCCATATCGAATCTGCGATATGACGTGAATGTCAAGGATGCCTGTTCCAGACACCTCGTTACAAAAACTTGCTTAAATTGTGGGGGTAAGAAGTTGCGAGCTGTGTTCATTGCGATACTATTTACACTCCACCGACAAGGCCGATGGATAAGGGTTAACAGTATTGCAAACGGGACGCAACGTATTTCAGGTTTATCGCCGACGGGAAAACCGTCACACGAAAGGAGGAAGAGCCGTTCCATCACTTTCCGCCGCTACACGAAGCCACAGCCGAATTGCCGAGGTGATGTAATCCTCCAGGAAAGCCCCGCAGGACTCCCTTGCAATTGCGAAGTTATAAATTTCTATATAATCCTCCAAATTTTTTCGAAAAAAATCAAAAAAAATCGAATCCGCACGGCTCTTTCATTTAAGATTTCGTTGCATTCTCAATGATTGAGCTTTTTTATAGTGTGAACTGTGGGCCTATAGATTGGATTATTTTCGTTATTATTAGTAAAATAAGTGTTTATAGAATCTGTCCAATCGACGGAGATGCGACAAAGGGAGCATGCGCCATCGGCTCAACGACATTGTCACACATATGATACTCGGATGTGCCGATATAATAGTTCGGCATACACAATCTAAACAAATTCCGCAAAATGGGCTATGCTGAAGAATGGGGTACCTTCGGAAGCAACCCTTTGCCGGGTAGAGAACGGCATTGACGATTCAGCCATGGCAGACAGAATGCAGGAATTTACTGAGGGCTTTTCAACGCCGGTTTACACTAAACCATTAAAGGTGCAATATCAATCGGCATTCAAAAGCCCTCAAATCATTTTTATTTCGGCAACATTTGAAAGAATCTCAAAATCTTTCAAAATCTCTCATATAACTATCACAATAAAACAGTGCCGGAGGCGTGTCTCTTAATAATCAGAGAGAATCAAATGTCAGGTATCGTCTTTTTCTGAGTCAAAAGGTCAGAAGGGGAAGTTGATTCCAAAATTAAACGAAGCGTTAGAATTCAGTGGAATGCCCTGTTTGGCAAGTTTGCCCACGGTATGGTCCATTCCCGCAAAAAGATTGAAACCTGTGGTGTGTATATTTAGAAGCCATCCGAATCCTATTCCATAAGTACCGGCGGCTACATTGACATCTGCCGATAGGAAATCAACCGGATTTATATTTGCCGAGAGCCGGAATTGTGTCCAGGTATAGGGGCCATTGATGCGGGTAGAGTTCATCAATCCGAAATGCAGGCGACGATAGGCCGGGAGTTCATATTGTGCTCCGAAATTCAGAGTTGCCGCAAGTGCTCTTGTACGGGATGAGACTTCTCCGTTGTTGTCAAGCTGATAGAGCTTTGCGAGATCATCAGTAAACCTGTCCCATTCATTGTCGAAAGAGTTTGGCGCGTCATCGTTGACATTGAAGATGTATGAATCGGTATCAACAGTCTTGGTGCCGTTTGTTGAAGCCCACTGCGTTTTACCCCACTTCATAAATCCAAGGTCGAGCACTGCTGCTGAAAATGTAAAGTCGTTCCATTCGTATTGCGCTCCGAGGTCAAATCCGAGTCCGAATCCGTTTGGTCCGTAGTCTCCGTCGATATCTCCACCTGACACATAATCCTTGCCAGTCTGTTCGCTTCTGTCCATCTCATATCTGAATCCGGAGATAGAAGTGTAGATGTCTGCATTTGTCTGTGCGATCCATTTGTTGTTGTCAAGAACAAGCTTCGCGTCATTGAATCTGAAATCCATATTGCCGGCGCCCACGAGCACTTTGAGTGTGGCTCCGACCCTGAGCCCTTTCACCTGTTTGATTTCATGTGAATGGTTGAGGGCAAGCTGTGCGTAGGCGTTTGCATTTCCAAACATATTTTTGATGTCGTAGGTGCTGTTGGTGACACCCTCCTTTGCAAGCGAGAAGAATGAACCAGGCACAGACACATCTACATTGGCCACGACGCCAAGAGATACGGTATTGTAGCCACCCATGCCGTTGAAGCCCACGGATAGGATGTCAACTTTTGTGTTTGTTCCAAGTCTGTTCTTTTCTCCGAATTTGCTCATGGCCTCGCTTTCGCTGATTCCGGGATTGGTGAACAGCACGGTCTTGCCATTGAGTTTGTACAGCACTTCGTTGAGATGGAGATTGCCATGCATATTGATATTCAGATTTCCCAAGGCCGGGAATGATACGAACCCCTTTTCATTTCCGAATGCCGGATTCATTTCGAAGCGGTAGTCGTAGTTGTCGAGGAAATATCCGGAATATGTGGTTTGCGCATAAGCTGTGGCTAACGAAGAGAAGGCCAGAAATGAGATAGCAGCTTTCTTAATATATGATTTCATAATACAGTAGTCGAAAAGCATTTTAATTATAGTTCTTTAGTATAGTTGCCAGAGACCTTGACTCTGATTTTGTCAAGGGTGAGTGTCTGGTCGGGAGACAGTGTTTCATCGTTGTCGCCCGGAAGCACAGTGGCCGTGAATGAGATACCGTCGAGATGTCTCACCTCACCCGTGACACGTATTGTCACAGGCTGACCGGATGTGTTGGCCTCTATGTCGGCCCCTTCGATGGTCACGCCTGCTATAGGTTGTCCGTTTTTATCGATAGGAAATCCGGAGATATGCGCTTTTAACGGCAGGGTGCTGCTGGCATCCAATGAAATCTCAAGGCTGCTGATTGTGATGGCATCTACGTATTCGTCGTTCCAGCCGTCTTTTGTTTCAGTATATACTATTTTTGAGGCAGTCCCGCTTTTAAGGGCGAGAGGGGCAAGGAATTCCCAGTTGCCGGAGAGAGTCCCGAGTTCTCTTCCGAGAGCGAACTTCTCCACAGTCTGTTCATATATCTGAGGATTGTCAAGCTTGATATCAATCATCTTGGGGAGTCCGTTTCCGCTTATGACATTTCCCAGCGATGTGAAGGGGACATGTGTAGCGCCTGTGAATGATGACGGTACAGACGATGGCATTTCGGGAGATAGACAGAAGTTGTATGGTCCGTCGTTGCCAAGGTTATAGCCGACACGGAAATTACCGTTGTCGAGTGAGAATGTGCGGTTGCTCTCGTTTTCACGGACAGCTGTCAGGATAAGTCCTGTCTGGTAGCCGATGTTGTCGTTGGCGACAGGATTGTTGACACTTAGATATATCTGCGGATTATTAAGGATGAGGTCGGTGCCTTCCTGTGCGAGGAAGTCGGGGAGGTCATTGAGGCTGATGGGAGAGATGTTGAGGGCGTCCCCTTCCAGAAGGTATCTGATTTTGCCGGATACTGCTTCAGCTGAGAGTGGAGAGAGAGAGTAGGACACGCTGATATTAACGCTTGAAGATGGCATGCTTGTCCCGGTGTTCTTCGGAGTGACAGTCAGGTTTGCAGACTCGATATTGATGTCGGCGGATAGAGAGAGCGACCTGTTGTCAGAGTCGATATATGCATTGTTGGCAGGAAGGTTGATTGCCTTTGCGTTGACAGACAGAGATGCGGTGCCGTTTTCAAACTTGAGAGACGGGATTGTCAGGATTCCGTTGTCGTTGTATATGCCGGCAGGCGTTATGCATTCTATGTCAAGTCCTTTTGGGAGCTGTATCCGGATGTCGGAAAGCTCTATGTCGGCCAATGTTGAGATGGCTTGCTCTGAGTAAAAGTTGATGGTTACGTTGTACCCGGACACATATATGTCGGAAATCTCGATTATCGAACGGTCGATGTCGTTAGCTTGATACGTAACATTGCGGTGGATAGGCTGGTTGAGTGGAAAGGTCAGCGAGGATGCGTTTCCTGTGGAAGTGGATCGTGAGAGGGGATTGTTGAAGGTAAGTGTGGAAGGAGATACAGATGGCGCGTCAGAGGAAAATGCAGGGATTGAGATGGGGTCAGAATGGAACGTCCCTTTTTCTTGCACGGCATATATTTTTTGTCCGTTCAACGATATTTCCTTGATTTGGTCACCTTCTTTGATTTCGATAATATCACCTAACGTGATTACGTCAAGATTTATCGGCAATACAAGGTCTTTGACTTTGAATTCGGAAGTGGTGTCGATATTGTCAAGGTCATAGCCGTTGTCGATACAGCTTTGCATTGAAACCAACACCAATAGAGGAAGTCCTCTTTTTAGAAAATGCTTCATGAAAAATGTAGTTTGTTAATAATTTACATGGTAGTTCCGACGTGATGGCTGGCAAGCCTTGCGAAAACTATGTGCAAAGTTAATAAATTTATACATATCTAAACAATATTTTATGAAATGGATTTGTGAATTTGTTGTGTGTCGGATGCCGGGTCTAAGCGCTGCATGTGTTTCGGAGGGGGCATTATTTATCGTGAATGATTTCAACATATATATGAAGATGCAGCCATCCTCCGTAAGAAGATGGCTGCATAGGGTTGTTGTCATATCCTGCCAGGGGGCCCACACGAATGAAACGGATTGTGGCTCGGCAGGAATGGGGAAGGCTTACCAGATAATTACTCTTTCAGATTCCGGACGGAACATCTTGTCGCCTTCTTTTACCCCGAAGGCTTCAAAGAACGGGGCAAGGTTGCGGACCGATACGTTAACGCGGTTTTTGCCGAGAGAGTGTACGTCGCCGGTGGTGAGTGAGCGGATTTCTTCCTCGCGTATGTTATTTGCCCAGAGATTGGCGAAATTGAGATAGAACACCTTCACCGGATCAATGCCATCAATCAGGGCCTTGTCAGATGCGACGTCAACGCCTTTTTTATTTTGGGAATCAAGGAAGGCAGTCATGGCGATGCGTAGTCCACCCTGGTCGGCTATATTCTCGCCGAGGGTGTATTGTCCGTTGGCATGCAGGCCGGGAAGCACTTCCACTTCAGAGAACTGTTCGACAAGGCCATTTGTCAGTTTCTTGAACTCTTCGGCATCCTTCTTAGTCCACCAGTTCACCATATTTCCGTCGGCGTCAAACTGACATCCCTGGTCATCAAATCCATGGGTAAGCTCGTGGCCTATCACGACGCCAATTCCACCGTAATTCTCAGCATCGCTTGCCTCCGGATCAAAGAATGGAGCCTGTAGGATGCCGGCAGGGAACACAATCTCATTGTTCAGCGGATTATAGTATGCGTTGATGGTCTGAGGAGTCATTCCCCATTCTGTACGGTCAACCGGTTTTCCCCATTTGGCGAGGGTCTGCTGCACGGCCCATTGGTGGGCGTTGTGGGCGTTCTCCCAATATGAGAGCGCGGGGTCGATGTCAAGCTTGGAATAGTCTTTCCATTTGTCGGGATAACCGATTTTTACAGTGATTGCATTGAGTTTCTTGAGAGCCTGCACTTTGGTGTCGTCGCTCATCCAAGGGAGGTGGATTATGTGTTTGCCAAGTGCATTACGCAGGTTTTCTACAAGGCCTATCATATACTGCTTAGAGCTTTCAGGGAAGTATTCCTCTACATAAAGTTCCCCGATTGCCTCACCAAGAAATCCTTCAGTAGTGGCGAGCGCACGTTTCCAACGAGGACGCTGTTCCTGCACTCCGCTCATCACTTTGTTGAACTCAAAGCTTGCATCGCTGAAGTCATCGCTGAGGTACGGGGCCGCACTGTTGACGAATTGCCATAGATAATAATCCTTCTTCTCACGGTCGGTGAGTGATTTCATAAGATTGTCAGCCTGTTTTACGGTGTTCATCTCAGTCACAATCACCTGTTCGGGCGATTCGATACCCATTGTTTCGATGAAGAAGCGGTCCCAGGGGATGTTGGGATACATCTCTTTGAGCTGTGCGAAGCTACGTGGATTATACATTGCGGGGAGGTTGCGGCTTTCTTCACGTGTCCATGTCGAGTCGGCGAGCAGAGTCTCCACTTTCATCACATTTTTGACGATACGTTTGGCATCCTTCTTGGAATACCCCGCATTTGTCATCTGGCGTTCAATAAGCTTCTGGTATGCGTTGCGTACATCTTTATTACGCTTGTCATCCTTGAGATAATAGTCTCTGTCTCCAAGGGTTAGTCCTCCGCCACTTACATACATGGCATATTCCTTGCTGTTGGTAAGATTTTCCATCGGGCCGGCTCCGAAAAGGGGAGATGTGTAATTCTGATGGAGCCAAAGGAACAGGTCTTCCATCTTGGAGGGGTCGGTGTTCTCGATTTTTGCCAGGTCAGCTTTTATCGGTTCTGCGCCAAGTTTGTTGCGGCGTGCGGAATCCATAGCTGTCTCATAAAGGGCTGAAATTTTGTAGGCGTTCGACCCTTTTTCCGGATTCGTCTTAGCGAGATTCGTGACAATCCTCCTCACACGATTGTTGCTTGAGTCGTTGAGAATGTTGAACTGTCCGTAGCGTGCATACTCCGGAGTGAGAGGATGAGAATCCATCCACCCTTTGTTGACATACTGATAGAAATCCTCAGATGCCGCCACATTTTTGTCAAAGCCTGATTTGTCAAGGCTCTTGAGATGCTCTTGGGCGCACAAGGCGGAAGGAATTCCGGCAAGTGCGATGAGAAGTAATGCTTTAGAAAATTTCATTATTATACAATTAGATGTTTTAAAGGTGTCTTAATCACTAATGCCGAATTTTCCCGGAATCATCATCCGGGACATACTCCAGAATGTCTCCTGGCTGGCAGTTGAGAATCCTGCATATGTTCTCGAGAGTTGAAAACCTTATGGCTTTCCCCTTTCCGGTTTTGAGTATGGAGAGGTTGGAGGGAGTAATCTTCATTCTTCCGGCAAGCTCTCCGAGGGTTATTTTCCTGGCAGCCATAATGACATCCAGGTTTACTATTATCGGCATTTGCGTGTGTTTTTACTATATGTTTTTTATCTCTCTGTCATCTGCCAAGGCATATCCGAGGGTTTTCATTTTTAATTCCGTCTCAGTCCATTCCTCATTTTCCGAGGACCTGGAGGTGATACCCCCGCCTGCAAACATCGCGTATCTGGAGCTTTCGATAGTTGCACATCGGAGATTGACGTAGAACGAGAAGTCGGCAGGACCGGAATACGGACCACAGAACCCGCCGTAGCATCCCCTGTCATGCAGTTCAAGACGTGATATCGTGTCAAGGGCAAGGTCCTTCGGATAGCCACACACAGCCGGAGTGGGGGAGAGGTCCTTCAGCAATCCACGAAGTCTGTCAGCGTTGAAATCAGACGGTATATCAGCTGAAATGGGAGTGCAGATATGTTCGATGCCTCCGGCCGGTCGCGAAAATGTCTTTCCGAGGAGCGGTGTAATGCCATTGGATTCGAGACAGTCAGAGATATAGCCGCTCACTATCCGTTGCTCGATGGTGTTTTTCACATCCCACTCCATCTCTTTGCCGCATTCCCTTGTTCCGGCAAGGGCCATGGTTTCTAATTTCCCTGCTGTCCCGCATAGCAGCAGTTCAGGAGAGGCTCCGATCCAGCATCCTGTGACGGGTGTGGCAAATGCGAATACAAAAGCAGAAGGATATTCACGGCACAACCGAGAGAATGTGGCCGCCACATCAATATTCCCGTCGATACAAGCCACCCTTGAAGCCACAACCTTCGTGTCGGGATTATTCCCTAAAAGCTCTTTGATTTTCCTGATTTCAAGCGCATACTCTTCAAAGGTGGTTGATTTCTGAGGGAAAGTGGCATTCTCGGCATAAGGACGCTTACAGTCGCAGGTCGGTTTCCAGGGAATTGTGACAGCAGTGGCGGATGGATGAAATGGGGCTATCACGAATCCGGGAACCCCGATTCCTTCAGCGATAGTCTCAGAAGACCCGAAAGATACCATCATGTCGCCCGGACGGCGGTAAGCATAGAAAGAGAGTCGGGAGTCAATGGCTCCCCTTATCTCATCCTGAAGGTCGATTTCAGCTGAGGGGTCAGAGAAGAATATCATCGGCCCGTTGGTGGCTCTCTTGGAGTCTCTATTAAATCTTATACCCATATGTCAGACTGTTTCTCCAAGAAGTTCAAAAGGGTAGGCGCCGGTTATCCTGACGTTTACAAAATCTCCGGGCTTGAGCGTATTATCATTTATAATCACTTCCGGGTCCACTTCCGGAGAATCATATTGTGTCCGGCCGAATGCCGAGTCACCCTCGATTCTGTCGATAAGCACTTTCTGGACGGTGCCTATCATTTCCTCGTTTAGCCGGGAGGCAATCTCTTCCTGGATTTCCATAATTCTGTCAAGCCTCTTGTGCTTCACATCCTCAGGAATCGTGTCTTCAAAGTTTTTTTGTCCGAAAGTGTCATCCTCTTCACTATAGGCGAAGGCTCCCATACGGTCAAATTTCTGGGTTTTCACGAAATCCACGAGCTCTTCGAATTCCATCTCGCCCTCACCGGGGAATCCAGTCATCAGTGTCGTGCGAATCTTGATGCCCGGCACGCGCTTCCTTATTTCAGAAAGCAGGTTCAAGGTCTGCTCCTTGTCGATGTGCCGTCTCATATTAGACAACACCGGATTGGAGATGTGTTGCAACGCGATGTCGAGATACTTGCATACGTTGTCGTGTCGGGCCATCACATCGAGCACATCCATAGGGAAATCCGAAGGATAGGCATAATGGAGCCTTATCCATTCCACCCCCTTTGTCTCAGCCATCCGTTCCACCAGCTCTGCGAGAGCCTGACGCCCATAAATGTCGGTTCCGTAGGAGGAAAGGTCTTGGGCTATGACATTAAATTCCTTCACACCCTCTTTTACAAGCGATTCCGTCTCCTCAAGAATCTCCTCGATGGGGCGCGATGTGTGGCGTCCGGTAATGATAGGGATGGCGCAGAAGGAGCAGAAGCGGTTGCATCCTTCCGATATTTTAATATAGGCGCTGTGTGGCGGAGTGGTGAGTTTGCGTTCCCATGCAAATGGAGTCGCGCAGTTCTCTTTCACATCAGGGAGAGTCTCGATAAAGCTTTTCCAGTCGAATTTTCCATACCATCGCTCAACTTCCGGGAATTCAGCCACGAGGTCATCGAGATAACGTTGTGTAAGGCATCCCATAACAACGATTTTCCCAATTTGTCCCGCTTTCTTCATTTCCACGAGGTCGATGATAGTATTGATGGATTCCTCTTTCGCGTCGTTGATGAATCCGCAGGTGTTTATGACTACATATTCCCCCTCCGGCATCTCCGGGTCATGGACCGTGGTGTATCCTTTCGCGTCCAATTGCTTCAAGAGCCGCTCCGAGTCTATTAGATTCTTGGAGCAGCCCATTGAAATGATGTCAATCTGATTTTTATTATACATGTCAGTTGTCTTTCGCAAGGAAAAGAGATCTTACAAACTCGTCGGGTCGGAATATCTGAAGGTCATCAATCCCTTCTCCGATTCCGATATACTTTACAGGAATCCTGAACTGATCGCTGATGCCAATCACCACACCACCCTTAGCGGTGCCGTCGAGCTTGGTGATTGCGAGTGCGTTGACTTCCGTTGCCGCCACAAATTGTCGGGCCTGTTCGAAGGCGTTCTGTCCTGTGGATCCGTCAAGGACGAGCAATATTTCCTGAGGCGCGTCAGGCACGACACGCTTCATGACATTTTTAATTTTTGTAAGCTCGTTCATGAGTCCGATTTTATTGTGAAGTCTTCCCGCAGTGTCGATGATTACCACGTCGGCTCCTTGGGCTTTGGCCGATGACAGCGTGTCGAACGCCACGGCGGCCGGGTCACTGCCCATCTTCTGCTTCACTACAGGAACGCCTACACGCTCACCCCATATGTCAAGTTGTTCGATGGCAGCGGCGCGGAATGTGTCTGCGGCTCCGAGCACAACCTTGTTTCCGGCTTTCTTATATTGAGCCGCGAGTTTGCCGATTGTGGTGGTCTTGCCGACACCATTCACACCGACAACCATAATTACATATGGCTCACCGGTTTTATTGATTTCGAAATCCTCCAGGTTTTCATCTTCGTTTTCCGGACGTGCGAGCATGTCTGTAATCTCTTCGCAGAGAAGGTTGTTCAGCTCGTCGGCGTTGACATATTTATCGCGGGCCACTCTGTCCTGAATGCGGTCGATGATTTTGAGAGTGGTATCGACGCCCACGTCGCTTGTGATGAAGGCTTCTTCAAGATTGTCAAGCACATCGTCGTCAATCTTGCTTTTCCCGGCCACGGCACGGGTGATTTTGCTCCATACCCCTTCTTTGGTTTTCTGGAGTCCGGAATCAAGCTTTTCCTTCTTTTCTTTTGAAAAAATCTTTTTAAAGAAACCCATATTTTGAATCGGTTAGGTGGTCAATACGGATACGACCCGCATGAAACATGAAATAATCTGCGAAGTTACTGAAAAAACCTTGAATATGAAAGTAAAAAAAGGCAGACGCGAGGCCTGCCTTGGGAGAAAATGTGTTTTTATCCGCAGAAACACGAGTTTCCAGAGGTCTGTATTTCCGGGACCTGGCTTATATTAGAGAGATGTATGAAGTTTGAGTTTCCGCCCCAACGAGGCATCCTGTCCGGTGACGCGTAATCTATTTATTCTCAAATTCAGGGATTGCGATTGAGCGGATATTGGGAGTGTCATCAGTTTCAGCGGTGGCGGTTGAATCCGGAGTCACGTTTTCAGATGCTGAGGCAATTGAATCGACAGTCAAGGTTGACTCAGAGAGAGTGTCGTGGCGTGGCTCAACGTATGTTATTCCTGCGGCTTTTTCCGCCAACTCCGCTTTCATGCGGGCCATGTCGGCTTTATGTAATGCCTTCTCCGCTTTCGCGATAGCTTTCCGGGCGGCTTTTTCAGCTCTTTTGAGTTCCTTTAGGTTCTGTTTGTCGGGATTCTGAGCTGCGAGTTCCTTTGCCCTTTCCAGACGTTCTCTCGCTTTATCGGCGACTACTCTGGCGTTTTCCGCTTTCATTTCCTCTCGCAATGCTTTCTCGCGAGCTTTTTCCGCTTTCTGTTCAGGAGAGGTTTCAATCTTGATGATGTCATTGCCGTAAAAATTGAAGTATCTGTTTCCACGGGTATTCTCGTCGATGATTTTGCCTGTAGAGAACGCGGCAGTCAGAAAACCGAGAGTACACAGTATGGATAGAAGCCATCTCGATGCCTTCGGAAGAGGTTTCGCGTTTGGCCAAATCCCTTTGCGAATGAGCATAAAGAGCGGAATGCCCAGGAACAGGATGAAGCCGATGCCGGTCACTATCCCATATATCACGGTCTTCGCGTCGGAGTCGGAGAGTGTCCCGAAATAAGAGAATCCGGAGAGGGTTGACGTGCCGAACATAATGAGGGTGAATACACAACCAATCAGGGCGAGAGCGAGTCCGATCAGTATGGGAAGCCCGATAATCAGACCGATGATGATGAGTAGTCTCGCCATGAGTCCGAATGTGTTTGACAATCCGTTGGCGAAGGAAGAGGAGGAATCCGACGGCCTCGGCTGCGGGGTTTTAGTGCCGTTGTCTTCTTTAAAGGAGTCGGTCACGGTTTTCCCGATGTTCTCAATGGTGGGACTCTCGCCCATCATCTGCATACGTTCAATAGGAGTTTTCGCCTCAGGAAGCACAATCCAAAGCACGATATACACAAGTCCGCAAGTGGAGACAGACGCGAAGGTAAGCAGCACGGTGGCAAGCCTGATCCATGTCGGGTCGCAGTTGAGATACCACCCAAGTCCCGAGCATACTCCGCCGAGCATGGCGTTCTGCGGGTCGCGGTAAAGTCTTTTCCTTGTTTTTGAATCTTTCTGGCTAAATGGCGGTGGAGTGTCATTGCTTTCGGATTCGAGGGATACTGTCTCTTCTTCAAGCATCTCCTCAGGCTTGCCGATTCTGCGGATCACGTCTTCCACCTGTGCGGAAGTCACGATGGGGCTGCCGGAAGAGGTATATTCGAGGAGGAGTTCCGCGATTCTGCGCTCTATGTCATCGGTGAGTTCCTTTGATTCATCAAGATTGCTGAACGCATGCTTGATGGCGTCAAGATATTCACTAAGGAGGGAGTAAGCGTCGTCATCGATTGTGAAAGGGAATCCAGCTATGTTTATGTTGAAAGTTTTTTTCATTGTGCGTCGGTTTTATTGAAGATTGCGGAAATGGTTAACGTTGTTGACTATCTCATCCCAGGCGTCAGACATTTCTGAGAGGGTTTCGAGTCCGGAGGGGGTGATGAAATAGTATTTTCTGGGAGGCCCTTTGGGGCTTTCCTCCCACTCGTAATTGAGTTTCCCCTCTTTCCTGAGACGGTTCAGGAGAGTGTAGAGAGTTCCCTCAACAACAATCAGGGAAGCCTCGCTCAGACCGTTTATGATGTCGGAAGGGTATGCCCTTTTTCTGCTCAAAAGCAAAAGGACGCAATATTCAAGTATCCCTTTCCTCATCTGCGACCGTATATTGGAGTCAGCTTTGGTGTTCTTTTCGTTCATATCATATCTTGGGGATTTTGTTAAGATTCCGGAATCCGTCTCCTGCCATGGATTGGAGGGTCTTCCTGAATGCGATGCAAAGTTAAGAATAAAAATAGTACTATGCAATACATAGTAGTAAATAAATTTTTAGTAGTAAGGAAAAATAAATAGTGGTTATTACATAGTATTGGATAAAGTATGTTGATTGATAGAGATATATGAATGTGATAAGAAAATTGGAAAATTTTTGTTAACTTTGCGATTGAAAAGAATAGAAAATGAAAAATATCAGGAATTTCTGCATTATAGCACACATTGACCATGGCAAGTCAACACTGGCCGACCGTCTTCTTGAACGGACCAATACCGTCTCGGCCAAGGATATGGAGGCGCAGGTGCTTGACGACATGGATCTTGAGCGAGAAAGAGGCATCACCATAAAGAGCCATGCCATACAGATGGATTATGAGCTTGACGGAGAGAAATATGTGTTGAATCTCATTGACACTCCGGGACACGTTGACTTCTCTTATGAGGTGTCGCGTTCGATTGCCGCCTGCGAGGGGGCGCTTCTTATTGTTGACGCTTCGCAAGGGATACAGGCGCAGACTATCTCCAATCTATATATGGCCATAGACAATGATCTGGAGATAATCCCGGTAATCAACAAATGCGACCTCGACAGCGCGAAGCCAGACGAGGTGGAAGACCAGATTGTGGATTTGTTGGGATGCGACCGTGAAGACATCATACGTGCGAGCGGAAAAACCGGAATGGGAGTCGATGATGTGTTGAGGGCGATTGTAGAGCGGGTCCCGGCTCCGAAGGGAGACCCCGAAGCTCCGTTGCAGGCCCTTATCTTTGACTCTGTGTTCAATCCATTCAGGGGCATAATCGCCTATTTCAAGATTGTGAACGGCACGCTGAAGAAGGATGACTTTGTCAAGTTTGTGTCAACGTCCAAGGAATATCATGCCGATGAGGTTGGAGTCCTGAAACTTGACATGTCGCCCCGCAAGGAGATTTCAGCAGGGAATGTGGGTTATATCATATCCGGAATCAAGTCTTCGAAGGAGGTGAAGGTGGGAGACACCATCACACATGTGGCTCGTCCGTGCGAGAGTGCCATTGAGGGTTTCGAGGAAGTGAAGCCGATGGTGTTTGCGGGAGTGTATCCGATAGAGACGGAAGATTTCGAGAATCTTCGCGCATCGCTTGAGAAGCTTCAGCTCAACGATGCTTCGCTCACGTTCCAGCCGGAGTCGTCTGCCGCGCTTGGTTTTGGATTCAGGTGTGGATTCCTGGGTCTTCTGCATATGGAGATTATCCAGGAACGTCTCGGGCGGGAGTTTGACATGGATGTCATCACCACTGTCCCCAACGTGTCATACAAGGTGTATGATAAGAAAGGGAATTGCACGGAGGTGCACAATCCTTCAGGACTTCCTGACGCAACCCTGATAGACCATATAGAGGAGCCATATATACGGGCCACGGTCATCACCCAGGCCGATTATATCGGGCCGATAATGACGCTGTGTCTCGGGAAGCGCGGAGAGCTGGTGAAGCAGGAATATATCTCAGGCAACCGTATGGAAATCACGTTTGACATGCCGCTCGGAGAGATTGTGATAGACTTCTATGACAAGCTTAAGAGCATCTCGAAGGGGTATGCATCGTTTGATTATCATCTCCATGATTTCCGCGAGTCAAAACTTGTGAAACTTGACATCCTCCTGAACGGAGAGAGCGTCGATGCCCTCTCCACGCTTACACATGCCGACAATGCCGTGAAATTCGGACGCCGCATGTGTGAGAAACTTAAGGAGCTGATTCCAAGACAGCAGTTTGACATCGCCATCCAGGCGGCCATCGGGGCAAAGATTATTGCGAGGGAAACCATCAAGGCGGTAAGGAAGGATGTGACGGCAAAGTGCTACGGCGGCGACATATCCAGAAAGAGAAAGCTTCTTGAGAAGCAGAAGGCCGGAAAGAAGAGGATGAAACAGATTGGATCTGTGGAGGTGCCTCAGAAGGCGTTCCTCGCGGTGCTTAAACTTGATTAAAGACTTATGCGTTAATAATGCATGGAGCCGGAACCTCCTTCTTCCGGGAGAGGTTCCGGCTCCATTTCGGAATACTGTGTAATCATTGTAATGTATGTATTATGAATATCGGAGATAAGATGCCCGATCTGCTCGGAGTGGATGCGGATGGGAAGGAAATCCGTCTGTCAGATTTCCCTGGAAAAAAGTTTATCGTGTATTTTTATCCTAAAGACAATACTCCGGGATGCACTGCGGAGGCAGTGAGTTTCCGTGATAATTATGACACCCTGCTCGCCATGGGGTATCAGGTGATAGGTGTGAGCAAGGATTCCGGAGAGAGCCATAAGAAGTTTATTGATAAGCAGGGTTTGCCTTTCCCGTTGGTGGCAGACATCGACACTCGTCTGTGTCAGGAGGCGGGAGTGTGGAAACTCAAGAAGATGGCCGGGCGTGAGTATATGGGAATTGTGAGGACCACTTTCGTGTGTGACAATGACGGCACTGTCACAGATGTCATAGAGAAAGTGAAGACAAAGCTTGCCGCCGAACAGCTTATGGCGTTGCTCGACGGCAGGGGCGATATAAATCCGGCTCCTTGATCGGGAATATAGAATCCGGCGAAAAATTATAACCGGACGATTCATAATTTATATAAAATTTAACAGCCGTCGATCGGCTGCTGATTAACTATGTCAACTGTATTATACACAGCGCGTAAGACTATAAAGAATCTTACGAATGGCGGAAATGTGCTTCTTGTGGCCACCGGGCTTGCCCTTCTCGTGGTCAATCTCCCTTTTCTGCATGATTTCTACAATTCTCTGTGGACGCATGAGATGGCTCTCCAGATAGGGGAGTTCAATCTATTCAGCCATCATGGGGAACCAATGAGTGTGATGGCTTTCATCAACGATGCCCTTATGGCCGTGTTCTTCTTCTCTGTAGGGCTTGAGATAAAGAGGGAGATTCTTGTGGGAGAGCTTTCCTCTTTCCGGCAGGCTTTGTTGCCAATTATCGCGGCGATAGGGGGTATGGCGGTTCCGGTGCTGATATTCTATCTGATGGGAAAAGGGACCGACTTCATAGGAGGTGCGGCGATTCCCATGGCCACCGACATCGCGTTCTCACTCGGTGTGCTTGCCATGCTTGGCAACAGGGTGCCGATTAGTCTTAAGATATTCCTGACCACCCTTGCGGTTGTGGATGATATCGGAGGAATACTTGTTATAGCTGTATTTTACAGCGCTCATATCAATTATTGGCTGCTTCTGATAGCGGCATTGCTGCTTGGCGTGCTTGCGCTTGGTGGTAAGCTTGGAATCCAGAGTAAGGTGTTCTATCTCGGAATAGGGGCGTTCATATGGTTCCTGTTCCTGAATGCGGGCATACATCCCACAATCGCCGGAGTCTTGATAGCATTCTGTGTGCCGGCCATACCGGTGTATGCTCCAAAGAACTATATAAAGACCATACGACAGAATATCGGTTTCTTTGCCCATGAGGACGATGAGAAACTGACAAGCCGTACCATACTCACGAATCAACAGCTCAACTGGCTTAAGGAGATAGAGTCTGCATCGGATAAGGTGATTTCACCTCTTCAGGACATGGAAGACTCACTGCATCCGGTGGTGAATTATCTTATAGTCCCGCTATTCGCTTTCGCGAATGCCGGAATATTTTTCGGGGATATGGAGTTCACATCGCTTTTCAGCGGAGTTGCCCCGGCCATTATTCTTGGACTTGTGGTCGGTAAATTCCTTGGAATCTTCCTGTTTTCCTGGCTATGCATAAAGCTCGGATGGGCACCGATGCCGGATGGATGCCGATGGAGCCAGCTTGCGTCAGTGTCTATGCTTGGCGGCATCGGTTTCACAGTGTCGCTCTTTATCGCCAATCTCTCTTTCGGCACAGGCGACCCTTACATGTCTCAGCTTCTGAATAATGCGAAGCTTGGTATTCTTGTGGGTTCCTTCCTTGCCGGATTCCTTGGATGGCTGTTCCTTCATATCACGCTTCCGAAGACTCCGCAGACCGCTGAAGAATGACAGCTCCGAGGTTTGGTTTATCGGACATAACAGATTGGAGGATTGGAACAAATGTTCCAATCCTCCAATCTGTTATGTCCGATATCATAGGTATGGCCCTTTGTTCGCGGATTCAGTTTACGCGATAGAGGGTACAGTCCATGGCCTTGCTTCCGTCAGCGCTTTGCCACACGCCATCGAAAGAATTCGTGGATATGGTGCCGATAAACCGTCCGGTAAGGTTTTCTCCGGTATATTCTTCAAGAGTCATGGTGTCGCCGTTGACTTCTCCGGAAATACGTATAGGGGTTTTATATTTTGTGTAATAATATGTGCCGGACACCTTCCCGTCTTCCTCCCGGAGATATTGAAGCACAATCTCATATTTCCCGTCAAGTTTACCGGTCAGGGCGATTGCTCCTGGAATCGGGTTGGCGACTTCTACGGATGGTTCAGGAAGAGACGCACCGGCATCATTGGAGTTGTCGTTGCCTGTCTGGATTGTGGCGGTTCCCTCATCCTCGTCGCCTCTCCAACATCCCATGTCATCTTCCTCGTATATGGCATTTTCATCTCCGTTATTCTCGTAGGACAACGCACAGAACTTATCCGACATCCAGAGAGGGTTTCCATAATAGTCAATCTTGACCCATCCTCCTGATTCTTCAAGGAGAGGATATGATTCTCCGGAAGAGACCGTGTTGCCCGATTTGTCGAAGCTTGTGCCGGGTCCGACCCTCAGATTGACGCCGTTGCCGGTCACCGTGCATGTCCCGATAGGGTCAGAGAGGGTGGGGCCGCTTGACAGATTGCTGAATATCGTGATATTGTCGTGATTATTCATAAAGTAAGCCGTGCCTCCGAGTATCCCGGCTTCCACCAGCGACAAGGCAACGAATATCGCCACGCGGTATCGGTTGGTTGATACATTACATCCTATACAATAGAATATGAACACTATTGCGGCAATTAAGGCGGAGATAAGAAACGGAGAGATTTTGCCGAGGAGGTGTAGGGCTCCTATTATAAGATACCATAATATGGCTCCATATATGCAGGGCACGATAATCAGGTGTGTCAGGAGCGGAATCACTATGCTCCCGAACACAACATCGGTTACATCGTAGCTTTTCTCCCATTTCACTTTACTCTCACCAGATTTCTTTGTCCCAATCCAAGTGGTTTGGGAGAAGTGCTGCCAGTTGAAAAACTGAAGGAAGAATCCTATAAAGGCGAAAACCGGGAAGATGGGTGATTTGAGACAATTCCAGTCAGTGTAGAACCCCCACTCAATTCCGGATGTGAATACAGAATATATGGCATAGATTCCCAGAAGGGCCATGCATGCCGCAGTGATTATAACAGAAAGCCTGTATCTGTCGGGTGTGGTGTCGTTGCTCTCGTAAATTTCAATTTCTTCCATAATGTCAGTATTTTAATAAGCCTGCGTGGCCGGTAAATTCAGGAGTCGTGTTACGCCTTCGGTCTTCACAAGGTATCTGTTGCTTTGTGTCGGGATGGCAGCGGAATATACGGTGTCGATATCTTTTTCATCAAGTTTGAATATGTCGAGGTTAATGCCATAAACAATATCCGCGTATGCGTTGCAGGATCTGTCGTCGCCGTAGCATATACCGTATGCAGTCTCGGTTACACCAGAAATCTTCTTGTCATAAAAGGGTAAAGGGGAAGATGCGTAGAATACAACCGCGTCTCCGACTTTCTTCCCGAAATAAATGCCTCCGTCATCGTCCATTTCCTGAAACTGTATGTTGATCCATAATCCCTCGTATTTCCCTTTGTCGATATAGCGTGTGGTGCTGCTGATAGCCCCAGGTTTGTTTAAGATGCTGTCATCACCCATGGAGATTCCGTCGATTCCTACGGGTGTCGCAAACCGGGAGGAGACGTATCCTTGGATTCCTGGAATGCTATAGCCATTGGTCATTATTACAGGCTGCCACTTGTCATTATTTATCTCATGGATGTAATATGGAAGCACGTCTCCTTTGGAAGGGTGGCATAAGATGTAGGCCACTCCTTTCTCTTTTTCGTCTTCCCAAGTCTCTATTCCGTCGTAATACTCCTGCACTTCCTTGAAGAGCCTTGGTGAATTGGCATCGGGGTATCTTCTGAAATTCACTCCATCTCCAGTTATCCTTACGAACCCTAAGGCGGGGGCTTCTATGCTGATTTTTGAAGGAACAGGCAATGTGCCCTTTTCCATGCCAAGGGTATAGATTGACGGTTTGCTATGGTCCGTGATTATTATGTATCCATCTTTGATTTTGATGTCGCAATGTCCGGAATCGTCATATCCGTTATTCCTACTTGGAAGGTATCCTTCGATTTCTTTTATGAGTGTTCCTTTCCCGTTATTCTCAATCTGCATGATGACGATTTCCCTTATTTCCATACCGCCTTCTTCCCATGCGATAAAAACTTTTCCGGTAGCTGGGTCGGTCCACATTCCTTCTATAAAGGTACCCATGAAAGACGGAACCGAGACATCGGTGGTGATATCAGTACCGGAGAGAGGGATATAGCAGTGCAGCTTTCTTTCTCCGTCTTGTTCCTGACCAAGATAGTAGAATCGTTCAGGCAAAACAAGTAGTTTCTCTTTGTCCTCTATTTTTAGATCGGGTTTGCTTGCCGTTTTAACGGCAAATAAGTTGGAGGATCCCGCCAGAATGACGGTAAATGCCAAAACTGTTTTCATGAAATTCATACTCAGGTATAATTTAAGTGTTTGTTATTTACAGTTTGTACCATTGGTTAGACCATAAAGTTTAAATGGTAACTGATTAGTTTAGTTAAGTTTAAATGTGAATGGTATGTTGAGATATGCATTGACCGGCTGTCCGTTGACTGTGGCAGGAATCAGATTTGGCATTTTGTTGATCACTCTTATTGCTTCCCTGTCCAAATTCGGATCGGCACTTCTGGAAATTGACGGTTTTGTAGCTTTCCCATTCTTGTCAACTACGATTCTAACCACGACTTTGCCTTGAATTTTATTCATTTGCGCAGCCGCCGGATATCTTATAGTAGAACTAATCCAGTTCATCATTGCCGAATATCCTCCAGGGAATTCCGGAAGAGTTTCAGGACTCAGACATATCTCGTCAGTCTTCTCCGGTTTGTAGTCTAGATTTGCCATTCTCTTGTCGATTTCTTTATTATCGTCTGTTATGATGAGAGGATTCTCTTCGATATTGGCAAGATTTGCAGTATTGCCGTAATCTTTGTTTTCTTGTCCGGCTTTAACTCGTGGTTTCGGGTTATTTTCCCATTCTGGGTTGTCTGGTAGTGAAATCCATTCGCTCATGAAGAAGAGAGAGAAACGGTTAGGGGTTGTCCCTTTCCAAGCGGCCTCGAAAGTGAAATAGAATGGCTCCCCTTTTTCTACGGCAGGGAAGAAATAAGTGCCGGCCATTGAGCCGGAGGGCAGGCCACCCGAGGAAGAGGGCTGCATATAGAGCATGTTGATTTGTGCCGCTGAGTGGTCATGGTTGCCCGTTCCGGTCACTTTAAATTTGTAGCCGTTGCCGCTTCTTCCTGTGCAAATGATTTTCTTGACACCCCAGTAATACTCAATTTCCGCAGGCAAGATGAAAGGCACATCACAGGGGAAAGCCTTTGGAGGCCAGGCTATCTGCGCCTGAGCCACAAAGCTTGCGAAAACAATAAGTAGAGATAGTAATTTTTTCATAATAGTGAGATGTTGTTATGTGCGTTTATGGATATGCTCATTCAACTTGTATGGCGATTTGCATCCCCTTGTGTATCCAATCAATGATTCGTAAAGAATGCACAAGGGGATGCAATAGGGCTTAGATTATTATTTTATAAGACTTTGCTCCTATATTGATAACATATAGGCCAGGGATTGTAAGGGATACGGAGGAATCATAGCCTTCATAGACTTTCATTCCGGTTGTGGAATATATACTTTTCAATATGCCGTCGGTACCATCCATGATAATATTGCCACCTTCAATTCTGATGGATAAGTTGTCAGCGATTTCTGTTTCAACACCGGAATCGGAGATTGCCATTATATTCTTGAAGTTTTTCCATCCTGGAGCTTTCGCATAATACTCCATGGATTCTTCCGGCACATATAGAATTGCATTCTGATATACTTCTGCAGTGAAGCTATCATTGGAAAGAAAGACTACATACTCATCATTGGCATTCGCTTCACAAACCACGGTCTCGATTCCAGGTGCAGCGAACGCCTCGTTCTTTATACTGCTTATCGACTTCGGGATTACGACTTTACGGCAAATCGGATTCTCTCTGTCGTAGCATGGACCGAAGACATAGCCTATAATTTCAGAGACGACGAACGTCTCCTCTAAGTCAGATTGTTCCGAAGGGATAACAAGAGCACCGTCGTTGCCGATGATGTTGTATGCAAGACCGAATGGTTCGTTCTCAAGTCCACGATAAAGAGTTGTGGTCAAATCTGGGAGCTGGCATAGGCTGGAGTAGAGGTTTTCCACCTCTTCCACAGCTTCAAGATAATTTGCTTTTACAGATTCGAGGCTCTGAAGGCAATGACTGAGGAGTAGATAGGTGTAGTCAAAGGGCTTCAACTCATATCCCTTGACAACTTCCTCTATCAATTTGATGTTTTCGATTATCATTTCATGGAGATCCACAAGCTGGCTATAGGAAAGATCGTCTTGATAGGTTTCATAATATTCAGACAGTGTGGAGAGTGTGGCTAACGCTGTTTCTGCCTGCAGGGTATATAAGTTGATGAGTGCGACAGCCTCGTCTGTCTCCTCTTCCAAGGACTCTGTTGTCTCGATAATCTCTTCAGAAAGGTCGTTGAGGTACTCGTATGTGAAGTTGACCTTAAACACAGAATAATCCCAATCGGATATTATGGACGACAGTCCGATATAAAACGATGAGGTTCTCGTTGACTTAGTGTTGATATTCGAGAGTTTTTTCTCAATATGTTCACCCATCGACTCATAGGTGTCGAGCATCTTGAGGTAGGCGTTTGTCAGATTTTCAATGTCTGCGAGATATGAATTATTTATATTGTCGGTTGCCTCGTAAAGCTTATCGAACATGTCTGCCGCAGCGACAGACTTCGCTTCAATGTCCTTCAACGCCTGTGCCATCATGATTGTCTGGTTGCCAAGTTCATTCTGAAGGGATGCCATAACGATAGGGTTTCCTATCTTAAGATAGCTTCCCATTTCGGGCATACCGGGGATGATGTTTTCAATTTCTCCTGAAAAACCGTTTTCCCAGTTTACGAAAAACCGTTTTTCGATTTTTACTCCGTCCACCTCCGCGACGGGAGCCATAAATGTCTCCACTTGTGCGGCGGCAGGAATCATTGACATGGCAGTCATGACTGACAGGCAGTGTGTGCGTAAAGATTTTTTCATCTTGCTGAAAGGTTAGTAAATGGCATGTGTCCTCTCTATACCTGATTGATAAATAGAAAAAGCGTAGGACAAGTTCTGATTATCGGAAAAGAGGCATCGCCAAACGCCTTACATACAATAATACAGTCCACTCCCACGCCATACGGATATCGATACCCCTTGTCGGGGAGTGGATATACGACAAGCATGAGCGCTTTGACTGCTTAACCTGTATGTGACTGGGAATTTTTGTTTTGGCGATTTTCTTTCCCGGTTGAAGCAAAAAACGCTTTTTTTCAACTATGTACAAGCTCTATCGCTTGCTGTCGCGAATTTACGATTATTTTTGTGATTCTGCAAATTTTAGTGGTGTCTTTGTTTGTTTTTGTTTGTTCTGTTTGTAGATGTTTGTTGTCGGGAAAAGAGGTAAGAAATGTTTCTTGTGTATTGGGTATTGATGAAATTTTGTAAATTTGCAATGATTGTATGGCATCTGTAAGCCATGGAATGAGAAAATTCAGGGAATTCGTTATTTATGATCAGAAATCTGATTCACTATAATTAAACAAATTGACATCTAACAAAATGGAAAGAAAGATGCGACATATAAGGCAGCTCCTTCCGGAGGAGTGTGCCAGGGAGATTCTCTCTGCAGGTAGCAATGGAGTGCTTTCGCTTGTCGATTCCGACGGAGAGCCGTATGGAGTGCCATTAAGTTTCGCTTACGACAATGACGGATACATATATTTCCATAGTGCATTGGAGGGGCATAAAATAGAATGCATCAAGGCAGACGGGCGATGTTCATTGGAGGCGATTGAGCTTGTGCGGAAAAGAATATGACGATAACGATGATACATATCAGGAAGGCTACCACCAATGATGTGGATGCGATAATGTCGTGCTATGACGCGGCAAGGCGATATATGAGAGAGACAGGGAACCATAGTCAGTGGATTAACGGCTATCCGTCGAGGGGTCTTGTGGAAGGAGACATTGCTTCAGGCAACGGCTATGTAGGGGAGACAGAAAGCGGAGAGATTGTGATGGCTTTCGCATTTATAATAGGGGATGACCCTACTTATACTGTGATTGAGGATGGCGGATGGCTCAATGACTCTCTTTATGGGACAATCCACCGTCTTGGTTCCACAGGGCGCCGCAAGGGTGTATTGCGAAGTTGTGTGGAATACTGCATGTCGATTATCGGCAACATCAGGCTCGACACCCATGCCGACAATCGGACGATGCTTAATGCAGTGGAAAGGCTTGGATTCACACGGTGTGGCGTGATATATTGCGCCGACGGTAGCCCAAGGGTCGCTTTCCAGAAATGCAGTCCGGCGTGATACGTCCCTCTTGGGGGAATGATGCCACGCCGGATTTGTATGGATCAGCCATTTATGGCTGTTCTTCATAATGTCGCAGAAGTTTCTTATATCGGTTTGAGAGGATGTGCCATTTCGCGGAGTGGTATATCCACAGGATAAAGATGGCGACGATAAGCAGTATGCCTCCTATTATGATAAGCGAGTCAACCGCTGTCTTGAGGAATCCGAGGACAAGGCACACGATGGCGCCACCTATGACAAGAGCCAGAAGATAGCCGAGAAGCTTGATCATCACATTGTCTTTCTTGGCCTGGAGGAAGGAATTGTCGAGCTCCTTCTTCTGTTGAGTTGTAATGTTTTCCATATCTGTACGATTAATCATTATTTCTGTTTATCTGTTCATCTGTTCACATCAATAAAACATATAACAAGGCTTACTGTTCAAATCATACCCCCGGATGTGTCTTACACAAAAAAGGGATTCCTTCAACAGGGAATCCCTTTTTTGCTTGCCCGCACGATATATGGTGGGTCAGAATATGGCTGTGGCACACAGCATGATGAATACCACTGTAATGATTCCTGCAAGAATTGTAATGTCTATCGGTTTACAGTAAATCCATTTGCCGTTCACCATAGAGAATCTGAGGGTGGTGGATGTCTGTGGCTTGACGCGCATCACGAGCCTTCTTGCAAGCACTCCACCCGCCAGATACATTAATCCACCGAAGAGGCAGCCAATCACAAGTCCCGCGAGGAGGTCTCCCGGATAATGTACTCCCAGATAGATTCTCGAATAGCAGTTGAGCAACGCCCAAAGATAGATGAATATCGAAAATCGCCATTTGCCGAAAAGCATGGCCATAATTGTGGCTACTGCGAAAGTGTTGGCGGCATGGCACGACGGGAATCCATAACGACCTCCGCGATAATTCCCGACGATATGCACCATATCGGAAATTGGATTCTCAAGGTTGGCGGGACGCAACCGTTCAAACATAGGTCGTATTATTGAGGCAGACACCTGGTCGGCGAGAGTCACAGACAGGACGGCGGTAATGGTGAAGACAATGGCTATCTTCGAGCCATATGTGCGCCATAATGCATATAGGAGGGCAAGATACATTGGCGCCCAGATGAGCTTTCCGCTTGCCATTTTCATCACAACATCCCAATATGCGGAATGGAAGGAGTTGATCCAGAGAAAAATCTCGGTGTCAAGGTTGATAATGAATTCGTTCATCGTTTAGAAAGGTCGTCGTATAAGGTTTGTAAAAAAGACTTTGCATAAGGCAGCAACGAGTCGTTGCCGGTTTCAGTCATGGAGGATTCCAGGTTGAAGACAACACTGTCGCTGTCAGAGACCATGCCGATTGCCGAAGGGTCGGCAAAGAACGCGAAATGCGGTGACTTCGCGCTGAGAAGATTCTTGGAGAAGGGAAAGGCGGCGCTTTTCAGGCCGAGTGCGTCGAGAAGTGTGGCGGTTATGTCAATCTGGGAGCCAACGGTGTTGTCTGTCCCTTTTCGTTTAAGCGCACCTCCGGTCAGAATCAAAGGAATCTTGTGCCTTTCGATATGGCCTGTCAGGTCGGGATAAGCCCCGTAGTGGTCAGGCACAAGGACTATCAGAGAATTGTCCCATTCCGGAGAGTGGCTCAGTGCATTCACGAAACCGGCGGCACAACTGTCGGTGTAGGCGAAAGCCTTTGCACGTTTGTCAGGGAATCTCCCCTTGTCGTCGTATGGCACGTCGAAGGGTTCATGCGAACTGGAAGTCTGAATCACTGTCAGCCTGGGGCGGGTGGAGTCATATGGCTTGATGTCTCTGATTGCATATTCAAACAGCACGTCATCGTGCGCCCCCCATTTGCTGAGCCTTTTCCCGACAGGGAAATCAACATCTGATACAATTTCATCGAACCCGGCGGAAACAAGGAAGGCCTTCATATTTGTGAAATTCGCGTCTCCCCCATAGTAATACCTAAGAGAGTAGCCCCCTTTTTCTTTCAGTTCTTTCGAGAGCGACGGGAGGTTTTCAGTCTTGCTGACAAACTTCATTATTGAGGTTGACGGTTGTCCGGGATACGCACTTAATATGGCGGGTATTCCACGGTCGGTACGGAAACTGTTGGCGTAAAAACGGGTGAATAATAGTCCGTCTTTTGCGATGCTGTCAAGTTTGACAGCTATCTTTTCCCCTCCGAGTGAGGGGAAAAGATGCGATGAGAAGCTCTCAAGGATGATGATATATATGTCCGGGCGCTTATTGGTCAGCAGAGGTTGTCCTGTCGTATCCGAAGGGATGTCTGTCAGCATGGAGAAAAGACGTCGGTTCTCATCATCATCAAGAAAACGGTATTGGCTCGCGAAGTCGTTCTGGTGGGTGAGGGAATACATCAAGGAGAATGCGGGGTTCACGGCAGCATGGTTCATGCGGGTCTCCGCGCTGAAATATGCGCGGGAAAGATTCATGGTGGAAACTGTCACCCCTCCCCGGATGGGGATAAACAGCATGGCGGTCACGACAGCCATGACAAATATGTCGGCAATCATTTTCCTCCCTTTGCCGGGGTTTATTTCGCCTCCCAATCTTACTACACCAAGATGCAGGATGGTGTAGAATATGGTTGAAACCAGGAGCCATGCAATCGGTGCCAGGATAAAATGCCACCATTCCGCGCTTGCAAAAGCTGCCGAAGGGGAAGAGAGGAAATAGAAAAACGGTGTTGAATCGAGTTTGAATTGCCAGTAGCCATAAAGCGCGGCATCTACGATTATTATGAGGGAGATAATCAAGGAGGTTATGATGAAATAGACTTTCAGGATTCTGTCGATAATCCCTTTTGTGCCCGTTGCACAGGCAATGCACAGCAGAATGGCCGGTATGACCGAAAAGTATCCCGCCATGGAGAAATCCATGGAAAGACCATGTCCGATAATACGTAGAATATCGAAGCCTCCGATTCCGGAATAGGTTGACGCGTTGGCGGCAATGAAGACAAGTTTGCCAAGGATGAATGCCAATGTGAAACCAAGGAATGCAGATATTAGTTTGACTATTGCCCTAATCATGTTGTTTCTGAAAAATCGCACAAGTGTTGACGTTGGATACGGAGATTTGCCACCGTATTTTAATGGAAACAAAGTTAATTAAAATTGTTCTATTAATTCCTTTATTTATGCTATTTTTCGCTTTCATACCCTTAAAAATAGCAAAGACAGCAAAAAAAGACTGACGACTATCCCCACGATATAATCATGAATATGTATGGCATTCCCAAGGCATCAAACTGAACGCCATGTCTTCAGAAAGTGATGAAGGACGAGAGGCGTGAGAAATAAAAAGCCATGCAGTCAAATTTGACTGCATGGCTTTTTATTTCTGATGTTGAATACGTAATCAGTTGTTTTCAGGGAAGAGGTAGTCCTCAATCTGCTCGGGACGGAAGTTGCCGATGAATGAGGCGTGGCGTTCCACCTCGGCTTGTCCGTATTTCACATATACCACCAGCGACTTGCGGAAGGAGTCGTCTCTCTGGGTGTCATCAAGGAGAAGGTAGCCCATAATGATGTGGCCTGCCATCTCGACAAGACGGCGAGCCATGAAATCATGGAATTTGGGATTGTCGATGCCCATCACAGCCTGAACGGCATCAGCATACTGCTGGGTCATGAACACGAGAGTGTTCTTGATAGCCTCGTCTTCCGGCTTAACCTCCTGCGCCTCGAATTCACGGATTTTGTTGAGGTAGGTGCCGGTGGTGACGTGGCGGATTGCGGCCACAACCTGCAGCTGTGTGGTGCCCTCATAAATCGATGTGATTCGGGCGTCACGATAAAGGCGTTCGCAAGCGTAGTCCTTCATGAAGCCGGAGCCGCCATGAATCTGGATACAGTCGTAGGTGTTCTGGTTGCAGTATTCCGAAGTCATTCCCTTCGCAAGGGGAGTGAACGCATCGGCGAGGCGGCTATAGTATTTCTGCTCCTTCTTCTCCTCGACAGAGAGAGAACGCTCCTTGGCGATGTCATCGTAGATCTTATACATGTCCACGAATCTTGAGCAAGCGTAAAGGAGTGTGCGTGAAGCGTCAAGTTTAGCCTTCATTGTGGAAAGGATTTCAGCCACAGCCGGGAATTCGATAATGGCCTTTCCGAACTGCTTGCGGTCTTTAGCGTAAGCGAGAGCCTCGCGATATGCAGCCTCGCTGATGCCTACAGACTGTGCCGCGATGCCAAGACGCGCACCGTTCATGAGAGCCATCACATATTTGATGAGTCCGAGACGGGTGCTTCCGACAAGCTCACAGGGGGCATCCTTATAAACGAGCTCACAAGTGGGGCTACCCTTGATACCCATCTTATTCTCGATGCGGCGAACAGTCACACCACCGTTGCGTTTGTCGTAGATGAACATGGAAAGGCCGCGTCCGTCTTTCGAACCCTCCTCAGAACGGGCGAGCACGAGATGGATGTCGCTGTCACCATTGGTGATGAAACGCTTTACACCGTTGAGCACGTATGAGCCATCCTCTTTCTTTGTGGCTTTCAGCATCACAGACTGGAGGTCGGAGCCGGCATCCGGCTCGGTGAGGTCCATAGACATGGTCTCACCCTGGCATACGCGAGAGATATACTTCTGCTTCTGTTCCTCGTTGGCGAATTCGTAGATAGTCTCAGCGCAGTCCTGAAGTCCCCAGAGATTCTCGAATCCGGCATCGGCACGGCTAACCATGTCAGCGGCCATGATGTAGGGAGTAATAGGGAAATTAAGGCCACCGAGACGGCGGGGCATCGACATGCCCATAAGGCCGGCCTTGCGGCATGCGTCGAGGTTGCGCGCGGTGCCGGAAGCATATTCCACATGGCCGTTCTTCACAACCGGACCTTCGTGGTCAACATCCTCAGCGTTTTCTGCGATAACATTCGCGCATATATCACCCACAATCTCAAGCACACGGTCATAGCTGTCCATTGCATCCTCGAAATTCTGGGGAGCGTAGTCATATTTGTCAGCGTCGGCAAAGTTTCTCTCCTTGAGCTCCACAATCTTCTCCATCATGGGATGGTTGAGATGGTGTTTCAGGGATTCATTGTCATTATAGAAATTAGCCATTATTTTGAATTCTTTTTGTAATACTTGATAAGTTTGGGAAGCACATCCTCGATTTTGCCAGTGATGACATAATCGGCGATGGTGTTGATTGGAGCCTCAGGGTCTGAGTTCACTGAAATAATGATTGATGAGTCCTGCATTCCGGCGATGTGCTGGATTTGTCCCGAAATTCCACATGCTATGTAAAGTTTCGGCCTCACAGTCACACCTGTCTGGCCAATCTGACGGTCATGGTCGGCCCATCCGGCGTCAACTGCGGCACGGCTTGCTCCCACCTCTGCTCCAAGTGTGTCGGCGAGTTTGTAGAGAAGGTCGAAATTTTCCTTGCTTCCCACGCCATATCCACCTGCGACAACAATAGGGCTTCCCTTCAGATTCACTTTTGACTTCTCGACATGGCGGTCGATGATCTCAACCACGAAGTCTTCAGGTGATGTGTATTTGTTGACATCCATGTCAACCACTTCACCCTTGTAGTTTGAGTCGAGGGCTTCCTTCTTCATGACACCCTCACGGACGGTAGCCATCTGCGGGCGGCACTCAGGATTGACGATGGTGGCCACGATATTTCCGCCGAAAGCGGGACGTATCTGGTAGAGGAGGTCTTTGTATTCAGTGCCGGTCTTGGCGTCAGTGTAGTCGCCGATTTCAAGTGATGTGCAGTCGGCGGTAAGTCCGCTGTGGAGAGCCGAGGAGACACGCGGGCCAAGGTCACGGCCGATTGATGTGGCTCCCATGAAAGCGATGCGAGGCTCGATTTCCTTGAAAAGGTTGATGAGGATTGAGGAATGGGGGAGGGAGGTGTATGGGAAGAGTCGTGAATCCTCAAACTTATAAACGGTGTCAGCTCCGAAAGGAAGGATATGTTCTTCGATACCCTTCAGGTTGTCGCCTGCGACAACGGCTTCAAGCTTTATGCCGAGTTTGTCGGCGAGCTGGCGGCCTTTGGTGAGGAGCTCAAGGCTCACGTCGGCCACCTTGCCGTCTTCGTATTCGCAATAGACTATAAGATTATTCTTGTCTGCCATTTTGATTCAGATGTTAACATTAGGAATATTATGCCGCCGCAAAGTGCGGCAGGCATTAAATCAGCCGATTGTATGGTTAGCGATAAGTTCCTTGATAAGGGTTTCAAGTTCCTCGTCATTGTTTTCAATCCGGCGGGCCTCTTTAGCTGTGAACACCACGTTCTCGATTGATTTCACCTTTGTAGGCGAGCCGGCGAGACCACACTGTGCAAGGTCGGCATCGACAGACGCCGCGCTCCATTCTCCAATCTCAAGGTATGGACGCTTGGCGATGAACTCTTTCTTTGCTTCATCGGCGGCAACCTCTGAGGGCACGGCGGCGTATTTATACTTCTGAAGAGCCTTTGCATTGCGCGGACGACATTCGGCGGCAGATCCGTTGACGGTGACAACGAGGGGTAGTTTAGCCTTCACTGTCTCCACTCCGCTTTCGATTCGGCGTTTCACAACCACTTCACCATTGTCTGCGCTGATAATATCTTCGGCATATGTGATTTGGGGGATTCCGAGTTTTTCGGCAATCTGCGGGCCAACCTGGGCAGTGTCACCGTCTATAGCCTGGCGACCGCCGATAATGATGTCAAAATCTCCGATTTTGCGAACAGCGGCGCTGAGCGCATAAGAGGTGGCGAGAGTGTCGCTGCCGGCGAAGGCACGGTCGGAAAGCACGATCCCTCCGTCAGCGCCTCTGAACATCCCTTCGCGTACGATTTCAGCGGCGCGAGCCGGGCCCATGGTGAGAATCGTGACTTTGCTGCCGGGGTATTGTTCTTTCAGTTTGAGTGCCTGCTCAAGGGCGTTTAGATCTTCAGGATTGAAGATTGCCGGAAGCGCGGCACGGTTGATTGTGCCATCGGCTTTCATGGCGTCTTTCCCTACATTGCGGGTATCAGGTACTTGCTTTGCGAGTACAATGATATTTAAGCTCATATAGATGGAATTTATAAAAAAATATTTTGTTTCAATACATAATTCGGGACAAAGTTAGTGAAAAATTTTTAAAAACAATCATATTATTTGGAAATGGATGGTTACTAAAGTTTGAAATATCATCAAATTTGAGTAATTTTGCTCCAGTCAAAACTCTTTCCTCCTTTTAATAACGTGCCTTGCGGGTAGCGGGTGTAACCCGTCGCGGGCCATTTGTAAAGTCAAGCTTGTGAGAAAGTTCTTTTCAATATTCATGATTGCGGCGGCATCCTCCGTGGTGTGGGCCGACAATATCGACGAAGCCCGTCGCCTTGTGAATGAGGGCGACTACTGGAAGGCTCGTCAGATTCTTGAGAAAGAGGCGGCGAATGCCAAGACTGCCGCTTCTCCCCAATACAATTATCTGATGGGGGTGTGCGAATTTGAGACCGGCAATTATGATGAGGCCCGCAGGTTGCTGGGGGGTGCCAAGGCGAAAGGGAACGTTTTCGCCGGTCTTTACCTCGGACGTCTTGCGTTTCTCGACTATGATTTTGAAAAAGCCTCTGAGTTATATGATGAGTTCAGCAGGTCGCGTGAGAAAAGCGGTCAGGCCCCTGGGGAGACGTTTGAGGAATTTGAACGTCAGCTCCGTTCGGCGGAGAATTCCCTGAACAGGGTGGAAGACATAACTGTGATTGATTCCATAGCTGTTCCGGCCGACGGATTTTTTAAGAATTACAGATTGCCCCGCTCTGCGGGAAAGCTCCTTTCTCCTGATGAGATGCCGATGGAGGGGCATCGGGGAGGTGCTGTGATGGCGTTTATGAATGAGAGTGGCGACTTTATGATGTGGGGTGAGCCTGACAGTGTCGGCAATGTGAGACTTGTGGAGAGTATCCGACTCACCGACGGCACTTGGAATGACCCGGTCGCCACCCCGCCGGTGTTGAATAAGGAGGGTTATGCCGATTATCCATTCATGATGCCCGATGGGGTGACGTTGTATTATGCGTCTGACGGTAATGATTCTATGGGTGGCTATGATATATTTGTCGTGACCCGTGACGCTCAGACCGGAGAGTATCTTCAGCCACAGAATGTGGGAATGCCCTTCAACTCTCCTCATGATGATTTCATGATGGCGATTGATGAGGAGAACGGGATAGGGTGGTGGGCCACCGACAGGAATCTCCTCGGCGACAAGATTACCATATACGTATATAAGGTGAACGAGTTGAGAAAGAATTATGATCCAGACAGCGAGGATGTGCTTTCCAGGGCGCGACTCAACGACTATAGGGCTACGCAGAGCGCGGAAGACAGGGAGGATGTGGAGAATCTCCTTGCGGTTGTGAGCAATATCAACCCGGATGCCGTGGAGAAGAAGGCTGATTTCCATTTCCCGAAAGGAAACGGCACTTACTACACAAGCCTTGATGATTTCTCTAAGGCGCCGGCACGAAACGCGATGAAGAAGTATCTCCTTTCAGAGGAGTCTCTGCGGAAGGAAGAAGAGAGGCTTGATGCTCTAAGGAGGCGTTTCGCGAGAAATCATGCCGACAACGTGAGGCAGCAGATAATTCAATTCGAGAAGGAGGTGGAGCAACGCAGGGCAGAACTTGTCAGGCTCCGCAGTGATGTCTATCGTCTCGAGAGGGGTAAATGATTGTTTTGCTGGTGCTGTCCGGGCATGGATTTACAGTATTCCGATAAATCGAATTAATTTGACTGATGATTTCATTTCTTATTTCCCTGGCCTTGTTGTTTGCGGGTTACTTTATATATGGAAAATTTGTTGGCAGGGTTTTCGGAGAGGACCCCGCGCGACCCACGCCTGTGAAAAGGCTTGCGGATGGTGTTGACTATGTGGAATTGCCGACGTGGAAGATATTCCTGATACAATTTCTCAACATCGCCGGCCTCGGCCCTATATTCGGGGCAGTGATGGGGGTGATGTTTGGTCCGGCGGCGTTCCTTTGGATTGTGTTCGGCACGATATTCGCCGGAGCGGTGCATGACTATCTCGGGGGTATGCTGTCGATAAGACGTGACGGTGCGTCGTTGCCGGAAATTGTGGGCGAACAGCTTGGCGAAAAGATAAAGCAGCTGATGCGAGGCTTCGCACTTGTGCTGATGATTCTTGTGGGGGCAGTGTTCGTATATAATCCTGCCGACCTGCTCGCCATGCTGACTCCAGGCCAGCTCGACCGTGTTTTCTGGATTTCGGTGATTTTCGCATATTATATGGCAGCGACATTGCTCCCTGTGGATAAGCTGATAGGAAAGCTTTATCCGTTGTTCGGGATAGCCCTTCTCTTTATGGCGCTTGGTGTGCTTGTCATGTTGTTTGTCCATGGCAGTTCTGTCCCGGAGTTCTGGGAAGGATTCTATAATCATAAGCCGGACCCTGAGGCGAGCCCGATATTCCCGATGATGTTCGTGTCGATAGCTTGTGGCGCGATTTCCGGATTCCATGCCACCCAGTCCCCTATGATGGCGCGTTGTTTGAAAAATGAGCGGCATGCACGTCCCATATTCTATGGCGCCATGGTGACGGAGGGCATTGTCGCTCTAATCTGGGCGGCAGCGGCGATTGCCTTCACCGGAGGTTATTCTAATCTTGAAGAGACGTTGTCGGGGTCATCTCCCGCTGTCTTGGTCAATAATCTGACATCGTCGTGGCTTGGGGCAGTCGGAGGAGTGCTTGCCGTGCTCGGCGTGATTGCGGCTCCCATTACGTCCGGCGACACGGCGCTACGTAGCGCGAGGCTTATAGCCGCCGACTTTATGGGAGTAAACCAGAGAAAGATAGTGAGGCGTCTTGTGATTTCCATTCCGATTTTCGTGGCATGTTTCATAATAATGATGCTTCCGTATGAGGTGCTTTGGCGATACTTCGCATGGTGCAATCAGGAACTCTCTGTGTTTACCCTGTGGGCGGTGACAGTATATCTCGCGTCACGCGGTAAGCGGTATGTCATCACATTGATTCCTGCGTTGTTTATGACGTGTGTCACTACCACATATATATTCTTCGCTCCTGAAGGGTTCAGTGCCTTGACCATGGGTCTTTGGGATATTGCAATACCTTATGAGTTGGCTCTTGGAATAGGTTTGCTTTTCAGCATCGCTCTTTTTGTAATGTTCCGGATGTGGCTTAGAGGAGTCGAACCGCAACGTGTGTCATTGGAAAAGAATTGATTTGGCGTCAGGCTCCATTCCGGGATGCCGATATATATAAACCGATATGTCGATAGATATTAAAAGGATAATAGAATATACAAGAGATTATAATCTTCATTCCCATTCGCAGTTTTGCGATGGTCGTGACCCGATGTGCCTTATAAGTGAGGCGGCAGAGGAAGCCGGGATGAAATATTTCGCATTCACCCCACACTCGCCGGTGCCTGTGGATTCTCCATGTAATATGGACAAGGGGATGATGGATGAGTATTTTGATGAGGTTGACAGGTTGAGAGCGATTCATGCTCCACGAATGGATGTCTATAGATCTCTTGAGATAGATTACCTTGGGCCTGACTTCGGGCCTCATATTGATTATTTCCAACATCTTCCTCTTGATTTCAGGCTTGGTTCCGTGCATTTTGTGCCTAATCAGGACGGGGTGCTTCTGGACTGTGACGGACGGTATGAAAGATTCTCTGGCTATCTCAAGGATGGTTATAGGGGAGACCTCCGTTATGTGGTTGAAAAATATTTTGAGCAAGTACTTACCATGCTTGAAAGGGGAGGTTTGGATTTGCTTGGACATTTCGATAAGATTGCCGGAAATGCATCGCTTGCGGATGCCGATATAGAGGACCAAGGATGGTATGAGGCGCTGGTTGATGATGTTGTAAGCCATGTGAAAGGTAGTGGAGTCGTGGTGGAAATCAACACAAAGGCATTTGAAGACAAAGGGAGGTTTTTCCCGGCAGAGAAGTGGTGGGGCAAGCTATTGGAGGCAGGCTTGCCGCTTGCTGTTGACAGCGATGTGCATTATGCGTCGAAGGTGGCGTCGGGAAGAGACGAGGCATTCAGGCGGCTCGACCGTTTGAAAGAGACGTATGAGCGTGGATTCTGAAACAAGTTGATGAAGAAAAACTTGCACATTTGACGGAAAAGTATTAATTTTGCGTCGGTTTTTCGGGAATTGGCACATCAGTCAAAGTGTAGGTGTGTTGATTTGTGTGAGAACCAGAACAATAACAATTAAATACAAACGAAAAACGTATGAATTGCTACGAAACCGTTTTCATTTTGACTCCCGTTTTGTCTGACGACCAGATGAAGGAAGCGGTAGAAAAATTCAAGGGCGTGCTTCAGCAGAACGGCGCTGAAATCGTCAATGAAGAAGCATGGGGCCTCCGCAAGCTCGCTTACCCCATCCAGAAGAAATCGACAGGCTTCTATTGTCTTCTCGAGTTCAAGGGTGAACCCACAATCGTGAAGAAGCTCGACATCGCATTCCGTCGTGACGAGCGCGTAATCAGATTCCTCACATTCCGTCTTGACAAGTATGCGCAGGAATATGCAGAGAAGCGTCGCAACCTGAGATCAAAGAAAGCAAGTGAACAACCCGCCGAGGCAGTTGCCGAAGCAGAAAACAAGGAGGCTTAATCATGGCAGCAAATAGCGAAATCCGTTATCTTACTCCCCTTTCAGTCGATACTAAGAAGAAGAAATATTGCCGTTTCAAACGTAGCGGCATCAAGTATATCGACTACAAAGATCCCGAATTCCTCAAGAAATTCCTCAACGAGCAGGGTAAGATTCTTCCCCGCCGTATCACCGGCACTTCACTGAAGTTCCAGCGCCGTGTGGCACAGGCTGTGAAGCGTGCGCGTCATCTCGCACTCCTTCCCTACGTAACCGACTTGATGAAATAATCATTTTTTAACCCGACAAATAGAATTCATTATGAAGATCATACTTAAAGAGAATGTAGCCGAACTCGGTTATAAGGACGATGTTGTCGAAGTGAAAGATGGTTATGGCCGCAACTATCTTATCCCTCAGGGTAAGGCGGTGATTGCATCTGCCGCCGCTCTCAAGCAGCTCGCGGAGGACCAGAAACAGCGTGCCCACAAGATTGCGAAGATTAAGGCTGACGCAGAGGCTGCCGCAGCGGCTCTTGAAGGCGTAAGGCTCACAATCGGCGCGAAGACCAGCTCCACAGGCACCGTATTCGGCTCTGTCAACGCTCTTCAGATTGCTGAGGCTCTTGAGAAGCTTGGCCACAATGTTGACCGCAAGATTATCTACCTCAAGGATCCTGTGAAGGAGGTTGGTGTATATACAGCCACTATCAAGTTCCACAAGGAGGTTGTAAAGGAAATCGAATTCGAGGTTGTAGCTGAGTGATACGGCCAGATTCTTTGACTCATTAAATACAAAGCCGCCGTGCAAGCTTGCACGGCGGCTTTTTTATGCGATTTCACGTGCGTTTCAGTGAATGAGTCGAAAAAAATGATTAAATTTGCATATTGTGCGTCTGATTTGAAATGACGTGCTTTGGGATATATCAGAAAAATCAAGAAATAAACCATAATATGAAGTTCAATATCGACGGAAAAGTCTTTCAGCAGCAGCTGCAGGCCGTGAATAAGGTTATCAATTCCAAGAATGCCTTGTCTATTCTTGATAATTTTCTTTTCGAACTTGAAGGAGGATGGCTCACTGTGACTGGCAGTGACCAGGAGAACATAGTCTCTTCTCGCGTGGAGGTGACGGATGCCGACGGCGAGGGCGCTGTGGCGGTGCCGGCAAAGACGCTTCTTGAAATTGTCAAGGAGGTCAACAATCAGCCGATAACATTCAGCCTGAATGAATCGACTGGAGAAATTGATGTTGTCTTCCTTTCAGGGCGTTTCCGTTTCATGGGTATAAATGCCGATGAGTATCCCAGGGGAGAGAAGCTTGAGGATGACGCAAAGACACTTGTTGTTCCGGCGAGTGTGGTGAGGAAGGGTATAGAGAAGACTATCTACGCGGTGAGTCTCGAACCAATCCGCCCGATGATGACCGGTATATTCTGGGATATCCATGAAGGAGACATCACTTTTGTGGCAAGCGACACGCATAAGCTTGTGAGATATATCAATTCGGAAGAAAATCCCGGGATAGTGACTTCATTCATAATGCCTTCAAAGCCGGCTTCCATCATCAAGGGAATTCTTGACAAGGAGACGCAGGATGTGAAGATGACGCTCGGGGCCAAGGGCGCGAGGTTTGAGTTTGGCGGCTATACGCTCACATGCCGTTTTATCAAGGGTAACTATCCCAATTACAACCGTGTGATACCAGACAGCAACCCGTTCCTGATAAAGGTTGACCGCGACACATTCCTGAACGCCATGCGTAGGGTTGCGATATTCGCGAGCAAGGCGTCAGGCCTTGTGAAATTTGAGATTTCCGACAACAGTATAAAACTCAGCGCGCAGGATTTGGACTACGGCACATCGGCCGAGGAGAAAGTGATGTGTGAGTATGACGGAAACCCGATGACAATCGGATTCAATTCCGCGTTTACCCTTGAGATTATGGGCAACCTTTCAGGAGAGACCATCCTGATACGCCTGTCGGATCCTGCCCGTCCCGGAGTGTTTGAACCTCTTGACCAGGAACCGAACGAGAATATCGTCTCAATACAGATGCCGCTTCAGGTGATTGAGTGACGATGACAGATGAACCTCATTGAATATTAGACTACGATGCAAGACAATATAAGTCTCAAACTTGAGCGACCCATAATATTTTTCGATCTCGAGACAACCGGTACGAATGTCACGAGAGACCGTATAGTGGAGATTTCCTATATAAAGGTGTATCCCGACGGGAGGGAGGAGAGGAAGAGCCGCAGGCTCAATCCTGAGATGCACATTCCTGAGGCGAGCACTGCTGTGCATCATATCACAGATGAGGATGTGAAAGACGAGCCGACGTTCCGTCAGGTGGCTAAATCCTTGCTTGAGATTTTTGAAGGGAGTGATATCGCCGGATATAACAGCAACAAATTTGATGTTCCTGTGCTGATGGAGGAATTCGGAAGATGTGGCATTAATTTTGATGTCAACGGCCGACGATTCATCGACGTGCAGAATATATTTCATAAGATGGAGCAACGCACGCTCGTGGCCGCATATCGCTTTTACTGCGGACGCGAACTCGAGGACGCCCATAGTGCCATGGCTGACACTCAAGCCACCTATGAAGTGCTTCTGGGCCAGTTGCGGAAATATGAGGAACTCGAAAATGATGTGGAGTTCCTTGCGAAGTTCTCTACAATCGGACGTAACCTCGACCTTGCTGCCAGGATAGTGCTTGACGATAACGACGTGCCTGTCTTTAATTTCGGGAAACACAAGGGAAAGGCTGTGAAGGAGGTTTTCCGCAAGGAACCGTCGTTCTACGATTGGATTATGCAGGGTGATTTCCCGAAGAACACGAAGGATGTGCTCTTCCAGCTGAAGTTCAAATACGACAATGAGCGCAGGGGGGCCGGCTTAAAGAATTAAAATGGATGGCATGTTGAAAGGAAAGCATATAGTATTGGGTATTTCGGGAGGAATTGCCGCCTATAAGTCCGCTCACCTTCTGCGACTGCTTGTGAAGCAGGGTGCGGAGGTGCAGGTTGTCATCACTCCAAACGGCAAGGAATTCATAACCCCCGCCACATTGGCAGCTCTTAGCGGCAAGCCTGTGGTTAGTGAGTTCTTTGCGGCCAATACGGGAGAATGGCACAGTCATGTTGACCTTGGATTGTGGGCGGACCTTATGGTTGTGGCCCCGGCCACGGCCAGCACCATAGGGAAGATGGCCAATGGCATTGCCGACAATATGTTGATTACGACTTATCTGTCGGCAAAGGAGCAGGTAATGGTGGCTCCGGCCATGGATCTTGACATGTGGAGTCATCCATCCACCCAACGAAACATATCGACACTGCGACGTGACGGCGTGATTATTATCGAGCCTGCATCGGGAGAACTTGCAAGCGGATTGTGCGGCAAGGGTCGAATGGAGGAACCTGAGGCTATAGTAGATGCCATAAAGTCGTATTTCAGGAAATCAGAGACTCTTGCAGGAAAGAAAGTTGTGATAACTGCCGGTCCGACATATGAGAACATAGACCCTGTGAGGTTCATAGGCAATTACTCAAGCGGGAAGATGGGATTCGCGCTTGCCGAGGAATTCGCAGGGCGAGGCGCTGATGTGACGCTTGTGGCCGGTCCGGTGTCGTTGGAGACAGAAAACACTCATATAAAGAGGTTGAATGTCGTGTCGGCGCAGGAAATGCATGATGTGTGTCTGTCAGCGGCGGAAGGTGCCGATTGCGTTGTGCTTGCGGCGGCAGTGGCCGACTATACTCCGGAGACGGTGAGTGAAACCAAAATAAAGAGGGAGCAGGAAGATTCTATGGCACTGCGCCTGAAGAGGAACCCGGATATCGCCGCATCGCTTGGACGTGAAAAAGGAGACCGTGTTCTTGTGGGATTCGCTCTTGAGACTGACCATGAGACAGAGAATGCCCTGCATAAATTGAGGAAGAAGAATCTCGACTGGATAGTGTTGAACTCCTTGCGAGACCCCGAGGCCGGATTTATGAAAGACACCAATAAGGTTACAATCATAGGAAAGGATGGTTCGACATCCAGTTTCCCCGCGAAAAGTAAGAGAGAGGTGGCGGCAGACATAGTGGAAGCAGTGTTGCCGTCGCTTAAATCACAGGAGTGAGACATGACAGTGGCTCTTGCGGCCAGCAGATGTGGCTGTCTTAAATAATTAGGTTAAGAATCCGTTATATAAGGGTATGGATAAAACTATGGAATTCGGGAAAACAGTTTTTTTGCCGGTGTTACTGTCGCTTGCCGCACTGTGTCCTGCTTCTGCCGCAGCTCAGGAATTGAATTGCAATGTTGAGGTCAACACAAGTTCAATAGAGGGCACCTACCGGAACATGTTTGATGAGCTCAAACAGAATATAACGGAATATTTCAACGAAAACAAATGGACAAACGCTCAATTCTCTCCTATGGAGAGGATTGAGTGCCGTTTCTTTCTTACAGTCAAGGAATATGCTGACGACAAGATAAAGGGAGATATACAGGTTCAGCTTTCTCGCCCTGTCTATAACAGTACCTATACCACGACTCTAATGAATTTCAAGGATACCAAGGTGGAATTCGAATACCGGGAGGGAGACCAGATAATCAGAAACGATAATGGATGGAACGGCAACCTTGCGGGAATACTCGATTTCTATGCATATCTGTTTCTTGCCCTTGATTTCGACAGTTTCTCGCCCAGGGGAGGACAGGCCTATTTTGACAAAGCGGCATCTGTGGTGCAGCTTGCGCAGTCGAGCGGGGAAATAGGCTGGCGGGCCTTCGAGGACACAAAAAACCGGAGTGCCGTGCTCAGCTCATTCACCGACTCCAACACCGGTATGATCAGGGACATGTCTTACCAGTATCATCGAAAAGGGCTTGACGAGATGGTCACGAGTCCCGACAAGGGGCGTGCGGCCATCACCGAATCTCTGAAGGCGATTGGAGAGGTGTATGCGACAGCACCCATGTCGGTTGCCTTGTCGATGTTTCGTGACGCCAAACTCGACGAGCTTGTCAATATCTATTCAAAGGCTCCCCAGAACGAACGAGAACAGGTGTATGAACTGTTGAATCCCATTTACCCCACCGATACGGAAAGACTCAATAAAATCAGGAAGGGGGATGAAAAAAATTAAAGACTGAAAAACATGTTAGAGACGCTTATAATAAGGAATTATGCATTGATCGACAATGTGAGCCTACGGTTCATGCCCGGGTTTACGATAATAACCGGAGAAACCGGAGCAGGAAAGTCGATTATGCTTGGAGCCCTTTCCCTGTTGCTTGGGGAGCGGGCGGAAACTAAGGCGATATCCGACAAATCGAGAAAGTCGGTGATAGAGGCAGTGTTCTCACATCCGGATCCGGATCTTGAGATGGTGTTTGAAGAACACGGCCTTGATTGGAACCCGGCGGAGATTCTTGTGAGACGTGAGATTTCGCCTTCGGGAAGATCAAGGGCATTTGTCAATGATTCCCCGGTCACGCTGCCTGTACTCACGGCAGTCACCGGCAATCTTGTGGATATACATTCGCAGCACAGCAATATCCTTCTTTCGCAAAGTTCGAGCCATCTTGCCATAATCGACGCGTTCTGCGGCAACGGCCAGATGCTCTCGGAATATCGCGCGGACTTCGGGAAGTATGTCACATTGCGGGCCAAGATACGAAAGATAAGACAACGGTTGGAAAAGAACAGGGAAAACCGGGACTTCATCGCTTTTCAGCTTGAGCAACTTAACAAGATTAATCCCAAGGAGGGTGAATTGCGCCAAATTGAGCAGGAGTTCGATATGCTTTCGGATGCAGACCAGATTCGTGAAGACCTCGGCACAGCCTATAACCAACTCGATGGAGGAGACAATGCCGCCCTCGGAAGTCTCACGGAGGGCCTCTCATATCTTTCCAAGGTTAATCTGTCGCTGTTTGATGAGGACGGAGGCGACGACATTATGCGCCGTCTCGAGAATGTCAGGATAGAGCTTAAAGATATATCGGAAACTGTGAGAGACTATCTGGACAGGGTTGACTCAGATCCCGGTCGCCTTGCCAAGGTTACGTCAAGGATGAATCTTCTGTATGACGCCATGAAACGATTCAAGGTGGCAGATGAGGATGCTCTGATAGAACTCCATCGAGAGCTTGAGAGCAAGCTAAACGCCATAGACTTTGGCGATGACGATGTGGCGGGGCTTGAGCAGGAGGCGCGAGTGCTTGCGAAAGAACTGAAATCAAAGGCCGAGATGCTTACCGTGTCGCGTAAGAAGGGCGCGAAGGAATTTGCCGTGCGTCTTGTGGAGACGGCGATTCCGCTCGGACTCCCAAACCTTAGGTTCGATGTTGAGCTCTCGCAGGGGAAGCTGACGGCAGACGGGCAAGACTGTATGGAATTCGTATGCAGTTTCAACAAGAACCATCAGATGCAGCCAATGGCGCAGGTGGCGTCAGGAGGGGAGACGGCACGCCTGATGTTGAGTATAAAATCGATAATGGCCAAGTGTATGAATCTGCCGACGGTTATATTTGACGAGGTTGACACCGGAGTGTCGGGAGAGATTGCCGACAAGATGGGGGCGATGATGAAGCGTATGGGTGTTGACATGCAGGTTGTCTCCATCACGCATCTGCCCCAGGTGGCCGCCAGGGGAGACAGTCATTTCAAGGTTTATAAGACAGATGAGGAGGAGAGGACGGTGTCGCATGTCCGGCAGTTGGATTATGAGGAACGGGTGGCAGAGCTTGCCGGCATGTTGTCGGGGACAGAAGTCAATGAAGCCGCGATGATGAACGCACGGTCGCTTCTTGAAGGATAACGCCGTTGAAAGGATGCAACGGACAGTACTGGCATATAACGAAACACACTATATCTAATGGATAAGACAGATTATATATTTGGCCTTAGAGCCATAATGGAGGCGATTGACTCCGGAAAAACAATCGACAAGGTGCTTTTGAGACGCGACCTCGGAGGGGAACTTGCGAAAGAACTTCTTGACAGGATAAAGGAATATGGCATAGTGTCGCAGAGAGTGCCGGTGGAGAAATTGAACAGGATAACGATGAAGAACCATCAGGGAGCGATAGCGATATTGTCTCCTGTAGGGTATCATAATCTTGATAATCTACTGCCGCAATTATATGAGGAGGGGAGGACTCCCATGATTCTCGTGCTTGACGGAATAACCGATGCGCGCAATTTCGGAGCGATAGCAAGAAGTTCGGAATGTGCGGCTGTGGATGCGATAGTCATTCCGGAAAGGGGCAGCGCTTCAGTGACGAGCGATGCGGTCAAGGCATCCGCCGGGGCGTTGTTCTATGTGCCTGTATGTCGTGAGCGAGACATCCACAGTGCTGTAAAGAAATTGAAGGATAGCGGGTATTTTGTTGTCGGGGCCTCGGAGAAAGGGATTGACAGCTATACAAAAGTGGATTATACGGTGCCCGTGGCAATAGTGATGGGGGCTGAAGACACTGGAATCTCGCAGGATGTGCTTCGACAGTGTGACACACTCGCGTCTATACCGATTCTTGGAAACATAGGCTCACTCAATGTGTCTGTGGCAGCCGGCGTTATTTTGTATGAGGCTGTAAGACAGCGTCTTGAGTCCGGATTTGTGAACGGATGAAAAGTTATTCGCGCTAATATTTGGTTGATTTGTTGTTTTAAAGTAATTTTGCACTCGGAAAGCCTTGCGGAATCGTCTCGTAGCGACGGTGATTTAGCCGGGCATGTCAAATTTGTGAACGAGCATAAAGAGTTATGATTAATCGTGTGTTGATAAGAATAAAGTCTGTACAGCTTCTTTATTCTTACCTTTTGATAGAGAATCACTTCATGTTGGAATCTCAGCCTACGGCACCCACCAAGGAGAAGAGATTCGCCTATAGTCTTTACCTCGACATGTTGATGTTGATGTTGAGGATTTCTGACAGGATTGAGAAGAGAGGAGGGTATAAGCCTTTGGCAGACACCCGCTTTATAAAGAAAATTCTTATTGATGACAAGATTAAATCGCTTGACTTGAGGTATCGTCATGAAGTGTTTCCGTTGCAAGGACTTGTGCCTGCTCTCGCGGAATCGATAAAGGACAGTGCCCTTTATAAGAATTTCGTGAAGGAAATTGGCGACAATGCCGGAGAGGACGACCAAATCTGGGAGAAGATAATGAACCTCATTATCTTGCCCAATGTTTCGCTTAATTCGTCATTTGCCGGAAGGGAGAATTTCACCTTGCGTGGAGTGGAGCGTATGAAAGGAATGCTTTCAGAGACGTTCAAGAACTTTTATGCTTCGCGTGACAATGTGGATGATGCATTGAAAACGCTCAATCAGAGCATGGCAAAGGGTCGGGAACTATATTTCCGATTGCTTATACTTCCTGTTGAACTTACGCGTCTGCGTGAAATGCAGCTTGACGAGAACAGACAGAAGTATGTGCCCACTGAGGAGGATCTCAACCCGAATCTGCGTTTTGTGGAAAACGGCCTTGTCAAGGCTATAGAGGATAATTCGTCGGTGCAGACCTATTGCGAGGGTAATAAGCTTTCGTGGATTGCTGACCATAAGGATATGCTTGAGTCGATACTCGACGAGATTCTTGAATCAGACATCTATAAGGACTATATGGACTTCCCCGCGACGGATTTTCAGACAGACTGTGAATTCTGGCGCAATGTGTTCAAGCATATAGTTCTCCATAATGAGGATTTCCTGGATGTGCTTGAGATGGAGTCAGTGTTCTGGAACGACGACCTCGAAATTATAGGCACGTTTGTGCTGAAGACATTCAAGCGATTTGAGGAGGCGCTTCCCGACGTGAATCCGGTTCTTCCGATGTATAAGGACGATGAGGATGCCTCATTCGGACGTATCCTGTTCACAGATGTCGTGAAAAACAAAGATTTGTACCGCCGTTATATCGATGACTGCATCAACACGAATTCTTGGGATACTGAGAGGCTTGCGTTTATGGATGTCATCATAACGATGACCGCGCTCTCAGAGATAATCAATTTCCCGAAGATACCGCTTGTGGTAAGCATCAACGAATATATAGAGATAGCCAAGAGCTACAGCACTTCCAAGAGCGGCGCTTTTGTCAACGGCTTGCTTTCTACTATAGTCGGAAGGCTCAGAGAGGAGGGGAAAATCTCAAAGATGTGAGTGCCTGCGAGAGTTTCCGCTACATAAAAAGGGAAAGTGGTCAAAATGCGTGCCGTTAATTTGGAAATGAACGCTAAAGTGACTAATTTTGTGAATATAATTCAATACGAAAATTAATAACAAGATGAATATACTCGATTCAATACTTCTTCAGCAGCAAGGAGAGGGTGGCGGTCTCAGTGGCATACTGATGATTGTGGCCATGGTTGTGATTTTTTATTTCTTTATGATTCGTCCTCAGAACAAGAAGCAGAAAGAGATAAAGAAGGCTCGCGAAGCCATGCAGAATGGCGACAAGGTTGTGACAGCCGGAGGGATACATGGAAAAATCCGTGAGATTTCTGATACAGTTGTCATCATCGAAGTTGCAAACGGAGTCAGCATAAAGGTTGACAAGGGGTCTGTGTATCCTGCGGTAGAGCCTGACAAGGCCGCCAAGAAGTAATCTGGATACGGAATGTACTATGCCGGGCTAATAAGGCGCCGGCATTTTTTTGTTGTTTATGATGGAGAACAAATTGGAATCGGCAAAGAAAAAGTGGAGAAAGTTGAGGGGAACCTCCACTTTCCATGATTTTGTGCTGTTTCTCGTATTTGTAGCTGTGTCGGCTTTGTTTTGGGTTATATTGGCTCTCAACGACAGTGCACAGGATAGTTTCAATGTCAGGGTTGCGGTGGCCAATTTTCCGGACTCGGTGACATTTATAAGTGACATCCCGGAAAAGGTTCATGTCACGGTCCGCGACAAGGGCACCACCTTATGGCGCAATCACTACCGACACCCCACCATGAATATAAACTTTGAGGAATACGCGTCAGACGGAGTCCTAAAGTACTCCCGCAATGATATATTGACCTCCCTGAAATCGATATTCGGCTCTTCCTCACAGATTATCTCGATATCTGTTGACTCCATACATCTTGATTACACCACAAATAAAGGGAAAAGGGTTCCTGTGGTGGTGCGTGAAAATGTCTATGCGGCGTCAGGAAGTGTCATTGAAGGGACGTTGAAGCCAACTCCGTCGAATGTGCTGGTATATGGCGAGCAGTCGGTTGTTGACACCATACACAGAGTGCTGACAGAACTGGTGACAATGCGCGATTTGACTGAGACTACTGTTGTGGATGTGGATCTTCATAAAATAAAGGGCGCGAGGATAATACCTCCTGTGGTGAGTGTCATGATACCGGTGGAGCCATTGGTAAGAAAGGAAGCTCTGATAACCATCACTCCGGAGAATGTGCCGAGAGGCGAGAGCCTTCTGTTGTTCCCATCCAAGGTGCCTGTACAATATTACGTTGCGATGAGCCGTCTTGGTGATGATGACGACCACGATATAGAGCTTCTCGTCGATTACAATAGCATAAAGTCGTCATATTCCGGAAAGCTGCATGTGCAGGTGTCGAGGTATCCTGACAGGCTGAAGAACCTGTCGTTGAAGAATGACAGTGTTGAATACACGATTGTCAAAAATTGAAACAGTATCCATATGTCGTCCGGAATGATTATAGGAATCACAGGAGGAATCGGCTCCGGTAAGAGTGTTATGTCGAGAATCATACGACTGAACGGTTTCCCGGTATATGATTGCGACAGCGAGGCTCGTCGCATCATGCATGAAAACATTGATGTGAGAGAGGGGCTTTGCGACATGTTGGGGAATGAGGTATATGACGCAAACGGCAATCTCGACCGTGGATTCATGTCGCGATGCATCTTTACCGACACGGAGAAACGTAAGTTGGTGAACTCATTGGTTCATAATGCAGTCAGGAAAGACTTCCTTGACTATTGCAACATTGTGGATTCCCCGGCAGTGTTCTGTGAGTCGGCGATTCTGTCAACCAGCGGATTCGATAGTTTCTGTGATGCTATTTGGCTTGTGGAGGCTTCGGAGAATATCCGTATCGGGAGGGTAATTGCCCGCAATAACCTTTCAGTGGAGGAAATAAGACACCGGATGAAATCTCAGGAGGGAGAGTTTTCCAAGCTTCCTCCATCAAAGACAATAGTTATAGTAAACGATGGAAATACTCCGGTTCTTGGTTTTGTCTTGAAGATGCTGGATGAATACAAGAGAATGGAATTATAAACTAAAATAGAATAAATATGCTCAGAGAGATTTTGGCAATAACAGGTAAGCCCGGCCTGTTCAGAATTATTTCACAGGGCAACAAGATGTTGCTTGTGGAAGATTTGAAAACGAAAAAGCGTTTCCCCGCACATTCCCGCGACAAGGTGGTTTCATTGGGAGATATCGCCATGTACACTGATTCAGGCGACAAACCGTTGGGCGAGATTCTTGACCTTGTGTATGCCCATAATGAGGGTAAAACAATCGACGTCAAGAAATTGGTTTCAGAGAGAGGACTTCGAGGAGAGTTTGAGGCGGTGTTGCCCGATTTCGATAAGGAGCGTGTCTATGACAACGATATCAAGAAACTCTTCACATGGTATAATATTCTTGTTGAGGAAGGTTTCAATAAATTCACGGAAGAAGAGGAATCTGCCGATGTAGAGTCAGAGTCTGCTGAAGCTTGAGAAATCGAAAATAAGAGTTAAGCGGGGCGATGCCATATGGGTGTCGCCCCGCTTGGTTGTCATGTTTCGTCAGTTGAACACAGCTGTCACAAGAGTTAACAGAGCGCCTAATATGATTAGCAGATTGGCGTCGATGATTCCGCTCCGTTTCCTGAGCCTCATCATTTCAATTGCTGAAGAACGCTGGCCGACAGGCTGTGGCGAGAGGGCTTTGGTCTCCTCTCTTGTGGAAAGCTTCATGCATATTTTGATGATGCATCCCAATGTCAATAATACAATCCCTAAAGTAAACATTTCTTCAAACTTTATAATTAACCATTCTCAATAAACCGGAGGGCAAATCATGCATTCCCGGAAATCTCATGTGCCGGACAGAAGACTGTAACTATACCTGAGACGGAATGTTTCAGTCATCATTCGTACGGTTTTAATTTTTAATAAAAACCAATGAACGGTTGAAAAAGTTTGAGAGAGCGGTTATAAGGGATGTAATGGAAATCTCTGTTAAACGAGCTTTACGCCGCTTCCGGCATCAGCCCTGGAACGGGCGATTGGGCTGACGCGATGAAATGGCACGCGTCTATTTATAAAGGGTTATTTTTCCGGATTCAAGAGACTTGCGAATATCGATAAGTCTTTGGTTGGACGATCCCCTGAACAATAGGTCGGGGTCTCTGAGTTTCTCGATAAATGGGCCATCTACAATCACATCTGCGTTCTTTATTGAATCAAGGAGCGCTTCAGAGTTTGTAATCTGCTCCCAGGTATATCCGGTGAAAACCCATACATTCCGGTTGTCGGCCTTGAGAGCGCCGATAAGTGTTCCTGTTGACTCCGGATTAAAAAGCGGGTCTCCTCCGGAGAGTGTCACGTCGAAGTCCTCTTCCCTGACAATATCCATGACTTCATCGAGAGACATGGGGGAGCCTCCCCGGTGGTCCCATGACGACGGATTGTGGCATCCCGGACAATGGTGGCCGCATCCGGCGAGGTAAATTGAAGTGCGGAACCCCGGTCCATCGACCGTGGTTCCGCGTATTATAGACAATATATTATATGATTCCGCCATTCTGTTCATTCATGTACCACACGGTCTTTCAGTTCTGCGAGTTTCCCTGAATTCCATCTGTCAGTTGTCCCCACGAGGTATCCGGTGATACGTTGTATTGTCTCGAAACGTGTTCCGCATTTCGGACATTCATTCTGATTCTTGTCGGCGTTCTCATATCCGCATTTCGGACAGTGGTTGCGGTTGTGGTTGACAGAACCGTAGCCGATGTTGTATTTGTCCATCATATCTACAATCTGCATGATGGCCTCCTCATTGTGTGTCGCGTCACCGTCGATTTCCACATAGAAGATATGCCCTCCTCGGGTAAGGTCGTGATAGGGGGCCTCCACTTTCGCCTTATGGCGTGGAGAGCAATGATAATAGACAGGGACATGGTTGGAGTTGGTGTAATAGTCCTTGTCTGTCACTCCGGGAATTACCCCGAAAGACTTACGGTCAACCTTGGTGAATTTTCCGGAGAGTCCTTCCGCAGGAGTCGCGAGCACGGAATAGTTGTGATTGTATAGAGAGCAGTAGTCTGCCACTTTGTCTCTCATATGAGATACTATTTTCAGTCCGAGATCCTGGGCCTCCTGCGATTCTCCATGATGTTTCCCGACAAGGGCTATCAGCGTCTCGGCAAGTCCTATGAATCCGATTCCGAGGGTTCCCTGGTTGATTACTTTTTCAATGGTGTCGTTCGGGTTCAGACTGTCAGTGTGGTTCCAGAGCACACTCATCACCAGAGGGAATTGCTTTGCGAGAGCCGTTTTCTGGAACTGGAATCTCTCGTCGAGTTGTCTGGCGGTTATGTCGAGCACCTTGTCGAGCTTGGCGAAGAATTTGTCAATCCGCTCTTTCTTGTCATCAATACCCATCACTTCAAGCGCAAGCCTTACGATATTGACGGTGGTGAAAGATATGTTGCCTCTCCCTACAGATGTTTTCTCTCCATATCTGTTTTCGAAGACCCTTGTGCGGCATCCCATTGTGGCCACCTCATACATATATCTTTGCGGGTCGTCTTCCCTCCAGTCCTCATGCATGTTGAAAGAGGCGTCGAGGTTCAGGAAGTTCGGGAAGAAGCGTCTTGCCGTCACCTTGCATGCAAGTTTGTACAGGTCGTAGTTCGGGTCGTCGGGGAGGTAGCTTACTCCCCTTTTTTTCTTCCATATCTGAATCGGGAAAATGGCAGTGGCTCCGTTGCCGACCCCCTCGTATGTTGAATTCAGCATCTCGCGAATCACGCATCGGCCTTCGGCGGAAGTGTCGGTGCCGTAGTTGACTGAAGAGAAAACCACCTGGTTGCCACCACGAGAATGTATAGTGTTCATATTATGAATGAAGGCTTCCATCGACTGATGCACACGTCCGACAGTCTTGTTGATTGCATGCTGGATAAGCCTTTCCTCACCATCCAGACCGTCAAGAGGTTTTCTGATATAGTCTTTTACATCAGCATTGTATAGGTGGCTCAGGTCGGTTTCGTATAATTGTTCAAGATTTTTGACTTCCTCTATGAAACTTGAGCGCACGTATGGCGCGAGATAGAAGTCGAGAGCCGGGATTGCCTGTCCGCCATGCATTTCGTTCTGTGCTGTCTCAAGGGATATGCATGCGATGACACTTGCGGTCTCAATCCTTTTTGCAGGCCTGGATTCTCCATGTCCCGCCACGAATCCGTTTTTAAGAATCTTGTCGAGTGGATGTTGCACGCATGTAAGGCTCTTGGTAGGATAGTAGTCCTTGTCATGGATATGTATGTAGTTGTTTTTGACCGCGTTTTTGACTTCGGCAGAGAGAAGATAGTCATCTACGAAGGGCTTTGTGGTCTCCGAGGCGAATTTCATCATCATACCGGCGGGAGAATCTGTGTTCATGTTGGCGTTCTCACGCGTTATGTCGTTGCTTTTCGCCTCGATGATTTCCAGGAACATGTCGCGAGTCTTGGCCTGACGGGCTATTGAGCGTTGGTCGCGGTAAGCTATGTAACGTTTGGCCACATCCTTGCGTTTGGATTTCATGAGTTCGATTTCCACACAGTCCTGAATCTGCTCTACGGTCATTTTCTCATTTCCATTCATGCCGATTCTGTCCGTGATTTTTTGAATCAGTGACTCGTCCTCGCCACGCTCTGTGGCAATCATGGCCTTTCGGATTGCAGCCTTGATTTTTTCTTCGTTATAGCCCACAACGCGGCCATCACGTTTCTCTACTATCTGTATCATTTGAGGGGGATGGATTAATTGATTTCGAGTGATGGAAAAGGGGAACCTTTTACCTCTGCAAAGGTATGTCAAAATATCTTTACTTGCAAGATAAATTTGAAATAAATGGTGAAATGAATTTTTGTTTTGGGAAATTTTATCGGTTTATAAAATTTATAAATAATTGATATATAGATACTATATATTTTGTTTTGGGAAACTTTTGTTGTATTGATATGTAAATATATTTGATTTTTATGAAAATTTTACAGTGTGGCAGGCCTTTGTGCGATAGAGGATGATAATGGCATCGCTTGATGACGGATTCACAGGCATTTTCCAATGTGAGGCTGCGTTTGGAATCATGATTGCGAATGCCAATCGGCCCTATCCGGAGGAGGTTCATCGATTGTCTCGGATAGCCTTGCGCCAAAGGATTATATGGGAGAAAATGAAAAAATAAGAGTATGGAAAGTAATTTTTTTGGAAAATTACGTTTTATGATATAGATAGGTGTTATATCTTGGGAAATTGTATTAATATTTATAAAAAATCATGACAAAAGTCACTAAGGAAATGGCCCTCGATTATCATGAGGAGGGAAAGCCCGGAAAGATTGAGATTGTACCCACCAAGCCATATGCGTCGCAACACGACCTGGCATTGGCCTATTCTCCCGGTGTAGCGTATCCATGTCTGGAAATAGAGAAGGATCAGGAGACAGCATACCGCTACACAAATAAGGGAAACCTGGTGGGTGTGATAAGCAATGGCACGGCTGTGCTCGGACTCGGAGATATCGGTGCTCTCGCCGGGAAGCCAGTGATGGAAGGGAAGGCGTTGTTGTTTAAGATTTTTGCCGGGCTTGACGCATTTGATATTGAGATAAATGAGAAAGACCCGGAGAAGATTGTGGATATAGTAAAGGCTATCGCGCCTACATTCGGAGGAATTAACCTGGAGGATATCAAGGCTCCCGAATGCTTCACAATCGAGACAAGACTTAAGGAGGAATGTGGCATACCGGTTATGCACGATGACCAGCATGGAACCGCCATAATCTCCGGGGCCGGTCTTTTGAACGCGGTCCAGATACAGGGGAAGAGGGTAGGCGACATCAAGCTTGTGGTGAACGGAGCCGGAGCAGCCGCTATCAGTTGCACTCGTCTTTACGTGGCGTTGGGAGTGCGCCCGGAGAATGTCGTGATGTGCGACTCAAAAGGAGTAATCAGGGCTGACCGTCCCGGACTTAACGCGCAGAAAAAGGAATTCGCCACGGAGCGTGACCTCCATACACTTGAGGAAGCAATGGTAGGCGCCGATGTCTTCCTTGGACTCAGTGTGGCAGATGTGGTGACTCCGGAAATGGTGCTGTCGATGGCTCCGAATCCTATAGTGTTCGCTCTTGCGAATCCAAATCCGGAGATTGCCTACGACCTTGCCATAGCCACCCGTCCCGATATAATCGTTGCCACCGGCAGAAGTGATTATCCCAACCAGATTAACAATGTAATAGGATTCCCTTATATTTTCAGAGGGGCTCTCGACTGTGGAGCCACAGGTATCAACGAAGCCATGAAGATTGCTGCGGTTCATGCCATAGCAAGTCTTGCCAAGGAACCTGTGCCGGCTGTGGTTGACGAGGCATACGGGATGAACAACATAAAATTTGGCAAGGAATATATACTTCCCAAAGCACTTGACCCGCGTCTTCTGCTATGTGTGGCTCCTGCTGTGGCGCGTGCTGCCGCCGAGTCCGGAATAGCGATGCGTCCTATCGGTGACTGGAATGCATATCAGTCTCGTCTGCGCGGCCTTATGGGCGATGACGGCAAGATGATGCGCCGACTTATCGAGATTACGCGCACATCTCCACGCAGGGTGGTGATTTGCGAGGGCAACATGGACAACACACTGCGGGCTGCGGTAAGGGTTGCCCACGATGGAATATGTCATCCAGTGGTTCTCGGCAACGAGGAGATGATAGAGAAGCGTGCCGCCCGTCTTGGGCTATCGCTCGACGGAGTGGAGATTGTGAATCCTCGTCATGACCGTGAGGCCGAAACCCGCGAACGTTATGCCATGATTCTTGCCAAGAAGAAGTCGAGAGAGGGTTTCACATTCGATTTCGCGCTTGAGAAGATGTATGACCGCACCTACTTCGGAATGATGATGGTGGAGACAGGAGATGCCGACGCATGCCTTGCCTCGACGTATTCCGCAGGAGAGGCCACGGCCAGCAATGTCGTGTCGATAATCGGCCTCCAGGAAGGGTTCAACCATTTCGCCACGATGCATATCCTCAATACCCGCAGCGGGTCGTATTTCATAGCCGACACTGCGGTGAATCCGGATGCCGATAAGGATGCTTTGGTTGATATAGCCCGCCTCGCCGACAAGACCGTGAGGTTTTTTGCCCAGGAGCCTGTGGCGGCCATGCTTTCCTACAGCAATTTCGGGTCGTCGGACCATGAGGAGGCCACTCTTGTTGCCGAGGCAGTGTCCGAGCTTCATGAGAAGTATCCCCAGATTCAGGTTGACGGAGAGATGCAGTTCGACTATGCGCTTGACACTAAGTTGCGCGACAAGACGTTCCCGTTCAATACTATCAAGGGCAAGGATGTCAACACCCTGATTTTCCCAAATCTCACAGCGGCCAACACCACTTGCAAGATGTTGCTTTCGATGGGAGTCGGCTCGATTATCGGGCCTATCCAGATGGGACTGAAGAAACCTGTATATTTCACCAATTCCAATTCCTCGGAGCGTGAGATAGTGGATCTTGTCACAATCGCCGCACTCGACGCGATTGTGCTTGCGAAGCAGTAAAGACAGGTCAGCAAATAAATTATGGGCGACGGATTTCAAAAATCCATCGCCCATAATTTATTTGCTGACCTGCTTTTTATATCTTCCGCACTAATAGTCACTTTTTCCAGAAGGAGGTGGTGAAAAGCAACAGGATTGTGTAGAGTTCAAGACGTCCCACCAGCATAAGGAACGACAGCACCCATTTCGCGAGTACAGGGACGTGGGCATAGTTCCCCTCGATTCCGGTGATGTCAGTTCCAAGTCCGGTATTTGATACCGCTGACAGACACACGAAGAAACTGTCTCTCACGGGTAGCCCGTCAAGCACAAGGATGGTGCCTCCCGCCATTATCACTATTATATAGATGAACAGGAAGGCGAGTGTCTTCATCACAATGGCGTTGGGGGTGCCTTTCCCGTTGATTACGACGGTGGTGACTGTACTGGGGTGCATCATCTTATAGAACTCGTTCTTGATGAACTTGAACAGCACGATGAACCGGTCGATTTTGGCTCCTCCAGATGTGCTTCCAGCACATGCTCCCATAAACATCATCACCACAAGCACAATGCCGGCCACAGGTCCCCAGTCTGCGAAATCAGGTTCGGTAAGACCAGTGGATGAAAGTATTGACACCGCCTGGAAAAGGGGGTCGATGGTGAAATCATCGACTGTATGGGCCAGGCCTCTCAGCCATACGTTCAGACAAAGCAGGGCGTAGCATATGGCAATTATAGCGAGATACCATCTTAGCGCATCATTCTTGAAAATAGATTTCACGTCACCACGTGCCGCCTTGTAGATAAGCGCGAAGTTCACTCCGCCAAGGAACATGAATACGAGGAGCACTATCTTTATGTAGAGGTCATCGAGTTCTGTCACGGAGAGGTCGCTGTTGGAGAACCCTCCCGTTGACATTGTGGAAAGACCATAGCATATGGAGTCGAAAAGCGACATCTGGGAGAACGACAGGAGGATTATAAGGAGAGTGGTGAGGCATATATACACAAACCAAAGACCTTGGGCAGTGTAGCTGACCCTCGGACGCAGTTTATCGTGAGTTATGCCTGTCACCTCAGCATTGAATAGCTGCATGCCACCCTGATAGTTGAGCATCGGCACTACTGCCAGGGTGAAGAGGATTATACCAAGACCTCCAATCCACTGTACTACGCATCTCCAAAGCAGTATTGACTTGGGAACCCCCTCAAGGGTGTTCAGTACAGACGCCCCTGTGGTGGTGAATCCGCTCATTGTCTCGAAAAAAGCGTCAGTGACATTAAAATGTGTGCCACAGATGAGAAAGGGAACCATCCCGAAGAGAGACAGAATCACCCAAGTGAGACCGGTGAGCAGGATTGCCTCACGTTTTCCCATCTCACGGCTCCTTGGCTTGAGGCTTACCATACACATCCCGCATCCGGCTGTGAGACCCATACAGACAAGAAACCCGAACACGCTTTCCTCTCCGAACACTAACCCTGCCACGCAAGGGGCCACCATAAACAAGGCTTCTATCATAAGGAGCCACCCGATTACCCTGAGTAGCATCCTTATGTTGATATAACTTCTGTTTCGTAATATTGCCATTGATTCGCTTCGGATTATAGATTACTGTTGCACGGTAGAGTGATGGCGTGAGCGCAGGCCGTCAATTGAACCATTTCTCGATTTTGCTTATGGTGCCAGACAGGCACACCACCACCACATAGTCGCCTCCCTGGATATGGGTGTTGCCGCTGACAAGGAGACACTCTTCGTTTCTCACCATAGCCGCGAGAGTCATGCCGAAAGGGAGATGCAGGTCTTTGACAGGAGCTTTCGTGATTCGTGCGCCATGTTTCACAAACATTTCAGCCACCTCAGAGTCTGCCAACGCCAGACACTTGGCATTGCTCTCATCCGCATCAAGCAGAATCTTGAAAATATGGCTCGACGCGAGCAATTTCTTGTTGATGATGGTGCCTATGTTGAGGTTTTCAGCCTGACTCACAAACTGAAGGTTCTCGACATCCGCAATAGTCTTGGGCACTCCGAATTCCTTGGCAGTGAGGCAGGATAGTATGTTGGTCTCAGAATAGTCTGTAAGGGCGAGGAAAGCGTCATATTGGTATATGTTGTTTTCCCTGAGCACCTCAATGTCACGTCCGTCGCCGAACACAATCTCACAGTCGGGAAGGCTTGTGGCAAGCATCTCACAATTCTCACGGTCGTTGTCGATAATCTTGATGTGATACTTGTCGTTGTATTGCATCGCGAAACGGGTGGCGATGCGGCTTCCGCCCATGATGAGGGCTTTCTTGATTACTCTCTTCTTTTTTCCGCAAAGTTCCCTCACCTCATTGACAAAAGGAGGGGTTGTAATGAAATAGACGATATCATCGCGGAAAATCTCGTCGTTGCCTCCGGGGATGATGGTTTCGTTGTTTCTTTTGATGGCGGCCACGTGGAAATCATGACCTGTCACCGGAAGGTCTTTAAGCTTTTTGTCGAGAAGAGGGGAGTCGCCGTGCAGCTTCACTCCAATGAGAAGGAGATTGCCATTGTGCAGTTCTCCCCAGTATCTTGCCCAGTTGTGGGCAAGTGCGAGGGCAATCTCATCGGCGGCCAAGTCTTCGGGATAGATTAGAAAATCCACTCCGATTTGTTTTATTATAGAACCGTTTTCCGCATTAAGGAATTCGTTGTTGTCGATACGGGCCACTGTTTTCTTTGCTCCCAGTTTCTTCGCTATGGCACACGACGTGATGTTGCGGGTCTCATAGGGGGTGACGGCAATATAGAGGTCGGTGTTGGCTATCCCCACATCCCTGAGGCTGTCGAAAGAGGAGGTGGAGCCGTTCCATGTCATGAGATTATAGTTGGAGTCGATGACATCAAGACGTGACTGGTCGCTGTCGATAAGGATGATGTCCTGATCTTCGTTCGACAGCATTTTTGCAAGATGGGTGCCCACTTCTCCGGCTCCGGCTATGACAATTTTCATTAGATGGAATTCTTAGGATTTCGAGTGACGGCCTTCATGATGCCATCAGTGTCATATCCGCATATTGATTTCAGTTCATCGACAGCCCCGTGTCCTATCCATTCGTCTCTGACTCCGAGGTTTGTCACGGCTATTACGAAGCCATTCTCTTTAAGGAAATCGTTTACCGCAGAGCCGAATCCTCCGATTACGGCACCGTCCTCTACAGTGACGATATGGTCGTATCTGCCTGCTATTTCGGTAAGGAGAGCGGTGTCGAGCGGTTTAACCCATATCATGTCATAGATATCGGCGAGAATCCCTTCCGCGTCAAGACGTGAAACAGCCTCACGGGCCGACGCGAGCACGGGGCCTAAGGTGAGTATCGCGGTTTTTGCCCCGTCGCGTTTTATGACAGGTCTCCCTTTTCCCGGAGATATGTCCTTCATGGGCGATTTCCAGTCTGGAGTCGTTGCTCGTCCTCGCGGGTATCTTATAGCGAGAGGGGCATCGAGGCTCAAGGCTGTATGCATGAGGTTTCTCATAGTTTCCTCGTCGGCAGGGCATGCGATATTAATCAACGGGACGCAACGCAGATACGCAATGTCGAAGAGACCATGGTGGGTCACTCCGTCTTCACCCACAATTCCGGCGCGGTCTATACAGAACGTCACGGGGAGACCCTGAATCGCCACATCGTGAATTATGTTGTCGTATGCACGTTGCAGGAACGAAGAATAGATTGCTACAAACGGACGTTTTCCGGCGGCAGCGAGACCTCCGGCGAATGTGACGGCATGACCTTCGGATATTCCCACATCGAAAGCCCTGCGGGGCATTTCATTCAGGAGGTTACACAAAGATGTTCCTGTGGGCATGGCGGCTGTGATGCCCATGACTCTGTCATCGGCTTTCGCAAGCTCGGTGAGAGTTTCGCCAAATACCTCTTGCCAAAGAGGAGGGTTGCCGTCAGAGCCGCCGCAGAACCTTTCTCCAGTCTCCGGGTCGAACTTTCCAGGGGCATGCCACACAGTAGGGTTCTCTTCCGCCTTCTGGTATCCTTTCCCTTTTACAGTGCAGAGGTGAAGAATCCTGGGGCCTTCCATGTCTTTTATCTCCTGGAGCACTTTGACAATCTTGATGACATCATGACCGTCAAAGGGTCCGAAATATCTTATGTTAAGACCTTCAAAAATATTCTGCTTCCTGGAGATGAGAGATTTTATCGAATTGTTGAAACGAATTATGGCGCGTTTGCGTTGTTCTGTAAGAATCCCCTTTCTCCTGAAATAGCCGGCCATCTTATTGCGCAGTCTGTTGTAGCCTGCGGAAGTGGTAAGGTCAGAAAGGTAGCTATGGAGAGCACCGACATTGCCGTCAATACTCATGTCGTTGTCATTGAGGATTATCAGAAGATTGTTGGGGTTGTTGGAGGCGTTGTTTAGCCCTTCGAAAGCCAATCCTCCGCTGATTGAGGCATCTCCTACGATTGCCACGGTTTTACGCTTTTCCGCACCTGGAGTCGCCATGTCGGCGATAGCCATGCCCAAAGCGGCGGATATGGAGTTGCCTGCATGTCCTGCCACGAAAGTGTCATAAGGACTTTCCATCGGGTTCGGGAATCCGCTGATTCCACCCAGAGTCCTCTGTGTGGCGAAGGCGTCTCTACGTCCGGTGAGTATTTTATGGGCATAAGCCTGGTGTCCGACATCCCAGACAAGTCTGTCGTCAGGGGTGTTGAAGACATAATGGAGGGCCACGATAATGTCCACCGCGCCCATGCTTGATGCGAAATGCCCCGGATTTACCGAGAGATGTGAAATCAGAAACTCCCTTATTTCCTCACAGAGCTTCGGCAACTGCTCCAGTTCCAGCTTACGGAGGTCAGACGGTGAGTTCACCGAATTCAGGAGAGGGGTTGATGCGTCATCTATGATGGATTTCATATCCTTATTTTTGATTGTTGTCATTCCGGATATACTTCTTCCAGATTGGAACGAACACAATTATTCCGGAGGCAACGATGACAAGAATGTTCTTGATCGAGAAACCTCCTCCCAATGCCACCAGCGACCAGCAGAGCCAGAGCCAGACGAGGGCAAGCAGTATTATTCCGGCTATCCTTACAGCATTCATGAAGTATGCGAAGTTAATTCTTTTTTCTCAATCCGACAACATTTCATCATTTATTTTCCAGGGCTGACGCATCTTAATTTTTAATAACGTCAAAACTTTTTAAGGCATATAGCAGGTAGTCATTATCCCATCCGG
>JAIDXM010000013.1 GCA_029058745.1 Muribaculaceae bacterium
AATAATTCAATGCGTGCTGCCATTGTTTCACTTGCAATCCCGAAATCGACCGCGCGACGACTCATTGCGTCGTCGCCCGGTCTATTTCGGAATTGTGCCGTATCGGTCCCCGTTATTTCTTGATTAGGAAATGGTCGCCGGTCTCTTTCACGATATTCTCGTAATACTTTTTGTCATATCCCGGGAATGACGGCGATTTAGGCAGTCCATATTCATTGTAAAGGAATTTGCCTTCGGCGTCTGTCTTCTTCATGTTTCCGTCCATGAATTTCACAAACAGGTATATGCCGAGATTCCGGTATGCGTCAGTTGCCTCTTTCGCTATGGCTTTCCCTTCATTGTTGACTTTTTTGCGGAATGCCGTGTCATCTCCGGCCTCAAGGAGGGCCACGAGTTCCTTCTCTTGAGCGACACGTGAAGTCTGGAATTTCTCTTCGAGCGCACCCTGCACTTTCCTGATGTCTGGAATCATGAGGTCATATCTGTTGTAAGCCTGGTTGGCCACCCAGTTGTTCATCCAGAAATTGGAGTCGAATGAGAAGTTGTTGATGTCGCCTTCCGCGAGTTGTTCGGGAATCTCTGTCATGCTGCAATAGAACGGCATATATACGGAAGTGTTGGTATCGTCGGTTCCAAACCATAGGACACCTCCCACGGGGTCGGGGAGATTAGCCCTGCTTTGGCTCACGAAACTCCATCCGGTCTGTTGCGTGGCGATTGCACGTTCATTGCAATATTCTTTCCCATCTACTTCAAAGTCCATAGGGCGCCAGCGGTAGGGGACGTGGTTTGGTCCTGCCCCGATGTCGGATGTCATCTCAAAAGGTGTTCCCTCGAAATGATCGCGCATGCTTTCCTGCATATCCTTTAGGCTTACTTTTTTGTCGGGAATCACATATAGAGGCATTGGCTCGTCGCTTTCGCCGGAACACCAGAAATAATATTTGTCGGTTTCTGGCTTGAATCTTCGGAAGAAACTCCACACGCGTGCATCACACCCCCGTCGTGTTGACATGTCGTGGGTAGAGTATGCGTCGGCGAAAGAGAAATCCTCATCTTTACCGTTGAAATAACCTCTTTTACGTGCAAATGAGATAAGGTCCTTGCTATATAATACGTTCTGTTTGTCTTTGAGGTTGGTCTTTCTTATACGAGGTTCGTTGGCATGTCCCGATATCGCGTTGTCGGGAATCCTGACCGCTATCCAAACCGCCCCTTTTTCAGCTCCCTTGCCAATCATTTCCATCACCCATACCTCATTTTTATCGGCTATTGAGAATGATTCACCGGAGCTTGCATATCCATATTTTTCTACAAGGTCGGTCATTACCTGTATTGCTTCCCTTGCGGTTTTCGAGCGTTCCAGGGCAATCTGTATCAGAGATCCATAGTCAATTATGGAGTTTCCGGTGGTGTCAACCAGCTCCTCATGCCCACCCCAGGTGCTTTCTCCGATAGCCACCTGATGTTCGTTGATGTTTCCTACAACGTTGAATGTGTGTGGAATCTGAGGGATTGAACCAAGAGGTTTGCCGGTGTCCCATTCCACTACTTTCCTGATTGACCCCGGAGCATGGTCGGCGGCCGGAGTGTGGGTAAGCATGCCATAGAGGTTATGCGAGTCTGCCGCATATGTCACCATAACAGACCCGTCGGCAGAGGCTTTCGGCCCTGCTATGAGATTAGTGCAGGCGTAGGCATCCGGGGCGTTCAGAGCCAGAATCGGAAGCGCGAGAGATAAAAGTATAGAATTTCGTTTCATGCCACGAATTTACTGAAAAAAGAGATATAAAACAATAACGTGTCCTAATAATTAGAAAAATAAAGAGATAAATAATCAGAAGTATTAAAAATTTTTATATCTTTGCAGATGTAACGCGTCTTCATTTGAATCGGAAAGGCATTTTATGTCATGATGATTTGTAGATGAGAATGCGAGAGGAAGATGTCGGTTAAAAATTACTGGTTTATGAGATACCATACCTACAAAGAAGGGGGGACGTTTATAAATCCTCTAACAGATTCAGGCTTCAAAATCCTGTTCGGCCGAGAGAGTTCACGGGATATCCTGATTGGTTTCCTGAATGCTATTTTTGATGGCGACGGGAGAGACCCGGTGACGGAGGTCACTTATCTTGATAAGGAGAAGCCAAAGGAACAAGGGGAGGAGAGGTCTGTGATCTACGATTTGCATTGTAAGACCCAGAACAACCGTCGTTTCATAGTTGAAATGCAGAATCGTAGTCAATCCTATTTTATAAACAGGACCGTTTTCTATGTGGCACGAGCGATTACGGAGCAGGGTTGTCCGGACAAATGGGATTATAGCTTTATGCCTGTTTATGGTGTCTTTATATCCGATTTCACTTTGAAGGACAGTGATGGTAGGGTAAGAGTGGACGCAGAGTTGCGTGACATGGAAAACAATAAACAATTCTCGGATGCCATGCGTTTGGTGTATATACAGTTGCCGAATTTCAGGAAGAGCAGTCCGGAGGAATGTGAGAATCATTTGGAGAAATGGATATATTTACTTAAGAATATGACTACTATGGAAAGAATGCCTTTTGTTGATAAAATATTCAAGCGGGTGGAGAATGTCGCCCGAGTCGAGAACTTGAGTCCGGAGGATCGTAGGCAATATGAGAGAGACCTCAAGTTCTACAGAGACTATCATAACACTATAGATTTCGCGAAATCAGAGGGGATGGCTAAGGGGATGGCTAAGGGGATGGCTAAGGGGATGGCACAAGGTATGGCACAGGGTATGGCACAGGGGATGGCTAAGGGTATTTCCCGAGGCTTGATGATTGCTGCGGAGAATATGTTTAAGGCGGGACATAGCCTGCCTGAGATAGCGGCTGTCACAGGGTTGCCGGTTGAAGAACTTCGTGGAAAACTTGGGGATTGAATGTGATTAGCGGAAGATATTTCCGGTCATGTCACTATCGCGTTGCCCCTTTAATTGGTGGTGCGGAAATTATTTAGTAATTTTGCAGGCGAAAAGCGTCAAGCTTTGTAAAATTCGACACCAGGTGAGGAATAGCGGGGTAGTTGGATGTTAGAATATATGAGTGGGCGCTTCAAGGCAGAGATTATTAATGTGCATTTAGGGTGGTTGTCGAAAACCGCGCTTGCGCCTGACAAATATTAAACTAATTACCGCTATGGACGAAAATAAAGTTGAAAGATCCTTCGAGGATCTTGGAGTAGAACCCCGGTTGCTGAAGGCTATCGGGGAAATGGGTTTTGAACTCCCGATGCCCATTCAGGAGATGGTTATTCCACATCTTCTTGAGAAAGATGGAGATGTGGTTGGCCTCGCGCAGACCGGCACAGGAAAGACTGCGGCATTTGGCTTGCCTGTGCTTCAACGCATAGATGTCACCCGCAATGTCCCGCAGGCATTGATAATAGCCCCGACCCGGGAATTGTGTCTCCAGATATCAGGAGACCTTGCCGATTTTGCAAAATATCTTGATGATGTCAGGATTCTCCCTGTCTATGGGGGATCGAGCATTGAGAGCCAGATACGCACACTGAGGAAGGGTGTGCAAGTTATTGTCGCCACTCCCGGCCGTCTTATCGACCTTATAAAGAGAGGAGAGGTAAAGCTTGAGCATGTGCACACCGTCATACTCGATGAAGCCGACGAGATGCTCAACATGGGATTCCTTGAAGACATCAGGGAGATACTTACACATGTGCCCTCCGATCGTAAAATGCTCATGTTCTCTGCGACAATGCCGCGTGAGATTGCTGCGATAGCCAGGGAATTTATGAACAATCCTGTGGAATTTGTGGCAGGCAACCGCAATGAGGGGTCGAAAAACGTGCGCCACATATACTATATGGTTAAGGCACACGACAAATATCTTGCCCTCAAGCGTGTGGCCGACAACAATCCGGATATCTATGGAATCATTTTCTGTCGCACCAGGAAGGAGACCCAGGAAATCGCCGACAAGCTGATTGCCGACGGATATAACGCCGACTGTCTGCATGGAGATCTTTCGCAGGCACAAAGAGACCTCGCCATGAAGAAATTCCGTGACCATGTCACCCAGCTTCTCGTTGCTACCGATGTCGCGGCACGCGGTCTTGATGTTGACGATCTCACCCATGTGATAAATTATGGACTTCCTGACGATGTGGCTGTCTATACCCATCGTTCCGGCCGTACCGGCCGTGCCAACAAGACAGGTGTGTCGGTTGCCATCATACATTCCAGAGAGAAAGGGAAGCTTCGTGAGATTGAGAAGAAAATCGGTAAGACTTTCGAATACAAGAAGGTGCCGTCACCGGAGCATATAATCGAGAAGCAACTATACAATCTTGCCGACCGCCTTGAGCGCGTTGAGGTTAACGAGGATGAGATTTCGAAATATATCCCCGGTGTGAGGAAAAAGCTTGAATGGCTTTCAGAGGAGGATTTGCTGAAGAGGGTACTGTCGCTTGAGTTCAACCGTCTGCTGCAGTATTATCAGGATATGCCGGACATTGACCTTAACGCTCCTGAAAAGGGAGAACGGAAAGAGAAGGAACGTGGCAAAAGGGAGAAAATGGATAAGGACCGTCGCCAGGCACAGGACGGATATGAGCGTCTGATGGTGAACGTAGGTAAGGCGCAAGGTTTCTTCCCCGGCAATCTTATGGAACTTGTCAACAGGAATGTGGTGGGTTCCAAGCCCGACATAGGACGCATCGACCTTCTTCCGGAATACACGCTCTTTGACGTGCGCAAAGAGGATGCGAGAAAGGTGCTTGATGCCCTGCGCAACGTTGACTTCTTCGGCACCACCATCCGTCCCGAAATTGCGAGTGAGCGCGATTATGCCCGCGACAAGCGTCGCCGTAAGCGCGATAAGGAGGAATTTGAACGCCCCTCAAAGTCTCGTAAAAAGAAGGCCGGCTCCGTAAAGGGAGATAAAGCCGGAAAGGAGAAAGTGGAGAAAAAGGGGAAGAAAGATAAGAAGGAAAAGAAATCATCGGGGAAATCCGCAAAACCTGAATATAACGGAAACTATGAGATTTTCTATAAGAAGAAAAAATAAGAAGTCACTTCTTGTGGCGGCTGTTGCATTTCTGCTTTCTGTTGCGTTTGCGGCTCCGTGCGCCGCGCAGGACAGCCATGCACAGTCATCTGAAGATGCGTTGACGGCCAGGGAGGTATTCAAGCGGCTTGAATCGCCGGCTCTTGAGATTCTCAAGAAGAACACCCGCCTTGACATGCTCGACTATTGGGATGTCGATAGTGTGTATCGTGCGAAGAATGCAATGTCGGGACTTTCATGGCTGGTGGATGTCAAACCCGGATATCTGAAAGTGCAGATAACTCCGGTGAGCAGTCTTGAGATAAAGCTTCTTCCCGAGAAGAAAGGTGAGGTGGTGATGACTGTCTATACGATAGGAGGCGACCGGCAGGCTTCCGACAGCAATGTATCATTCTATGACAGGAATCTTAAACCTCTCGACACGAAGAAATATTTCAGGGAGCCGGAGTTGAAAGAATTTTTCGACATACCGAAAGGCTCACTGACTACCTATAAGGAAATCAAGGAGATGATACCGTTCCCTACTGTGGAATATTCAGCTTGTGCGGAGAATGATGAACTTTCCGCCCGTCTCACAGTAGGGGAATTCATGAATATCGACGACTATAATATTGTGAAGCTGTTCCTCAAGCCGGAGATTTCGCTTCGATGGAACGGCAGATACAAGTAAACCATTGTAAATACTGTAATAACATGGAACGAAGAGTGAGAGTGAGATTCGCTCCGTCGCCGACGGGCCCTCTCCACATTGGAGGAGTGCGTACTGCACTTTACAACTATATATTCGCCCGTCAAAATGGAGGCGACATGATTCTGCGCATCGAAGACACCGACAGCCGCCGCTTTGTGCCTGGGGCAGAGGAGTATATCAACGAGTCGCTTGCATGGCTTGGAATAGGCATCGATGAGGGTGTCAGGGAAGGTGGCGCCTATGGCCCCTACAAGCAGAGTGAGCGTCGCGACATATATCGCGAGCATGTGAAGGCTCTTCTTGACGCGGGAAAGGCATATATAGCGTTCGACACTCCCGAGGAACTTGAGACGGCCCGTCAGGAAATACCCAATTTCCAGTATGACGCATCCACGCGAGGCAATATGCGCAATTCGCTTACTATGCCTGCTGAAGAGGTGGAGCGTCTCATTGCCGACGGAGCGCAGTATGTCGTGCGTTTCAAGATAGAACCCGACCGTGAGGTAAGGGTCAACGACCTTATCCGCGGCGAGGTGGTTGTCAACAGCAACATTCTCGATGACAAAGTGCTCTACAAGAGCGCGGACGACCTTCCCACTTACCATCTCGCCAATATCGTTGACGACCACCTGATGGAAGTGAGCCATGTGATACGTGGAGAGGAGTGGCTCCCTTCGGCGCCTCTTCATGTATTGCTTTATGAGGCGTTCGGATGGACAGACACGATGCCGAGTTTCGTGCATCTTCCTTTGCTTCTCAAGCCGGTCGGCAACGGAAAGCTCTCTAAGCGCGACGGTGACAAACTCGGATTCCCTGTATTCCCGCTTGAATGGCATGACCCTGCCAGCGGAGAGGTTTCGTCGGGGTATCGGGAGAAGGGGTACCTGCCGGAGGCTGTAGTGAATTTCCTTGCTCTCTTGGGATGGAATCCCGGCGACGACAGTGAGGTGATGAGCATGGACGACCTGATTTCAAAATTCTCATTCTCCCATTGCTCGAAGAGCGGAGCGAAGTTTGATTTCAAGAAGGGGATATGGTTCAATCATGAATATCTTGGAAAGACGGACAATGACACTCTTGCCACGCTTTTCATGCCGGTGCTCGCCGAGCATGGAGTGGCCGGGGCCGACCCTGCATATGTTGCCAAGGCAGTGGGGATGGTGAAAGGGAGGGCAGATCTTGTGCCCGACCTCTGGACACAGGGCGACTTCTTTTTCAAGGCGCCCGAATCCTATGCTGAAAAGGATGTCAAGAAGCGCTGGAGCGCCGACACTCCCCGCATAATGGAGGAGCTGATAGGCGTGCTCGAAGGGATTGAGGACATGACTTCCGCCAATGCGGAGGAGATAGTGCTCGGCTGGATTTCTGAGAAGGGTTATCATCTGGGCAATGTGATGAACGCGTTCCGTCTTGCTGTTGTAGGCGCATGCAGAGGCCCGCATATGTTCGATATCACCGAGCTGATGCCCAAGGAAGAAGTGATTGCCCGCATACGTCGCGCCATAAAGGAAATTCCTGCACCGGAGAAATGAGAATCCCATCTTTCAAAGAGGTGAGGGGCTTGCTTGCCGAGGGTGTCAGGCAACTCGTGGAACAGCCTGTCTATTCCGCCGGGATTTCCGCCTACAGACTTGGAGTGAGGATTGCCTCATTCCGCAACCCTAAGGCTAAGAAACTCAATGAAGGCCAGAAGGGGATATGGAAATGTCTTGACGCTTCCATATCTCCCGGCCACCGTTATATCTGGATACATGCCGCGTCGCTTGGAGAGTTTGAGCAAGGGCGGCCTTTGATTGAGAAGATAAAACGTGAGCATCCGGAGTATAAGATACTCCTCACGTTCTTTTCCCCGTCGGGCTATGAAGTGCGAAAGGACTATGAAGGCGCCGACTGCGTGTGCTATCTCCCTTTCGACACACCACGTCGCGTGAGGAAATTCCTGTATAAGGTGAACCCGGAGATGGCGATTTTCGTGAAGTATGAGTTCTGGCGCAATTATCTCCACGAGTTATGGAGACGTCAGATTCCTACATATCTTGTGAGCGCGGTTTTCCGTCCCGACCAGTTCTTTTTCAAGAAAAGGAGCGCGTGGTATGGACATTGGCTGAAATGGTACACAAAGATATTTGTTCAGGACAGCAGGAGCAAAGATCTGTTGGCTCGGATTGGCGTGAGAAATGTTGAGGTTGCCGGCGACACACGTTTTGACCGTGTCACCGACATACTGAACGCCAGGAAGGCTATCCCGGAGCTTGACGCGTTTGTTGGGCAAAAGGGTGATGCCGCGCGCTCGCCGTTTGTGATGATGTTCGGAAGCAGTTGGCCTGCCGATGAGGCTGTATATGGGGAGTGGCTTCGGCGGCGTACTCAGGTGAAGGCAGTCATCGCCCCTCATGAATTTGACGCCGAACGTCTTTCACGTCTCAAGGAGATTGTGCCAGGAGAGGTGGCTTTGATGAGCGAGCTTAGGGATAATCCTGCGGCAGGAGAGGGGAAAAGGGTGCTTGTGATTGATTGCTTCGGTCTTCTGTCGAGCGCGTATGCATATGCGGATGTGGCATATATCGGGGGTGGATTCGGAGTGAGCGTCCACAATATGAATGAAGCCGCCGTGTATGGTATTCCCGTGATGTTCGGCCCTGAGAATTCAAAATTTATCGAGGCCCAGGAGCTCAAGACCCTCGGCGGGGGTATAGAAGTGGCAGACGCTTCATCGTTCGCCCGTAATGCCGACCGTTTCCTGTTCGATCCAGAGGAGCTTGCGAAACGCGGCCGTTGGGCTGGGGAATATATCCGGGAGAAAACAGGTGCGTCCGGTCGTATCCTATCTGCCCTTTTCAACCAGGGAAAATGAGGATGGCCTGAAGTAGAATTGCCGATGCCTCCAATCTGTATGGCCAATTACACTCAAAAGTGGAACGTAATTGTACATGCAGGTTGGAGGCATCGGCATGTATATATGTTGAACAAGTCATGATATGGTAAAAAAAAATTGATTGTCGTCCCGACAACCAATCTTCTGTTAACCTTAAAATCTAATACCATGAAAAACTCACTGCAAAATTACAAATTATTTTTCAAACTATGTTGTATAACATGAAAAAAATGTCACGATTAACATAGATTAACAATTTGTTTTTATATTTTTTGAATAAAAAATCGTTATAGATGAGTTATGAGGAAAATATTGAATTTTTTGACAGCATTGTCGGCCAATAACAACCGGGAATGGTTTAGTGCCAACAAGGAGGAATATCTTGCGGTGAAAGAGAGAGTGGAATGTCTGGCTTTGGAGTTGATTAATGCAGTGTCGGCATTCGACCTGGAGGCATCATATCTTGGAGTGGGCGACTGCACTTACCGGATATATCGCGATACCCGGTTTTCGCTTGACAAGACTCCGTATAAGACGCACATTGGCATCTTTATCAATCCACCGGAGGGGAAGAAAAGCAACCGTATGGGTTATTATCTCCACATAGAGCCGGGAAACTGTTTTGTGGCGGCAGGCACAGTTTGTCTGCCATCGAAGGTTGTGACAGCAATCCGTCGGTCAATCTACGACAATATCGATGAATACCTTGAAATAATCGGGAGAGAGGATTTCCGGGCTGTTTATCCGTCAATCGGGGAAAATCCGGTGAAGACCGCGCCAAAGGGTATTCCCCGCGACTGGGAATATCTGCCGTTGGTTCGTCCTCGCGACTTTGTGACATCGCATCATCTGAGCGACAAGGAGATGTGTTCGTCCGGTCTTGTGGATAAGGTGGGCGAGATGTTTCGTATAGCCAAGCCCTTCAATGATTTCATCAACTATGCCATAGACGAGACGGTCACGGATTGAGAGTCAGAACATGTCGTAGTCTATCGAAAGCACCTGGAATTCCGTTCGGCGGTTGATTTGGTCGGCGGCTTCCTGGTCTTCAGGCGAGAGGGTCTCAATAAATTCCTCTGTCAGTACGGTTCCTTCCGGGAATTGAGGGAATTCGCGGTTTATCCGTTTGGTGACAGTCTTGGGCACACTCTCGCCATACCCTTTCGGGCTAAGGCGGTCGGCGGCGATTCCAGCCTGGATTAGATAGTCGGTGACGCTTTTCGCTCTTCGTTCGGATAGCCGTATATTGTAATCATCGGAGCCTTTGCGGTCGGTGTGCGCGCCCATCTCTATCGTGACGTTAGGATTCTCACGCAACATCTGTGCCATTTCATCGAGGGCGGCCTTTGACTCCGGACGCAGAGTGGCTTTGTCGAAATCGTAGAAGATATTCTCTACCACTTGCGGCTTGTTGATAGCCGCGAGAATGAAATCCACGCCATAGTCGGCATCCTCTTCCGCAGTGTCGCTCTCGAATTCCTGTTTCACATTCAGATAGCCCGTGGCACCGGCTTTCATCACATATCTCACCCCACGGTTGAGGTTGAATTTGAAAGAACCGTCGTCGCGGGCGATTTCCTTCTGGTTGCTTCCGTCGTCACCCACAATCCTTATCACTGCGTTTGGCACAGGCTCCTCGTCCTTGTCGAGCACCCATCCGGAGATTGTGATTCTGATGTCGGGAAGTTCAAAGCTGAAAATATGGTCATATCCCTTCGCGTCGCCCCGGTTGGAACTTAGGAATCCGCTTTCACCCTGGCCGAATGTGATTCCGAAATCGTCGCCTTGGCTGTTTACCGGCAGTCCCATGTTCTCGACGCTCCAGAAGTCGCCTGTCGAGTTGAGTCTCGCCTTGAATATGTCGAGCCCCCCGAATCCGGGATGTCCGTCAGACGCGAAATACAGCAGAGAGTCAGTCCTGGAATAGGGGAACATCTCGTTGCCGGGAGTGTTGATCTGGCTTCCCATATTCTCGAGGCTTCCGGCTCTGTCTGTAAGGCTAATCCTCCATATGTCGAGTCCCCCATACCCGCCCGGCATGTCGGAGCAGAAGTATAGCCATTGTCCGTCGGGCGACACCGCCGGATGCCCCACGGCGGATATCGTGTCGGCGGTTATCTCAAACTTCTGAGGGGCGCTCCAAGAGGCGTCCGATCGTTTCGATGTGTATATCTCCACAGATGTGTCAGATGTTTCCGATCTCCTGGCCTTTGTGAGATACATTGTCTGCCCGTCGGGCGAGAAGCTCACCACTCCCTCGTCGGCGTCGGTGTTCAGTTCCCCCTCCGCCGGCTGGGCCTGTTGCCACACCCCCCGCTCATTCTTTTTGCTCACGTATATATCCCCCTTTTTCATTCCGGTGATTTCGGATTTCTTTTCGCCGGTGGCTTTCTCGCTCGTGGAGGTGAAGAAAAGCTGGTCAAACTCCTTGTCGAGGAACATGGGAGAGAATTCCGCCCTCCGGGAATTGAATATCTTGGCCGGTTTCACCACATATCTTGTCTTGGGTTTCTGTTTGGCGGCCATAGCCATGTTGCATCCGTCGATACCCTCCCGGGCGAGGCGCATCATGGCGGATTCGTCCCCTTTAGGCTTCACACTGTCAGGGAAGCAGTCAAGGAACCGGGTGTAGGCGTCAATTGCCGGAGCGTACTTCCCCTCCGCCTGCAATGCCCGTCCGAGGTTGAGCAGGGAAGTGGAGTCGGGGTATTGGTAGCGTATGGCGTTCTGGTAGGCGGCAGAGGCTTTTGCCGCCATATTCAGTTTCGTGTAGCATTTCCCCATTTTGAATGCGATTTCGCCACGGAGAGGTCTGTCTTCCCGTTTGTTCCGTTTGTTGTAGATTTGGCGGTACAGTTTCTGCGCGTCGAAATATTCCCCTCGTTCGAGGGCGGCGTCAGCGTCTGAAAGCTTCGCCGACTTGCAGCTTGCGGCCACGATAATAAGGGCAAGCAGCGCGGGGAGCGAAAAGCGTATGTCGTGAAAAAATAAATAGCCATGAGTTCTCATGGCTATTTAACGTAGCAGACCCCCCTTATATTGGGACACAGTCTGATTTTAACGAGTCTCCGTCATTTCCTGCGGGCAACGCCGGTCTTTCTCACAATACCCTCGACGATTTCGTTGAAGATGTCGTCAACGATTCCGGAGCCATTTATTTTAAGATATTTCCCCTCCTTGTTGTAATAGTCGCGGAGAGGGGATGTCTGACTGTGATAGACGTTCAGACGCTTCTTGATGGTGTCGAAATTGTCATCGGCGCGGCCTGTCTCCTTACCCCTGTTTAGCATTCTCTCGATGAGCTCCTCCTCCGGCACTTCGAGACCCACTACGGCGTGAAGGTCGGTGCCGCGTTTCTGAAGCAGTCCTTTCAAGGCTTCCGCCTGAGGTATTGTGCGAGGGAACCCGTCGAAAATCACGCCATCCTTCCCTTTTGCTTCCTTTTCGAGCACGTCGTCAAGTATGCTTATCATAAGTTCGTCGGGGATGAGCTGTCCCTCATCGATATACTGTTTCGCAATCTTTCCGAGGTCAGTCTCGCGGCGGATATGGTCGCGGAGCACTTCTCCTGTGGATATATGGTGAAGACCGAACTCGTCTATGAGTTTGGCGCTTTGGGTGCCTTTGCCGCTTCCCGGTGCGCCGAATAATACTAAATTTAGCATAGCTAATAGTTCTAATTTGGGTTAATTATAGTATGATTCAGAGGAATAGTTCTGTCGTCATGTCTCAAGTCTTGTCCGGAAGTCCCGGTTGGCGGAGATATGACTATTCCTCAATCACATAAATATCTTTCAGGTTTCTCACTTTGCCGTCGAGATCGAGCCCGTATCCGATTATGAATTTCGGGGGTATGGTGAAAGCCACGTAGTCGGGCATGAATCCTGTTTTGGAGCTCTCGGGCTTATTGAGGAGCGTGACGAATCTGATAGAACTCGGGTTCAGTTTTCGCAGGTCGTTGACCATCTGGTGGGCAGTCAGTCCGGTATCGACAATATCCTCGATAATCACAACATCCTTGCCGTCGAGCGATTCCGATAGCCCCATGAGCTGCTTCACCTTTCCGGTGGATGTCAGCCCCTCATAGCTTGCATATCTTACGAAAGAGATGGGAGCGTCGTTAATTCCGGTTTCCCTTATCAGGTCAGCGGCGAAAATGAAAGCGCCGTTGAGCACGCATAAGAAAACGGGTTTTTTCCCTTTGAGGTCCCTGCGCAATTCGGAAGCGACTCTCGCCACTTCTTTCTGTATCTCTTCCTTTCTCAGATACGGCACGAATGTCAGGCCGTCAACAATGACTTTATCTTCCATATGGTTGTATTTTTGTTCAATTCATGATTCTTGGTGTGTAATGCATAAAGGGGATTTGTGCATTAAAATGTGGAGTTCGTGCGGTGTCCTCATCATGCCGGAGGTGGCGGCATCGGATGTGGGGCGATTGGGTGGTCAGAATATCGAGTAGGAGATTTTGAAGGAGATGCTGGGGAACACAGGGAGGGCCTTTGCCAGATTCAGGAAGTCGCCCACTTTCCCCTTCACGTTGATGAGGTCTTTAGTCATGTTGACACCGTCGTGCAGTATAATCTGCGGGGCTCCCCCCCAGAACAGGACACCGGCCTCCACTCCAACATTCCAGCGCTTCGCCGCGTCGATTGCTCCGCTGTAACCGAACCCTAAATAAGGTTTGAAAGCGTTCACGAAAGCCTTCGCACTGAGAGTGCCGTTGCTCGCGGGGTCCATATAATACGGTTTGCCGTCCTTGAAGTCGCCTAAGTGAATTCCCATCCTTCCGTAAGACATGAACTCGTTGTAAGTCTCCTCCGAGAGATATACGTCGCCGAAGAAGGGTTCGTCGGTGTAGGGGTAGTCTTTCATACGGTCGTAGAAGCGGTTGTATATGTTCATGGCCACGAGAGTTGACGACGACTCCACGTTGTTGAGGGCAGTGGCGATTTTCGAGGTGCCCCAATAGAAACCTGCCGTGAAATGCCAGTGACGGTTGTTTTGGAAGGGATATACATCCACGAGGAATTTGAAGTTGGCCATTCTTGGCTTTCCGATCATCTCCACCTGCTCTTTCATTTCATCGCCGGTGATTTTATACATCATCTCCTTGATTTTGTCGAAATTATCGCTGACTTTTCCGTCGGCGTATGTTGAGATGGGGAAATCTATTGGGAGATGGAATTGGGGCATGCCGTCGAACCCTACGCGCACGTTTGTCCATTTTGTCACGGGCGTGGAGAGTTCAATGCCGAGACCTGATGTTCCGGCAGTGAAGGCCACGTCAAGGTCGTCTATCACATGGTTTCGCTTAAACCAAGAGGCTTCCTGTGCCAACGTGGGTATGGCCGAGGAGAATGCGAGGAGGATAAATGAGATAATTCTGCTCTTTGACATATCGCGAGAGAGTGTTGTTTTTTGTGAGTTGTGTTGTATATATATTAAGGAGTATGCAGTGATGATGCCGATAGATTCAGACACGACGCAGTAAATGTGGCATTAAAAGCAAATAGTGGTTGCTGAGTGTGTTTTCTTGAACCGGAAAATGCTGTCATACTTCACAAAATATTCGCAAAGTTAAGAAAAACTCCCGATAAATCATATAAGAGGTGTGAAAAATGATGAAAATGATTAATGCGGATAAAGTATTCGTCAGTAAGGGCAGGTGTTGTCGTGTTATTCATATGAAGGAGGGAATTTTTGTGGTTTTATAGAAAGGGGATTGGCAGGTATTGTTAAAATTAACAGTTTAGGCGTTGGACGGGGGTATGAAAAAAAGCGTTATTGGCCGAATAATTGTTAAAAATATAACTTCATTAATATTTTTTGCTCAAAATTTGTTAGATTAGAAAAAGAGTCTTAACTTTGTGCCTAATTTCAATGGATGTAGGTTTTTATTTCCAACTCATTGAGGCATTGCTTTTTGTCTAACGACTCTATATAATCCTCATTTAGACAGTCTGTCTCCGGGCGGATGCCGTCTTGTTATGGGGCGATTATAACAGTTTCACTAAAAACTAATTAATTAACCAATAAATTCAAATCTTAAAGGAATGAATAGAAAATTAGTCAACGGCTTGCTGTTGCTGTCCTGCGCTACGGTCGGCTGCGGCACTTTCACCTCCTGCAAGGACACAGATGAGGATTTCAAGAATGAAGTGCTCATCTCACAGGATGAGTATTACAAGAAGCTCATCGAGTACATTGATACGAACATAAAAAGCTGTGAATGCCCTGAGGATACGAAGGCTATTCTTGCTGCTATCAGAGAATTCTTGGGCGCCAGCGTAGATGGCAAGTATCCGGAGAATGCTGTAAACGATAAGGTCAATGCTTTGATCACCGGTTTTCTGGATGAGGCGTTTGGTCCAAACTATACAACCTGGTTGAATCAAACCAATCTGTCCAATCTTGTTCACAGCACCGATAAGCAATATGTCGATATGGGTAACAATGTCGCGGCATTGCTTAAATTCAAAGAAGATCAGGAGAAGACGAATAACCAGCTTGAGGAAAATGTGGAGATTGCGCTCGCGCAGGCAAGGACTGCTTACTTGGAGGCTCTTGGTGCCAACAACGCTATCCAGGATCTTGACGCGGCTCTTGTTGAGCTCAAGGCTGCTCTTGAGAAACTTCAGCCCCAGATTGATGCCATCAACGAGCGTCTGAACAAGCTTATCACAAATATCCTCGTTCAGCAGACCTACAATCCGTTGTTCGGCACTATCAACTTGCCTATCGGTCTTCAGTCGAACATCAACGCTAACTATTACGGTGTTGCTGACCACGCTCTCAAGTTCCCGTTCGGCGATGAGCAGTATGAATATAATGGCAACCAGTCAGTCCTCAATAATGAGGCTGTTGCTGCGGCTATCCAGACCCTCAATCCGCAGGGTGGTGTTGCAATTCAGGCTAATGTTCCTTATATTGAGGATAGCGAAGCTAACCTCGGCAACCTCTATCTGACTATCAACCCCAACACAGTTGACTTCACCGGTGTCAAGCTTTCTCTTGTCAACAGCAAGGACGAGGCTGCGCCTGTGGTAGATCTCAAGCCTGTTAAGGAGAATGATAAGGTGCTCGACTTCGGTTTCGATCTCACCCGTTCAGCAGAGAACAACGGTTTCTACCGTGTGCCTGTTCAGGTTGAGGCCGCAAACGCACCTGCCCTCTCAATCAAGATAGAGTCCGGTTTGAAGAGCGCTATGAAGGATGCGCTTCTCAACCACACCAAGCAGGATTTCGTAGCCCTCGGCAAGGTACTCCTTGACCAGATGAACGGCTTCCTCCCCGCTTACGGCGTGAAGAGCACCTGGACAACCAAGGCAACTGTTGACGGACAGGAAGTATCTACTGAGCATTCAGTATATTCCAACTACAACCTCGCTGTTGCGACAGTACATCCTCTTGGTTACGAGTTCCTTTATGGCGAAGGCACAAATAAGGAGCTTCCTACCTTCGGTGCTGTGACTGACAAGCTTCACGAGTTCTTCAACGACATCAGAAAGGACATCACTTTCGATCTTGACCTTGGTATTAATGAGAATGATTACAAAATCAATCTCGACCTCAGCAAGATTGAGTTCAATGTAGAGCTTGATAAGATTAAAGTGATCATACCTTCAATGCCGATTTATGAACCTGGACATGAGGGTGATGAAAATTTCGTTGTTGGTCGTACAGAGGAGACTCCTATCGAGCTTACCTACACTGACGGTACGGTTGACGGCAACAACGGAGCTCTCAATGGACTTGTTGAAGCCATCAACAAAGCTGTGGAAGAGATGCTTGTCGGTAGCGAGGATGAGCCAAACAAAGATAGCTTCCAGAAAATAATCAATGAAGAAGTTGTCAAGAAGATGAATGACCTTATCGCGGATCTCAACGGTCAGCTTAAGGGTATCAACAATCAGATTAACGACCAGATTGGCGACATCCTTGACAAGATTGAGAACCAGCTTGCAGGCAAGCTCGACAAGGTTGACAAGCTTGTAGAGAAGTATAATGCTCTTGCTAACAAGATCAACAACTTCCTGAAGAATCCTAACCATTACCTCCAGGTTATGATGGCTTATTCAACCGGCAACGGCGACCTCCATCATCTCTCTACTACTCTGACAGATCCTTCCCGTTTCGTTCAGGGCAGCGGTAATGCAATCGAGCTCTTCGCTACTTCTTACACCGGTGAGCTCGTGGCTCCTTCCTACAAGAAGTATGTTGCCATCACTCGTGCATTCAATGGCAAAACTCCGGTTTCTATCAATGCGAACGAGGTTAGCAACAACGCAGGGCTCAATAAGGTAATCCCCGGCCGTCAGCAGAGGGTGGCTCTCAATGCGAGCGCTCTTAAGAAGGGTCTCACTTATGAGATTGTCTATACTTCACTTGACTATCGCGGATACACCTCAACCCGTCTCTACTACGTGACAGTGAGATAATCCGTGTCGGAAAATAGAATTACACGAACCCAAAAGCAAACAAAGAAATGAAATTAAATAAAATTCTTTTGACCGCTTCAATCCTGTTCGGAGGCCTGTGTGCCTCCGCTCAGGAGGAGGTCACCGAATATGTCTTCCAGCCTTACTGGTATGGACAGGCACAGTTCGGTGCCCAGGAGACCCTCGGCGAAGGTGCATTCGACATCCTCGCAGGTCCCAACGCTCAGCTTGCGGCAGGCTACCAGTTCTCTCCGATTTTCGGTGCACGTATCTCTGTCAACAGCTGGAGGAGCCGCGCTACAAGCAAGCTCACATTCAAGGAGGAATCCGGTCTCCGCGACATGCGCTACAAATGGCACTGGACATATATCGCTCCCTCAATCGAGGCAACGTTCAATATGACCAACCTTTTTGGCGGCTACAACCCCAAGCGTCTTGTTGATGTCAACGTGTTTGCCGGTGTCGGCATCAACGTTGCATGGAAGAACAATGAGGCCAACAGTGTCAACAAGCAGATGCAGGGTCTTTTCCCCGAGATAGAGCTTGGCAAGAACGAGAACGGCGACCTCATCCATGAGGGTCTTGGCCAGATTGTCCCCAACCATGACGGCTACAACATGCTCGGCTATGTATGGGACGGCACCCACACCCGCTTCACAGGCCGCTTCGGTTTCGATGTTAACTTCAACATCACCGAGCGTCTGCAGATTGGGCTTGAGGCCAACGCCAACGTGCTCAACGACCACTACAACTCCAAGAAGGCAGGCAACGCCGACTGGTATTTCAATACCCTCATCGGTGTGAAGTATGCATTCGGCCCCCGCTATTCAACCCGCACCCGCGTAATCGAGGAGCCCGCGCCTTGCGAGCCTCAGATTATCGAGAAGATTGTGGAGAAGATTGTAGAGGTGCCTGTGCAGGTTGAGGAGAAGAAGCAGGAAGCAAGCGTATTGCGTCGCGACATCTTCTTCAAAATCAACAAGACAGTTGTGACTCCGCAGGAGATGACCAAGGTTCAGGCTGTAGCCGAATACCTCAACGCTCATCCCAATGCCAAGGTTACAATCACCGGTTATGCCGACAAGGGCACCGGCACAAAGGCCATCAACCTCCGTCTGTCGGCCAAGCGTGCCGAGGTGGTTGCAGAGGCGCTCCGCACCAAGTTCAACATTCCTGCATCACGCATGATTGTCAAGAGCATGGGCGACGCTGAAGACCAGCCTTATCCGGATCCCGTGCAGAACCGTGTTGCAATCTGCATCGCTGAGTAATAAACCATACGGCGTAAAATAAGCGTGATGCCTTTTACGTTATGATATAGTCACGCCTGTGGGATGACATTTCCGCAGGCGTGGCTTTTTTATGTGTAATAAAAACAGAAAGGTATTATTGAATAATATTACAATGAGAAAATCGATTGTTCTCTCCATAGCCATGGGGGTGGCTTTGTCGGCATCCGCCGACTTCACCGGCGCCGGCTATTATCGAGTGAGAAACCTGAAGACGGAAAGATGGGCGTCGGTAATCGACAATTACGGTTATATAGACTATGGCAACACCACGGCCGACCTTCAGGCTATCAAGCTGCAGAAGAATTTTGATGTCGTATGCAGCGACCCCGCGTCGGTGCTTTATATCTATCCGATAGGGAAGAAATATCAGCTGGAAGCCCAGGGCACCGGTATCGAACAGATTATCGGTCATCATGCCGACCTTACGGTGAACGGTTCATCGGCGGGAGAGAGGCTATATCTCTGCTCCGGGACATATGAGGGATTCACAAAGTATCTGGGAGACGGTAAGTTTTTCCCCGGCGATCTCGGTGCGATGGCCACGAATACCTCCAACGACTACCGCAGATGGTTTATCCGTCCGATTACTGATGAGGGTGAAAACTTCTTCGGCGTTAAGCCTACGATAGAGGCCGACGGGAAGTATTACGCCACGATGTATGGAGGCTTTCCGTTCTCTGCTTATTCCGAAGGAGTCAAGGCATATTATGTGGCTGGAGTGCATAACGATATGGTGTATCTTGAGGAAATCGAGGGGACAGTGGCGGCATCCACGCCTGTAGTGATGGAATGTTCCACAGATTCTCCCACTACCAACCGTCTTCATATCGGCGGAACCGGAACCCCTGTTCGCGGCAACCGTCTGCAAGGAGCTTATTTCTGCAATTGGGAGGTAGGTCCCACAAGCAAGCATTACAATGTGAGGAGATATGACCCGGCCACCATGAGAGTGCTTGGCATACGAGGCGACGGAGCCTTGGGATTCATCACGGCCACAGACCTGGAGTTTATACCCGCCAACACATGCTATATCACAGTAGAGGCCGGTTCTCCGGCGGAGTACCGAATCGTTGACAAAGATGAATATACAGCCGGGGTGGACGACATCGCGCTTGACGAGACGGCCTCCAACGATGTCTATAATATGCATGGAGTACTGATACTTCGAGACGCTACAGATGCGCAGATTGACGCGCTTCCGCGAGGCATCTACATCATTGGAGGACGCAAGGTGATGAAGTAATTGTATAGAAAAGAGTAATGACGCATAAACAGTAGAGGCCATCGGCAAACCGCCGATGGCCTCTACTGTTTATGCGTCATTTGTCAGATTGACCCGGTTCCGGAATCTCCGGATGAGGATTGTTGCTGTCCGGACGCTACTCCGGAGGGGGATGACGGTTGTTTAGGGTCTTTGAACAGACCGGAGAGATAGCGTTCGTTGACGGTTTGCATCAGTTCCCAGAAGTTTGGCACGAACAGAGTGCCGACCAATGCGTTCATGGCCATACCGAACACCACAGCAGTGCCAAGTTCTATACGGCTGTTGGCTCCGGCTCCTGTAGAGAACATCATCGGCATCACGCCAAACACGAAAGCCATAGCGGTCATCATTATGGGCCGGAATCTTATAACCCCCGCGTCGTGTGCGCTCTTGCTTATGCTTATGCCGCTCTTTCGGAAGTCCATCGCGTACTCCACAATCAGGATAGCGTTCTTGGCAGACATCCCCAACAGCAGGATAAGTCCAATCTGAGTGTAGATGCTGATGCTCTGATTCATGAACAGACAGCCAAGGACAGTGCCGAGAACGGCGATAGGCATACTCAGCACCACGGCGATAGGGTCTGTCCAACTCTCATATTGTGCGGAAAGCACGAGGATGGTCATCACAATGGCGAATATGAACACGAAGCTTATTGTTGTGCCGGCCTGTGTCTCCTGATATGCGATGCCGGTCCAGGCGTATGAGTAATTCTTGCCCAATGTGTCTTCCACAAGTTCTTCCATTGCCTTGATGGCTTCGGAAGTGCTCACCCCATCGGCAGGATTTGCTGTCAGGGAGGCCGTGGAATACATGTTGTAGCGCGATACGCTCGGTTCCCCCATGGAAGGAGCGATGGAGCAGAAAGAGCTGAAAGGAACCATCTCGCCTGCCGAGTTCTTCACAGAAAGTTTCATTATGTCTTCCGGATTGCTGCGTGATGCCGCATCTCCCTGCATTGTGACTTGGAATGTCCTTCCGAATTCCACGAAGTCGTTGACGAAGCCACCTCCGAGATAGGCCGAGAGCGCATTATACACATTCTCGATGTCAATCCCCTGCAGTTGGACGCGGTCGCGGTCAATTTTCACGGCGTATTGAGGCACGAGTCCCTGATAAAGGGAGGTGACGGACTTGATTCGCGGGTCCCCTTCCGCCTTGCGCTCAATCTCCCCTAAGGCCTTCACCATTTCGGCGGCTCCGAGACTGTTGATGTCGAGAAGCTGCATCTGGAGACCCGACGACACACCCAGGCCGGGAATCGCCGGGGGATTGATAGAGAACACGAGCGCCTCCTGCCATCTGGAAGATATTGAATCCACCATTGCCATAACCTTGTTGATACCACCGGCTTTTCCACGCTCTTTCCAAGGTTTCAGGATAACGTTGATTGAGCCGAGATTGGATGATGCTCCCCCGGCCATGAAAGAGAACCCCGACACGGTCATCACATCTTTCACGTATGGTATTTTCCTGATTTCTGCCGCGATGCCATCTACCACCTTCTCAGTTCGCTCAAGCGAGGCTCCTGTAGGCAATTCTACGGAAGTGAGGAAATATCCCATGTCTTCTTCCGGGATGTAGCTTGTGGGCCATTTTATGAATCCCCAGAAGGCAACACCGGCCAATGCGAGGAAAACCACCATAGACAGGAGCGGACGTGAAAGCATCTTAGAGATTGTCTTGTCGTAAAGGCCTTCCGTCTTTGAGTAACCCTTGTTGAACCACTTGTAGATAAAGAACCGAGAAGAGGTCCGTGGTTTCAGGAAGAGGGCGCAGAGCGCCGGGGTGAGGGTGAGCGCGTTGAATCCGGAGAATGCAGTGGAAACAGCAATTGTCAGTGCAAACTGTTTGTATAGTTCCCCGGTGATGCCGCTGACAAAGGCGGTGGGAATGAATACTGACAACAGCACGAGCACCTCACCCACGACAGGCCCCTGGAGTTCACGCATGGCCTTCTCCGCGGCCTGTTTGCGCGAGAGGATTCCCTTATCTACGAGGCGTGAACAGTCTTCCACCACCACGATGGCGTCATCCACCACAATGGCGATGGCCAGCACGAGGCCGAAAAGGGTGAGCGTATTGAGCGAGAACCCCATAATCTTCATAACGGCAAAAGTGGCAATCAGCGACACCGGGATTGTCAGCATGGGGATGATGACGGCTCTCCAGTTCTGAAGGAAAAGGAGAATCACCACCATCACAATCAGTGATGTAAGCACGAATGTCACGAGGACATCTGAGATTGATTCCTTGACATATTCGGTGGAGTTCTGAACGATTTTATAGCTGATTCCTTCGGGGAAATATTTCGATAGACGTTCCATTTCCGCAATGGCTCCTTTGGCGACATCGAGAGCATTTGCGCCTGGAAGCTGCTCAATGCCTATGAGCGCTGTTTCCTGTCCGTTCACTTTGGCGACGGCAGTGTAGCTTGAACTGCCGAGTTCCACTTTGGCCACATCCTTTAGGCGCAGAATCCCTGTACCGTCAGAGCGGATTATAATATTCCCGAATTCCTCCGCTGAAGTAAGCTGTCCTTGGCTGGTGACGGTGAATTCAAACTGTGTGTCTTTGTTTCCCGGCTGCTGTCCGACGGCGCCTGCCGACACTTCCATGTTTTGTGCTGTTATTGCCGCGTCAATATCTTCCGGGGTCAGTCCTCTGATACGCATCGCTTCCGGATCGAGCCATACTCTCATACTGTATTCACCACCTCCGAAAGCCCCTACACCGCCGACACCCTTCACTCTTGAGAGAGGGTCGGTCATGTTGAGTTGCGCATAGTTGGTGAGATATAACGCGTCATACCGTTCGGGATTATCGGTCTGCAAGGCAATGAAGAGCACGTTGTCGCTGCTTTGCTTGCTGACGCTCAGGCCTTGTTCGGTAACTGCTGTGGGAAGTTGCGCGCTTGCCTCAGACACCCTGTTCTGGACTTCCACGGCTGCCTGGTCAACATCGGTGCCATTCTCAAAAGTGATGGTGAGGCTATAGCTTCCGTCAGAACCGGAATTGGAACTCATGTATAGCATCCCTTCCACGCCGTTCACCTGTTCCTCGACAGGGACACCGACGGCACGTGCCACAGTCTGCGCGTCGGCTCCGGGATATGTGGCGCTCACCATCACAGTGGGAGGAGTGATATCCGGGTATTGCGCCACCGGAAGAGTCCGCACCGTAAGTATGCCTGCAAAAATCATGAGCAGGGCGATTACCGTGGCGAATATGGGGCGCTCGATAAAAAATTTCGAGAACATAAATAGAGAATTAGCGGGTTGGTACTGGTTTTACGGTTTCACCGTCACGCACTGTCAGGAGAGCCTTGGTGACATATCTCTGTCCGGGAAGGATTCCCTTTGTCACCACTCTCAGAGAGTCGTGGAAAGTCTCTCCCACTTCAATGGGGGTATAGACCACCTTGTCGGAATCGTTGACGACATAGATATATTTTCCGAGCTGGTCGGTGCCGATAGACGCATCGTTTATAAGGATAGCCTTGGGTTCATCTCCATAAGGGAGAGAGACTGTGACATACATGCCGTCTTTAAGCTCGTTATCGATATTCCTGACCGCGCCTTTAAGCTGTATTGTACCGGTGCCTTTGTTGACCGACGGGGCCTCATAAGACAGGTCGGCGGAATAGCTGTGAAGAAGGTTTTCCCTGAATTGTAGAGGGATTGCCCTCAACAGTTTTTCGGAGGTCGCATTGCCACGCCCCACCATCTTCTCATATTGAGCGTCTTCAATCTCAAAGACAGCGTTGAAGACGGAATTGTCGTAGATATCGGCGAGATGAACCGGAGAAGCTCCTCCGGAAAGATAGTTTCCGGCCGCAAGGCTTGAGTCGGATATATAACCGGATATCGGGGCTGTGACTGTACAGTATCCGAGATTTGTGCGTGCTGTGTTTAAGGCGGCCTTGCAGTCCTTGATGTCCGCCTCTGCCTGGTTCAATGCGCTCTCGGCCGAGAGGACCTCCATTTTCGACACAGCGTCAGCTTCAAGAGCTTTCTTGACGGCCTTGTAATGGCTGTCGGCATAGTCGCGCGCGCTGATTGCCGAGGCGAGAGAAGCTTCGGCTTTCGCCACCGCATCCTGATATAGGGTTGGGTCGATAGTAAACAGAACCTGTCCCTTTTTTACATATGTGCCGGCATCGTAATGTTTCTTCAAAAGCTGTCCGTTCACTTGCGCCACTACAGCAGCCGCGCCTTGTGCCGAGAGGTAGCCCGGATAAGTCTTGTGGAGCACGACAGAGTCGGTGAATGCTTCCGCCACTTCCACCGACGGCACTTTGCCATCGCCGGAGTCACCGCTTTTCTTGTGGGTGCATGATATCATGACAGCGACCGCTCCCATAGCGGCCAATGTCCGGATGAATGTCTTCATAGCAGTATTGTTTTTTCAAGTTCAATTGTCAGTATAGTCGAACCCTCCTCCCAAAGCCTGATATATAGAGACAAGTCCTGAGAGTGCTTTCCCCTCAAGTTCCACGAGAGAATTCTGGCTCTCGAGCCAGTTCATCTGTCCGTCAACCACATTGGAAAAAGGCGTGAGGCCGGCCTTGTAGAGGTCTATTGCGAGGGATAGGGATTTCTCACTCTGCTCCACTACACTCTCTTGCAAGGCGATACTCTGAAGTGATGCGTCGTATTTTATCAATGCGTTGTCAACTTCCTCCACAGCATTCATGACAGTGAGATTGTATGAGTCGATGGCCGCCTCAAACTGAAGCCGAGCCTCAGCTGTGCGATAGTTTCTGGCAAATCCGTCAAAAAGAGTCCATGACAGTTGCGGGGCTATTGAATAAGACATTGAGTGGGATCCGAAAAGATCTGATGCGCTGTGGGCATCAGTACCGATAGACCCTGAAAAGGACAGAACCGGCAGAAAGTCTTTCTTCGCTATCCCGACGGCGGCCGCATATTGTGCAAGGTTCATTTCCGCTTCCATTATGTCGGGGCGACGTCGCAACAGGTCGGATGGCACACCTGCTTCGACAGAATGACGATAGGAAGGCATCGTGGCAGATGATGAAAGCATGGATGCCGTTTCTCCTGGATATTCTCCCAAAAGCACGGATATGGAGTTGATGTATGCCCGTATGGCCGCCTTTAATCCAGGAATGGCTGCTTGCGTGTTGTAGAGCACCACTTTCGCCTGAGTCACCTCCAGCATGTCGCCAAGGTCTGCCTCATATCTTGCCTCAGTAATCTCTACGACTTTCTGTTGGGAATCAATATGGCGTTCAGCCACTTCGAGTTGTTTCTGATATGTTCTCAGTTGCATATAAGCGTCGGCAACATTGGCGCACAGACTAACCAACACACCGTCATATTCTGCCTTTGAGGCACTGAAGGCCTCCTTTTTCTGTGCAACCTGAGCCTTGATTCTCCCGAATAGGTCGATTTCCCAGTTCATCGAGGCCCCGAGAGAGAAATGAGAGTTGTGGGACGAGGATGTCTTAGGCGATACGATTGCCCCGCTCTGTTGCTCGGCGGTCCATCCTCCGGACAGGGATATGGTAGGGAAATATCCGGCTTTGGTTTCCAGTATCGTTTTCCTTGCCATCTCGATTCGTTTAACAGCAGCCGCCACATTGTAGTTGTTGGCAACCGCCTTTGATATCAGAGAGTCGAGAGTGGCGTCTTGGAATCTGTGCCACCAGGCATCATCGGAGGGAAGAGTCTGCGACACCTGAGGAGTCAGTTCCCATTGTTGCGGCAGAGAGTCGTTGAGCCATGTACCACGGTTTTCTGCCGCCCCGCATATGGGGAGAAGCAACAGCAGGGATGGAATAAGTTTCGTGAGATTCATAGATAATACGGAATCAATGGTTATGGTCTTTGCAACCCTGGAGAGAGCCAAAGAGTGGCAAAAAATCTAAGAATCTAACAAATGAAGACTTGCGACGGTTTATAATAAGTGGCGAACGACATCGCAGGAGGGGAGAGAGGAAATGGTCAGAGAAGCCTTGCCAGAGCGGCGTAAAGTATAAGTCCGAGGAAGAACGTGATTCCTGTCCACATCTTCGCCGAGCGGGCGAGGTCGTAAGCTTCCTTGGCATTTCCCATCTTCCATTGTCTGGAGCTTTTCACGGCAAAGCATATGGCGGCGATTCCTGTGGGAGGGAAAAACAGTATGGTTGCGAAAATAGCCCAAGCCAGCATTGGGGTGGGGGGATGAGAGGTGTCCTCCATCCTGTCGATTTCCTCAAGAGAGGGGAGTTGCATTTGCGATTGTTCCAGAATCCTGTCGTAGCGTGATGGGGTTGGGGAATCCGTGGTGGAATCCTTACCGTCGGTTTCGGATGTTGCGCTGTCGGCATGTAGGGCTTCGACACTTTTGGGATGCATAAGGTCATGAATCCTGTTGCGGAACATGCGGCATATGTCAGCCACATCCTCTGCTTTTTCCCAATCCCGCATACCTTTACACCATACGTATGTGGATGGCCTGACACCGGCATCAGCGAGCTCTTCGAGTTCGAAAGGCCCTTTCTGCTCGCCGTCGATAATTGCGAAATATTTCATCCAAAGAGATCTGCTTTATAAATGAAACCGGTGCCAATCATACCGATTACAGCAAGAACAAACGCTATAATTGTCATTATTTTCGCTGTGTTGTTGGCTTGATTTCCAAAAATGTCATGCCCCTGTGCGAAAAAGGTGTTGGCTTTGTTGGCGTTTATTATTGCAATTATTCCGAATATCGCCCCGATGCATGAGAACAGGAAACCCACTATCGTGGCGGCAATAGCCCATGGCATCCAATTGAATGGAGGCATGCTGTTGGGATTGGGATTTACATTATTGTAGCCGGGGTTGTTGTAGGCATTATAGTTATTGTAGCTGTTATAGCCATTATTGCCATTATAACCGGTGTTCGGATTGTAACCGGTGTTATAACCTTGATTCGGTGGAGCCTGAGTGTGCATAAACTGGCTCATTATTTCCGGGATATTGGAGGCTTCGGTCCAATCCGGCATTCCGTTTTTCCATACAGGAGTCTTTGGAGTCAGTCCCATGGCGATTAGATTCGCGACAGTGTCCGGACCTCTCTGTACACCGTCAATCATAGCGAACCATCTGGAGTCGTTGTTGTTCCCGAAATTGGGATAGCCGTAGTTTGAGGATAATATGTCGGCGAGTTCCGGGATTTCGGCAGCCTTTTTCCAATCAGTCATCCCCTGACGCCATACAAGCATTTCCGGAGTGATATTTTTTGAGGCGAGTTCTTCTTTAGAGAAAGGACCGACCTGTTGATTATTGATTATAATGAAATAAAGTTTGTTCATCTCCTGTTATTGAGTCATTTTGGAATAAAAATGGATATGCAGAGGTTGTTCTCAAAAAGCGAGTTATTCCTCCATGCACACAAAGTTAAACAAAAAAAGTGAAATTTTTCTCATAATATTTGGAAACTTCGATGTTAATTCCTAATTTTGCAGTGCAAACGCGGTAATAGCTCAGTTGGTAGAGCATCAGCTTCCCAAGCTGAGGGTCACGAGTTCGAGCCTCGCTTACCGCTCTAAGAAGTCCGGACGTATGTTCGGACTTCCTTTTTTTATATTTTCTTGTTTGGAAGGGTGTTGCTAAGGCCGTCATACAAGAGGGGTATTCGACTTTAGACAGGATGCTTGTATTTATTTTGAAGCGCGACTACAGGGTGTTTATTGATTCGGCGGATAGTCCGGTGGCCTTTATTATCAAATCCACGGACATCCCCATGGATTTGAGGTTTCTCGCCATTTCCAAGAGTGT
>JAIDXM010000014.1 GCA_029058745.1 Muribaculaceae bacterium
CGCTGTCAAACAGTCAAATCAACAAACGTTAAAATCTGTTTCACTTTGTTAATCCATAAAACTTTTACCTTATTTCACGTGTTATTCTACCCTTCAAATTTCAAAACCCTAATGATAATTTCACAAAAAACACATGTTTTTCCCTTCCATTCGCCTTAATCCGACCACTCCGCTGAGATATTTTGAACCCTCAAACTGACATTTTTGTTAAATTAATAAATCTCTAATCTTCATTTTTGGCTCTATTTAAAAAGAAGGTTGGGATGCCGACGTGGCATCCCAACCTTCTTTTCCTACCGTTTCAAAAAAATTTTCATTCCCTTTTTATCAAATCTCCGTCAGTCTTGAGTCAGAATGTAAGAGAAGCATGCAATCCCGCTCCACCCGGAGAGAATTCCGGAACCAACGTCAACTCATGTTTCTCAGCAAACGGACGTGTATATATAAGAGCGCATCCGGCGCCGATAGCCGCACCAGCAAGCACATCCCACCAATGATGCTTCTTGGAATACACTCTCCCCCACCCCACATATCCGGCCACGACATATGCCGGGACTCCTAACTTCCAGCCATACCTCCGCTGTAAGAAAGTGGCGTTAGCAAAAGCGATACCAGTATGTCCACTTGGAAAAGAATGAGTGTTGCTATGGTCAGGGCGCTCCTCCTTTATAGCATATTTCAATATAAGGGAGGCCCCGACTTCTGTCACGGCAGTCAATGCGCCCTGCTTCAGACCTTCCCAATCGCGCTCAACAATTATGCCGGCAAGTGTCGCCATCGGCATAGCGATGACGCAGACATCTGTGGAAATACCCACACCTCTCTGAGCAGTCGTCCTGTGGTATTCCACAGCCTCCTCCCCCTTGGCAACCGGCGCCGCAAACGCCAACAACAACAATATTAAAAAAGAGGTACGCATCATGAAAATAAAGATAGTATATAAGGAAGAAATACAATAATTCCGACAGCGAGCGCCACCAGTGCAAGAGTCGTGACAGCCGCCGCACCGAAATCCTTCGCCTTTCCTATATAAGGATCATATTCCCTCGTAATCCTGTCTGCGAGGGCCTCGACAGCACTGTTAAGAGCTTCTGCTGAAATCACCATGCCTACACATATCAACACCAGGCACCATTCCCCGGGGGTTATGCCGAAGATAATGGCTGCCAATATAGCCATCACTGCGGCGGCCAAATGTATGCGGGCATTATGCTCCTCCTTTATAAGAGTCTTAATGCCCTTCCAAGCGTAAGAAAAAGCTTTGCATCGCTTTTTCCAGGAAAATCTCTCGTATTTAGTCATTAGTCGTTAGTCTTTTAGTTCGTTAGTCATTTATCATTAGACTTCAGGGGCTAATAGTCATAATCGAAAGAGAATTCGTCAACATATAGCACGGCTCCCGCCCCTCCGGTGAAATAATCGCCATATTTGGAGGCAGCGGCTGTAATCTGAAGATAGGAAGGCACCCGTGATGTGCTGCGGTATTCAATCTCAATTTCAAACGGCTGATACTCATCCATAGTGCCACCGAACACAAGCTCCCCATATCCTATTACATAGTCAGCGTCCTTGTTGAACAGGTTCCGGTTCTTCGGATTCGTGCGAATCTCGAAAGGCGCAGTCCAGTCTGTCAGGGCCACATAAATATGGCAAGAGTCAGGCCGGTCGCGGAGATCTGCGAGTTCCGTGCTGACATAATTTATAGGGGCAGTCTTATATTGGTAATAACCCTTGAGTTTTGTAGGGCGAAGATTCCAGGGCCGTCCGAAGTCAAGAATACCGTTTGTGCCGTCAACCTTCACAAAAGCCCCGGTATATATGGAACCGGCGGCAAGCTTACCGACAGAACCGATGCCCACGAAACGGGTGTTCAACTCGGCTGCCTGTCCGCTGCCGGTCGGTGTATGGTCGGTAGGCAACACGTTACTCTGTCCGAGAGTCGCGGCCCCGGTATTTCCGGTGTCCCAATACTGAATTCCATCCTCGTTCCAGGGACACCATATCTTTCCATTCTTGAGCCACCACTGGTCGAAGCCACCGTCTGGTATGTCAGCCGTAGCGGCGGTCGTGGCATGAATCTCATTCCCGATATCGGTGCCGGCGACAGCCCTTACGACATATTCCGTCAACGGCTCAAGATGCGGTATGCGGCAAGAGAAAGCCCCCTGCGTCTGCGTCACCTCCGACTGCGGCACATCAGTCCACGTCTCAGAATCGGCACGCCGGTACTGGAATCCGCCCTTCATGTCGCTCGGACAAGAACCATAGGCCCATGCCACGCGACTCCAGGCATCGAATGCCTCCGTGGAAACCACAAGTTCAGTTCGCTCCACATATATTGTCCATTCCTCCGAACGGCCATGACACTCCACCTCCACCCTCACTGGACGGGAGAAATCATACTCCCCCACAGAGATTTCAGGAATCATGGTCGTGATACCCTCCGGTCCAAGCTTTATTGAAGTGACATACAGCCTCGAAAGATCGGCAGACTCCGGGACACTGACTATTACACGCCGCCCCACAGCATCTATAACCGTCTCCCCGATCTGCCCCTCGATTGTGAAGTAACGCTCTATATGCTGCTCTGCCCTCACCAGCCACTGGTAGGTCTGATACCTGCTGACGCTCACCACTATCGGACGAGAAAGGTCATACACCCCCTCAAGAAGGTCAGGGTCGGCGACAGCCCCGTCAGTCACGGAGAAAGAGGTGAAACTCAACGCCTCAATGTCGGCGGTCTCATCAAGATATAGAGTGACAGTCATCGAAGCCGAATCAATCAGCGCGGCACGCGACTCACCATCCACTCCTATGGAAGTGATGTTCTGCTGTATTTTCGGATAAGGGAGGTCGTTCTTGATGCAACCGGCGAAAACGAGAAACAACACAATAAGAGAGGATGACAGTTTATAAGATTTAGCCGAAAGCATGAATTCGATATTTGATATTGCTGACATTACTTTGACGCAAAATTAATACAAATTTCCGATGATAGCGAATGAAGCACGTATTTTAATGGAATTGAGCGACTCATAAATCATACTTCAAGCAAACTACGAAAGAGGCACGGATGCCAATTCAAAACATCCATGCCTCTCTATCGTCAATCAGGCAATATCCGTGACGCGGCCGTCTCCCGGCCACCTCCGGCTTCTCCTGAATCACTCATAAACCAGTTCAAAATCATCGACATACATGACAGATTTCGAACTGCCGCAGAAATAGTCGCCATATTTGGACGCGGAGCATACGATAATTAGATGAGTAGGCTTCACCGTCTTCGCAATGGAAGTATATTCAATCGGAATCTCCAGCATCTCAAGACTACCATCCGCTCCGTAATCGCTATCCCAAGTCACCTGGCCATAGCCAACAACCCTCGCATCTGAATTTCCATCAGGTTCCGGAGAAAAGAGTTTACGGTCGCTACCGGTACGCACTTCAATCTCACCGGTTGTCAAAGCCACATATATCTGTCCATGGTCTGAACCACCGGAAAAACCAGCCGGTACATAATTATCCATGCCACTCTTAATGACATTGACAACGCCGGGACGATAATTAACCCACACTCTCATTTTTGAAGGATGGGAACCATCATATTCCCTTCCAAATGAAAGCTTGCCATTTGAGGTCTCGTAAGTCTCCTTATAGTTGCCTACAAACAGATTACCGGCCGCCAATACATTGAATGCTGAACTTGATGCAAGCCTCGCGGCAGCGGCCCCACTATGGAACATATCGGTATTTTTATCTGTCAGAGTCATATTCGCAGTCGCCGAACCCTCATTTCCTGAACCCCAGAACGACGTGAGTTTATCACCACTTGCATCCGGAAGAACAACATTCTTTTTTCCTAACATAGTTTGGGCACTATAGGTACTCCACTCCTCCATCGAAGCATTCGGAATCACGAACTCGGATTCAGTGGAGAATGTGGAGACTGCCGACTCAAATTCATATGAACCGTCAGTCACCTCACCGGCCACTACCCTGACTTCATATTCGGAATTCGGAGACAACCCGCTGATTCTGACATTGATTGTCCCGGTTGCTCTGGTGGCTGACACGGGGACTGTATTCCATGCCGTCTCCCCTGTCTTGCGATACTGCACAGATGGATTGACGGCAGTCTCATCAGTTATGCTCACCGGGATAGAGGCAGACCTCGCGCTGACAGCGGTAAGGTCAGACTTCAATCCCTCGAAATCGATTATAATAGGGTCGGCATACACAATCGCCTCCTCAGTGTTCGCTATACGTACATTATAAGCGGTGTGTTTCCCGTTGACATCAACTGCCGTCATGGTCAGCACAAACTCCGTGTCACGCGCAGGAAGGGAATTGAGGAACGACGCGGAGAACTCCACATAATATCTGTAGAGATTATCCTTAGGGTCAACAGTAGTAACCGCTATTCCCTTTGCAAGCAGATGGTTTCTTCCTGTTTCCGTCAAATCTGTCAGTTCAAACTCATCGCCTCCGAGAGCCGAAGTCAAATCTGCATCCGCAGATGTCATGGTCAACTCACGGAAACCTCCGTAAGCGGCAACCCTGAGAATCTTTGAGCCGAACGAACCGGGAGTACCGATAATCTGGGAATCCGCAGCCGGGTCGTTGCCTACCCATGAGAAGGCAGGACGGCCATAGATTGTCACCTCTTCCTCTATAAGATTCTCCTCCTCTATCGCGATGATCAGAAACGCGCCACCCTTGTCCTCACCTGACATGTCATAGTCGAAATGAAGTCTATAGTTGTGCGCACTCTTCACATCCTCAATCACACCGCTTTTGGTAAAATCCTCTCCCTTGCTGTTCTTCCCGCTTACAATGTAATTGAGAGCAGTCTCACCCGAAGGCATCATAAAATAACCATCCTTCATGATGCTGTCGGCGGCATAAGTCAGGTAGTATCCCCTTGAGTTACCCACCTCCACACTGAGGTCGCTCACGTAGTTGGCGTCGATTGTAGATTCCTCTATCGACACCACAACATTTGCGATACGGCAACTTACTGAAACCTGCGTGGTGGGAGCATCCGAACCAACAGAGAACTCCGTGGCACCCTTGAAATACCTTTTGGTGAAAGAAGCCGGCACAGAGTCACCAGCCATCACCTCTGCGGTATAGGCTCCATATCTGAGATAGAAGCCATCCTGCGGGATATTCTGGACACCCGTCCATTTGTTGAGCACACCCTTATCATTGCTGATATATATACGGGCGCCCGCCTTGAGTTCCTCCTCGCCATCAACGGCACGGGTAAGTTTAGAGTTGACATCCACATTCAGTCTCACCAGGGCCTCCCCCTCCGTAGAGAAAGGTGCCTCCGACTGACAAGACTGCAGCGACATCCCGGCAAGCACTACGACAGCCGAAATCGCGAATATATTCTTAATCATCTTCATAGCTGTCTATCATTATTTTATCCTTATTTTTAATTCTGTCGTATTCGTCCCTTCTGAATCTGAAACAACAAGAACGAACGTATGGTCGCCGGCTCCAAGCATTTGAAGCATCGGCATGAAACCGGTTATGTTGAACTCGACATCATTCTTTCCGTCTATCTCTTCCTTTATCGGGAACCCAAGACCGGAAAGTGCATCGGAAACATCATTTCCATCCTCATCCAAACCTGTTATCAGATTCATCTTGGCGGCCAATCCAACCCCGCTAAGTTCTTCGGGACTAAGCACTACCGACTTTATTTCAACCTCAAAGCCTGTTATTCCCGTATCGCTATGTACATTAAGTACACATTCAGAAGGATTTTCATTCCAGTCATTGAGATTTATAGAGTCTTCGTCTTCAGGTTTCACAGTCGGGCCATTGGATGGTTCATCCGGGCCCGGTTCATCCGGGCCGGGGCCTGGAGTCGGATCCTCCTCATTCGGATAGCGGTCGTCATCCATGAAAATGTCCTCGTCATCCGGGTTGATGTTGGTGCCACCGTTTCCGGTAAGGTCTTCGAGATTGACAGTGGCGTCAATCTTGATTTCATCACCAGGAGCGCCCGGATTTATGTCGCCGGGTTCATTAGGATCGACAACATGGAGCTTGAACGTGATACGGTAATGATTACCCGGCATCACATTATCATATGTCTTTGTCTCGACAGTCTCATCGCCATCCACCACTCCGGAGAACACAGCCGCCATCGTGTTGCTACCCTCCACATATGCGAAGTAGCCGCTATCCTGTGTATCCTTCGTGAAGTCGAGGCTACCGCTGTCGCCAACACTAACCGACACCTTAGAATCAGGACTCATCACCCTCACCAGACTCTCATCGAAAAGTATCGTCACCTTAACATTCGAGAGACGGCAGACAATGGTGCCTATGTTATCTTTGATCTTATCCTTCTCGATAGAGAACCGCTCTGACTCACCGAGATAATAAGGAGCTGAGAAAGCGGCATTACTTCCTGCCTCATAGTCACCACCGTAATAAGCCCTCACCACATAGTCGCCGACAGGAAGTGTCACCACCTCCGGCATCTCGCCATATGTGTAATGGTCAACGATTTTATCCGCGTTATCGGCAGAGACAAACTCCACGGTAAAGTCATTAACGTCCGGCACACCGGTAGCCCTCACGAGCTTCTCGTCCGTCTTAAGCTCGACAGACATGGCGGAAGAAAGGAAGCGCCCCTCCCCCTCCCCTGTCTCCCGGGAGAAAGGAGCCTCGCTCGAACACGAGGCCACCCCCAGAAGCAGGGCTATATTAACCAATATATTTGTTATCCTTTTCATATCAGACATTTTTATTGCTTTTCACCATAATTGAACCTCAGGTTGGAAACCGTCAATACAGAACCGATGCACATAGCATGTGCGGAATTCACAGACAAAGTCTGGTTTCCCAAACCTTTCCCCTCATTAAGTTGACTACCTGTAGGGTACTTAGTCTCCAGAGTGCTTCCTTCCTCAAGGTCGGAAGAAAGGAACTTAATGCACACCTTACCCGGCTTCACTCCAAACGGATAGCGATTGAGTATAATCTTAAAATCCGTCATAGTGTCAGCCTTATATAAATACATCTTTCTTCTGTTGATGACAGTGACACCATCCTCAGCATATAGAATCAACTCAGCCGACCCTCTTGAAGCTGCCTGCTGCGGTTCATACTTATAGCTGAATTCCAACGATGTGGGACGTGCCGCGAACTCAACACCATCTGTCCTTGTCTCCATACCATTGAACTCATATGTTCCCAAGAAAAGCTCACCGGAATCACGTGTAAACGATTCTTTTGACGGTGAATTTGTACAATAATATGTCGTATTGAAAGCTCCTCCAGAAGTAGCAGGCACAGTGCCATTATGATTATATCCTACAGTTCTGATTACAACGTTATTACCATCCACATAAGTAGATGCCACCATAAACCATGAATTCTGCGGATCTGCGCCGTCATAGAATGTTTTCTTGTTGATTGATGTCCATCCCCCAGTGGGTTCTGAATACCTGAATGGACATTTTATCGTATAGGTTGCAGGACTCACCTTGTACTGTCCGCCAACCTGCAGAGTCTTGTCGATTGTCACGGCAGTCTGTGAGAAGTCACCGTTGGGCACAGGGAGGTCTGCAGTGGTGGTGAAGGTTTCCTCGGTGCCGAACTTCGTGGGTTCAAGAGCCGACTGAAGGGTCGTCTTCAATGTGTAGGTTGTGGAAGGTTCGAGATTATACACCGCAATCAGCCCTGTAGGCTCATCGCGCGAGAAATCTCCATTAATCTCATTGAGACGGTTGCCATTGATATAGACCTTCAGCTTATGGAAGAATAGAGTCTTCTTCTTCGGGTCATCGTTAGCCACATTGATTCTCAGCTTCTTGGTCATCGGGTCGAGTTGCAACTGATAGTCGGGATATTCGAACGGCACCTTCAACGTAAGGTTGGGTCCTGCCGCTGTCTGCTCTCCGAAATATACTCGTACCTCATACTCGTCCCTGTCAACATCCGGAGCCGTTATGCGATATATATATTCCTGCGACTCATAAGCCCTCGTATCCTTCTTCGTGATAGAGATAATCTCGGAATCGCTATACCCGAAATCACCCTGCGAACGGAAAGTGAACGGATTGCTGCCGGGAGCCGTCGGGTCAGGGCCGTTGTAGCTGACATTGATATCCACATACCCCTCTCCGAAAGGTGCGGGAGACGCCGTCATCTCCATCTCCACAGGTATGCACGACACTCCGACATCTACCGTCTCATTCACGAGTCCGTTCTTGTCAGTCACCTGAAGCATAAACCTGTGCACGCCGTCTGGAAGCGTCTGACACAATCCCGTAAGGTCTAACTGAGCCATCTCTCCCGGATTGCGGAAGAATCCCAGAGCCTTGATACCATCATTGGCCATGGCCGTCTGCTGTTCCGCAGTAGCCATACAAAGGTCAATCGCCCCGTCTGTAAGATAAGAAGGCTTGTAGCTGTCGGAAATCACCGTCAGCATAGCCTTGCTGATTCCCCCAGCCGCCGAGACATTGAACTTCACCACGCCGTCGAAAGGGGTGCCGGACTGGGTCACGAAGCTCTGGCCGTTCTCGAATCCCTCTGGAGTCACAACAGGCGCGGGAGTGTTGCCGAGCTCATCGGAGAGGTCAATCCGGATAGGCTCCTCCTCCAGGTTTTCGTCAAACTCGATTACAAGCTGGTCAACGCCTCCAACCTCACCGTTATAGATGTTATACCTCATCTTATACATATGCTGGGGCTTGGTCTCGAAACTGCCGGGATTCAGTCTTACCCTGTTGCCGTTCTGCAACTCAGCGTCAATCACAATCCCCACATTTCCGGGAGCCACATAAGTGGTACCCTCCCGGCTTCCAAGCTCCACCGGGACGTTTCCGGTGGTCTGAAGCGTGGTTGACCAGTCGGTGAAATAGTTACGGAACGCCTCCGTGTATTCAATCACTATCACAGAATTGGCAAGCGAAGCTCCGATAGCCACCTCAGTGGTCTGTCCCTCCACGACAGTTATGTCGGTGGTTTTGCCGTAATAATATGCGTATTCATAGCCGGCGCCGTCATCCCCGATGAACCCCTGCGAGTCAGGCTGGCCATACCAGGCCTCTATCTCATAAGAACCGACAGAAAATGTTTGCTTGCTTACAAATTCCTCCACATTGGCAAAGGTTTGTGAATAAGACCCGTCTGTTTTAGACACCTTCACCTGAAAATCAGCCACAGGAGGCGTGGCTATCTGAGAAGAGACCGCCCTGACGGCCGGCACAGCCGCCTCAATCTCATCCAAAGCTGACAGATTCAGCTTGATGCTCCCTTCCCCTCTGGACGAAGTCCTCCACGGGTCTTCGCTCACACAGGATGGCAAACCCAGGAGTATGCCGGAGATGGCAAGGATACATCCGTTTTTAAAATAAGTCATAATATCTAAGAGATTAGATTAGTTTATTGGAGCGTTTGCGTCACATAATCCATATGTCGCTAATATATGGACAGTTTCGGCAATGCAAAGTTACATTTTTTATTAAAAAAACACAAAAAAAATATATCAACCGGGCTTCTGCCAGGAAAATAAGGACAAAAAACCGCCAGCAAGGACAACCTGTATTACCATTTTTACGTCTGTTTACGGTTTCATCATAATGGCATAAATTTATTTCCGCATTTGCGGCCAGACAATATAATTCTGTTTTCTTCGTTAATTTATCATTAGGAACCTATCTTAATCACATATTTTTACTACTTATAAAACTTCTCCATGGAAGACAAGGACCTCTTGTTTAATGTAAAAGGAATCTGCATCAAAGTACATCGGCATCTCGGATGCGGACTCATAGAATCCGCGTATAAGAAGGTGCTCTGCCATGCCCTGCGCAAGGAGGGCTACCACGTAGATGAGGAGCTACCCATCGACATACACTATGACGGCGACATCATCCCCGGAGCATTCCGTGCTGACCTGGTTGTCGAGAAGCGTCTGCTGATTGAACTGAGGGCAGTCGAGACCGTATTGCCGGCAGACCATCTCCAGATAAACTCCTACCTGCAATTATCCGGCATCCAGAATGGCCTCCTTGTGAATTTCCATTCAAAACGACTCATTGACGGGATGTACACCACCAATCTTGAAGACCTCCGTCTAAAATATCCCGCCACGCCTCATCCTGAAGAAGCCGTCATCAGCCAGGACACACAGGAAAACCAGCTTCTATGCCTGTAGGCGACAGCCACAACAGGCATCGGCCCGCAGGCATGGTTGTCAGAGATTGACGGCCACGCCGAAATTGATATTGAATATATTGAATCGGAAATTGGCTCCGGAGGTGAAACGGTTGCCCATCTCCACGCCATCGACAGTCTGTTTCTCGTTGCGCAACGAGAAGCCGAAAACTCCAAACGAGACGTTGAACGACACCTGGTCCATAATGAAAACGCACACTCCCGGCGAGAAATTAAGGGCAGCCTGCATAGTGGTGGTATGAGTCATTTTCGGCTCTCCATTATACGGTCGGCTGAAATCGGAATTTCCGGACGAGAACGAGAGTTCCACCTCATTATATATGCCGAAACGACCGCGTCTCGCGAGGCCATAATATTGGTTGAAGGTAAGGGCCGCCGAATAGGACTCGCTCCTGTAATAGATATCCTTAAGATTGAAACTCATACTTTCATCGATATCCACATTGAACGAATCCACATTGGCTCGTCCCGAATTATACCCAAGCCTGAGTCCCACCGACATGTTGTTGCCTATAAAATATGAAAAATAAGGACGTATGGAAAACATATTGCCCGATATGTCGATGTCGGAAAGGAGTTCGAACACCTCCAGATCCGAGGTCGAGAATTCCCCATAGGAAGCCGTCACGCCAATCTGCCATATCCCTTTGGGTATAAACAGATAATTGAACAGCCCTCGGTCGAAACGTCCGAAATTACGGTCACGTAGCACCATCTTCACAGTATCACCCCGAAACGTGACACGTTCCGAATGATCAACACCTTCCGGCAAGGACGCGGAGACAGACGCATCTCCGCTCAAAAGCCTCCCGACGCTTGCCGACATGGAATCCGGAATCCACACAAACCGGCCTCCCGGCGCCGCAACCGGCAACGGCACACCCGCCGCATTCGTATCTGTCAGGATTCCCGCCACAGAGTCCCTTCCCTGCGTGACATCCGGAGAGGGGCTGTCGGGCACATTTCCCTCAGGACAGACAGCGATGGCCGGAACTCCTACGGAGCGCTCCGCACGTCTCACCACAGAATCTTCCTCAATCACCGTCTCGGTGCGGGTAATCACATCCTTGCGCACCACACGGCGCGTGCGTACCACAGTGTCAACCAAAGCCACCGTGTCCTGTCGGATAATGGTCCGGGTCGTCACCGTGGAATCAGGCCTCGCCACATGGGCTGACACCGACATGACAGCAGACACCGACATGGCCGCCATAACTGCAATTATCCATTTCATTTCCTTCATAGATAGAACGACACCCCAAAGGAGATTGAAAAGAGGTTGATACGGAAATTCGCGGACTTAGATTTACGGTGTGACACATAAATCTGGTCTTTCGTTGCCTTGGTGTGGGTATAGCTGAATCCAAGCACACCTATATTCACTTCCATGGCGGAGTAATTGTTCAAAAAAACACACAGTCCGGGGGCAAGCCCGATGTCCGCCGAGAAATTTCGCTCATATGTCCCCGACAACGTCTCACCGACTCCTGTGGTAAGTTTTGTCTGACCGCCGCCAAGCTGCAGCTGCAACTCATTGAAAAAACCGAAACGCTTGCTTTTCCCTATGGAGAAATAATTGCGCATCATCAATGTGCCGTAATAATTATGCGACAGGCGGTAAAGATGGTCGATTGAATATTCTGTCTCCGAATCGAGCACCACATCGGCATTCTCAAGTTTTGTCAATGACCGGGCATATGAGAACCGCCCTCCCACTCCCAAATCAGGAGCCACGACATACATCACCATCGGCGACACCTTGAAATTGTATGTGTCGCCGGAAATGCCCTCGAATATCAGAAACTGGTATTTATTCTGGCTTGACTGGGAATAGGAGATATTCACCCCGGTCACCCACTGCCCCTTAGGAACAAACACCACAGACTCGATATCACGAGAGAACTCATCAAGCGGCCTCGCGGACGCCACACTGTCGCATACGCCACCGCTCTCCTCCTGTGCGCGACATGGAAAAGAGAACAACTGAAGCAACATGTAAATCGCGACGAATACGGCCGCCCTCGTGTGAATCATGGCGCAAAGTTACTAATTTCACTGTGAATATCAATCGAGAGAATGCAAAAAAACATGATACAAGGGTAAATCCCTGTATCATGCCTTTCTGTTTTTTACGAATACTGTTCAACCAGCACTCGTCGGCATTCACCGACCGTTGAGTATATTGCGCAAGGATTCAATCGCCGAACCCGACGATGACCCGGCACTTTCCGCAACCGTGCCTTTCATCTCAAAACCGATGCAAGCCCCGTCATAACTGTCAAGAATCGACGACAGAGCCTTGGTCATGGTGCCTCCTGCAAGTCCGCTTACCGTAGAAATCAACTGCTTGAGTTTTGTGGCGTCGAACATGAGGTCGAGATTACTGCCGCTCTTCTGCACATATGCGGTGAATTGTCCTATTTTCATACCCGCAGCCTTGATATTAAACGTGAATGTGCCATCGTCTCCATTCTTTGTTATGTCGCCGCTGAGTCTCACTCCCTTCACCGTCATCGTGAAATTCGCGGCGGAATCGACACTGAGCTTCATGCCTGTAAGTCCATATTGCTCATAATACGGCTTAAGCTTTGTCTCCAGAGCGGCCGCGCCGGCAATGCCGCCGGCCTTCTTGAGAAGGTCGTCACTCTTAAACGCCACAGCGGGGCCCTGCGACTCATACTCACCTGTAAGATCCGCCAGTGTCAAATCCGTTTTCGTGAACACCCCTTCCACCAGGTTTCCGATAGTGGTGCCAATGTCACTGCTCCCGCCGCCAAGGCCCTTGAGCAAATCTCCGAGTCCCTGCGCGTTGACGTTGGATATACACAGGATAGCCAACGCAATAATGATAGTCCTTAGTCTCATTTATTTTTTTAATTTTTTCTTTGCCGGCGCAGTCTTCTCCGAAGCGGTGGTCTTCCTGGCCGCCCCCTCCTTTTTGGACGACGCGGCTTTCTTCGTGGCCCCCGCTTTCTTAGGAGCAACCGCTTTCTTCGTGGCAGCGGCCTTCTTTTCCGGAGTCTCCTTCACCGATGTTTCCTTTTTGACACGCTTTTTGGGCATTGGTTTAACCCGACGCAACACCTGCACTGTCCTTGCAGGAAGATACATCTTCAGCCACCCCTTTCCGGAAGGCTGATAAAGCGGGTCAGGAATCGTGAAATGATGCACTCCCTCGTCGATAAGCCCGTAGCCTCCGAATTTCTCCGAATCACTGTCAAGCACAAGCTCATACTCTCCGGCAGGAGCAAGGAATCCATAATCGGCGAAACTCTGTGTCGGGTTCCAGTTGAACACAAATATCAAGTCACCGCGCATATAGGCGAGCACATTGTCGCCATCCTTCTCCCACAGTTTTTCCACAGGGAGCGACTGGAAATCAAACACTCCGGCCACAAGCTCCACCATGGCATTGTCGAAAGCGTTCAGGAAACGGTATTTGAGGTCTTCCCTATCCACCAGATTCCATTGACGACGCGCATATTTATAGCTCCAGCCATTCCCTTCTCTCGGGAAATCAATCCACTCCGGATGTCCGAACTCATTACCCATGAAATTGAGATAACCACCGTTGATCGTAGAGAGTGTCACCAGGCGTATCATCTTATGAAGCGCCATACCCCTGCCCACAGTCATGTCATCGTCGCCCACCATCATGTGCCAATACATCTCCTTGTCTATAAGGCGGAAGATTATCGTCTTGTCTCCCACAAGAGCCTGGTCGTGGCTCTCACAATATGAGATGGTCTTCTCGTCGGCACGCCGGTTGGTAAGCTCCCAGAAAATAGAGGTGGGATGCCAGTCCTCATCCTTCTTCTCCTTTATCATCTTTATCCAATAGTCGGGAATACCCATCGCCATCCGATAATCGAATCCTATTCCGCCATCGTCAAACTTCACGGCAAGGCCAGGCATGCCACTCATCTCCTCGGCTATCGTGATGGCCTTGGGATTCACCTCATGGATAAGCAGGTTGGCAAGGGTCAGATAGGTTATGGCGTTAGTATCCTCATTCCCGTCATAATAATCGGCATATGAGCCGAACGCCTTCCCGAGACCATGGTCATAATAGAGCATCGATGTGACCCCGTCAAAACGGAAACCGTCGAATTTGAATTCCTCAAGCCAATATTTGCAGTTGGAGAGGAGGAAATGCAACACCGAATTCTTCCCGTAATCAAATAGCAAGGAGTCCCATGCCGGATGCTCACGTCTGCCGTCGCCATAGAAATAAAGGTCGTAAGAGCCGTCGAGCCGTCCGAGACCCTCCACCTCATTCTTCACGGCATGCGAATGCACTATATCCATTATCACGGCGATGCCAAGTCTGTGAGCCTCGTCTATAAGACGCTTCAGGTCGTCAGGAGTCCCGAATCGTGAACTCGGGGCATAGAAACTGCTGACATGATAACCGAAAGAGCCATAATAGGGATGTTCCTGTATGGCCATAATCTGTATGGCGTTATACCCGTCGGCGGCTATCCGAGGCAATGTCTTCTCGCGGAATTCGTCGTATGACCCCACCCCTTCTTTCTCCTGAGCCATACCTATATGGCACTCATAGATAAGGAGCGGCTTCACATCAGGCGTAAACTTTTTCACCTTAAACTTATACGGATTCTCCGGGGCATACACCTCCGCCGAGAAAATCTTAGTATCGGAATCCTGCACCACCCTTGTGGCATAGGCCGGAATCCTTTCCCCCTGTCCGCCATCCCAGGTCACGAGCATCTTGTAGAGGTCGCCGTCATGCAGGGACTCCTCCGGCAGATGAAGCTCCCACACTCCATTGTCGAGGCGGGTGAGCTTATATCGGTCGGCTGTCTTCCACTCGGAAAAAGTTCCTATAAGCCATATCTCCCTGGCATTCGGGGCATACTCGCGAAACAGCCATCCCCCTTCAGGAAGATGATGAAGCCCATAATACTTGTAGGCATTGGCAAAGTCTGAGAGGGAACCGTCGGTGTCTGTGGTGAGTTCCTCCATTTTTCTCACTACATCCTCATGGCGACCTTCGATTGCCGGCGCGAACGGCTCAAGCCACGGGTCGTTCTTAAGGAATGCTAATTTCTTTTTCATATTTATTCGGGTTATATGTATCAGCCTACGCAACTGCATATTATGGCAGAAGCATCAAAGAGACGCGAACGTCCCTTATGGGGCCACATTTACTTTATTTAACGTCGGAACGACGCCTTTTCTTATTTTTCTTAACTTTATGTCCCGGAGAACGCCTGTTTTTCGGAGAGACCGGCCGCGCATGGTAGCCATTCCCACGTGGAGCCACGCGATGACGCGGGGCCCTCTCAGGCAACGGCTCGCCTACGCGGAAACACCGGCGTAGGCATTCACGGATATCCTCCCCGTCAGGACCTCCTTCCTTAAGCGCGGATATCACTCCGCCTATATATTCATCCTTATTCTTATATCCAAGCATACGCGCCACCCCACAATCGCCAAGCATCGGTTTATGGTTGAACACCTTCAGAATCCCGGGATAGTCGTGGGTCTCCAGATACCCCTTGAACTCCTCCCGCAATTCATTATACCGTTGCCGGGGACGGAGCATATCGGCGAGATTCTTCAGATGAATCTCCATGGCTGTGATGCATGAGAATCTGGCGTCGATCTTACACTCCACCTCACGCTTCACCCTGTGGCGCACATGCTGCAGGGCCTGCTCGTCGAAACGGCGGCGGAACTCATTCTCCACCTCCCTTTGCACATGCGAGAAGACCTTGTCGGGATTCCTGCGGCGCCGGCGTGCCATAGGGCGTATCACTCCCTCAAGCAAAAAAAGGTTCTCAACCTCAGCCACATCAGGCACCATCACAGATTTCCTCCGGAGATAGTCAACCTCCGGATCCGTGCGGCGGTCACGGTCAACCACGCCACGGCTGGCGAGATGATGCATATTCCTCAGGTCGTTGAATGTGCGGGTGCTCTCAATCACCTTATCGCACGACCCTAATGGCTTGACCGTGCAGTCGGGAAAAACAAGGGGATAGAGGCGTGCGTCTATGCTATGCCGGGCATCACCCTCTATGAATAATACAGGCTTGCGCGTGCCTATCAAATCGACAAACAACTCCTCGCGCATGTCGCCCGGATTTATCACCTCATAATCCCAGGCATGGTGTTCAGCGTCATAACTCTTTACCCAGACACACACGTTGTGGGTGCGGGAATTCACAAATTCCACATCAACGGAATTATACACGAATGTACAGTCCGGGCGCAACTCCTCAATGGAGTTCCACAGATTGTTGAGCACAGTGGGATGAAGGAACAACGACGGGGAATCAATGAAAATCACCGCGTCTGGCATCGCATAAAGCACAGCCGCCGCATAATACAGCACAGTCTGCTCGCTTTGGCTCAGTTTCTCGACAGATATAAGGTCGCCTCCTGAAGAGGTGGAAAACATCATACTCCCTCTCGCCCTCACAATACGGTTGCCGGGGAACACCCTTTCCCACAACGCCACCAGGCAATCAAGCCGCGTCGGCTGCAACCGAGGTGGAGCGCCCGTGGTGACCCGCAGCTGCTTCATCGAGAGGAGATACTCGAATTCATCGATAAACAGCATATACGTGAGTTTGTCAAGCTCACTCACGGCATCCGTGCGCATGTAGGGCTGTTTTTCCACGGCTTCCCGGAAAAGCATGTCTATACTGCCGGGCCTTGTCGATTCCTCACGCTCCGGGAAAGGGGCGCTCAATGCCGACAGGCAATAGGCCCGGGAGCCGGTGAGCCGTGTCAGCTCCTCCATGAAGCGCGTCTTGCCGGCCCCGCCGCCACCTATGATGGAAAGCTGGCGTGCATCAGGGAGTTCCGGAGTCTTGCGTCCGTCTGTCAGAGGGGGTAATGTGAGAGAAGTCATATTTCTTTGAGTTTTCCGACTCCAAATGTAATCATTTTCCACGACACACCAACAATTATAGGCTCAAAAAATAGCCGGATATTGTCTCTGATGATTTTTATGACTAATTTTGCGATTACCAAGAGTCTGGCGGCAACAAGGAAACGCCTTCCCGTCAGAGTCCTTGAAACCATTCAATATATTATCCATATGTTTTCAGGAATTGTAGAAGACGCCCTTGAGGTAGTCGCTCTCCGCCATGAAGGGAGCAACCTCCACATAACAATGCGATGCGGATTCGCCGACGAGCTCCGCATAGACCAGAGCATCGCCCACAACGGCGTTTGTCTCACTGTAGTGTCTCTTCCCGGCGACGGGACATACACCGTCACAGCCATACAGGAAACCCTCGACCGCTCCAACCTCGGATTGCTGAAGGTCGGCGACCTCGTAAATGTGGAACGTTCCATGAAGATGGACGGACGCCTTGACGGACACATCGTGCAGGGACACGTGGATACCACAGCCATGTGTGAGAGCGTAGAGACTGAAGACGGAAGCTGGCGCTACCGTTTCCGTTATGACGTTGACCCCTCCCTTATCCGTAAGGGGTACGTCACCGTCGAGAAAGGGTCTGTCACTGTCAACGGAGTGAGCCTAACGGTATGCGACTCCGAGAAAGACTCCTTCTCCGTGGCCATCATACCCTACACCCACGACCATACAAATTTCCATCGCATCACCAAAGGGACGAGGGTGAATCTCGAATTTGACATCATCGGCAAATATCTTGCCCGACTTTCCGAATTCAACACACAATCATGAAAGAAATCAACGACTCAAAAAAGATAATCGTGGCCATCGACGGATTCTCCTCGTCCGGGAAAAGCACTATGGCTCGGGAACTCGCCGCTCGTGTGGGTTATATATATGTTGACTCCGGAGCCATGTACAGGGCTGTCACGCTCTATGCCATGCGTCATGGCATGATATCCCCCGACAGGGAAGTGGCCACCGGCAAGCTTGTGGCCGCTCTGCCATCCATAAAGATTTCGTTCGCCCCGGCCGGGGCCGACGGCGTACAGCACACCCTTCTCAACGGTGAAGACGTGGAGAGCCTTATCCGCGACATGAAAGTAAGCGAGAATGTCAGCCCGGTGTCCGTGATTCCGGAAGTGAGGGAACGGCTTGTCGCGCTACAGCAGGAATTCGGGACACACAAAGGTATCGTGATGGACGGACGGGACATCGGAACCACAGTATTCCCGGATGCCGAACTCAAGGTGTTCGTATGCGCCAGCCCCGAGGAACGTGCACGCCGCCGGCTTAAGGAATTGAATGAGAAAGGTGGCAATGTATCATATGAGGAGGTGTATGCGAACGTGGTGGAAAGAGACCGCATCGACACCTCTCGCGAAGTGTCGCCCTTACGTAAGGCAGAGGATGCGGTCGAACTCGACAACGGGACCATGACAAGAGAGGAACAGATGGAATGGCTCCTCGACCGGTTCAACCGCGCCACAGCAAACCTATAAGCCATGGCTGTCGAGATTGATGTCAATTCAGGATTCTGCTTCGGAGTGGTCACAGCCATAAAAAAAGCGGAAGAGGAACTCGGAAAAAGCGGGCAGCTATATTGCCTGGGCGATATTGTCCACAATGCCGTAGAGGTGGAACGACTTTGCGAGAAAGGATTGCGCACGATTACACATGAGGAATTCGGGTCTCTCAACAACGTGAAGGTGCTTCTCCGCGCCCACGGTGAGCCTCCGCAGACATACACAACGGCAGAAGCCAACAACGTCACCATTATCGACGCGACATGTCCTGTGGTGCTTCAATTGCAACGCAGAATAAAGAAAGCCTACAACGATGGCGTCGAGGCGGAAAAGAATGGCGGGTCGAAACCTCTTATAGTGATATACGGCAAAAACGGGCACGCGGAAGTGAACGGTCTTGTCGGGCAGACCAACGGTGAGGCCGTGGTGATTCAGGACCTCGATGGGATAAACTCTCTCGACCTTACCCGCGATATACTGCTTTATTCCCAGACAACGAAATCGCTTGAAGGGTTCAGACAGGTTGTGGAGGAAATCAAGAGGAGGAAAACCACAGGCAATTTCGAATACTTCGACACCATATGCCGTCAAGTGTCCAACCGTATGGAGAAAATGCGGGATTTCGCAGCCTCCCACGAAGTGGTGATATTCGTGAGCGGGGCAAAAAGCTCTAACGGAAAGGTGCTTTTCGAGAAATGTCTTGCGGTGAACCCGCGCACCCACCTGGTTTCAGATGAAACCCAGCTTCTGCCGGAATGGACTGCCGGAGCGGATTCCATAGGCATTTGCGGAGCCACCTCCACACCGCTCTGGCTGATGGAAAAGGTGGCCGACAAAATAAGGCGTTGCCATGAATGCCATGACTGACACCGACCCTCGCGACGAGGCGTTCATGCGAATGGCCATTATGGAGGCCCGGGAAGCCGCCCGACGCGATGAGGTCCCGGTGGGGGCGATAATCGTAGCGGGAGACAGGATACTGGCCCGGACGCACAACCTCACCGAAACTCTCAACGACGTCACGGCACATGCCGAGATGATGGCAATCACAGCAGCCGCCGATGCCTTGGGCGGGAAATACCTCCCGCAGTGTACGCTCTACGTCACTGTCGAACCGTGTCCGATGTGTGCCGGGGCTCTCGCCTGGAGCCAGATAGGACGCATAGTGTATGGCGCCGCCGACACGAAACGAGGCTTCTCAAGATTGTCAGGCAATGGCGTAAGCCTGCTTCATCCGCGCACCATCGTCACCGCCGGTGTACTCGCCGAGGAATGCGCTTCCCTTATGTCCGGATTCTTCCGGAAGAAACGGGTGAAAGGCGCAAGATAGAAATCCTACCTCAATAAAAAGGGGGAGCAGACTTTGGTCTGCTCCCCCTTTTTATTGAGGTAGGATTTCTCCTTATCACTTCACCATTATCTTGCGATAGATTGCGCGGCCGTCAATGCGGACCACCACAATTCTGACACCGGGTGCGAGTCCTGACAGAGATATGCCTCCGTCAGCAACCTCGGTTGAAAGCGCGAGACGGGTGCCCGACAGGTCATATACCTCTACCGATTCCAAACCGCTCACGTCACCCTTGACACGTATCTCTCCGTTATCGGTGACAATCTCGCAACCATCCTCAAAGACATCATCCACCGAAACGCTCTCCGACAGATTTATCTCATACGGAACTCCGAACGAACCGAGCGGCATCTCATCAAACCTAACCGATGAAACCGACACGCGCTCACCATGATTCGGAGAAAGGATACGGAAGGTTATCTCGTCACCGGCATTGCCATGCACATTTATCATGACCACACCATCAACATACACTCCAGTGCCGCGACACTCGTCGCCGCAGAATGCACCGACCTCGAAATCGGATGCGTCGCCGCTTTCGCAACCTGTCAGCATCGCTGTCACAGGCATAACAGAGGGATAGCGGTGATTGTCGGCAACCCATACAGAGACACTCTCGCTTCTTGTCGGGAGGGAAGCCTCTGTGGCAGGAACCATATTATATACGAATTCCTTATCGGAGTTGCTGAAATACATATATCCGTGTCCGGGAGTCAGCGATGACAGGGTGCCCTTCCAGACACCGTCGGCATCAACCTGGTCGAACCCGTCAAGACCGACAAGCATATCGCCTTCCTCAGCCTCTGCATTCGCGAGAAGGTCTGTAATCAACAGGCTCGCGTCATCTACAGGACAACCTATCCAGTTCCATCCCTTGTTGAGACGTACAGGCGCGGATGGGTCGAACGACACTCCGGCTATCCTTCCAGTCCATGACGCGTCGCTTACACACACCTTATAAGCCTCGGCGGGATTAAGCTCCAAAAGCTTTCCGACAAGCCCGTATTTCGGGTCGCGCACAACCTCCTCGGTCTGAGACAGGATACGCACTATGCCCTCACCCGCGAACTCGCTCACAGCCACAGCATTCTCCATGTTGTGGGAAATCCAGTTCCAGTTTTCCGCAAGCGTGTAGTTCATGTCGGTTCTCTTGAGTTCGTAGCCGAACGTCATATTCTCCGACACATTTCCCTTATATTCAGCGACAGCCTTCACAGTCATCTCCTCGCCAACCATGTCGAGCGGAGAGTCATATACCTTGCGGTCGCTGTCTGCCGACGCAGGGTCGCTGCCGTCGAGAGTGTAATAAATCACAGCTCCCTCTGTCTCAGAAGAGAGTTCTATCTTGCTGGAACGATAGAGCTTTGAGCCATCATTCTTTGAAGAGGCGGGTTCGAACACCCAGAAAGGATGGTTGCCAATCTTGAAGTCCTCCGCCGCCACTGCACCATTCGCACAGAGATATGCGGAGAAGGGTGACAATGCGGAGCCGTCGCCTTCCACTTTCACGAAAGAGTCTCCTCTCTCGTTCAATCCATAATATGAGCCATTTCTGGTCTCACCGTTAAACGAGCCATAGAGAGAGTAGTCTTTTCCGGAAGCCACAAGCATCTCCGGAGTCGGGGTATAAGGTATGTCATACACTATACTGTCGGCCACAGACTGACCCTCCGCGTAGAACGTCACAGCCACTTTCTCAAACGGAGCGCTCATGGAAGCAAGATAGGGACGATTGGGAAGAAGTGAGGCCTGAGAAGTCAGGGTCTCGGAATCCTCTCCGTCAAACGACACAAGCTTGAGTCCGCTGCCCTCACGCTCGGCAAACTCCTCGCCATATTCCATGCCTGTAGGAGCGAAGGGGAGCATAAGTCCCTTCCATCCGGCATCTACATCGGAACCCTTGCTGGCCGGGAGATCTACAGTGAACGAAATGCGATGCTCACCGAGAGAGAAACTTGCAGGAGCACTGAAAGCATAGGCACCGTCAAGAGATATGTCGGAAGCCGCCTTACGCGCTCCTTTCTCATTTAAGATGACGTTCAAAGAATCGGCATCGGCTATGTTTCCTTCCGAGAGATAGATGAGGCAGTTCGGGTTGACACCCTTGAATGAAGCCGCATTTATACCTGCAGCCGCCCTTGTCGAGGCTGTCGATGCCGGAATGATTATGCTCGTAAGGTTGACACATCCCTCAAACGCACCCTCTCCGATTGTGTTGACACCCGGGAAGGTAACACTTTCGAGATTCTCACACCCCTTGAACGAGGAGGCCCCAATTTCGCTCACATTATCCGACATCACCACATTCTTGAGGCTGGTCATACCGGTGAACGCGTCGGCAGGTATAGAGGTGTTGTCGATTCCGGTAAGGTCGAGAGTCTCCACCGATTCAAACTTCTCACGAAGCGACTTCAGCGCATTGGCGTCCATATCGCCGGTCACGGCAAGCTCCGAGAACGAAGCCACATCTTCCTTGTTCACCACCGCGAGGTCGCCGGATGGTATCGGTTCTCCCTCAACCGGCACGAGCGAGGCAGCCACCTTCACCCATGAATTGCCGGGGAGTGAAGAGACAGTATAATAACCGTTCTCGTCAGGCAATACAGTCTGGATGGGCCACTCATATTCCGGTTCCGCACCAAGCTTGGTGATAATCTTGTTCTCGACCCTCACGTCAAGCTTCACATTCGGCGACGATGTGTCAAGGCGGAACTTATAGTCCTTACCTTCCCTATAAAGTGTCTTGGTTGCCGTTGAGTTTGCATCGAACATCGACATATCGACCTCATCCCATCGGTCCCCCTCCTCGAGATTCACAATCTCTGCAGACACTCCCTCCGGAAGCTGGAACGTAATGCCGTAATAGAACTCCACATCTATCACGTGATCCTGTGGATGTTTGATATTGTCGGGCTGATACCATTCGTCAAATGTAACTGAATACTGTCCATACTTGAAATAACTCTTACCTGTGACATCCTCTCCATTGTCATACAATTTGAAAGCCTCTCCCGGACGGCGGATGCTGTTTCTCGACAGAGTGCAATTGGGAAGTCCGACAGTGATTGAAAGCGCCTTGCCCTCATACAGAATCTTGGTAAGGTCATTGTAATACTGGTTGTAGCCGAAACTGCGTGTCGGATCAATCTGTATGTTGTAATAAGTGGCGGCGGTTGACTGTCCGAGCGTGTTCCAATAAGAAGCGGCTCCATATGCCGACTCAGAACCCTTGGGCACTTCGAGAGTGATGCCGGAAGTGTTGGCGGGGAAAGGAGACATGTTGCCTGTTGCAGGAGGAACAGAACCGAGCACCATGATCTTCTGCAGACCGACGCAAGTCGAGAAGGCACCGCTGCCAACGTAAGTCACAGTAGAAGGCAATGTGATTTCCTGCAGGTTCGTGCATCGGTAGAACGCACTCTCCTCGATGCTCTCGAGATTTGAGGGGAGTATCACGGTCTTGAGTGCGGATGCCGACAGTGAGTTCGAAGGCACAAAAGCATTCGACGGAATAGCGTTTCTCGCTCCCACAGCCCCCTTGATAGTCACGTCGGAGAGGTCAAGGTCAACGATTGTGCCTGAGTTGTTGCGGAACGCATCGAACTCTGTCGATAGAATCGTGCCTATCACCTTCAGACGGGAAGGACAAGCTGCTATTTTGCTTGCGAGTTCTCCCTCTCGCACATTCACCACCACATAGTCGTCGGCATCGGCGGCGTTCACCTGGATGGCAATCTCAAGGTCTTCTGTCACCGAAGGTATGGACAAATTCGCGATTGCCGCCTTTACCGCCTTGTTGATGCCATTCACCGACAAAGTGATGCGATCGGCCGTGGAAACGGGGATTACCTTCAGATTGAAAGGCATGCCTCTCACCACTTGTGTCGCGCCTCCCTGGATTACCGCGCCATTCACTGACTCCGGCATATGCACACTGTGATATACCACCCTATTGCCGATTGCGCTGATGCGGTCAACGATGGTGTCGCTCTCCGCATTCACCAGATACCAGTTTTTCTTATTGTAGGAAGTGGCTATGCGCACATAGTTCCCCTCCCTTACGGTAGCATCCTTCACCTGGCAGGTGAAGTTATACGACAGGTTGCCGGTTCCCGACAACGTATTGCTCATCACTGGAGATATGAATTCCTTGATGCCGCCGTCCTTGTCGGTAAGCACAACACTAAAGAACTTCACAGCCTCATCGCCCGACGGAACCTTAATCGCGTTTGCCCTTACGGTAAACGCCTTGCCGGGAGTGACATTGATTACATCTGTTACAAGCCCGATGCCGCCGGCGTCTCCGGTAATTTTCCATCCGGTGTCTTCATATGTAGCCTGCGGATACCTGAAATCCACATGGAAGAGAGTGTTCTTATTCACAGTAGCCTTATACACCCCATCCGAATCTGGATAAAGGCGCGTACTGTTGGCATATACCTCCATCGTGGCGTCGCCGAAAGAATCGTCGCTCTCCACCATAAACCTGAACTCCGTGCCAGGAGCCACCTCTGTACCCTCGGTGAGTGTAGTTATGTTCAAGCCCTTCGACTCCTGGACCATTACCTTGCAGACAGAAGGCGCCACGGCATCCTCCTCGGCTATTTCCTTAAAGTCCTGCCAGTACTCCTTCGCCTGATATGCCGCTGTCGCGCCGGTCGGAACCACGAGGCGTGCCTTAGGTGTACCCTGGAACACACACCAGTTGACCCACGCCGGAGTGGAGCGTCTCACTGTCACCTCCCGCAACGAGTAGCATCCGAGGAAAATATTATATTCGTATGTAGCTACTGATGCCGGAATCTCTATAGAACGCAAGCCGCTGTAGCTGAAACATCCGCTCTTGAACGTATTGACATTAGAGGGCAACACTATGCTCTCAAGCGATTCGCAGCCACTGAGAGCATTGGCAGGAATCGCATTGGCCGGATTCGAGCCGCTTGCCTGTATGCTCACCTGTGAGATGTCAAGACGTTTCAGTTTCATTCTGTCGCGTATGAAAGTGAAGTCGTTCACATTCATAGTTCCGAACAGTGTGAGGTCAACTATAGTGGCAGATTCCTTCTCGCCGATAAGCTGTTGAAGGCTTCCTGCCTCTACCCACAATGTGCTCTTTGAAAGAACCTCCGAGGCATCCTGCACTATGATGTCGATTTTCTGGTCCTCCACAACATTCGACAGTTTATATACATTCGAGGCATCGGCTGTGAGGATAAATCCGTTGGCTTTAACTGTTACTACCTTATCAACAGATGTGGGAACCACCGTGAATGAATAGTCACGACCCTTGATAACCCTTGAATCGGATGATGTAATCTCAACGCCTTCTACTGAGGCGGGTATTGCAACCGAGAAATAAGGAATCACGCCTCCACGGGCACGGACATCACCGCCGGCAAGGAGGTCGCCGGCCACAGGAAGCCATCCGGATTCCCCATTGGCTTTGGTGACAAGACGTACCACGTCGCCATCCTCTACAGAGACATCCGACGGTACTTTACAGTTGAAATCCACATATTTCACCATCTGCAAAGAGCCAAGGCTGAATCCGCGACCATCATTAAGAAGACATTTCATCTTCCCGGTGCCGTCATAAAGAGCAATCGACAGACTGCCGGAATACCCCACATCTGAGATATTCTTTAATGATCCGGCACGGGCGGTGAAGGTGCCTCCGGGCTCCACATCCGCCACATCAAGTGTCAGACCCACCTGACGCTCGTCGCTCGTGATGTGGATCGGCGACCATTCGATTGAATTAGCCGCCGGCTTGATATTATATACGATGGTGGTGAGATCGTTGAAGCTATGGGAGCTGCTCACCACAGGATTCAACGCGTCTGACGCATAATAACCGTCGGCTGCGCCGCCCCATCCCCAATTGATATGGAAATAAGAGTAGCCTCCGCGTATCTCATATCCGTCGCATACGAAAGCGTGTCCCGCAGAGACATCCTGGCCACTGTAGAGCACGGGACGTCCCTCTTCAATTTCGTTTACAATCAAGGCATCCCATGACTCCTTGTCCATTTCAGACCGCTTCTTATATGAAACTCCGGAATCATACCCGAACATCGAAGTCAGCGCATAAGGCACCTTGACCTCAAACGCGCTTGAACTTGACATGCCGAAATCTGTGCCGATTGCAATGGCGGCATCAGCCACCAATGTGGCCACCACATCGGCTTCTGTCTGGGAATAGCCGTTGCGATAGTTGTCGGAACGCATATTGTCCCACCCGTAGGTGGTGCTTTCCCCTTCCTTTACCAAGGATGCAGGGCGAGTGGCCGGGAATGAATGATATTTCAGAATCTCCGCCAAAGCTATTCCGACGCATCCGGTGAGCCTGCGGTTGGGTATATTGTTGTTGAACGGAGCCTCCTGACTCCATGTCGGAGTCTGAAGAAGACGACTCTCTACACCTGCGGAACGGGTGGCATATCCCCCATAAAGGTTGGCCACCGGACGAGAGAGGACTGTCCCCGCAGCATCCGGCATCTGCTCCCCGTTCCATGTCGAAGAAACTGAATACCCGACAACAGGCAATGACGTGTCGTCGGCCGACACTATCACGAAGCCCTTACCGTCTTTCGCATTGAAAATATAACATACTGGATTAAATGACCCGTCGGTGGCGACATGCGCAAGATCAAAAGCGTCTTTCGATGCCAACCGATGGACCTCGCCCGACTGAAAGAATTCAGCGGCTACGTTTTTAGCCTCTTCCACGTTAAGGATGGCCCCGCTTGCAATAAGCGGCGACGACATGCCCAACGCAAGAATAAGCGTTTGCTGAATTGGTTTTATCATAAGGTGTTATTATTGTTATCAGGCGGCTGCCCTTACCGGATTAAGGATTTGGACAGCCGCCTGTCTTTTATTTTACATATACTTTCTTACCATTGATTATATAGAGTCCCTTGGAAAGACGCTCCATAACCTCAGCGGAATCAGCATCCTTGAAGAGCAGTCTGCCATTCATGTCAAACACTGTAACCGTAGTGCCTGCACCATAATTCACTCCGTCAACAGAAGACTGGCGGTCTGAGGTGGTGCCATGTATCTCAAGGTCACATGCCGGCATGGTCTCCGGAATCTCTTCTTTCCAACCTTCAAATATCTTTGTGTCAGGCACCTCCGGATCCGGAATCTCGACTTCCGTTCCGTACTCAAGCACAATATCCATATATACCTCATCATCCACATACACCAGCAGACGGTATGAATTTATGGAATATGTTCCGTTTATCTCAAGGTCGGATGCGGGCATGGTCTCCGGGACGTTATCCCAACCTGCGAAAGTATAACCTTCCTTGGCAGGAACCTCCGGCGCAATGATGGCATCTCCGTATGCCACTGTTGCCTCTGAGAATACCTCTTCGCCTATCTTGAATACCAACTTGTAGCTGTTGACCGTGTAGCTGCCGAATATCTCGATGTCGCTCGCCGGCATCGTCTCGGGAACATTTGCCCAGCCTGAGAAAGTGTGACCCTCCTTGGCAGGGGCCTCAGGC
>JAIDXM010000015.1:0-25687 GCA_029058745.1 Muribaculaceae bacterium
GTTTAGGAAACTTCTATTCTATCCGTTGAACTACAGAGGCTTATACAGCACCCAACGGCCACCGCACGAGACGGACTCCGACGGTCTGGCTTCCGACAGGCAGACACCAGAACTGATTCATGCGCAAAATTAGTGAAAATTTTATTCTCTTGCAAACATTCAAGACTAATTTATATATTTTACACTATTTTTCGCTCACCGGAGGCGCAGACGGGTGCCCGGCCTGTCTTTCGCCTTACGGTTCAGCTTCTTCAGAGCCGAGACCTTCATCCCGAATCGCTGGGAGATGGAATGCATAGATTCCCCCTCTCCTATGGTCACGTCGGCCACCCCGTCGGGTGCCTCTTCATGCTTCTCCTCAAGATAAACCTCTTCCCACGCCTTTATTTCCCTGTCATGCCCGGCGTCGTTGAGCTTAACAAGATAGCCGGTCTTGAGGTTGAATTCCTTCGCGATACTCTTGTAAGTGTCGCCGGGGGTGGCCACTACGTAGTGCAATCCCCGGGAACGCCTCACCGGATGCGTCCTGACAAGCATATCGCGTATGAAGGCGGCCATCTCCTCCGGGGCATGCCCCTCGGGGGTGTCGTAGGCATAGAGTGAATAACGCTCTATGATTGTTATCAGACGGGCGGCATAGTTGGGGTCGGTGGCATAACCGCATTCCCTCAGACCTTTCGCCCATCCCTGATAGTCGGTGATGTCGAGGGTGAACAGCCGGCGGTAGCGGGTACGCTGCAGAAACCGCGAATGGTCGGCGAAGCTATCCTCTGCGGAGTCATACACCCTGAAACACTCGTCGCGGGCGTCATCGTCGCGAAGCATTGTGTTACCTTTCCATTCCCCATGACACTTTATGCCGAAGTGATTGTTGCCCTCACTCGCGAGACGGCTTCTCCCGGCGGCGCTCTCCAGGAGCCCCTGAGCGAGTGTTATCGACGCGGGGATACCATATTCGCTCTGATGTGCCATGGCCAGAGAGCAGTAGCGGTCGATATACTCCTCATAAGGGCCGGAAGCCATCAGGCAGAAAGCCCCTGACACCGACATAAGCACAACGGCACACACTCGCCCGGCCTTAACCATAATATTGTATAATGCGTCTGTCATACTCTTCTTTATTGTCTGCAAATTTAACCATTTTTTATTTTTGACCATCATGTATTTTATATAATTTTGTCATCATGTCCATACAAGAGGACACGAAAAAAGATATACCTACTATATATGAGAGAATTCAACATCACCACCACTGTGAAGGAATATGCGTTTGAGGAACTTCCGGAAGCAGACCGCAGTCTGGTAGAAGCCGCCAAGGAAGCCACACGCACGTCATACGTCCCATATTCGAGATTCCATGTCGGCGCGGCCATATTAATGGCCGACGGGTCCGTCGTGGCAGGCTCAAACCAGGAGAACGCCGCCTACCCGTCCGGACTGTGCGCCGAGCGCACCGCCGCTTTCTACGCGTCGGCCTCTCATCCCGGAATGGCAATGAAGAAGATTGCCATCGCGGCCTGGACTCGTCTCCACGCTCCCGAAGGTCTCGGACATGAAGAATATTTCCAGGCATCCCCTATCAGTCCCTGCGGAGCCTGCCGTCAGGCCCTCCTCGAATACGAGGCCGCCCACGGGACAATAGAGGTGATTCTCTACGGACGCGAGAAGACATATGTGTTCCCGTCGGTGGCATCGCTGCTTCCATTCTGCTTCACCGATTTCTGACCACTCAAGTCAGGGCTAAAAAACTATTGTACAATCATCTGCAACTTATTAAATCATATATCTAAACTTTTTCATATCAAAAATAGTTTTAATAATGATTAAAATTGTTCAAGTTATGAAAAAGCATTCCTTCCTGTTTCCTCTTATGGCCATATTCATGGCCATATGTTGCTCAACACTCCTGACCGGATGTGTCGATGACGACTACTGGCCCTACAATCCCCCTCCCGGATGGGGCTCCAACTATTTCTATGACTCCCGCCTCGAAGGCTCCTGGGAACTCACCCAGGCCAATTCAGCCCCGGTAGGGACCTACGACACCAACTACATGGACTTCCTGGGGGGAGGACACGGACGCTACTATTATTACAGCAACAACCGTCCCTATTCTGAAGAGATGGCCTATTTCTGCCAGAAATCAGATTCCAACACCACAGACTATCAGATCAACATACAATATGAGGACGGAAGCGCTTCTACGATGGCTTATTGGTTCACTGACGGCAACAACACTTTGTGGCTGCAATGGCGCACAAACAACGGCCACGTGGTGACTTACCTCTACTCACGGGTAAGCTCCATTCCATGGTGACAGCCTCACCCTTAATCCGCTAAATACTTTGACTTTCGCTGTTTGATATATTTTTATTAATTTTGCACGCAGGTATCGTCCGGACGTATTAATCAGGACCGGAGCGACGCCTGCGTGTAAGCCAATATAAAAAACAACATGGTGTGTCGGCATCCGGCACACCTCTAACACATAGATTATCATGTCATTGAAATGCGGAATAGTGGGACTGCCCAATGTCGGCAAATCCACGCTCTTCAACTGTCTCAGCAACGCTAAGGCCCAGTCGGCCAATTTCCCGTTCTGCACCATCGAGCCCAACGTGGGGATGATTACGGTGCCCGACGAGCGTCTCAACAAGCTCGTCGAGATGTGCAACCCAAGAAGCGTGGTGCCCGCGACAGTGGAAATCGTTGATATCGCGGGACTCGTGAAAGGGGCCTCCAAAGGGGAGGGACTGGGCAACAAGTTCCTGGCCAACATCCGTGAAACCGACGCGATTCTCCACGTGCTCCGCTGTTTCGATGATGACAATATCACCCACGTTGACGGGTCGGTGGATCCCGTGCGCGATATGGAAATCATCAACTATGAGCTGCAACTGAAAGACCTTGAGACCGTTGACGCCCGTCTGGCCAAGACTCTCAAGGCGGCTCAGACCGGAGGCGACAAGACCGCGCGCCTGCAGGCTGACGTGCTGCAAGCCTACAAGGCTGCGCTCGAAGAGGGGAAACCTGCAAGAAGTGTGAAGTTTGAGACCAAGGACGAACAGCGTTTCGCCCGCGACCTCTTCCTCCTCACCGCCAAGCCTGTATTATATGTCTGCAACGTCGATGACGCGTCTGCCGTGGAAGGAAACAAGTATGTGGAACAGGTAAGGGAAGCCCTAAAGGATGAGGATTCCGGCATCATGATTGTGGCGGCTGCCACCGAAAGTGACATCGCCGAACTCGAGACTCCCGAGGAACGTGCTGAGTTCCTCGAGGAAATAGGACTCAAGGAGAGCGGCGTGAGCCGACTCATTCGTGCCGCCTACAATCTTCTTGACCTCCAGACATATTTCACCGCCGGGGCCGACGAGGTGAGAGCCTGGACATTCCTGCGCGGCACAAAGGCCCCGCAGGCCGCCGGAATCATACACACCGACTTCGAGAAGGGTTTCATACGCGCCGAAGTGATAAAGTATGACGATTTCGTTACCCTCGGCTCTGAGAATGCTGTGAAGGAAGCCGGAAAGATGGCCGTGGAGGGGAAAGAATATGTGGTATGCGACGGCGACATAATGCATTTCCGATTCAATGTCTGATGATACAGACATTACATACTTTGTCGGACGACACCGACATGCGACTAAGAAAATTCCGGCTTGACCGGAATTTTTTTTACCCATACTGTCACAATCAAGTGAATTGTGCGTCAATTATACAGGAGGGTTCAAAAAGGAACCCGTATCAACGTCATGAAATCAACCCGTTTCATACATACACACACACAGTCGCTGATGGCCGTGGCGGCCGTGGTTGTCTTCACGGCCTTCGGGGCAATACTCATGTGGACGCTGTCATGCATGGAGGCATCCGCGGAGGCCATATCACCGGTGAATGAACAAAAGCAGGCATCCTCAGGCAAAATCATGCCTACATCAAGAGAAATCGCCATCAGCAGCTTCAATGGCATAAACGTATCCAATGCCATTGAGGTGGTGTTCTCGCAAGGCGACAATCCGGGGGTGGCAAAAATCAAAGCCTCGGAATCAGGTATGAAAAATCTTGAACTGACCGTCAAGGATGGAGTGCTCACGGCTCGACAGTCGTCAACCTCCGACAATAATACCTCAAAAGTTGTGGTGACTGTCTCTTCCCCGATGCTATACAGCATAAAAACATCCACAGCGTCTTCTGTCACAGTGAACGGAATGCTGGAAACAGACGGGGAAATCACCGTTGACGCTTCCACGGCTTCATCCGTGAGCTTCGGGGAAGTGTCAGCGAAAAAGATTACCGTTGAAGCCAAGACCGCATCAAACGTGTTTTTCCTCGTCACGGAAGCAGACGCCCTGACAGTGAATGCCGCCACAGCTGCCGATGTGCGCCTGCGTGGCATGAGCGTGGCCAGCGTAAACGCCAAAGCCGAGAGTGCCGCGGAAATCACCCTATCTGGCAGATGCAACAAGTCGTCGGTGAAATCGCTCTCGGGTGGTGAGGTAAAGACACGCGGCCTGATTCTCGAACAGATGCCCATCACCAAAGCCGCATACCCTGCCGGACGCACATTCCAACCGTAACAAGATGAATGATGACATCATATTGATTCACCCCGGTCTCAATTGCCAGTAACCTCTCGTTACTGATTATCCCTTATTGATTAATGAATCAACACAACAACTCCTGACATATGAAAAGAAACTCCTTCACAAGCATCACATTGTCACTCTCAATGTTGCTTTTCGGATGCTCCACAGGAAACGGCGCCTCCATCCATAATTCCATCTCCGTCTCCAACGGAAAAGAGTCTGACGCGACGGTAAAGAAAAAGATATACCTTGGAAATTTCAACAAAATCTCTGCCCAGCAAGGCATAAAGATTGTGTATTCCCAAGGGAAGAATCCCGGATATGCGGATATCGCCGTGACCCCGTCCGCTTCCGATTATATAAAGGTGTATGTGGAAGACGGATGCCTGAAAGCGAAATATGAAGGTAAATTCACTCGCATCACCGGCCCGTCGATTGTGCACGTGTCATCGCCACAACTCACTGAAATCGAGATGTCATCGGCCGCAAGCCTCGTGGTTTCCTCTCCCATTTCCCAGAAACAGGGTATCGACATCAACCTTTCATCGGCAGCCGGCGTGGATTTCAAAAGAGTGGAATGCCCTTATATCAATTTCGAGATGTCAAGCTCTTCCAATGTAAGTATAGGATACACGACAGCGAATCTCGATATGGAATGTTCAAGCGCATCATCGGTGAATATCGGGGAAGTTCGTTGCGCGAAAGCCGACATAGAGCTCTCAAGCGCGGCATCCGCCACTATAAAGAAGATTGCGAACGCTAATATCGACCTCGAAGTGTCGAGTGCGGCGAAAGCAAACATACATATGGCCGACTGTAAAACCGTGGATGTGGAGGCTTCGAGCCATGGCAATGTCAAACTTTCGGGAAGTTGCCGCTCTCTCGACAAAGAGACCTCTTCAGGAGGCTCTATAACGGTAGGGAACACCGGATCAAACTTTTCCTACTCCTCCTCCACTTCATCATCCTGCACTGAAACGGCTATCACAAACCGTAAAATAGCCGAAACCAATAGAAAAAAAGCCGAGGCCAACAAAATAAAGGCCGAAACCAATAGAAAGAAAGCCGAAGCCAATAGACAGATAGCTAAAGCCAACAGACAGATAGCCGAAGCCAACAGACAGAAAGCTAAGGCGAAAAGAAAGAAGGCCGAGGCCAACAGGAAAAAAACTGAAGAGAATACAGGTGAATGCAATCTGCGTATTCCATAATAGAGATTGTTTAATTTAGAGATTTCCCGCTGTTGTCGCAACGATGGCAGCATACAAAGAAATCCAGCCGCTTACTGTGGCTGGATTTCTTTGTATGCTGCCATGCAGGAGTCAGAGACTGCGGAAGAATTCCTCCCCTACAGTGAGCAGGAGGTCGTGGCCTTCAGCATTCAAGTGTGCCGTGTCATTGGGTCCCTGGAAATAACGTGCCCTGAATTCCGGATTGTTGACATCGATGACTCCCATAGAGGCCATGTCGAGCACAGGCACTCCATGAGCGGCACATGCCTTACGAATCTGATCAGTCACCTCCTTGAAATACTGACGGTCAACCGCCCAAGGTGTCACAAAACCAATCTTAGCCTCCGGATATTTTTCCCTCAGACCGGAGAGGAGGGTGTCGAGTCCCTTGCAAAACTCATCCCACTGTTCTATGCCGTGTGTGCGGAGATAGTCTGCATCATTATGACCGGCAATCACCACCACATAGTCGGCGGTGTCGGGCATCTCCTTGTAGCGCTCTGTCATGGCAGGGCCGAACCCGTCTTTGCGGCGGTCGAAGGCTATACTGCTTCCGTTGCGTCCGAAATTCACATATTTCATACCAAGACGCGAGGCAACTTTCGCATGCCAGCTCTCCTCAAAAGGACGACGATGGTTGCGCACATAGCTGTCGCCGAGCATCACAACAGTCTTCCCCTCCATAGTCTTGCCACAGGAAGAGCAGCACATCTCCTTGTCGGCGGCCATCACTCCCAGCGACGCCACCAAAGCCGTCACAACGACAGCTATTCGTTTCACGATTCCGATTCTCATCTAATCTACTGTTTGATTTTATTGAATACTGGATGGAATGATTGTCCTGACTTGTGAAAATACGCATAAAAGCAACCAAACACCCCTCCATTCATTAAACTCCAAAACCGAACGGTTTATTTCATAACGCCACTGCATCATCCCTCATAAACACTCAATCGCATCACAGGCATGACCATGTATTAATAGAAGTAATCACGAAAAATATTCCATGGTTTGCATCTTTCGCTTTTTGTAACTATCTTTGCGATAAACCTGCGCCGTTGACGTGGATGCGTCGGCTGGGTGGGTTGAGACATTCTTTCAGAAGCGTTTACTTGCGCTTGATTCTTGGCAAACCTTGAAATCTGGCAGTTTCAAAACCATCGTCAAGGATGAAGTAACGGTAGATGCCTCGGGTATGATTTATCGATGCCTTGGAAAGGTATGCTTCAGCATATCCTTTTAAGGGTATTGTATCATACGGCGTAGGCTCTGCGTTACTCGTTCTACGATGTGACGGCTATGCCAGATGCCTAAGGTTTGCAGGACGAGTAACAAGTACGGATCCTGCGCTTTTTCTTTTATAACCACGACATCAAAATCCTTGGGATCCGGGGATTGCAAGAATCATTACAATTCTTGTACGATTTCATAATAATCTCTTACCAGATGGAAAAAAACAGATTTGATAAGCCATTTGTAGTAATCGACCTTGGTTCCGGTTCATACCTTCAAGACAGCGAGGGACATGAAAAGTATAATGAAACCAGAAATCCCAAGACAGGAAAATTCTACGGATATGCCCCTCCGCTTGGAAATATCAATATCAGAAAACTCGGAGCAAAATGCAAAGATACGATGGTGGCCGGAGCGCTCGTTATATACGTGCGCAAAGTGGCAGGCAGCAGCGACCGCGAAATCACCTCCTTCATAGAAGACGCCACCGTCTATGGACAGCTACAGGACGGCAGGGCTCTCAACCGCATCGTGAAGAGCAAGGTGCATGGCACAGACTTCGCCGTGTATTCAATAGAATCTGACGACCTTGTAAAAATCGAAGACCTACCGGGAGCAGAGAAATTCATTATAAAAACTAAAGACTACAGTCCAAGCATGTTTCGAGTACAGCGTTTCTACAAAGGCACCTATCCCGAATTAGACGAACGGATAATCTCATACCTCGATTCCCTCGATAAATGATATTTTCACAGCATAAGAATATCAGAATCATCATTCCACGATAATTATGTTTCATTAAAACCGATAAAAATGTAGGGGACATGCCTCCGGTATATTTGATTAACAATATGATTTTCAAATACTACACACCAAGAACATGCCCCTACATGAATCTTTTCTTTAATAACTATACCATTCACTAATCAAACAGTCATTATGGCCAATAAAACGCTATTGTCCTTATTTGAAATATTCAACAACAGGATATTCCGAATCCCGGATTTCCAACGTGGTTATTCCTGGGGTAAACAACAATTAGATGAATTTTGGGAAGATATCCAAAATCTCAGTATAGGCAAATCCCACTATATAGGTCAATTAACCGTAGATCCAATTTCATATGAATCAATCGCCAACAAGGAACGTTGGGAGGAAGACCTCTGGCTATTAGACAAGGGGGGACGAGCAAACTATATCATTGACGGACAGCAACGACTGACCACGATGATAATACTTGTGAATGAACTTTTACAGACATTCAAAGACTCTTACGACATAGTGTCTTGTAAAAAAGAAAATTGGGAAAGCCATTTTCTTTTCCGTTCACTCGACGGGTATTATAAATCTTTCGCATTCGGATATGAGAAAGACAATCCAAGCGATGAATTCTTCAAAACAAGAATTCTCGGACAGGAATCATCCTCAGCCGACAAGTATCCCGAAACCCTATATACCGCCAATCTCCTGAACGCCAAACAATTTTTCGCGAAAAAAATCAAACATCTTGATCGTGGTCAACGAGAAAGTATTTTCGATAAAATAGTGAATCGATTCAAATTCAATTACTACGAGATAGACGAGAACCTCGATATTCATGTCACCTTTGAAACAATGAACAATCGTGGGAAACAGCTCTCAAAACTCGAATTGCTTAAAAATCGACTCATTTATCTCTCCACTCTCCTGAAAGAGGATGAAGCAATTAAAAACCGTTTGAGAAAGGACATCAACGAGACATGGAAAACGATTTATGAATATCTGGGAAAGAATAAGAATATTCCTCTGGATGATGATAAATTCCTCTACAACCATTGGATTATGTATTTCAGATATGACAAAAACCATGCAGAGGCGTTTTCCAGGTTCCTTCTAAAGGAAACGTTCACTGCCAAGAACGTAATGGATGGCACTATTCAAATTGTAGATATTCAGAATTATCTTTCAAGCCTTGCAAAGAGTGTGAAACAATGGTTCTATATCTTCAATATCCAATATTCCGATTATTCGGATGATATAAAGGAATATGTAAACAGACTTAACCGTGTTGGATTGGCAGCATTCTCCCCATTGATAATGGCTGTTTTTTGCAAAGAGAAAGATCAAGACCTGATATCAGAATTTTTACAGGAATGCGAATCTTTCGTATTCCTTGTGTTCAGAGTAACCCATCGTCAATCAAACACCAATAGCAATGAATTCTATCGTTTGGCAAGCGCGTACTATCGTGAAGAATTCGACACACAAAATCTAATCTCACATATCATATTCCGCACCTACGGAAACGAAACTGAATCAGGATGGTTTGACCCGGTTAAGTTCAAAGAGTATGTGCATGACCTTTTCTACAAAAACAACCAGGAAGGTTTCTATTCTTGGAATGGACTTCGATACTTCCTCTATGAGTATGAAGAGAATTTGCAAAGTGACCTTGACGCAAAAATAACCTGGGAAGTCTTCAACAAACGCAATAAAGAGGATACAATCGAACATATTTACCCGCAGACTCCGACAGATAAATATTGGAAAGACCGATTTAATAAATTAACGCCAAAAGAAAGACAACTATACCTGAATTCATTGGGTAACCTGTTGCTTCTCAGTCGTTCGAAGAACTCTAAGTTGCAAAACTTTTCTTTTGACGAGAAAAAGCGGAGATATGATGACGTCGGAAATTGTATGGGGTATTTCAATGGTTCTTACAGCGAAATTGAAGTTTCCCAAAAAGATGAATGGACTCCGGACGCAATCCGTGAACGTGGACGCAAAATGCTTGAATTCATGGAAGAACGTTGGGCTTTTAAATTCTCCGACTGGGATATCGAATATGACGATATCCTCTTCCCACAGAAATAACCCGGACTTAAAATATAGAAAGACATGGAATCAGAAGAAGACGATTATTCAATCGAACTTAATAGAGTACAGAAAAATATAAAACTCTTTTTAGCCAAAGTCGCATCCCAAAAAGGAGTAGTATCTTATTCCGATCTTTGCAGAGGTGTGGCATTGCCATATTCCATGGCAAACCCCGACCATAGAAACCAACTTGCGGAAGACCTTGGGCGAGTATCGGAAGAAGAACTTTGCTGGTATGAACGACCCATGCTTACTTGTGTCGTGGTTGATAAAAATACGATGATGCCAGGCAAGGGATTTTTCGATTTGGCACAAGAGCTATACGACATCAAAATTGAAGACAGGATGATGTTCCTGGTTGAAGAAATGAGGGATACGCATGAGTTCTGGTCTTCGGTCGATGGGAAAAAGGAGATTGCAAGACTTGAAAAAGAAATAGCATCCTTCATTTCATAAAAATGGTAATCTGAAAGTTTTTTATCAGGTTTCCATCATCAAATTTAATGCTGTTTACTGGAAGCTATTGAAAATGCTGAAAATGGCAGAAATGACCCAAAAAAGTCCTTTTCAGCAAAGTGAGTATGTGCGGGGCAAGTTTTTTCAAACATGCCCCGCTTTTTATTTCCAAACTATTTATTTAAATTTGCATCCGAACCCGACACTCATATCCCGTGTTGATAATAAACAGCCTGTTCTCTTCCTCATCAAATGAGGATTATATAAATACCACAAAACTACTATCATAAACTATGAGACTTAGAAATTTCCTTTTGGCGGCAGCCGCGCTCGTGTGCACGCAGTCTTTCGCCACCTATCGCTATGTCGGAGGCGACATCTCCCTTCTCCCGGAATATGAGAAGGCCGGGGCTCAGTATAAAGACCATGACGGAACTCCAATCGCAGAGGTGCTTCCGTTCCTCCATCAGGAGGGTATGAATGCCATGCGCGTACGCCTTTTCGTCAATCCTGACGACTACACCGGAAAAGACGCCGACCCCAATGCATGCCAGGACCTTGAATATATCACTCCCCTCTGCAAACGAATAAAGGATGCCGGTTTCGCACTGCTTCTTGATTTCCACTATTCCGACACATGGGCCGACCCCGCAAAGCAGTGGACTCCAAAAGCCTGGGAAGGGCTTTCTGACGCGCAACTATATCAGAAAATCTACGACTACACGAAGGAGACTCTGGTTTCACTTAAAGAGGCCGGAGTGACACCTGATTTCATACAGCCGGGAAATGAGATAAGCTATGGTATGCTGTGGGGTCCTTACGGAGCCGCCGACAAGGATCTCAAGAAAGCTTTCATGGGAAGCGACGCCAACTGGCAACGATTCGGCACGCTTCTGAAACAGGCCATAAAGGCATGCCGTGAGGAATGTCCCGACGCGAAGATAATCATACACACTGAAAGGGTGGCGCAAACCAACGTACAAAAGAACTTCTACGACAAGATGAACGCTCTCGGTGTTGATTACGACATCATAGGTCTCAGCTATTACCCCTATTTCCACGGGTCGATGAGCGTCCTCAGGAATGCTCTGGACCAGCTGACCACCGACTATCCTTCAAAAGATGTGATGCTTGTGGAGACAGGATACTCATATGCATGGGAAGTGCCGGGAACCGACAAGCCTGTCGATTATCCATATTCCGAAGAAGGGCAGGACTTGTTCGCCAAAGACCTCGTGTCTCTTCTTCTCAACTATGAGAAGGTGACTGGACTCTTCTGGTGGTGGATGGAATATAACGCTTATGGCACAAGCCTCTCCGGATGGTATAACGCCCCGCTTTTTGACAGCCGCACAGGTGAAGCCCTCTCCGCACTCAAGACAATATGCACATTCGCCGATGGAAACGATGCCGCAGTTGAGGGTGTGGCCGATGAGAATACCGAATCCGACAGATGGTATGACACCACAGGAACGCCCGTTGACAAACCCTCCCGACCAGGCTTATACATCTCACGCTCAAAGAAGATTATAATCAGATAACGGACACAGCATTACATTTCAAAGGAAACGGGGCATGGCTGTCTTTAATGCCATGCCCCGCTCACAATCAAATGTAACCTATGAAAAAAGTCCTTATTCCTGTATTTATAAAGACGTCACATCCCTGTCTCAATTCGATGCCTGAGCCTCTGCCTCCTTTATCATCTGATCGTTGGCATAAATAGTCAACTCCACACGGCGGTTGAGCGCGCGCCCCTCCGGGGTGTCATTGGAAGCCACATAGTCGGCCATAGGGATACCTATTGCCGTCAGACGGTTGGGATTGACTCCGCATTTGATAAGATAGTTGCGCACGGAATTGGCCCGCTGGTCGGAAAGTTTCTCATTGACTGCGTAAGAACCGGTATTGTCGGTGTAGCCGACAATCGCGACATCTGTATTCGGATTCTGGATAAGATTGACCGCAAACTTGGTGAGGTCGGTCTGTGCGCTCTCATTCAGATTATACTTTCCTGTCTGGAAAAGTATGCCTCCATCGAATGTAACCTTAATGGCCTGCAGACCGTTAGAGTCGGTGGTCTGCTCCACCTTTGCCTGCTGCGCGAGCTGTTCCTCAAGCTCCTTCTGCTGCTTGTCCATATTCTTGCCGATAAGCGCACCGGCCCCGGCCCCGACAGCCGCACCTATGGCCGAACCGATTCCGGCTCCCTTGCCTCCACCTATCAAAGCGCCGATACCGGCTCCGACAGCGGCTCCGCCGCCTCCGCCGATAAGAGCTCCCTTACCTGTGTTTGTCATTGAAGAACAACCGGAAGCACCCGCAAGCATGGCCAATGCCAACAATGCCGCTGTAAAGTTTCTTAAAATTTTCATAACCAATAATTTTATAAAGATAACGCTGTCTAATAATTCGGGTTAAATCATAATGACATTACCGACAACACTTATCTTTAGATTATACAATATCAACAAGGTTTAATCACCCGCACATATCATTTGCGTATCACATAAGCATCCGCAAGTGAAATCCTCATATCTCAAACCCTTCCTGTCAATATTATAACCTCTCTAACGTCCATTTGTTTCAACCGGGCATAACAAATCTGACGTTGTCGCTCCTCATATGGAGACATTCCTACATGCCGAAGGCATGTCCCTACATAAATCAATCTTGAAACATCTTCATTAATGTTTCGTTAATAGCCACCAAACAGAGACAACGGCCCCGGAATACGGAACCGCTGTCTCTGTTTTATTATCGAAATATATCTTTCTGACTTGTCAGAGGACACCCTGTGCCATCATGGCGCGAGCCACCTTCATGAATCCTGCCACGTTGGCGCCTTTCACATAGTTGATGAAGTCTGAGCCCTCTTCCTTACCGTATTTTACACACTGCTCGTGGATATTCTTCATGATACCCTTGAGTTTCTCGTCAACCTCCTCGGCGCTCCAGGAGAGTCGTTCTGAGTTCTGGGCCATCTCAAGACCCGACACAGCCACACCACCGGCATTGGCTGCCTTTCCGGGTGCATACAGAATCTCTGCGTCAAGGAATTTCTTGATTGCCTCAGGAGTGGAGGGCATGTTGGCGCCTTCGCTCACCGCGAATGTGCCGCCATCGAGAAGGGCCTGGGCATCGTCGCCGTCAATCTCGTTTTGCGTTGCGGAAGGCATGGCTATGTCACACTTGACATGTTTCCAAGGACGCTCTCCGGGAAGATACTGCACGTCGGGATATTTGTCGGCTACCTCGCTGATACGTCCGCGATAATAGTTCTTGAGTTCGAAGATATATTCGAGCTGTTCCTCAGAGAAGCCCTCCGGCTTGATGATAGAACCGCCACTGTCGCTCATGGAAACAACCTTCGCGCCAAGCTCCGTGAGCTTACGGGTGGTGTAGGTGGCCACGTTGCCCGAACCGGAAACAGCCACTTTCTTACCCTTGATGTCAATGCCGCGTGTGGCGAGCATATTAAGCAGGAAATAGCAGTTGCCATAGCCGGTGGCCTCAGGACGAATCAGGGAGCCGCCGAAATCGAGCCCTTTGCCGGTGAATGTGCCGGTAAACTCACGGGCCATCTTCTTGTAATAACCGAACATATAGCCTACCTCACGGCCGCCTACGCCAATATCACCTGCAGGAACATCGGTGTCAGGGCCGATCTGGCGCCACAGCTCTGCTATGAAAGCCTGGCAGAAACGCATGATTTCCATATCGCTCTTCCCTCTCGGAGAGAAGTCGGAACCTCCCTTGCCGCCACCCATGGCGAGTGTGGTGAGTGAGTTCTTGAAAGTCTGCTCGAATGCGAGGAACTTCAGGATAGACTGGTTGACAGACGCATGAAAGCGGATGCCTCCCTTGTAGGGACCAATGGCATTGTTATGCTGGATACGGTAGCCCATATTGTTGTGCACCTTCCCCTTGTCATCTACCCAACTCACACGGAAAGAGAAGATCCTGTCGGGAATGCAAAGACGCTCTATCAGGTTTTCAGCCTCAAATTGAGGATACTCATTATATACGTCTTCGATAGAGGTAATCACCTCCTCAACCGCCTGAAGATATTCCGGTTCATTCGGGAAACGGCGACGGAGGTCCGCCATAACTTCTGTTGCTTTCATAAAATATCTGTTTAATTATTTACCTTATTTTCCTGTAAAAATTCGTTGCCAGCGTTCAAGCAATCTCCAAAAATCGGAAGCTGGCATCATTTATCGAATGCAAAGTAATAAAATAATCCGCAATTATGCAACATTATGCAATAAATAATATTTATTACCTTTCATTTTTCATAAACTTCATATTATATTAGTGCAACCGCCACTCTTAAAAAACACCCTTCGGAAAACATATTCTAAATCATAATGACCGTCCGGCACAACTCTTAAACTGATTTTGAACCTCCGGCCATTTACTTTTGAAAAAAATTCACCGACGGGAAAAAAAACGACGGAGAAACGGCGACACAACCGGAATCTTCTCATTCATCGCCACAATTCCGCAATATGCCACAAGCATTATCCCCTTCAGACAATAGGACACCACAGAAGGCATCGACGATGACACTAAATACCCGGCCAAATAAAGCACTCCGGCCACAAGACAATAAACCGCGATGCGGCCAATCTGATAGGGGAGGGGATAGTAATGCCTGCCTATAAAATAACTCACCAACATTACCACGAAATAACTGATCAAGGCTGCCCATGCGGAACCCATGTACCCACACGGAATGCCGATTGAGGGCACAAGCCACAGGTTGAGCCCAAGCATCAATACGAAGCATAGCAGCGAGAGATACATCCCCCATTGCGTGCGGTCGGTTAGCTTATACCACAACGACAGATTGAAAAAAATACCGAAACATAACTCCGCGAGCATCAATATTGGCACAACGGAAAGTCCGCTCCAATAGTCCGGAGAGATGAAGTGTCTGAGAATCGGCAGGAAATACATGACCCCGAGAAATATCAGGAGACCGAAGATGATAAAGTACTTCATAGCGTCGCAATATGCCTGCTTCTTACCCTCGCCATCCCCACGCACCTGCGAGAATATGAACGGCTCATAGGCATAGCGGAAGGCCTGGGCAAACATTACCATTACAATCGATATCTTCATGTTGGCCCCATAGATACCTACCATCGACGTTGCCTCCTCCTCATGGCCGGGAAAAAGGTAAGGGATAAGCAACTGTCCCATGTTCTGGCTTAGAATCCCGGCCACCCCCAAAATTAGCAGAGGCCAGCTGTAGCCAAGCATGCGCCTCAGCAGACTCCACGAAAACATGTATCGCCTTCCTAATATCTGCGGGGAAAGACAAATCAACACAACCAGTGAGGAGATTATATTGGCCACAAATATCCAGCCGATGCCGAATCCTTTGCCGCCGAGCGGCTCATAGAACCATTCCACAAGCTCCGGACAATCATGCATCGCGTCAGGACACACCAACAGGAAGAAAAGATTGAGCCCTATGTTGACTCCGACGTTCAGCAGCTTTATTCCCGCAAACAGCCATGCCTTATTCTTATAACGGAGGTAGGCGAATGGGATATTGCATACCGCATCGACAGCTACCGTGACCCCGAGCAACCAGATGTACAGGGAATCGCCCGGAAGAAGCAAGGCGCTGGCAATGGGGTGCCGGAAAAGTGTCAGCAACACCACGAAAAGGAGAGAGGTGAACCCCACCGACAGCAGGGAGGTGGTATATACCCTCTCCGGATTACTCTCCCTGTTGGCAAAACGGAAAAAGCCCGTCTCCATCCCATAATTCAGAATCACGAGCGCGACAGCAGTGAATCCATAGAGATAACTCACGACACCATATTCCTGGGTGGGGAAATTATAAACATACAAAGGGACAAGACACCAATTGAGGAAACGCCCCACTATACTGCTGAGTCCATAGACGGCAGTGTCCTTCACAAGAGATTTTATTCCAGACATTTTTCAATAACCTATAGTATCAATGCATAATGCTTAACACCTAATTTACGACACATTGATTCACAACACTTGATAATTATAGTCGTGACAGAAATTATTTGTGCGTTTCTGAGGGTAGAGACGCGCCTTTGGCATGTGGATTCGCACAGGCATAAAATACACATTTATTTTGTGTGCTGACTATAACGCCATGTCAACTCATTATAAATTATGCATATGCTTTGACACGACATTATTCATTGTCAAAAAGATTGCCGGGCGCATCGTAGCGTCGGCGTTTCAAATGAGTATATGCAAGATCTGTAGCCTCCCTTCCCCTCGGGGTACGCTTCATGAACCCCTCCTTTATAAGGAACGGCTCATATACTTCCTCCACAGTGCCGGCATCCTCACCGAGTGCGGTGGCTATGGTGCTGATTCCCACAGGGCCTCCTTTGAACTTGTCGATTATCGTGAGCAGAATCCTGTTGTCTATCTCATCAAGTCCATAGCGGTCGATATTCAAGGCTTCCAGGGCATGCCGCGCTATCCCGATATCTATAAACCCGTTCCCCTTCACCATCGCGAAATCGCGCACACGTCGCAGAAGGGCATTCGCCACACGCGGCGTGCCACGGCTCCTAAGGGCAATCTCCATGGCCGCCTCGTCAGCGATACCCACATTCAGCAGTGATGCGGAGCGCTTCACAATCCCCTTCAATATCTCATGGTCATAATATTCGAGATGGCAGTTTATGCCAAACCTCGCCCTGAGCGGCGAGGTGAGCAGACCGCTTCGTGTGGTGGCCCCTACGAGAGTGAACGGCGCGATTGTAAGCTGCACGCTCTTGGCTCCAGGCCCCTTGTCGAGAAGGATGTCAATTCGATAGTCCTCCATCGCGGAATAGAGATATTCCTCAACAATAGGATGCAGACGGTGGATTTCATCGATAAACAGCACGTCGTGGGGCTCAAGGCTCATGAGGATTCCCGCGAGGTCGCCCGGTTTGTCGAGCACAGGCCCGGAAGTCACCTTAAATCCCACACCAAGCTCATTTGCCACGATGTTTGAGAGAGTGGTCTTCCCCAGTCCGGGAGGTCCATGCAACAGGGTGTGGTCAAGAGCCTCCCCGCGCAGGCGGGCCGCCTGCACGAAGATGCGCAGATTTGAGATTATCTTCTCCTGCCCGCTGAAGTCATCGAAGGCCAACGGCCTCAGGGCTTTCTCTATGTCTTTCTCAGGGTCGCGCACCTGCCGGTCGCGTATGTCGAAATCTTCGGCTTCCATATTGCAAAGTTAACAAATAATTCATATTTAGTAACGCACAACTCATAATTCCTGATGTATTATAAGTCGCCGTGTGCGTGATGCCGATTGCACATTCATCAATCTTTAAGTGCAATTATACCTTCCGTTCGGTTTTTTTACACTAAATTCGCCAACGTATGGTAAAACATCTTGAACCATCGGCCACATGCCATGTTGTTTCAATATGCATACCGTGTTGCCTGCTTATTTCCTGACCGGATAGGGAGGCAAAGCGACGTGACTCAAAAGAAATTCCTAACATTTCATTGAATATGGGAAAACCGAAGTTAGTTATCTCCTCCGGAGCCGGGATAAGCGCCGAGAGCGGCATATCCACCTTCCGCGACGCGGGTGGGTTATGGGAAAATTATCCTGTGATGGACGTGGCCTCTGCCGACGGGTTCCGGAAGAATCCGGAGCTTGTACATAAATTCTATAACGCACGCCGGCATGACCTCGTGTCGAAATTCCCCAACGACGCGCATAAAGCCCTCGTGGAGCTCGAAAGAGACTTCGACGTGTATGTCATAACCCAGAATGTGGATGACCTCCATGAGAGGGCCGGGTCGTCGAAGGTGCTCCATCTCCATGGCGAACTCATGAAAATCCGCTCAGTCTCCGACCCCTCCTATATAGAACCCCTCGATCCGCAGCATCTCGACACAACACCCGACACACGTGGAAAACGCGGCGACCTCATGCGTCCGCACATAGTGTTTTTCCAAGAGCCGGTCCCCAACATCGAGAAAGCCATCGAATGGGTGGAGATGGCTGACATATTCGTGGTGATAGGGACATCGCTGGCTGTGTATCCCGCCGCCGGACTGATCCAGTATGTCCGTCGGGGCACTCCTATATATTACATCGACCCCAACCCGGCCTCCGCAGCCTCTCGCATGGCCGATGTCACAGTCATAAAAGCCACTGCCACCGAAGGGATGAGAAGACTGGCAGAAATACTGGAACACAAACATTAAAATCTGTTAAATAAAAACTGATTTTCAATTTATTTTATGTTATACAGCATAAAATATGTTGTTCAACATACGAATACTCCATTAATTGCAAAAGTTTTTTATTACTTTTGTGAATCGAAGCATTAGAAACAATAAATCCGTACAGTTCCCGGATGATGCAGTTATCACTCTCTTTATCCTCATGCGGGAGCGGGACGGAAAACAAACTACAACGATATAGACATGGCAAAAGTCAGAGGCGCCGTAAGCGTCAACGTAGAGAAGTGTAAGGGATGCAACCTGTGTGTCGTGGCATGCCCTACATCCACTCTCTCCCTCCAGCCCAATGAAGTGAACGACCGGGGCTATCATTATGCCTTCATGGCAAATCCGGACAGCTGCATCGGTTGCTGCTCCTGCGCCTGGGTTTGCCCCGATGCCTGCATCGAGGTCTATCGTGTGAAAACAGACTGACATAATACAGGCTTCCCGCCGCGACAGCAAAGGGAGGCATAACAGAATCAGACATGAAAGAAGAGGTGAAACTCATGAAAGGTAACGAGGCCATAGCACATGCGGCAATACGCTACGGTTGCGACGGCTATTTCGGTTATCCAATTACCCCCCAGTCGGAAGTGCTTGAGACCCTCGAGGCTCTGATGCCTTGGGAAACCACCGGCATGACAGTGCTTCAGGCGGAATCGGAAGTGGCGGCCATCAACATGGTATATGGGGGCGCGGCTTCCGGCAAGGCCGTGATGACCTCATCTTCCTCTCCGGGCATAAGCCTGAAACAGGAGGGTATATCATATATGGCGGGGGCCGAACTTCCGGCCCTCATCCTCAACGTGATGAGAGGTGGACCCGGACTTGGCACCATCCAACCATCGCAGGCCGACTATTTCCAAGCCACGAAGGGTGGTGGACACGGCGACTACCATCTAATTGTGCTTGCCCCGGCTTCCGTGCAGGAGATGGTGGATTTCGTGGCCCTCGGGTTCGACCTTTCGTTCAAATACCGCACACCAGCCATGATACTGGCCGACGGAATCGTGGGACAGATGATGGAGAAGGTGGTGCTTCCGGAGCAACGTCCGCGACGCTCCGAAGAGGAGATACGCCGCCAATGTCCCTGGGCCGCCAACGGCAGGAAGGGGATGAGGACCCGCAACGTGGTGACATCACTGGAACTGGAGTCTTCCAAGATGGAGGAAATCAACAACCGTCTGCAGGAACGCTACCGCGCAATCAGCGACAACGAGACCCGCTGGGAGGAACTGGACACGGAAGGAGCCGATTACCTGATTGTGGCATTCGGTTCGATGGCCAGAATTTGCGCCAAGGCGAAAGACATCGCCAAAGAGAAGGGGATAAAGGTAGGCATAGTGCGCCCTATAACCCTTTGGCCTTTCCCGGCCGAGGCCATTCGAAAGGCGGCCGAGGGGAAGAAGGGTATTTTATGCGTGGAGCTGAACGCCGGACAGATGATTGAGGACGTGCGACTTTCCATCCACGACGCCATCCCCGTGAAGCATTTCGGGAGGCTCGGCGGAATAATACCCAGTCCGCAGGAAGTGGTGGAGGCTCTTGAGAATAATTTTATAAAATAATCATTCCCTATGGAAGTCAAAGATATTATAAAGGAGGAGAACAAGGTATATTCGAAACCTGCCCTCCTCGACGACGTCCACATGCACTACTGCCCCGGGTGCAGCCACGGCGTGATACATAAGCTCATTGCCGAGATTGTGGAGGAGCTGGACATCACGGAGAAAACTGTCGGAGTGTCGCCTGTGGGATGCGCGGTGTTCGCCTATAACTATGTCAACGTTGACTGGGTGGAAGCGGCCCACGGGAGGGCCCCGGCGGTGGCCACCGCCATAAGCAGACTCTGGGAAGACAATGTCGTGTTCACATATCAGGGAGACGGCGACATGGCGGCGATAGGCACTGCGGAAACAATCCACGCCGCCAACCGTGGAGAGAACATCGTGATGGTATTTGTCAACAACGCAATATACGGAATGACCGGAGGACAGATGGCCCCCACCACACTGATAGGGCAGAAAACAGCCACCACCCCATATGGACGGCGCGTTGACCTCAACGGATATCCCATTGCCATCACAAAGCTTCTCGCCGAACTCGACGGGACATGCTACGTGACCCGCCAGTCGGTTCATACCCCCGGGGCCGTGCGCAAGACCAAGGCCGCGTTGAAAAAGGCCTTTCAGAATGCGATGGCTAAAAAGGGAACTTCTGTAGTGGAGATTGTCTCCACCTGCAGCTCCGGATGGAAGATGACTCCTGACGAGGCTAACAAATGGATGGCGGAGCATATGTTTGAGAAATACCCTCCGGGAGATATTAAAGACAATGCGTAATGCATGACCCTTTATCACATTATGGATTCTAATCATACAGACAAATGACTGAAGAGATTATTATAGCGGGATTCGGAGGACAGGGGGTGCTCTCAATGGGTAAGATTCTGGCCTATTCCGGACTTATGGACAACAAGGAAGTGACATGGATGCCTTCCTACGGGCCGGAACAAAGAGGGGGAACAGCGAATGTTACCGTGATTATTTCCGACGAGAGGATATCCTCTCCGGTGCTTGACACATACGACATCGTGGTGGCCCTCAATCAGCAGAGCCTCGACAAATTCTCTCCGAGAGTAAAGCCGGGCGGGATACTGATGTATGACACCAACGGCATACACAAGCATCCGTCGCGGACAGATGTGAAGCTTATCCCCATCAATGCCATGGAAGCTTCTTTCGAACTGGGAAACTCGAAAGCCTACAACATGGTGGTGATGGGAGCGCTCCTGGAGGCTATGCCTTATAAGCTCCCGATGGAGAATGTGATGAAAGGGCTCAAGAAATCAATACCGGAACGCCACCACCATCTCCTCCCTCTCAATGAGCAGGCCATCGAGAAAGGACGCTCTCTCATCTGACACCATCCTTTCCACCCCGACATTATCGAGGAGGCGTATCATAATTGACTTTTTATGATACGCCTCCTTGTTTATACCCTGTAAAAGTTAAAAACCTTTACAGGGTGAACCTCTAAGTAACCCGGAAGGTTATACTAACGAAAAGCATCAAGAGTGCCTGACGGCTGTGGCCGTAAACAGGTGTGGAGGAAATGGCCACGGCCGCAGGGACTTTTAATTTTTCTGTGCTTGAATCAAAACTTGCCACAGACGTCGCTGTCAAGGGATGACGTCTCATATAAAAAAGGAAATCACCTTTTCGTAACCTTGATGTTGCGGGGGCTCCGGAAAACTTACGGGGTTCCCGCTTTTTCATGTCACCCGGCTCCCTATTGTATAGCCTCGTGGGGGTGGTGGAATACATTTTCTCTCCCCATCATGAGGTTGAAGCCAGCCCTGAAATTGTCAATAACCTGTAGATAACCTGTCGAAATCACGTTGAAAAGCCGTAGAAATCACGTTGAAAACAGAATTATAACATTTTTTCACTTCTCTTGCAATTTATAAAAAAACTCTGAGAACATGACCTTTACACATGTCCGGATTTCCAAGCATTTTATTACGGTTATTTATTGACTGAAAAATCTACAGGAATAGACAGGGTTTTCTACAGTTTTCAACACCTTCTGTCGCGAAAATTTATTAACTTTGCAGTTATCTACAGGGTGTCGATAACGTATGCACACTCTTGATTATCAGAGAAACCGCCTGTAGATAACATGACAATAAAGTGGACTTGGAGTTCAATAACCCAATTTTCCAAATTTTTGAGAGAAAAGTTATTAGTGGTTATCTACACCCTTTATTGTTGTTGTTTTAATTTTTATTTAGTTTTAAATTTTTATTAAATAAATAACAAAAATGAAATCCACCCCAGCCAATCCGTCGGACGAATGGCTACGCCAGGAAATAGCCCGACTCAAGAAGGAGAAGAACGCACTCATCATGGCGCATTATTATCAGCGCGACGAAATACAGGAGATAGCCGACTTCATCGGCGACTCTCTCGCTCTTGCCCGACAGGCCGCCAAGACCGACGCCGATGTCATAGTGATGTGTGGCGTGCATTTCATGGGGGAGACCGCAAAGATTCTTTGTCCCGGAAAGACGGTCCTTATTCCCGACACAGAGGCTGGGTGCTCGTTGGCCGACAGCTGCGATCCCGTGGAATTTGAGAATTTCGTTAAGGAGCATCCCGGCTACACGGTGATAAGTTATGTCAACACATCGGCTGCCGTGAAGGCCAACACCGATATTGTGGTGACTTCCGGAAACGCCCGGGACATCGTGGAGAAGCTCCCGGCCGACGAGAAGATTATATTCGGGCCTGACCGTAACCTCGGGGAATACATCAACAGCGTCACCGGACGCGACATGCTTCTCTGGAACGGCGCGTGTCATGTCCACGACCGTTTCTCGATTGAGAAAATCGCGGAGATGAAGAAAGAGCATCCGGAAGCCAAGATTCTCGTGCATCCGGAATGCCGCCGTCCCCTGCAGCTCATAGCCGACAAGGTGGGTTCCACTGCGGCGCTCCTTGACTTTGCCGCCAAGGATGACGCGCCGGAATACATTGTGGTCACCGAGAGCGGAATCCTTTTCGAGATGCGTAACAAGTGCCCGCAGAAAACTTTCCTCGCGGCTCCCGCTGAGGATTCGGAATGCCAGTGCAACCAGTGCGAGTATATGAAGCTGAACACCCTCCGCAAGGTGTATGAGGCGTTGCGCGACGGAAAGCCTGAAATCAATGTTGACCCCATTGTGGCGGAGAAGGCCCTGCGTCCTATAGAAAGGATGCTCCGTATGTCGTGAATATGGAACATCGGAAAAAGAACATATTCGAACTCACCAAATGCAGCCTTAGGGAATACAGGGAGACAGATAAGCTTCCTGTGGCCCTGATGGCCGACAACGTGAGGTCGATGTATAATGTGGGGGCGATGTTGCGCACCGCCGACGCTTTCCTCATAGAGGAGATGATAATGGCCGGAATCACGGGATGCCCCCCGCATCCGGAGATATCCAAGACTGCGCTTGGCGCGGAAGAGAGCGTGAGGTGGCGGCATGTGCCCGACGCTCTCGGGGAGGCTCTGAGGATGAAAAACGAGGGCTGGAGGATATGTGTGCTCGAACAGGCCCACGACAGTCTCCCGCTCCAGGATTTCTCTCCAGAGGAGGGCGAGCGCTATCTGCTCGTTGTGGGAAACGAGGTGAAGGGGGTTGACCAGAGGATAGTGGATTTGGCCGATATTGTGCTGGAGATTCCGCAGGCCGGCGTGAAGCACTCCCTCAACGTGTCGGTGAGCGCGGGGATTGCCATGTGGCAGATGTGCTCGCGTTGGCTTGGACGCGACGGCAAGCTCCGTTAAGCGAAATGACGCGCATTGAATAGATACATGACTAAAACTTGACATCCATGATAAAGATAAGAGAAATAGCGGCGGTGGCGGCTATGATGTTGGCCACGGTTTCCGGAGCGCAGAATCCTTCTGACGCATGCACGAGCATTATGGTGGGTAAAGGGGCCTCGGCCGACGGGTCTGTGATGACGAGCCATACATGCGATTCATGGTATCGCACCTGGATGCAGTCGGTGGCTCCCGCCGACTATCCACGCGACACTGTGATGAGCGTATATGAGGGGAGGATGCACACCGAATATCCCGGCAGCCTTGACGGGATGAAGGAGAAAGGGACGATTCCTCAGGCCCGTCACACATATCGCTTCCTTGACACTGCATACCCATGTCTCAACGAGAGGCAGCTCGCCATCGGGGAGACCACCTATTCAGGCCTTGACACGATGGTGAACAAGGAGGGGATGTTCATGATCGAGGAACTGCAGCGTGTCGCGTTGCAACGTTGTTCCACCGCCCGCGAGGCCATAAAGCTCATGGGACGGCTCATAAAGGAATATGGCTATGGCGACGGCGGAGAGTGTCTCACGATAGCCGATCCGAATGAGGTGTGGATTTTCGAGGTGCAGGGAGAGGGTCCGAAAAAGAAAGGTGGAGTATGGGCGGCTGTGCGCATCCCCGACGATCATATAGCCGTCTCGGCCAATGTGAGCCGCATAGGGACGCTCAATCTTAAAGACACGCTCAACTATATGGTTTCCGAGAATGTGAAGGATGTGGCGCGTAAAATGGGACTCTGGGACGGAAAGGGGGAGTTCTCCTTCTGGAAGGCATACAGCAAGGGGAACTATATGAAAGAGCCGAAAAACTACAGTGTCCGTGAACTCTTCATCATGAATGAACTTGCTCCCGGAGCCGGATTCAACGAAAACATGGAGGAACTTCCGTTGAGCGTAAGGCCGGAGAGGAAGGTGTCGGTGGAGGATGTGGCGCGTCTGCTCGGCTCTTATTATGAGGGGACGGCCATGAATCTCAGCGGCCGCCTGAAAGTGAAGAACACGAAGAAGAAGGAAGGCGACGGTCCGGAGGTGCCCGACAGCGTGGTGAGTCCGGTGGCGAATCCTTGGATGCAGCCCGACGAGATTGCCGTCTATGAGGCTTTGGGCGACAGCGCGATGCATAATATCCGCACGGTGAGTGTCCCCTGGTGTGCCTATTCCACCATCATACAATGTCGCTCCTGGCTCCCTGACGGAGTGGGGGGTGTGGCATGGATATGCCTCGACAATCCCGGACAGTCTCCCCGTTTCCCTGTCTTTGCCGGAGTGACCGACCTCCCGGCTATGCTCAAGATATGCGGGCAGCACCGCACCCGCGACGACGCTGCCCTATGGCATTACCGCAAGGCCAACAAACTCGCCACTGTCAGATGGGGCGACGCACGCAAGACTCTGGAGCCGGCCCGCGACCATTTCCTGAAGAAGGGGAGGCTGGAACTTCCTGCTATAGAGAACGAATACAAGCGTCTCCTGGATGCCGGGGAGAAGGAAGAGGCCGCACGCCTGCTCACCGACTACACACGCGATTTCTTCGGCGCCACGATTGTACGTTGGGATGAACTCGGCGACTCCTACTGGCGCGAACGTTGGAAAGGATTCTGACCAACCATAGAGACAATGGCAACGCGCCAAGACCATAAGACAGAGAGTCCGTCATTATGGCTGGGAGAATGACGGTCTCTCGGTGGTTTAGGTG